>JAZNND010000018.1:0-81058 GCA_045580085.1 Eubacteriales bacterium
CGGCGAGCGCGTGCTGACCCTTAAAAACGGTAAAAGGGTCACGTATCGGCTGCCTCCGCAGACGGCGCTCGTCATCGACGCGCAAAGCGGAGAGCGGCTACTGTAGCTGTTTTTTTTCGTGGGCTAGCTCATTAAGAGCTAACCCCCTCATTTTACGCCACCAAAGGCGTAAAATAATAAAATTTTCTTTGAAATATTTGCAAGGGCAGAAAAACCGAGCGTTTTCGTTCGTTTTTCGGCGCTTCACGACAAGTGAAGCAATCCCTTCTTACTCTATTCCTTCTGTCAGATCACCGATCTCGACTCTGTTATCGTATTCAGGCTCGCTACCCTCGCCGCCGGGAGTGTCATCACCGGGGGTATCTCCGCCGGGCGTATCTCCGCCGGGAGTGTCTCCACCGGGGGTGTCATCACCGGGAGTGTCATCGCCGGGAGTGTCGCCACCGGGAGTATCATCACCGGGCGTATCTCCGCCGGGCGTATCTCCGCCGGGGGTGTCATCACCGGGAGTATCGTCACCGGGGGTATCATCACCGGGAGTGTCGCCGCCGGGGGTGTCATCGCCGGGAGTGTCGCCGCCGGGGGTATCGTCACCAGGGGTATCACCACCGGGAGTGTCGCCGCCGGGAGTGTCATCGCCGGGAGTGTCGTCTGTGACGGGAGGATCATCGCCCGCGTCGGGGACATCCTTTTCGTTACAAGCAAAAAATGCCATTGTCAGCAGACAAAAAGCCACGAAGACAGCAAGAAATTTCACTGCTTTTTTCATTTTCTTATCTTTCCTTTCCGTGCAAGAGGTGGACTTTCGGAATTATTTTGCGGAATCAGACTTCTCCGCGCGATCGGCAAGACCGATCACGGAAGAGGATACAAGCTCGCCCATCTCGAAAACTTGGCGTTCGCTTTTTCCGTTGGCATGGGTAAATACCCCTTCTCCATGGCGTTTATCGTGCAAATAGGTGCCGATATAGACACTGCCGTCGGGATAAAGGAGAGTTGCCATCCCTTCGCGCAGACCGTGCACAAAAGTTCCCGTGCATCTCTGCCCGTCCGCCCAAATAAAAACGCCCACGCCCGTACGGGCATCGTTTTCGAATCCGCCCGCATAGGTATTGCCGCCGGGCCAGGTTAAAACGCCGAAGCCATGCTTTTTTCCGTTCAAAAAATCCCCTTCGTAGCGCATACCGTTCGCAACCGTCAAAACGCCTTTGCCTGTGCGCGCGTTGCCTGCAAAATCGCCTTCGTATACACTGCCGTCGGGCCAACGGAATACGCCGTGCCCCGTGCGCTCTCCCCAAACGAAGTCGCCTTCATACACACTGCCATCCGTCCAAGTATAAGTGCCAAGCCCATGACGTTTGCCTTCCACGGTGTCGCCCGTATAGGTACCGTTTTCATACCGAATGGTTTCCGCCATCGGCGCATCACCTCTTTTTTCGTGTTTTTTTCAGTATAACATACCCAAAAGAAAAAAACAAGTCCCGATCCAAAAATATTTATTTTACCCTTTTTTAGTCATATTTTGCAAAAAAAATTGCTCATATATCCGTATTTTTATGATGCAAGCATTGACAAACCATCGACTAGATGATATAATTATCATATATTTTAATAATCATTAAAGGAGTTACTATGAAAATATCATTTTCGCCTCCCGATATTACCGAGCTTGAAATTGCCGAGGTCGCCGAAGCGCTTCGCTCGGGTTGGATCACCACAGGCCCCCGCACCAAGGAGCTTGAACGCCGCATCGCCGCCACCTGCCATACCGAAAAAGCAGTCTGTCTCAATTCCGCCACGGCGGCACTTGAGCTCATTTTGCGCGTTTTGGGCATCGGCGAAGGAGACGAGGTGATCACCTCCGCTTATACATATACCGCCTCCGCTTCTCCCGCCGTGCACGTGGGCGCGAAGGTTGTTTTTGTTGATACGGCAAAGGATTCTTTCGAGATGGATTACAACGCATTGGAAGCCGCCATCACCGAAAAAACCAAAGCCGTGATCCCGGTCGATATCGGCGGCGTGGTCTGCGATTACGACCGTATTTTTGAAATTGTCGAGCGCAAAAAGCACCTCTTCCGCCCCGCCAATGAAAGGCAGGCACTGTTCGGCAGAATCCCCGTGATCTCGGACTGTGCGCACGGTTTCGGCGCAACGCGCAACGGCAAAACAACGGGTGAGATCGCGGACTTCACCTCCTTCTCTTTCCATGCCGTGAAAAACCTGACCACCGCCGAGGGCGGTGCCGCCACCTGGAAGAGCCGCGAGGGGCTTGACAGCGAACAGCTTTACAAGGAATTCCAGCTTCTCTCTCTCCACGGTCAATCCAAGGATGCACTTGCCAAAACCCAGCTCGGCGCATGGGAATACGATATCGTTTCCCCCGCCTATAAATGCAACATGACAGACGTTTGCGCCGCCATCGGTCTCATTCAGCTTGACCGCTATGCGGGCATGATGGACCGCCGCCATGAGATCATTCGCCGCTATGACGCCGCGCTCCGTCCCTTGGGCGTGATGACGCTTGCGCACGAGAGCGAAAACGCTCGCTCCAGCGGTCACCTGTATCTCACCCGTCTGCCGGGCGCGTCCGACGAACGCCGCCGCGCCGTCATCACCAAGATGGCGGAAATGGGAGTTGCAACCAACGTGCATTACAAGCCCCTCCCCATGATGACGGCTTACAAAAATCTCGGCTTTGATATCAAGGATTTCCCGAACGCTTACGAGCAGTACAAAAACGAGATTTCCCTTCCCCTTCACACCTGCCTGACCGACGAGGAGGTAGAGTACATTATTGCTTGCTTCAAGGAGTGTATCGCCCATGTATAAGTATTTTTTCAAACGTCTTTTTGACTTCATTCTCGGGCTTATTGCCCTTCCCTTTGTCATCCTTGCGATCATCATTTTCGCGCCCATCATCTTTTTGACCGATCGCGGTCCCGTCTTTTACTGTGCCCCCCGCATCGGTAAAAAGGGCAAGGTCTACAAAATGATCAAATTCCGTTCCATGAAAGTCAATTCCCCCAACATCATCAACTCCGACGGCTCGACCTACAACGGTGCCGACGATCCGCGCGTAACCAAAATCGGCAAATTTATGCGCAAGACAAGCATTGATGAAATTCCTCAGTTTTTAAATGTGCTCGTCGGTCACATGAGTCTCATCGGCCCCCGTCCTCATCTCACCACGCATTACGAAGGCTATGACAAATTGGACGAACCGCACCGGAAGCGTTTGGAAGTGCGCCCCGGTATCACGGGCTACAGCCAGGCTTATTACAGAAACTCCATCACATCCGCCGAGAAGATGGTCAATGACGTATACTACGCTGAGCACATTTCCTTCATCCTTGATATGAAGATTATCTTCAAGACTGCCGCATCGGTGCTTAAGCGAGAGAACATTTACGTCAAAACCGAAAAGACCAAAGAAGAAATCGCCAAAGAAGCAGCCGGCGAAAATACCGTCGAAGAAAAGAAGGTTACCAAATGAAAAAGCTTCTCATCATCGGCGCATCGGTGCTCCAGCTTCCTGCCATTTTGAAGGCAAAGGAGCTCGGCTTCCACACAGCGGTCGCCGATTTTAATCCCAACGCGATCGGCATTCCGTATGCCGACGAATACTTCAACGTCAGCACCATCGATATTGAAGGTGTGACGGCATGTGCCAAGGCTTTTAAGCCCGATGGCATCTTCACTCTTGCTACGGATATGCCGATGCGCTCCATCGCGGCAGCGGCAAAAGCGCTTTCCCTGCCTGCCATCACCCCCGAAACAGCTGTCAAAGCCACCGATAAAGGCGAAATGATTCGCGCTTTTGAGGCGGCGGGTGTGGAGCACCCTTGGTATTTCATCCTCTCCTCTCCCGAGGAGCTTGAAAAGGTGCTCTCAAAGATTGATTATCCTTGCATCTCCAAACCTACCGACAATTCGGGCAGCCGCGGTGTTATGCTTATTCACAACGAAGAAGAGTTGCGCGATGCCATCCGTTATTCCTCGGAAAACGGCAGAAGCGGCGGCGTGATTGTGGAGGAATATCTAAAGGGAAACGAGGTCAGCGTAGAGGTCGTGGTATTGAACGGTGTGCCGCACGTATTGCAAGTCACCGATAAACTGACCACGGGCGCGCCTCACTTTGTGGAGATGGGGCACAGCCAGCCCTCTCGCCTTCCCGAAAAAGACATTCTCGCCATCAAGGATCTTGCCTCGCGCGCCGCATTGGCGGTCGGTATCCAAAACGGCCCTGCGCACGTGGAGATTATGCTGACCGAAAAAGGTCCGCGCATGATTGAGCTTGGTGCAAGAATGGGCGGCGACTGTATCACCACTCACTTGGTCCCCCTTTCCACCGGCATTGATATGGTGGCGTCTTGCATCCGCATCTCTTGCGGTGAGACACCCGATATCACCGAAAAATATCAAAAAGGCAGTGCCATCCGCTTCTTTAACGCGCCTGCGGGCGTAATTGAGAACATCGAGGGTGCCGAAGAAGCCCGTGCCATCCCCGGCGTCAAAGAAATTTCCTTCACAAAAGGTGTAGGAGACCTGTCGGGCGAGATCGGCTCCAGCACCGACCGTGTGGGCTTTGTCATCGCGCAAGCAGACACTCCGGAAGAAGCTGTTTCCATTTGTGAAAAGGCACTCGGCACCGTCAAGATCACAGTCAAAAAATGAAAAAGTTGTTGATACTCGGCGCATTTCCGCAAATGATTGATATCATTGCCACAGCGAAAAATATGGGCATTTTCGTCTATGTTGCCGATCAAAATGAAAATGCGCCCGCCATGCGCTTTGCCGACCGACCTGTGCCCATCAGTACCGCGCGCGTGGACAGCCTCGCGGATTTCTGTCAGAAGGAAGGCATTGACGGCGTTTTCACAGGCTTTGAGGATTTCAATATCCACATCGCGTGCGAGCTTTGCCGAAGAACATCGCTCCCCTTCTACGCAACAAAAGAGCAACTTTTTACCGTTACCAACAAGGTTGCTTTCAAGGAAGCGTGCCGCCGTCACGGCGTAAAAACCGTAGAGGAATACACACTTGAAGAAGCTCTTGCTGAGGCTAAATATCCCTATATCGTCAAGCCTGCCGACAGCTACGGTTCGCGCGGCATTACGGTATGCCGAAACCCGAAAGAGCTGAAGGACGGTGTAGAAAAAGCACGGCTCGCTTCTCGCACAGCAAGCGTGATTATCGAGCGTTTTATTGGCACCGATCACGGTTGTGAGCTGTTTTATACCGTTGTAAACGGGCACATTCATCTGACCGTCACCGCCGACCGTTATGTCGTCAGAGAGGGAGATACCACTGTGCCTTTGCCGGTCGCCGAGATTTTCCCCTCGCGCCATAAGGCAGCCTTAACCGAGGCATTGGATCAGGCGCTTCGGGACATGTTTGCCGATATGGGGCTTCAAAACGGTCTTTTGCTCGTACAAACACTCTACGACGAAAAAGACGGCGAAGAAGAATTCTTTGTTTATGAAATGGCGTATCGCTTGACGGGTGAACAGCACTATCGCCTTTTCGAAAAGCAAAACGGCGTTTGCCTTGGCGAAATGATGATCCGCCTTTCTCTCGGGGAAGACATTTCCGCCTTTGACACACCGCTTTTGGATGAGAAAGCATGGACAAAACCCGCCATCAATCTCGCCATGATTTTGAAAGAAGGCGAGATTCGAACCCTGCGCGGCCTTGAAAATGTCTATAAAATTGATGAGGTTCTTTACTACAATCTCACACACAAAGAGGGTGATACCGTCTATGCCAGCGGCGACTATTCCCACATGCTCATCCGCGTGGGCATGGTGGCGGAAAGCTATGAAAAGCTTTCGTATGCCGTGAAGCAAGCATCGGACTTTGTGACGGTATTAAACGAAAAGGGTGAGGATATGCTCGTCTGCCGTTTTACCCTACCGGAGGAAAACTGATGCACATCATTAAAATATGGCACGAACGGCTCTTTACGCTGGAGCGCAAAGATATGCTTGGTGCGCAAGCACGCGTACCCATCACCTTTGTCCCCATCACAAAAGAAAACGCTCCGCTTGTCAAAGACTTGCGCGGAAAAGAATATGTGGAACAATTTTTATCCCAACTGCAAGGCGGCGACTTTGGTTATTACGCCTATGAGGGCGAGACACCGGTCGGATACGGCTGGGCAAAACATGCCCACGCCGATGATTTCTTTTTCAAAATCGGAGAGAATACGGTGTATTTATGCCGTTTCTTTGTCAGCGAAAGCATGCGCGGCAAAAACATCTACCCCGCCTTAATCACGGCACTTATAGAAAAAGAGGCAGATATAAACCGTTTTTACATCGCCGTTGAACGCGGCAACAACGCCTCGGAAAGAGGTCTTAAAAAAGTAGGCTTCTCTTTTGTGAAAGAGTATGGCTTTTTAAGAGTTTTAAGAAAAACCGTTCATAAAAAACTGATTTGCTAAAGGAGATTACGCTAATGAAAAGTTTAAAAGGAAAACGTCTACTGGTTCTCGGCGGCACCAATAATGCCCCCGACATCAAAAGCTTTGCTGTGAAGGAAGAGGTTGTTTTAATTTTTGCCGGCCTTAGTTTCAGCGAAGAAATCAAAGCCATCGCAGACGAAATGCATAAAATCAACATTCTTGACAGAGATGAACTGGCAACGCTCGTTAAAGATCAAAAAATAGATGGCATTTTTGTCGGCGGAAACGAAGATATTATTTCTTGCACGATAGACGTATGCGAAAAGCTCGGCTTGCCTTTTTACGCCTCCCGCGAGGTTTGGGATAACGCCATGAACAAACGCGTCTTCAAAAGCACTTGCCGAAAATACGGCGTTCCCACAATGGAAGACTACATCATCGATGAGAGCGATTTGAAGAAAGCCGCGGAACAACTTTCTTACCCTGTGGTAATCAAGCCTGTAGACTGTTGTGGAAGCAACGGCGTTATGAAATGTGAAAAAGCGGAAGATTTTCCGGATCTTTACAACTACGCAAAAGGCTGCTCCCGTACGAGCAGTGTCACCGTAGAGGAATTTAACGACGGCTTTGAGATCTGTGTTTATTACACTTTTGTGGACGGAAACGTATCTTTGAGCTCTATGACCGATAAATATGTCAGAGGGAATGTCAACAGCTTTATTCCGCTTTCCGAAATCTATGCTTATCCCTCTCAGTATTTGCCGCAATACATCAAAGAAGTGGATGCGAACATGAGAAAAATGCTTTTGGCACTGGGGGTACGTAACGGCATCACCAGCATGCAAGGCTTTTACAAAGACGGAAAATTCAAATTCTTTGAAATGGGCTTCCGTCTCGGCGGCACGGCACAATACCGCTATACGGAACATATCAACGGCATCAACAGCCTTCACATGATGATGGCTTTCGCCTTGACAGGCAAAATGGGTGATTGCGATCAATCTCGTGATAACGCGGCTTTCAAGAAACCCTGTTGCACGCTCACTCTCCTTTCTAAAGGAGGTACGGTTGCGAGAATTGAAGGAGTAGAGGAAGCACGCAAAGTGGAAGGTGTGCTTTATATTGAAAACCGTTACAAAGTTGGTGATACCATCAAGGCAAGCCGCACGATCTCTCAATTCCATGTAAGAATTTATATCGTTGCAAACAACGAAGCGGAAATGAAAGAGAAAATTGAGCATTTGCAAACCTCTATCCAAGCTTATGACACAAACGGCGATCCCATGCTGATCACGCATTTCGACACGAATAAGCTTTCTTTCGGCGATAACAAATTTGAATAATTTAACTTTTATAACAAACCATAAAAAGTCACCATACCGTCAACACCGTCTCTGCCACGTCAAACAGTTTTTTATTGAACCGGTCAAAGACGCGCCGAAAAAATTCTGACAACAGAAAGGATACGCCTTTTATGAAGATCTTAAAATTTTCTTCCTACTTTTTTCCCGAGAACGTAGCAAGCTCCCATTTAAGCAAGGATTTGTACGAAACCTACCGTGATGTGGGCATTTGTACCGAGAACTACGTTCCTACGCCTTCGCGCGGTATTGACAAAGCCACACGGAAAAAGTACAAAAAGATCCTTTATGAGGAATTCTACGACGGCAGTCTGCACATCCGTCGATTTCCGTTGATGCGTGAAGGTAGAAATCCCATTTTGCGCGCATGGCGGTATTTGCTATGCAATCTAAAACAGTATAAATACGGAAAAAAAGCAAAGGATATTGATCTAATCCTCGGCGCATCCACCCCTCCCACGCAAGGATATCTCTGTGCCAAGCTTAAAAAGAAGCTTTCGAAAAAATACGGACATGAAGTCCCCTTTATCTACAGCCTTCAAGATATCTTCCCCGACTCTTTGGTTCATACGGGGCTTACCAAAAAAGGCTCTATCCTTTGGAAGATCGGCCGCAAGATGGAAGATAAGATCTATGCCGCCGCCGACAAAATCGTCGTGATTTCCGAGGGCTTTAAGCAGAACATCATGGCAAAGGGCGTGCCGGAAGAAAAGATCGTGATCATCGAGAACTGGATCGATGTGAATGAGGTGGTTCCCATCCCAAGGGAAGAGAACATTTTGTTTGAAAAATTCGGTTTGGATCCCGAAAAATTCTACATTTGCTACAGCGGAAACGTTGGCCATACCCAAAACATGGATATGCTTCTTGACACCGCAAAGCGCGTAGCCGAAGCAAACGGCGATATTCATTTCGTTATCATCGGCGAAGGTGCCGCTAAAGCACACGTTACCGAGAGAGTAGAAAATGAGAAGATTGCCAATATACATATGTTCCCGTTCGAAGATTATAAGAACATCGCTCACGTATTCAGCCTCGGCGACATGGGACTGATCATCTCCAAGGCAGGCGTCGGCTCGAACTCTGTGCCTTCTAAGACTTGGAGCATCATGTCGGCAGGGCGTCCCATTCTCGCTTCTTTCGACAAAGAGGGCGACCTTGACCGTGTGATCACCGCCGAGAACGCAGGCGTTTGCATCGATCCCAAGGATACCGACGGTTTTTATCAAGCAATTCTCGATGCCTACGCCAACCGTGAACAGCTCGCCGCATGGGGTAAAAACGGCAGAGCATATGTGGAAACGCATCTGACGCGTGAGATTGGCACCGGCAACTGGGTGAAGCTTCTCACAAGCTTTGATCCCCAAAAAGAAGAAAAGAAAACGGAAGTACCGGTTTGATGAAATACCTATGGATTGGCGTGTGCCTTTCGCACGCGCAAAAGCAAGAGATCATAGCGAAAGGCGGAAAACTTCTTTCCGCCAACGTCTCCCAAGACGCGCTTGTGGCGGGAATAGAAGAAAACGGTATCTCTCTCGACACCATCAACGGCCATTCCTTCCCCGCCGCATTCAAAACGGTGAAGGAAGAACGCTGGTCAAGAACCGGCAAAAGCCGCGATATCGGTGTCGGTTACCGCAACATCAAATACCTTTCCCTGCACTTTAAAGAAAAAGCACTTCGCCGCGCGGCAAAAGAATGGGCAAACGAGCATCAAGACGAGGACGTTACGGTTCTTATCTATTCCATGCACTCCCCCTTCCTTTCCGCCGCCGCCGAGATCAAAAAGCGCATTCCGAAGGCAAAAATTTGCTTGATCGTTCCCGATCTTCCGCAGTTTATGGATCTTCACATGTCACGGTTGAAGAAATGCCTCAAGGCGATTGACTGGAAAAAGATCCGCAAGCTCATGAAAAAAGTGGATCGCTATGTTCTTTACAGCCGCCATATGGCGTCCTTCTTGGGGCTTAAAGACGGCACGTGGACGGTGATGGAAGGCTCTTTTGACACCTCATGCGCCATTGACGACATTCCCCAAAAGCCCGAAGGCAAGATGCCCATCATGTATTCGGGCATATTAGACCTGCGTTACGGCATCCCGGAACTTCTCGATGCCTTCGCGGAGCTTGACGAACGCTTTGAGCTTTGGTTCACCGGCACGGGCAACGCCGTTTCTCTTATCGAAGAAAGAGCGAAAGACGATCCGCGCATTCGGAATTTCGGATTTCTTCCCTCGCGCCGCGATCTGCTTTTGAAGCAGAAGGAAGCGGCTATGCTCATCAGCACCCGAAGAAGCGACGAAAAAGCAAGCGATTACTGCTTCCCCTCCAAGCTCTTTGAGTATATGGTGTCGGGCAATCCCGTTTTATCCGCGCGCATCGGCGGTATTCCCGATGAATATTTCAATTATTTGGTAGAGATGAAATCCACTTCGGCGTGCGACATCCGCGACGCCATCCTTTCGGTTGCTGCCATGTCCCAAGAGGAGCGCGAAAAAAGAGGCGAAGGCGGCCGCCGCTTTGTGCTGGAGCAAAAAAATAATAAGAAACAAGGATTCCATATTATGACATTCTCCAACATTACCCCCCCCCCCCCCGTAACTGACAATTATTTCCATTTTCTTTCTCGAAATCTTGCTGCTTTTGACGGAAAAGCGGCAGATAGCAAGGCAAAGCGATTAGACGTCTGCTTCCGTAAAACGGAACAGACTGCCGCTTAACCTACAATCGCAGAAAGGAAATATAAAAATGCGTATATCAAATCCCTTCGCGAAGCTTTCCGTCAAGCTTCAGCGCATTAAAACAGGAAAAAAATGCAAATTTTTCGGCATGCCGGTCATTGTAAAAAACAAAACCGCAAGCATCACGCTCGGTGACCGCGTAACGGTCATATCGGGCTTTCTCTCCAATTTGGTCGGGCTTTATCAACGCTCGGTCATTGTTGCACGCGGCAAAGCAAAAATCGAAATCGGAGATCGCGTGGGCATGTCGGGCGTTACGGTCTACGCCTTTGATTCCATCAAGATCGGAAGCCATACCATCATTGGAGCCAACACCAAAATCATTGACAGCGATATGCATCCCATCGATCCCGAGATTCGCTTAAATTCTCCCAACAACCGAGAACACACCAAACACCGTCCGATTGAGATCGGTGAAAATGTGTTCATCGGGTGCAACGCCTTGATTCTCAAGGGTGCCAAGATCGGCAACAACTGCGTGGTCGGTGCCGGAAGCGTGGTAACGGGTACGTTTGAGGACAACTGCATCATTGCCGGAAATCCCGCAAAGGTGGTAAAGAAGCTGTCATGAAAACATTATGGTTAGGTATTCACACCAACGAGGCTCTCAATAAGGATATTTTGGCGCACGGCGGTAAGTTTATGTCGGGCAAGGTGGCGGAAAGCTGCCTTCTTGAGGGCTTCGATGCCATCATGACCGAAAAGCTTGATACGGTAAACTCCTTCCGCTATCCTCCCTTCCCCAAAGGGCCTTTGGTTGTATCGCGCACCGCATGGTCGCGCACCGAGGGCACGCAGGATGTCAGCGTCCGTTATTTGAATCTTCCCTATCTTTCCATTCCTTCACGCGAGCGCGCATTGGTCAAAGAGGCAAAAAGATGGTGCAAAAGCGTCCCCAAGGATGAACCCATTTGCGTTTTCATCTACTCGATGCATTCCCCTTTTATGAAGGCGGCATCCGCCATCAAAAAGATGCGCCCCGACGCTAAGATTGCCATGCTGGTGCTCGATCTTCCGCAGTTTATGGATCTTCACATGTCGCGTCTTAAAAAGATGCTCAAAAACATGGACTGGAAAAAGATCCGCAAGCTCATGAAAAACGTGGATAAGTACATTCTCTACAGCCGCCACATGGCAGATTTTTTGGAGTTGAAGGACGGCACGTGGACGGTGATGGAAGGAGCATACGACGCTTCCTTGCTCGTCGAGGACAAGGATGTCCAAAAGGACGAAAGCAAAATTTCCGTGATGTATTCGGGCGTATTAGACCTGCGTTACGGTGTGAGAGAACTGCTTGATGCCATGGAACTGCTTGACGACCGTTATGAGCTTTGGCTGACGGGCAACGGTAATGCCGTTTCCCTGATTCGGGAAAGGGCGGAAAAGGATGAGCGCATTCAATTCATGGGCTATCTTCCTTCCCGCTACGACCTTCTCAAAAAGCAACGCGAAGCCACCATGCTGATCAGCACCCGCGATCCTTCCGAGGAGGCTTCCGCCTATTGCTTCCCCTCTAAGATTTTTGAATATATGGTGTCGGGCAACCCTGTGATTTCCACCGAAATCCGAGGCATTCCCGAAGAATATTTCAAGTATCTCATTCCGCTTCGCACCATCGCGCCCAAAGAAATTGCGGATACCGTAAAACAGGTGTCAAAGATGGAAGAGGGCGCGCGCCGCGCCTTGGGTGAATGCGGCAGGCAATATATATTAAAAGAAAAAAACAATGTCGCGCAAGCGAAAAACATGATCGATTTTATGATCAAGTAAGTAAAATTTTAACGGAGTAATCATGATGTCCAAGATTGAACTTAGCACAGCAGTAAAATATGCAATGATTTTTTGTTTCCTCCTTTTTGCTGTGGATGCTTTGGGGTACGGCTGGTATATTTTCGGCTTAGCCTTTTGCCTTATGGGCTTATATCTGCTGATCTCGCACAAAAACTTGGAGCTCAATGCCCTATTCTTTTGGGTTGCGCTTTTGGCTTTTTCCAATTTTCTCATCATGTTCGTCCACTCAAACGCAAGCCTCGTCACCAAAATCATCAAGTATTTGATATCCCCCATCGGCGGATATCTCATCGGTTTGACGCTTGCCTCCACAAGAAAAGAAAAAGACAGCATCATCAAGCTATATTTCTTTGCGGTTATTCCCTACTTTATACACGGCGTTTTGGACCTGCTCATCTTTGACGGTTTTGCCGGCTTCGAAAGAGAGATTGCCGATTTCTGGACGGGTGAATTATGGAAAGCCACCTTGGTTTGCACCTATTTTGCCATGACAGTTCCCTTGTTCTTCTTGGCTTTCTTCACCAACAAGATCTCCAAAAAGATCGCCTATCTTTTCTTCACCGTAGCATCGGTGTACGCTTGTATCGTCACGGCATCCCGAACGGTCATCTTCATCGGTTTGATCGTTACGGCATTGATTATTCTTTTGTGTATCTTCGGCAAGAAAAAGGCAGAGCGCAAAAACAGCCGAGGCATCATCATCTTTCAGTTTCTCATCATCGGCGCGATCGTTGCCGTGATCTTATCCGCCAATATCGATGCCCTCGCCTCCACCGATTTCTTCAACCGTATGTTTGAAAGCGATATGTCGGAGGAGCCGCGTATACAACTCTTCAAAAATATCATCGACAACGCTTGGATGTACCCCTTCGGAAACATGCCCTACTTCTATTCGCATAACACGTGGCTTGACTTTTTGCGTGAAAGCGGTTGGATCACCTTTGCCTTCTTCTGCGTAATCACCGTGATAGTCATCAGAGACATCATCCGCATTTACAGAGACAAAGAACTCTCGCAAGAGCACAGAATCGCCGTCGTAGCCATGATGACCGCCCTTATGCTCGATATGTTCGTTGAGCCCGTTATGGACGGTGCGGCAATCCTTTTCAGCCTATTCTTTTACTTTATCGGCGTAAACAGCCGCTTCGCCCAAGAAGCCAAACGGAGGAAAAAAGATGTCTAAACTAAGAAGCAACATGATCTATCAGACGATATATCAAGTTCTCGCGATTTGCGTGCCGCTTTTGACATCTCCGTATCTCTCCCGCGTGCTCGGTGCGGAAGGCTTGGGCATTTATTCTTACAACTATTCCATTGTCAGCTACTTTATGCTCTTTGCCCTTTTGGGTGTTATGCACTACGGTATGCGAACCATCTCGCAAAGCCGAGATAAAGAGGAAGTCAGCCGAAACTTTTTCGGTATTTACATTTTTCAGTTATTTTCGTCTTTCCTCTCTTTGACGGTTTATACCGTCTTCATCTTGTTTTTCATCAAAGAAGAGATCGCTCGAATCGTCTCTTTCATACATATTTTGTACTTGGTTGCGGAATGTTTAAATATCAACTGGCTGTTTTTCGGCTTGGAACGGTATAAGGAAACCGTCATCCGTAACATCATCATCAAACTTTTGACACTCGCCTCAATCTTCCTCTTTGTCAAGAAGAAAGAGGATGTTGTCATCTATATTCTGATTCTTGCACTCGGTCATTTGATCAGCAATTTGGTGATGTGGTTCCGCGCAAAATCTTGCTTACAAAGGGTGAAAATCACGCGCGCGGACGTTATAAAGCACATCAAACCCAACATCGTATTGTTCATCCCCGCTTTGGCGGCAAGCGTCTATCATATCATGGACAAGACCATTCTCGGTCTTTTCAGCGACAACGCCCAAAGCGGATATTATTATAACGCCGACAAGCTGCTCAACATTCCTTTAACGGTGGTCACGGGGTGCAGTACCGTCTTTATGACGCGAACCTGCTCCTTGTTCGGAAAGGGAGACAGCGAAGGCGTCAAAAAAACGCAAAACGAGTCCATCTTCTTCGGTATGTGCATCATCTCGGCTGTTTCCTTCGGCATATGTGCCGTCGCAAACGAGTTTGTGCCTTGGTTCTTCGGCCCGGGATATGAGCCATGCATTTCCTTGGTAAAATACTTTGCCATAATCGTTATTCTCAAAACCATTTCCACACACACGCGCAGCGTATTCCTCATCCCCGAAAGCAACGACAAATCCTATGCCAAAGCCATTGCCGTCGGTGCTGTGGTCAACCTCGCATCCAACTGCCTTTGGGTGGTATATCTCAAGCTCGGTGCTTTTGGTGCAACGCTCTCAACATTGTCTGCCGAGTTTGTCGTCGTGTTCACACAAATCCTATTCATGAAGAATTCCTCTTCGCGCAAAAACTGCTTGAAAGGCATTTTATACAGCATGGTATACCTTGGCATGGGTGCGGTTATGCTTCTTGTAGTGGAACTGCTTCCTTTGCATTTCGGCGGCTTGTTTATCACCATTTTGATCAAGGTTGCCATCGGAATGTGTATCTATTTGGCAGAATGCTTGATTGTTTGGCGATGCGTTCCTTCTCTCATGCCCGATATGATCGGAGAAACCGTTGCGCAAATAAAACGAAAACTGTTTCGAAAAAAGCGAAATTAAGGATGAATGATACCAAACGGTCATCATTTTGAAAAAGGAGCTTATATGTCATACAAAAATCTTTTCCTCCGTCAATCTTACCTCGACGGATATGATTCCTACGCCCTGTCGCTGACGGAGTCGAGACACCGCCCCTTGCTTTGGGACTATGTGATCCTCACCGCCTCCAATGAGGCGCAGGCAGAGGCATATCGCTTGCAGATCGACTACCGCCTGGCGCAGAATAAATTGCCGCGCGAAACACACTATGCCGTGATCCCCGATGAGGGCGGCAAGCGTGTAGGTTCGGGCGGAGCGACGCTCTCGGTCATGCGCTATATCCGCGAGCGTGAGGAAAGCTTCACCGGCAAGCGCATTTTGGTCATCCATTCGGGAGGCGATTCCAAGCGCGTGCCCCAATATTCGGCATGCGGCAAAATTTTCTCTCCCGTGCCCCGTCTTTTGCCGGACGGCAGACGTTCGACGCTTTTTGACGAATTTATCATCGGTATGACAGCGGTTCCCGCCCGTATTGCCGACGGTATGCTGGTTTGCTCGGGTGATGTGCTCCTTCTCTTCAATCCTCTGCAAATTGATTTTTACGGCGGCGGTGCCGCGGCACTTTCCATCAAAGAAAACGTGGCGACGGGTAAGAACCACGGCGTTTTCTTGGGTGGCGAAAACGGCAATGTAAAAGCCTTTTTGCACAAGCAATCCGAAGAGACTTTGCGCGCTAAAGGTGCAGTAGATCAAAGGGGCAACGTGGATATTGACACGGGTGCCATCCTCTTCGGCAGTGATATTTTGAACGATCTTTACGCTTTGGTCGAAACGCCCTTAGGCTATGCCGCCTATGTTAACGACAAGGTGCGCTTATCCTTCTATGCGGATTTTGTATATCCGCTTGCCGAGGACGCGACGGAAGAGCAGTATTATAAGGAAACCCCCGAAGGAGATTTTTCGGATGAGCTGACGGCGTGCCGCCGTGAGCTTTGGCGTGTTTTGCACGGCTACAAAATGAAGCTTTTGCGCTTCTCTCCCGCCTCCTTCATTCATTTCGGCACCACGCGTGAGCTTTTACAGCTTATGACGGAGGAAATGCCCTCTTATGCCTTTCTCGATTGGTCTGCTTTGGTCAGCACCAACCGTGTCAAGGGAGACTTTGCCGCCTCACATTCCTACGTCAGCCGCAAGGCAGAGGTAGGCCACGGCTCTTATATTGAGGACAGTTATATCCACAAAGGCACCGTAATCGGAAAAGGCTGTGTGATCTCCGGCGTCACGCTTGACGGTGAAACGATACCCGACGGTACGGTGCTTCACGGTTTAAAGCTCCGCGACGGCAGATTTATCGTGCGTAAATACGCAGTGACAGACAACCCCAAGGAAGCTCTTTGGTTTGGAAAACCCCTGCCCATGCCGCTTTGGGACTGCCCGCTGTTTGCCGTTTGCGACACCATCCCCGAAGCGGTACGCAAAACCTTGGCGGAAGAGCCGGGAGAGGAAATGCTCTCCTTGAAGGAAAGCTTTGCGCGCGCCGACGTCACTCAAATCTTGCCCTGGCAGGAAAAGCTTGACGACCGCATCAAGGCAGAGGCTCTGCTCGCTTCGATTGACAACGGTGTTCCCGCAGAGGATGCCATCCGCGTATTCCGCGGCAATGTTTCGCCCCGCGCGGCGGAATTCCTTTTGACAAAGGCAAATGCTCTTTCCAATATTGCCCTTGCCGATTTCAGCAAAAAAATCCGCATTTATTACTATCTCTCCCGTGCCTCCGTCGGTGCGGAGCGTGAAAAATATCTTTCGCTCTGCTTTGAAACCATTCGCCGTGCCATCACGGACGCATCCGGCAAAGCGGCATATTTGACCGACGCGCACATCGCGAAAGACGCTGTCAAGGTTGCGCTTCCCGTGCGCATTAACTTCGGCGGCGGATGGTCGGATACCCCTCCTTATTGCTTGGAAAACGGCGGCACGGTGCTCAACGCCGCCATCACCATCAACGGCAAGCTTCCCATTGAAGTGGAAATGAAGCGTCTTCCCGAGAAAAAAATCGCGCTTGCCAGCACCGATAACGGCTCGTATCATGAGTTTACGAGCACCAAGGAACTCCAAAACTGCTTTAACCCCGCCGATCCCTATGCTTTACACAAGGCGGCTTTGATCGCGTGCGGCATCATTCCCGAGGAGGAGAATATTCCTCTGTCCGAAATTTTGGATAATCTTGGCGGCGGTATTTATCTCTCCACCTGCGTATACAACATTCCGCGCGGATCGGGACTTGGCACGAGCTCCATTTTAGCGGGTGCCTGTGTCAAAGCCATTTATGAATTTTTGGGCATTGCCGCCGATAACGATATGCTCTATGAGCGCGTCATGTGCCTTGAGCAGATCATGTCTACCGGAGGCGGATGGCAAGATCAGGTCGGCGGTATTGCAAAGGGCATTAAAATGGTTTCCGCCCCTTCGGGCATGGTTCAAAAATTATCATGCATGCCGCTTCTCTTATCCGATGAGACAAAAGAAGCACTCGACCGCCGTTTCGCGCTGGTCTACACCGGTCAAAGACGCTTGGCGCGTAACCTTTTGCGCGAGGTCGTCGGCAAATATATCGGTGCCAATCCGCAAACGACCGAGGCACTCTACGAAATTCAGCGCACAGCGGTGCTCATGCGCTTTGAGCTCGAAAAAGGCAATCTTAAGGGCTTCGCCGAGCTTTTGAATCGCCATTGGGGGCTTTCCCGTCAAATTGATGCCGGCTGTACCAACACCTGCATCGACCAGATCTTCGGTTCGATTGAAGACTTGATCGACGGTAAGATGATCTGCGGCGCGGGCGGCGGCGGCTATTTGCAAGTCCTCATGAAAGAGGGCGTCACCGTCGAAGATCTCCGTGCTCGTCTTGAAAGCGTGTTTGCCGGAAGCGGCGTGGAAGCCGCCAAGTGTGAATTTGTGTTTTAACCATTTTATTCCATTTTAAGGAAAGGTGTGGGCTGTCGCATCCGCGGCAGCCCCTATTATCCTATGCAAGAACTGTTTTTCGCTCTTTTAAGGCAAGAGCTTGACGGCGTTCCGCTTTCAGAGAAGGCTGTGGCATCTTTATCCGACGCACAAACGCAAAGAAGGCTTTATCTTTTTGCCAAAAACCATGATTTAGCCCATATGATTGGTGCCGCGTTAGAAAAAAGCGAGCTTCTTTCGGATGAAAAAAGCCAAAAAGCCTTTTCCGAAGTGCGCATCAAGGCTCTTTACCGCTACACCCGCCTTTGGCACGCCTATGGGCAAATCACGGCTCTTTTTGAGGAAAAAAAGATGCCCTTTATTCCTTTGAAAGGGGCACTTTTGCGCCATCTCTACCCGGTGCCCGAAATGCGTACCAGTGCCGATATTGATCTTTTGGTGCCGGAAAACCGTCTTAATGAAGCAGTTTCACTGCTGGAAGAGGCTCTCCATTTCACCAAAAGAGGTACCACCTATCACGATGTAAACCTTGTGCTCGGCGACGCTGTCAATTTAGAGCTTCATTATAATATCACGGAAGACGATGAGGCTTTAGACCGCATGCTCTTACGCGCTTGGGAATTTGCCGCACCGCTTGATGTAGGCAAAAGTGAGCACCGTTTTTCCCCTGATTATTTCGCCTACCATATTATTTCACACATGTGCAGTCACTTTATACGCGGCGGTTGCGGTGTCAAGCCCTTCATTGACCTTTGGCTTTTGAAGAAAAACAACCTCTTTGATATCCAAAAAACACGTGCGCTTTGCGAAAATTCTCAAATTCACATCTTTTTCGACGCGGTTTTAAACCTTTTGGAAGTGTGGTTTGAAGGCAAAGAGCATACCGAAACCACACGCGCCATGCAGGATTTTGTGTTCGGAGGCGGCGCATACGGCACCAAAGACAACCGTACCGCCGTTGGAACCGCAAAAAAGAACAGCGGCAGGTTTAAATATGCGTTTTCCCGTCTTTTTATGCCGAGAAAACAGCTTTCCCGCCTATATCCCATTCTCAAAAAGCATCCCTGGCTTTTACCCGTTTGCCAAGTGCGCCGCTGGTTCCGTACACTTCTTCGCGGCAGAGGAAAAACCGCTATGCGTGAATTAAGCGGTGCCGCTACCATGCCCAAAGCAAAAAAAGAGGCTATACACGCGCTTCTCGCTGATCTTGGACTCTAAGCTGTATGTAACGCATGGCATAGTGCACACTGTGCCGTGCGTTTCTTTTTATAAAACCTTACTTTTCCTATCCTAACAGCAAAACTATCGCGAAAAATAGACATAAATCAGTTTTGATGCCGCGTTTTCCCTGTTTTAAGTGGTTTTCAACATAGTTTTCAACATTTCCATGTTGAAAACTCCCCTCTTTTGTGAAAAACTATGTTGAAAATTCGGCATATAAACGCCAAAATAAGCTTTCACACCAAATGCGGTCCGTAATGATAAACCAAAATTATAGGGTAAAATTGCAACCTTTTTACAATACGATGCTAACCGATAACGGTTGCTGAAAAAACATCTATAAAGAATAAAATCGGATCAAAAAAGACCAAAAGATATCAAATGCATCATAAGGAATGCCAAACGGCGGAAAATTTACTTAAAACAGCAAAATAAAAGCCCGGTAATGCAGAATGAGGGGTGCAAAATAAGAATTAAGCTTTTATGAAAGATCAAAAGGATAGGAAAAATTATAAATATGAGAAAAAAGTCTGTGTGGCACAACAAAACACAGGCTTTTTCCTTTACTTACTCAAAACAATGATAAAATTCGATTGTTTCATGTGAAACATTTAGTTTACTCTTGCTTTCATAAACTTTTTTCCAAAAGGGTATGGAAAGAGAAAAATCGGCTTTTTCTATAAGTACCAATCATACCAAAATAGGTTGTTTCACGTGAAACAGCAAGAGGGTGCCCCATCAATAGATTAACAACAAGCCTGCTCCCACTCAATCAGCCCATGTTTCACGTGAAACATGGGAAACATGCTTTCTAATGTGATAGATTAGAGCACAAATCACTTTTGGGGACGGAAACACACTAAAATGTTTCACATGAAACATTCTTTTTCGGGAATTATGTAATGTTTTATAAAAATTTACGGTTGTAGGGTATTTTTCTTGTATTTTTGATTGACATATGGTTCTCTTTCATGTATAATAGAAGTAATAGAATGAAATACCCATCGAAAGCGGTATTGTTTCATGTGAAACATGCGATCAGCCGCTTTTAGATGGCATAACGGAGGTATTATTGATATGGCAGCCATTATTGCCCTTGCCAACCAGAAAGGCGGTGTAGGAAAGACCACTTCTGCCGTTAATCTTGCCGCTTCGCTCGGAAAATTGGGAAAAAAGGTTCTTTTGGTGGATATGGATCCCCAGGGAAACGCCACAAGCGGTGTTGGCATTAGTAAAAAAGAAATCAAAAAGACCATTTATGAGGTTTTGATCGGCACTTCCGAGACGACGGATGCTATTTTGGTAACCAAATATAAGAATTTATCCATTATTCCCTCTAATATTGCTCTGGTGGGTGCTGAAATTGATCTTCTTGACATTGAGAAGCGCGAAGAATGCGCCAAAAAGGCTTTGGATGAAGTAAAGGATCAGTACGATTACATATTGATTGACTGCCCTCCCGCGCTCTCCATGCTGACGGTCAACGCTTTGGTTGCCGCCGATGGCATCATTATTCCCATGCAATGCGAATATTTCGCATTAGAAGGGCTTTCACAGCTTTCCGTCACCATCAAAAAGGTGCGCCAGCACTATAATCCCCGCTTGTCGATCACGGGTATTCTTTTGACGATGTATAACGGCAGACTCAATCTAACCGCCGGTGTTGTGCGCGAAATTAAGAAATATTATGCGGACAAGCTCTTTAAACAGCCTATTTCACGCGGTGTAAAGCTTTCCGAGGCACCTTCCTACGGTACTCCCATCTGTTATCATGATCCGTACGGCAAGGGTTCTCTCGAATATGCCGCTGTAGCAAAAGAATTGATGCTTCGCATTTAATGAATTACAATTTAATGTATACATGTATACATTGCAAATAGAAAGGAAATAAGGACATGGCAAAGAAATCAGGACTCGGACGAGGCATTGACTCGATCTTTTTAGATAATGACTTTGAAGAAGAGGTAAAAGGCGGTCAAACCACGTTGCGCCTTTCTCAAATCGATCCCACCCTCGGACAACCGAGAAAACATTTTGATCAAGAGGCTTTGGCACAGCTTGCCGATTCCATTGCGGCGCACGGTGTTTTACAGCCTATTTTGGTGCGCGAGGTCGGTCCCGAACGCTATCAGATCGTCGCCGGTGAACGACGTTGGCGCGCCTCAAAATTAGCGGGACTTTCAGAGATTCCGGCCATCATCGTGGAAATGACCGAACGGGAAGCGGCAGAGGTCGCGCTTATTGAAAATATACAGCGCGAGGATCTCAATCCCATCGAAGAAGCACTCGGATATGAAACACTCAAAAACGAATACGGTCTTACCCAAGAAGAAATCTCCGCCAAAGTAGGCAAAAGCCGTTCCGCGATTGCCAACACCCTGCGCCTTTTGGCATTGCCCGAGGGCGTACGCGATCTTCTTATAAAGGGAAAGCTCAGCGAAGGGCACGCGCGTGCGCTGCTCGGTTTGCGCACCGAAACACTCATGCTTCCGCTTGCCGAAAAGATCATGATCGCCGATCTTTCGGTGCGCGATGCCGAAAACGAAGTGCGCCGTATGAACCGTTTGGCGGATGCACCTGTGGTGGAAGATACCGAAGAAAAGACTATTACGGTAGACTATGTAAAAGAGCTCGAGCGCAAAATGACCACCCATCTTTCCCGCCGCGTTAAGGTTAGCGCAAAGGGCGCAAAAAAATCCGTTACCCTCTTTTTTGAGGACAACGAGGACTTGGAAGAGCTTCTTATCAGCATTTGCGGCAAAGACTTTTTGAAAGAGCTTTTGTAAGTAAAAAATATAAACGCACGGGAGCGTGTGCAAATATGTACTTACAAAAACCGATTTTTGCAAATTATTATTTACTTTTTAGCTGTTTTTGACCGTAAACAACCAAAAACACACCGATCCATGCGTTTCTTTATGGATCAAAGAAAGGCAATTCCCTATGTATTTATTTGAACTTCTATACCAATATTTCGATGAGATCTATCTTTCGGCATCTCTATCGGGAAATTATCAATATTTGAATTTTACCAAAACCTCGACCACACTTTTGATGATCGTAGGGGGCTTGTGCCTTGGCATGCTCATTGCCTCCGCATTTGCCATTTATCAAAAAAAGCATGTGGGCAAAGTGATCCGTGCCTTGCTTGCCGCCGAAGCCTTTGACGAAGAACACGCAAAAACCTTAGAAGAATTGGGACTTGAAAAAAGTGCCATCACCAAGCACGCGCTTTCCACCCCCTCCGCGGCAAGAAAGCTTTTAACCATCATCGATCGGGGAGACGTCTTTTCTTATAAAGACGAGCTTGCCGCCGCCTTTCCCGAATACGCCGCCTACTTAAAAGAAGAGGAAGAAAAAGCCAAAGCGGAGGCAGAAGCGAAAGCAGAAGGTGAAGCGGAAGCTGCAGCGGAAGACGTGGCTGAAGCGGAAGGCGTAGCTGAAGCGGAAGGCGCAGAGGAAGCAACAGCGGAGGCGACAACGGAAGTTGAAGCCACAGCGGAAGCCCCCCAAGAAGAAAAAGGCGAGGGCGAAACGGCACCCGAAGAAAAAGCAGAGGAAAGAGAAGAGAAGGAAGGCGAAATTAAAAAATCCGACAAACTCAAAAATTTCTTTTTTGAAAAGCGTTTCCGTGTGCGCAAGCTTGATTTTGCCACCGCCAAATTCTTTATTTCGGATGAATTGCGCTACCGCGCGGAATTCCGCTTTAAGGAAAAGGGCAACTCTTGGTGGGGGCTCATCATCGCCTTTGTGCTTTTATGCGCGGTATTTTTGGTTTGCCTGCGCTTTATCCCCGTCTTTGTTAATATGTTGGATTCTGCCATCGTCAACGTCATCGGCAACAATGTGAAAAAATAATTTTTCTCCTTCAGAAAGGATTTCTCCCATGAAAAGGGTGCTCTACTCGCACTTTACACCTCTTTGCCGCGTGTGGATTTTATGCGTAGCATTGGCTGTTATCGCGGCGACTATATGGACAAACGCATCACTCTGGCTTTTGATCGCATGCTATGTTTTTTTGGGGCTTTTGCCGCCCGCACTTTTTACTTTAAATGTCAGAAACGAACAGCGTGCCGCTTTGGAAGCCTTGAAGGGCGGCAATCCCGAACCCCTTTACCGTTTTACAAGTCTGTTTAAGAATCCTTCGCTCGATATCACTATGAATCACGCCTTATCTCTGTACGAGCTCGGCAAAAAGAAGCAAGCGTTTGAGACGCTTCGCGCGGCAGAACCAAAGCATTTTAAAAACCGTATACAAGCGGTCGGCTATTATCATAACCTTTGCCTTTTTTCGGAAAATCTTGACGATATGCGTCTCTATTTTGAAAAAGAAAAAACGGCACTTTCGCTTTTGGATAATCGAAAATTTTTTGCCTATAAAGAGCGTCTTTTAAAAATGGCACAAGCGCATCTTTTGTGTGCCGAAGGGAAATACGAACAAACGCTCACAATTTTAAACGGCATTTTAGAGAATTATCCCAAATCTTATCCCTTTTTGCTCCTCAAAGCCAAATGTCTTTTGGCAATCGAAAAAGATCCGACGGAAGCAAAAGAGATTCTTTCCTACATCTTTTTTCACGCGCCGTGCATGGCAGCCGGCAGAGAAGCGGAAACACTTTTATCTACTTTAGAATAAAAACGGGGGCTGTGTCACAATCGGTGAACAGCCCCTTCATCATTTATTATATTAAATCAATACTTCCTTCTTTTCGGCGGAAGAACGGTAGATACCGTCTAGGATGCGCTGCATCGTGAGTGCATCGTCCAAAGAAGAGATCGGTGTTTCGCCGCTTTCCAAGCAATCGAGGAAATGAGCAATCTCATTGTAGAAATAATCGCCCGTTTTTTTGTTGAGATCGATGGAAACCTTTTCATCCGCCAAATATCCCTCGTTGTTTTCGCCGTAGACGGTCAAAGGCTCAAAGGTCATACCCGCTTTACTTCCGTAAAGCTGAATATAGTTCTGCCCTTCGCCGTTCTGTGCCCAAGCCACATCCGCCATCATAACGGCACCGTTTTCAAAACGGATGTATGCGGTTGCGCTGTCCTCGGTGTCAAAAGTACCGTCGCCCTTATCAAAGGCACTCCATCTTTCCACACCCTTGGTTTCAAAATTGCCGATGGCATACGAGCAAGAAGCACTCACACTGACAGGGCGCGGACGGCCCATCAAATACCACGCGCGGTCAATGCAATGCACGCCAAGGTCAATCACGGGACCACCGCCCGAACGCTTTTTATCGGTGAACCAACCGATCGGCGTACCGCGGCGGCGGGTATAGACGGCTTTGGCAAGATAAATATCACCGAATCTGCCTGCTTCGCGCATTTTTTCGGCGGTTTGTACGTCTACACCGTAACGTGTTACCACGGCAAGCATAAAGGGCACGTTATTTTCGCGGATGGCTTTCTCCATCGCCAAAGAATTCTCAAGAGAATTGGACATGGGCTTTTCGCAAAGAATTGCCTTTTTTGCTTTTGCGGCAGCGATGGCTACCGAAGCGTGCTCACGGTTCCAAGTGCAGATATCCACGTAATCGATATCCTCTTTTTCGAGCATTTCCTCCACAGAACCGTACGCCGCGCAACCGATCTTTTCAGCGGCAGCCTTAGCACGGTCCAAATTGATGTCCGCGACAGCAACGATTTTAACGCGATCCTCGAGTTTTTGATAAGCGGGAACATGACAAGACATGGCAATATTACCCGCACCGACAATACCGACTTTAAACATATTTTTATTTTCCTTTCCTATATAATAAATCAGTCCTCAATTAGGCTTCGCATATATTTCAACCCGTTTTCAAGCGCGGGAATATTGTCCTCCGCCCCCTCAAACTCCAAAGAAACGGTGCCTTGATATCCGCTTTTCTTTAAAAACGCGAAGGTTTCTTTCACGGGGATATCACCGTGCCCAAGCACGGTTCCGCGCCAAAGATTGCCGCCGCGGCTTTTTGAAAAACCGAAGGGCTCCTTTTCGGAAGCTTTCTTTAAAATCATGTCCTTGGCATGCACATGAAAAATGTAGGGAAGTGCCATATCGTATGCCTCCCTCGCGTCTCTGTCAGCCACGGAGAAATTGCCCATATCAAAAAGCCACCCGTAGTTTTGATGACCGACCGCTTGAATCAAAGCAAGCATTCTTTCGGGATCCTGATAAATCTTACCGTGATTTTCGCTTCCGGTTTTGATACCCTTGCTTTCGGCATATTCCGCCACACGGCGAATATAGGGTGCCATATCGCGCACACCGTCTTCCCAGGTATAGCCATCCTCATTTTTTAAAGCAAAGGAAGCATCGTGCCGCATAAAAGGCACACCGAGAATGGCGGCAATATCAACCTCTTCCATCACTTTTTTTGTTTCCTCTTCGATGTCATCAGCCAAAAAATTGGCACCGACGGCATAAGAAACAATCGGAAGAGAGAGCTCCGCGCAAATTTTTTTCAAACGCCGCGCGCACTCCTCGCGGCTTTCATTCCCTTCGGGGGTTAGAGTAGTAAATTCAATTCCGTCAAAACCGATCTCTTTGGCAAGACGGCAAATCTCTTCATAAGAAGCTCCGCTTTTTCTTTGATGAGAAGAAAAGCTGTAGGAGCTGACACAAAGAAGCATGTTAAATCCTCCTTTTTTCTTTGCTACCGTTTTCATTGTAACATCATCTATGACCGAAATCAACAATAATATTGCCATTTCATAACATTATATTGTTTTAATTTGTTTTTTTTGTTCTCTTTTTGGGTTTTATATTGCTTTTTATTGCTTTTTGTGCTATACTATTTACGATATTTGAAGATGTTTTTTCTAATTTAAGTTTTCATTTTAAAAAATAAAATTAATTTTTATAAAGAAAGGAAACACGTGTGATGATGAAAAAGAAAGCAATAAAGTATACTATTGTTTATATTTTAGAGCTTATTTTGGTAGGTTTGGTTTACTATATAACCCTTCCTCCTCTCAATCCGCAATCCACAAGCTTTTGGATTTTTCTTGCTTTTGTTGTTTTTCTCGGCATTTTGCCTTTCGGTTTTCAATCAAACAAAGCGGATGCGCCGAACCGAGAGAGAAACGAAAAAAACACTTCTCCCATGAATGCTCTTTTATCAAAATGGATGTCAAACGGTGAAAACAAAAAATATAAGGCAAAAAAAATTCTCCTTATTGCGCTTTTGCCCGTCTTGGTAATCATCGTCGGCAGTATCATTTCTTCCACCTTTTTCAACGCCACGAAATATGCAAACATTATTACCGTAACCGAGGCTGACTTCAGCAAAGATATGCCCGAGAGCGATACCGTCACAAACATTGCTTTGATGGATTCCGAAACTGCCGCCATCGTCGGCAACCGCACCCTCGGCTCTCTTTCCCACGTGGTATCGCAGTATGAAATAGCAGACACTTATACCCAAATCAATTACAAGTACACGCCCAAGAAGGTGGCTAATCTCGAATACGCAGGCTTCTTTAAATGGCTCGGCAACCGCGCAAACGGTATTCCCGGCTACGTTATGGTCGATCCCGTTCTCAATACCGCCGAATACCGCGAACTCAAAAATCCCATGAAATACGTAGACAGCGGATTTTTAGGGGATGACTTGATGAGAAAGCTTCGCTTTGATTATCCCACCAAAATTTTCGGTACCGTTCGCTATGAAGTGGATGACGAAGGGAATCCCATTTATATCGTTCCTTGCATGAAGGCAAGCGTCGGCATTTTCGGTGCTTACGATGTCAAGGAAGTGATTCTCTTTGATCCTTGCACGGGAGAATCTCAACTCTATGATATCAAAGATACACCCGCATGGATCGATGCCGTGTACGACGGCGATCTCGCCACCGAAAAATACAACTGGAAGGGTATGTATTCGGGCGGCTTTTGGAACAGCGTTATCGGAAACCGTGATTGTAAAGTAACTACCGACGATTACGGCTATATCGTTATCGGAGACGACGTTTGGTATTTTACCGGTGTCACTTCCGTCAACAACGACCGCAGTAACATCGGATTTATCATCACCAATGCCCGTACGGGTGAATATAAATTTTACCCCGTTATCGGTGCGGAAGAGCATTCGGCTATGAGTGCCGCCGAAGGTGAAGTGCAAGAAAAAGGATACGTTGCTTCTTTCCCCGTCTTAATTAATGTGGAAGGCAAAGCCACTTATATCATGGTTTTGAAGGACGCCGGCGGCCTTGTGAAGCTTTACGCGCTCGTCAATGTCGAAAAATACAGCATTGTTGCCACCGCCTCCACCCAAGAGGAAGCCATGGCGGCTTATAAAGAACTCTTGAAGGAAGAGGGCATCATCAAAGATCAAGAAGAAGAAAACGGCGGCGGAGAACAACCTCCCTTAGATCTTGAAGCCACGGTCCTGATCGAAGGCAAAGAAGTTTATACCGTAAACGGAGAAAGCGTATTCTACTTTAAGGTGAAAATAAACGGACAAAGCGTGCTTCTCGAAAAGAAATTGGCGGATGATAAAAACATTCTCTTTATTTCGGTTTCCGACACCTTGACGGTCACCTACCGCACCACCGAAAACGAACAAATTTACGAGCTTATTTCCTACAAAACCGTAACCGAATGATCTTATTTTTCATAGCGGGCTGTCTTTAAAAAGGCAGCCCCTTTTTTTGCTTTTATTAACTAAAAATTTACAATTTAAGATACTCTTAAAACACCCCTTTTTATGCCCTTTTATGCTATAATAGACGTAGTTATATTTATATAATAATTTGAAGATTTTTTTGATAAATCCACACGGAAAAACCAAAGAAAGGACACTTATGGACGAGTTAAAAAGCATTTGTGACATGGTGCTTCAAAACCTATCGGAAAAGTATGCGCGCACGGTTTATCAACTCTGGTTTGAGGATATGAAACTGCGCGAACTGACCGAAACCGAAGCCACCTTTACCATCAATACAAATTTCAAGTGCAAAACCTTGGAAAAGCATTATAAAGCCCCCATCACGCAAGCACTGAGTGAAGTGCTCGGTTTCGAGATTGAGGTTAAATTCGCCTCCACCGAAGGGGAGGACGGAGAGAGCACCGTTTTTGATATGATCCGCAAAAAGGGCGAGGAAGAAGAGAAAGCCCAGCGTCTTGCCGAAGCGGAACATGAAAAAGAGGTTATTTCCAAGCTCGTCTCACAAGCCATCGTGGAGGAATACAACTTCGGCAACTTCGTTGTGGGCGAATCCAATAAATTTGCTTTTGCCGCTTGCTTCGCCGTTGCCAGCGATGACGGCAGTAATTATAACCCCCTCTTTATCCACGGTCCCAGCGGCCTCGGCAAAACCCACCTTTTGTTTGCCATCACCAATGAGATTAAAAAGAGAAAACCCAACGTCCGCATCGTTTATAAAAAGGGTGAGGAATTTACCAATGAGCTGATCACGAGCTTAAAAGACGGTACCATGATCGAATTCCGCAACAAATACCGCTATGCGGATCTTCTGTTGATCGACGATATTCAGTTTATTGCCGGCAAAACCTCCACTCAAGAGGAATTTTTCCATACCTTCTCCACGCTTTACGAAAACGGAAAGCAAATCATCATCACCTCCGACCGTCCGCCGAAGGAAATCAATCCCTTGGAAGAAAGGCTCCGTTCGCGTTTTGAATGGGGTGTGCTTGCGGATATCCAACCGCCGAGTGAGGAATTGCGCATTGCCATCATCCGCCAAAAAACCGAACAGCTCGGTGCCGTTATTCCGGAGGACGCGGTGGAGTTTTTGGCAAACAGCTTGCAGAAAAACATCCGTCAGATCGAAGGTGCCATCAAAAAGATCGTGGCAATCTCGGATATCACCAATACGCCCATTTCTCTTGATATGTGCCGCCGCGCCATTGCGGATATCGTTTCGGGCATCGAACCTTCTCCCGTCACGGTAGACCGTATTTTAAAGGTTGTCAGCGACCATTACGGCGTATCCATTGAGGATATCAAGGGAACCAAGCGCATCGCCAACATCGCGCAAGCGCGCCATATGTGCATTTATTTAATGCGTTATAATACCGAGATGTCTTTCGCGGAGATCGGCAAGATTTTCTCCCGCGATTATTCTACCACAATAAGCTCGGTTAAAAAGATCGAAACCGACCGTTCCGACGATCCCTTTTTACACGCCGTTATCGGAGAGCTCACCAATAAAATCAAGGCGGAAAACTGATTTTTTCTCCCTTTTTGTGAGTTTTCAACATTTTAATGTGTAAAACCCCTGTTTTTCCCTAACCTAGTTTTACACATGAGTTTTCAACAATATATGTGGAAAACTGTGTTGAAAACTTTTTCAACACCTTTTAAACATGTTTTAAGATAAGAAATAAACATATAAAAAATCCCAAAAGCGGCATGGGGTGTGGCTTTTGAAGCTTTTCCCTTCTCTTAACACCCCCTACTACTCCTACTTCTTCTACTACCTAATATATTAAACAATCTCGCTTTTTCCGCTTCGCGGTGAGAATAAAGGCGGATACGAAAGGAATATGAGCATGATCGTTACATTTCAAAAAGAAGCATTTTTAGAAAAGCTTTATCCTGCTATGGGTGCTATCTCCACCAAGAATATGACAGCCACCTTGGAAGGCGTTTTGTTAGACGCTATGGAAGACGGTACGCTTCGCATCACCACCTACGATATGATCAAGGGTGTGCGCAGTTATTTAAAAGAAGGTGTAACCGTTACCGAGCCCGGCAGTTATATCATCGGTGCTGCCCGTCTTTTACAGATCATTAAGGTTCTTCCCGACGGTCATGATATCACCATTGAAGTTGATGAAAAGCTGACGGTGAAGGTTAAGAGTGACAACTCTTCCTTCTCTTTGTTTGCCATTCGCGGTTCGGAATATCCTTCCTTGCCGGAGCTTTCGGACGAAAGAGGATTTTCCATCACCTCCTCGGTATTAAAAAGAATGATCAATAAGACCATTCATTCGGTTGCCGTTCAGGATAACCGTCCGCAGCTTTGCGGTGCCTTTTTCACTTTTGAAAAGGACCGTCTGGAGGTTGTCTCTTGCGACAGCTATACTTTGGCAAAATGCTCCGTCAAATGCTCCTTGACCGACATCGGAGAAAAGGAGATTTTGGATAAGCCCTTGAAGATGATCATTCCGGGACATGCTTTGAATGAGCTTGTACGTCTTTTGGGAGATAACGATTCCGAGATTAAGGTTTATACCGGCTATCGCCACGTTATTTTCCATGTAGACGGCGTTCTCTTCTTTACGCGTTTGATCGACGGGGAATACATCGATTACGAGCGCATCATTCCCAAGGAGCAAACCATTTTCTTAAAGCTCAACCGCGAAAGATTTCTTTCGGGCCTTGAGCGTGCTATTTTGGTGGCGGACGAAAAATACGCCAACAGCGGAAGAAGCTACGTTAAGCTGACGGTGGGCGGCGAGAATTTCGTGATGACATCCTCTTCCCCCAGCGGTAAAATTTATGATGAAATGGCATACGAGCATGAGGGAGACGATCTTGTGATTGGCTTTAACTGCCGTTATTTGATCAACAGTGTACGTGCGGCAGACAGTGAGAATATCATTGTCACCATGAAAAAAGAAAATACCTCCATCACCATCGAGCCGTTTGAGAAGTCGGACGAAAAAGACTTTTTCTATCTTGTTCTTCCGCTTCGTATGAACGATAAATAATGTACGCAAAAAAATTAAAGCTGTTTTCCTTCCGCAATATTCCATATGCGGAGATTGAGTTTTCGGAAGGCATCAATTTCTTTTTGGGCGACAATGCCCAAGGGAAAACCAACGCGCTTGAGGCGGTGTATCTCTTTGCCAGAGGAAAAAGTTTTCGCGGCGCAAAGGACAGTGAGATGGTTTCGTTTGGAGAAAACTGTTTTTCTGCGGAACTCACCTACGGCAAGAAAGACAGAAACGAAACACTCTTTTATGCCTATTCCCCGAAAGAAAAGGTTCGTAAAAGAAACGGTGTTCTTTTAGAGAAGCAATCCGAGCTTTTGGGGCATTTCAGGGCAGTGCTTTTCAGCCCCGATCATTTACAAATGATCAAAGGAGCACCGAGTGAAAGGCGTCGCTTTCTCGATATTGCCATTTCCCAGTGCTATCCCGTCTATCTTGGGATCTATGCGAAGTATTTAAAAATATTAGAGCATAGAAACGCCTTATTAAAAGACATGCAAAAAGGGAAAAAAGCAGATTTGGATGCTTTGTCCGTTTTCAGCGAAAAATTGGCGGAGGAGGCGGCGGAAATTTATCTTTACCGCCGTAAATACATCGCAAGGCTTTCCTTTTACGCGAGAGAGATTATGAAAGAGCTTTCTCTCGGCAAGGAAGAAATGCGCATCGGATATGAAAGCGACATCGGTTTTTTAAACGAGGTGCGCGAAAATGAGGCGGAAGATCTTGCCTCTCTTCCCGAAAAAGATCTTTTGATACAGGCTTATTCCTCTGTTTTCGGTTGTGCGCGGGAAAAAGAGGCACAAGCGGGAACCACCCTTTTCGGTGTGCACCGTGACGAGCTTCCCATTTCGCTTTGCGGCATATCCACCAGAGATTATGGAAGCCAAGGGCAGCAAAGAAGTGCCGTTTTGGCTTTAAAGATGGCGGAAGGGCAGATCTCGCGTGAGATTTGCGGGGAAAATCCCGTTTATCTGTTTGACGACGTTTTGAGCGAGCTTGACGAAGGGCGAAGGGGATTTCTTCTTTCGGGCATGAAGGGCTGCCAATTTATTGTAACGGGATGTGAAAAGAGCGTGCTCGGTTCTTACACCGACGGGGTGCGTTTTATTACGGTAAAGAACGGTGTGTTCAACGGTTAAAAAAGATGTATTTAAAAATTTCTCATCATCAATACATTCATCCTTCGCGTATCGTCGGTATTTTTGATATGGATACCGCTACGATATGCGTGAGCACGAGAAAATTTCTTTCGAAAGCGCAAAAGGAAGGTAAGGTTTCGGTTGCGGATGACGATATTCCGAAATCCTTTCTTTTGACCGATCAAAAAATTAAAAAAAATAAAAAATATGTCCGTAAAGACAGAAAAAAAGAAAAAAGCGCACTTGGCGCGGAAGTGATCCTTTGCAAGCTTTCTTCTACGGTTCTTTATGGCAGACTTTGTGCTTCCGTCGGTGATATTACCGCCGAGGAAGAATAAAAAAGAAAAGACTTTCGCACAGAAAGGAATGGTATACAAATGGAAGAAATCAAACAAAAAGAAACAGAGCAGGAAGAAATGGAGAAAAATTCTTACGATGACTCTCAAATACAAGTGCTCGAAGGGCTTGAGGCGGTCAGAAAACGCCCGGGCATGTACATCGGTACAACCTCTATCCGAGGCCTTCATCATTTGGTTTATGAAATCGTCGATAACTCCATCGACGAAGCACTGGCGGGAGAATGCGATTTAATCACCGTGACTCTTCATCCCGACGACAGTGTTTCGGTTGAGGACGATGGGCGCGGCATTCCTTCCGGTATGAATGCAAAGCTCGGTCTTCCTACCTTGGAGGTTGTCTATACCGTTCTTCACGCGGGCGGTAAATTCGGCGGCGGCGGTTATAAGATTGCGGGCGGTTTGCACGGTGTGGGTGCATCGGTCGTCAACGCTCTTTCCGAATGGGTAGAGGTTGTCAACTGCCGCGACGGTAACCGTTATACCGAGCGTTTTGAAAAGGGTAAGGTGGCGCGTCCTTTTAAACATGAAGGTGAAACCGACCGTCACGGTCTTTATGTGCGCTTTAAGCCTGACGCTACGATATTTGAAGAAACCGTCTTTGATTTTGATATTCTCTTAACCCGTATGCGTGAGCAAGCCTTTCTCAATGCGGGCGTAAATATCAAGCTGATCGATTTGCGCGAAGGCAAGGAAAGAGAAGAAGATCTTTGCTATGAGGGCGGTATTGTCAGCTTTGTGGATTATCTGAACGGTATCCACCACGCAACCCCCATTCATCCCAAAGCCATCTATATGAAGGATGAAAAGAACGGATCGGTTGCCGAGGTTGCTTTGCAATATAACGATTCTTATGCCGAAACCGTCATCTCCTTTGCCAATAATATGGCTACCATTGAAGGCGGTACGCATGAAACCGGTTTTAAGTCCGCTTTGACGAAGGTTTTAAACGATTACGGCACCAAAATGGGCATTTTGAAGGATGGCGATAAAAAGCTTTCCGGTGAGGATGTCAGAGAAGGTCTTTGCGTTGTTATCAGCGTAAAGCTGACCGACGCGCAATTCGAAAGCCAGACAAAATCCAAGCTCGGTAACTCCGAAATCCGCGTTTTGGTTGACGGTATGGTGTCGGCGAAATTAAAAGAATATCTCGAAGAAAATCCTTCTGTCGGTAAGATTATTCTTGAAAAATCGCTCGCCGCTTCGCGCGCCAGAGAAGCCGCACGCAAAGCAAGAGAGCTCACGCGCCGTAAAAATGCGCTTGAGGTTTCCACACTTCCCGGCAAGCTTGCTGACTGCAATGAAAAGAGAGTGGAGTTAACGGAAGTATACCTCGTAGAGGGAGATTCCGCAGGCGGTTCCGCCAAGGATGGACGCGACAGCCGTTTCCAAGCGATCCTTCCTTTGCGCGGTAAGGTGCTTAACGTAGAAAAATCCCGTCTGGACAAGGTTTATTCCAATCCCTCCCTAATTCCCATCATTCAAGCCCTCGGATGCGGCATTGGAGACGATTTTGATATTGAAAAACTCCGTTACGGTAAGATCATTATCATGGCGGATGCCGACGTAGACGGTTCACATATCCGTATTCTTCTTTTGACTTTCTTCTTCCGTCACATGCGGCAGTTGATCGAAAAGGGGCATATATATTTGGCACAACCTCCCCTTTATAAGATTAAAAAGGGCAAGGATCAGGAAAGATATGCCTTCACGGAAGCCGAAAGAGATGCGATTATTGCCGAAATGGGCGGGCGCACCGAAGCGGAACGCTATAAAGGTCTTGGTGAGATGGACCCCGAACAGCTTTGGGAAACCACCATGGACCCCGAAAGAAGAACGCTTTTGAAGGTCACCATCGGCGACGCTCTTTTGGCGGATGAAACATTCTCGCTTCTCATGGGAGATGAGGTAGAGCCAAGACGTGAATTTATCGAAACAAACGCTAAATTCGTTGAAAATCTTGACGTGTAAAGGAATGATGAAACATGGCAGTGGAACACGATAAGAATACAAGTATTGAATATCCCGATCAAAAAATAGAAGATCGCAACATGGAAAAGGAGGTTAAAAAATCCTTCCTTGAATATTCCATGAGCGTTATCACCAGCCGTGCGCTCCCCGATGTGCGCGACGGTATGAAACCCGGTCAAAGAAGAATTCTTTACGCAATGTATGAGGATCATTTGACTTATGATAAACCCTTCCGCAAATCCGCGACGACCGTCGGTAACGTGCTCGGTCGGTATCATCCGCACGGTGACGCCGCTGTATATCAAACCATGGTTAGAATGGCGCAATCTTTTTCTTTGCGCTATCCTTTGATCGAAGGCCACGGTAACTTCGGTAATGTCGACGGTGACGGTGCCGCCGCATACCGTTATACCGAGGCGAGAATGTCCAAGATCGCGGACTATATGTTGGTGGACATTGAGAAAAAGATCGTTCCCATGACGCGAAACTTTGATAACACGAGAGATGAGCCTGTGGTACTCCCCTCGCGTTTTCCGAATGTTTTGGTGAACGGTTCGGTGGGTATTGCCGTCGGTATGGCGACTAATATTCCCCAACACAACCTCGGTGAGGTCATTGACGGTACCATCTACCGCATGGATCATCCCGATTGCTCACTTGATGAGCTTATGATGTATATCAAAGGTCCCGATTTTCCGACACGCGGTTTGATTTACGGCTCGCGCGGCATTCGTGACGCGTACGCCACCGGTCACGGCAAGGTTATCGTTCGCGCGCGCGCAAACATCGAGCAGGAAAATCACCGGATCGTTATCACCGAGATTCCCTATGCGGTCAACAAATCCATGCTCGTTTCCGCGATTGCGGACCTTCACCGCGATAAGAGAGTGGAGGGCATTACGGCACTCAGAGATGAATCTGGCAGAGCCGGCATGCGCATTGTGATCGAATATCGCCGCGATGCCAACGGCGAAGTTATCTTGAATCAGCTTTATAAATATACCCAGTTGCAAGACACCTGCGCTGTCAATATGCTTGCGCTGGTAAACGGTGAGCCGAAGGTTCTTTCGCTTTTCGCGATTTTGGATGAATATATCAAATTCCAGCGTGAAGTTATCACCAATCGCACGCGTTATGAGCTTGAAAAGGCACTCGCGGAGATGCATATTTACGAGGGATATAAGATTGCTATCGATCACATCGACGAGGTGATCGCTATCATCAAATCGAGCGACTCCATCCCGAACGCCAAGGAAAAACTGATGGAACGCTTTGGTCTTTCGGATACGCAAGCCCAAGCCATCGTGGAAATGACACTCGGTAAGCTTTCGGGACTTGAAAGACAAAAGATTGAAGAGAGACTTGCAAAACTTGAAGCTTTGGTAGCCGAGTTGCGCGGTATTCTTGCCGATCCCGCCAAGATTGATGAGATCATCAAGAATGAAATGAACGAGATCCGCCGCAAGTTTGCCGATGCTCGCCGCACCGAGCTTGTGGAAGCGTATGACGATATCGATATTGAAGATCTGATTCCGAGAACCACCGCTGTCGTCACCGTAACGCATGCAGGCTATATGAAGAGACAAAAGGTTTCGGATTATAATGCGCAAGCCAGAGGCGGTATGGGCAAAGCGGGACTTTCCATGAAGGAAGAGGATTTTGTCGAAAACGTTCTCGTTGTCGGCAGCCATGATTATCTTTTGATGTTCACCAACTTCGGTAAGGTTCATACCTCCAAAGTATACCGCATTCCCGAAGCATCGAGAACGGCAAAGGGCACAAACGTTGCCAATATCATTGAGCTTGCCGAGGGTGAAAAGCTGACCGCTTTCATTGCCATCAAGGAATTTGATGCGGAATCTTATCTGACGATGGTAACGAAAAACGGTATCATCAAGAGAACCCTTCTTTCGGAATACGAGTATCAAAGAAAGGGCGGTAAGATCGCGCTTTCGCTCGATGAAGGAGATGAACTTCTCTTTGTGAAGCATACTTCAGGTCATGGCGAATTGCTTCTCGCAACCAGAAACGCGCAAGCCGTCCGTTTTGAAGAACAAAACGTTCGCGCCATGGGCAGAACCGCGCGCGGCGTAATCGGTATTCGTATGGATGAGGACGACGAGGTTGTCGGGCTTGTGGACGTGGACGAAAGCAAAACGCTTTTAACCATCACCGAAAACGGTATGGGCAAACGTTCGCCGTTTGAGGATTTCCGCACCATGAAGAACCGCGGCGGAAGCGGTGTTGCCGCCCACAAGATGACGGATAAGACCGGTAAGCTTGCTTCCATTGCCGCTGTGGATGAAGAGGATGATATCATGCTCATCACTAATGAGGGAACCGTGATTCGTACTCATGTTTCGTCCATTCCCGTTCACGGCAGAGCCACGGGCGGTGTGATCGTCATGCGTCTGTCCGACGGTGCCAAGATCGTTACTTTTGCTCGCATTGAAAAGGAAGAAGAGATTGTTTGTGACGAAGAAGAGACACAAAACGACGAAGAAAAAGCTCCTGTTGAAATCTCTGAAAATGTAACGGAAAATATACAAAGTGACGATGAAACTGATAGTGAATAATTGATTTTGTAAACTTTTATTAGAAAAAGGAAATATATCGATGCAAAGAAAAATGAGAATTTTTGCATTTTTGCTTGCGCTCCTTTTGGGTGTTTCCTCTCTTGCCTCTTGCGCGGCGGACGAAAGCGAAGAAGAGCTTTTAACCATCGCGCAAGCGTTGACGGAGAGTTCCGTTTTGGTCAATGAATTGATTTTCGGCGAAGGGATTCTCTCTTTGGAAGATGGCTACAGTATCAGCTCTTACAGCGAAGCCGATCCGATTTATTTGGAAAAATACGGTGTTTCGAGTTTAGCGGATATTGAAGCCAAGATCAGCAGTGTTTATGCCGCCGCTACCGCGTCATGGATCAAAACAACGGTTCTTTCTTCCGTCAAGCAGGACGGTCAAGTGCTCACCTATGCCAGGTATTATGACGGCACCAAAACGGTAAACGAAGAAGAGGTGCCTGTGCTTATGGTAAAAAATAATCATGAGCGCATGATGTACGGCACGCCGAGCTACTCGAATTATAAGATCGTCAAATCGAGAAAAGAAGAGGTTATTTTTACCGTGGATATCACCGTTTCGGACGGTGAGACGGTCAAGAACTTCAAGGAATCCAAAATCACGATGCGCAAGGAAAACGACGTATGGCGTCTTGACAGCACCACCTATGCCAGCGTCAAATAAGTCAAATGAAAAAGATATTAAAAAAGGCGTATGCCAAAGAAAGGAAGGATAAAAGAATGTCTTTTCACTCCAAGATGATCAAACTCCGTAAAATCAAAGGATTCACCCAGGAAACCTTTGCCGCTGAAGTCGGCGTTTCCAGACAGTCTGTTTATAAGTGGGAATCCGGTCAGTCTTATCCCGAGGTAGAAAAGCTTTTGAAGGTTGCCCGTACCTTCGGTGTCACCGTTGACGACATGCTCAACGACGATATGGAAGTGGGCAGAAACGGCGAAATGATGACAAAAGCAGACTACCTTGCCGAGGAAGAGAGACTTGCTAAGGAAGCGGAAGAAAAACGCGCGCGCCGTGCGGCTGCCAAAGCGAAGAGAGAGCAACGCGAGCTTGCTAAGGCAAAAGAAGCCGAGGCGGCAAAGGAAGAAGCTCCCGCCGTCAAGGAAGAGGCAGCAGCGCAAGAGACGGTTGAAGAAAAGACCGAAGCTGTCGAAGCGGAAAAGAAGCAAGATAAAGCAGATGAGGTGAAGGAGACGGTAAAGAAGCCCGTGATCGCTACCCTCCCCGAAAAGAAGAACACCGATAAAGCCGACGATAAGAAGAAAAAAGGCGGTTTCTTCGGACTTTTCCGCAGAAAATAAGGAAAGATTCGCATCAATCTTTAAATTTTTCTTTCCAAAGCTAAAATAATTTCCAACTCTTGCATAAAATATAACATACACGTCTATTCTTGATACGAGGTGTGTGACAGGCTCTCCTCTCTCCCATTTCAAAAAAAGAAAAAAGGGGAGGGGTGGGGTTTTTGCGCCTATTTTGCTTTTTTAAGTGAAACAAAAAGCAAAAAGTAAAGAGAAGATAGCATATTGTGTTTTTTTCACCGACGAAGCGTTAGGGCGGAAGGAATAGAAAAAAACGGCATAATGCGTGAAAAAGAAAAAGAATATTTACATGGTAGGTTTTTAAAACCGTTGATTGCCATCAATTCTTTACAAAATTCTCTTTATCCTTGTCCGCACCGACGTTTAGAAATCGGAGAAAGGATAGTCGTGAAAATGAAGGCATGTGAAAAAAAGGTATGGCATCTTCGCCATCCCGAAAGCGGGATTTTTGATGAGGTTTATTTTGTGTTGCGCGAAGATGCGGAAGGATGCGCCGCGCCCGGCGATATGATCGCGGAGGCAGAACGAATCATCCGAAAAGAAACGGCGGAAAAGGTCCTTCCCAAGAAGAAAAAGAAAAAAGGAATGATTTTGTCTTTTTTGGTGGGTGCCGCAGTGTCCGCGACGGTGACGGTTTTCATATGTTTTTTATAAGAGATTATCATCTCTTGACGGGATAACCCCCTCTTATTCAGAAAGGATGCCTAAAAAGGCAACGGTATATATAATAATGACAGAAAAAGAACTCGATCGTTTGCTCGAGCAAATGGGAATCAAGGAAAAGCCCGCCCCCAAAAAAAGAAAAGGGGCACCCAAAAAATCAGTTTCCCATGATTCGAGCGTAAAAGAAGGCACCGAAAAGAAGGGTGCCGCGCTTTCATCTGACGCTAAGATTTCCGAGCGTACTTATTCCGAAAAGAGAACCAAGGCAAAACCGCCCGTCAAGGCGGCTATAGCGGAAAAAGCGGCAACGAAAGCACCAAAAGGAACAGCAAAAAATCAAAAAAAGGAAAAACTTTCTCCCATAGCGCAAGTCGCACCCGTCTCGGACGAAAAGAAGGGAAAGGGCGCGAAAAAAGCAAAGCCCGGCAAAAAGCAGTTTCCGAAAAGCCGTTTGCGCGTGATGATGCTCGGCGGTCTTTCGGAGGTTGGTAAAAATATCACCGTTCTTGAATACGGAAACGATATCATCGTGATTGATTGCGGTATGGGCTTCCCGGACGAGGATATGCCGGGAGTTGATCTCGTGATTCCCGATTTTACCTATCTTGTGCAGAACGCAGACCGCGTGCGCGCGGTGCTTCTTACCCACGGGCATGAAGATCATATCGGCGGTGTGCCTTACATGCTGCAGTCGCTTTCGGTACCGGTTTACGGTACGCGTTTGACACTCGGCATTCTTGAAAAAAAGCTGGAAGAATTTAAATTTGTAAAAAAACCCGTCTTAAAGACGGTCGAAGCGGGAGATACCGTTTATCTCGGTGCTTTTTCGGTGGAATTTATCCATGTCAATCACTCCATTGCGGATTCCTGCGCCTTGGCTGTGTACACACCTGTGGGTACGGTACTTCATTCGGGTGACTTTAAGTTAGACGTCTCTCCCATCGACGGAAAAATGATGGATTTAACGCGCCTCGGTGAGATCGGCAATGCGGGCGTAGAGCTTTTGCTTTGCGAATCCACCAATGCCGAGCGCGGCGGTTTTACGCCCAGCGAGCGTATCGTCGGCGGATCCTTGGAGCAGATTTTTTTGGCACATAAGAAAAACAGGCTTGTGATAGCAACCTTTTCTTCCAACGTGCACCGCGTACAGCAAGTCATCGATGCCAGCGCGCGCCACGGCAGACGCGTGGCGGTTCTCGGCAGAAGCATGGTTAACGTCATCGGTGCGGCGCATGAGCTTGGATATATGGATCTTCCCGACGGTGTTTTGATCGACGTTAGTGAAATCAAGCGTTTCCGTCCCGAAGAGATCACGCTTGTAACCACGGGCAGCCAAGGCGAGCCCATGAGTGCGCTTTACCGCATGGCATTCGGGGAGCATGATAAGGTCAAACTCACGTCGAATGACGTGGTCGTCATCAGTGCTTCCGCTATCCCCGGCAATGAAAAATATGTCGGCAAAATCGTCAATGCTTTGGTGAAAAACGGCATCGGGGTTATCAACGATCACGATATGAATGTGCACGTTTCGGGGCATGCTTGCAAAGAAGAGCTCAAGCTCATGCACGCCTTGATTCGCCCGAAATATTTCATGCCCATCCATGGCGAGCACCGCCATTTGTATGCGCATAAGGAGATTGCCGAATATATGGGCATGCCCTCCGACCGTATTTTCGTTTCCGAGATCGGCAAGGTCTTTGAAATGGATGAAGAGTTTGCCGGCTTTACGGGTGCTCTTATTCCTGCGGGCAATGTCCTCGTGGACGGCTCCGGCATCGGAGACGTAGGAAGCGTGGTGCTTCGCGATCGCAAGCATCTGGCGGAGGACGGACTCATCGTTACCGTTGTGGTGATCGATACCTATTCGAAATCCATTCTTTCGGGTCCCGATATCGTTACGCGCGGTTTTGTTTACGTCAAGGAATCGAGCGATCTCATCGATGAGGCAAAAGAGACGGTTCACCGCGCCATCGAAAACGCACTCAGAAACAATATAGCGGATTTCATGGAGATCAAAAATATTGCCAAGGATGCACTTTCGCGCTATATCTTCAAAAAAACCAAACGCCGTCCGATGGTTCTGCCCGTCGTGACGGAAATATAATAGTGTAGAAATTATTATATAAAACAGCATAGAAATGCATCAAGGAGTACATTATGAAAAAGTTTATTTTTAGCCTTGTTTCCATTCTTTTGGCGTTTTCGATGGTCTTTTCCTTCGTAGCTTGCGATCAAGAAAAGAATGACGATGCCTCGCAGAACGAAAAGCCCGGCGGGGATGATGATTCCGCAAAGAACCCCGATGACGAAAATGCCGATGAGGGCGGGTTGAACAACGGCAATCCCGAAAAGATAGAAATTGTCGGCACCGAGGGACTTGCGTATAAATTAACCACTGACGGTACGGGATATGTCGTTATGGGTATCGGTACTGCTACGGCAACGGACATTGTTATTGGAAATACCTACAAGGGAAAACCGGTGGTTGCTATTATCTCATTCGCGTTTTTGGGTTGCACGAGTCTTACGTCGGTTACTGTTTCCGACGGTGTGATGAGTATTGCTCTTTCTGCGTTTTGGGGTTGCATAAATCTTACGTCGGTTGTGATTCCTAACAGTGTGACGCGTATTGGCGGTGCTGCATTCGACGGCTGCGAAAGCCTTTCATCCATCACCTACCTTGGCACCAAGGCGGAGTGGGAGGCAACCGAAAAAGGTTCGAATTGGGATAATGAAATGCCTGTATACACCGTCCATTGCATCGACGGCGATATTACAAAATAATTTTTGCTTATTTCTATAAAATAAAAACCTGCCCTTTGGCTTTTGGCTTTCGGGCAGGTTTTTATTTTAAATGTAAATTTAAGTTTTCAAATCATTGATTTGTAAAAGAGATTTTTCGTCTACAATTACCACAAGTGTTTTTTCATATTGGGTGAGCACACCCATTTGAATCATGGTATAAAAACCTTTTTTCTCTTTGATGGCAGAAAAGAAGAGGGGGGAATCTTTTTTTCTCTCTTCTACGGCTTGGTTCATATCAATGCCGTCCTCGTCTTTCACGTGGCGCAAAAGAAAGTTTATTTGTTGGGAGGAAAGATTCTCGGCTAAATCAATGATTTCTTGCTCCGAGAGTGATTTTTGGGAAAGCGGGGGAGCAAGAAAGGCGCGGTCAAAGGAAAGATTGCTCTCCTCCTCTACCCAACCGCGCGTGACGGCGTAGCGAAGCATTTCCGTGGCTTCCTCAAAAGGAATGCCGTAAATATGTTGCAACAGTGGGGTAGAAACATACGGATATTTTTGGTACACTTCGCACAGTATTTGATGAAATTCATGGATGGTTTTCATAGGTGTACCTTTCTGAATGGTTGATTCCCTTGGAAATGAACCCCTATTTGGTGTTTATCTTGCCCAAGAGAGATCGTATTTATAGCGCGCGTCCGAAAAATCAACGGGTGCTTTGCGGAATGCCGCGTTGTCACCTTGGTAAAACTCGGGGCAAAGATAGCTTCTCTCGGCAAAGGAGAGAAGAACATCGCCGCGCATTTGGGTGACGAAAAATTCTCCGATGGCAAGCTTACCGAGCTTGCTGACGGGCACCAAAGGAACCTCAACCGATTGATAGTTTTCGATTTGGCCCGATCTGCCGTTGAGGGCGGAAAGGGGAGAGAGCACGGTGTGTCTGCCGCATTCCTTGGAAAAGGCTTCCTTCGTTTCATGGTTGTTGGAGCCGAAATAAAGGTGCATGTTGAGGTTGTCGATGATAATTTCCGCCGTCTCTTTGCCGTATACGCGATAGAGCTGGGCGTAAGACTGCACCACAAGCATAAACCAGATGTTTCGGCTTCCGCATGCCGAGATGACGTTTTCGAAGCTCGAAAATTTCGGGAAGTTACCGAACTCATCCAGCAAGAAATAGAAGGGGCGTTCGAGTCTGCCGTCTTTCTTACGCGCCGAGTCGATCAATCCGAGATAAAGATCGGAGAAGAAGAGGCTTATGACTTGATAGTGAAGCGCGTCCTCATCCTTATAGGAAACGTAAATGACCGTCGGACGCTCGTCATCCGCCAAAGAAGGGATATCGAAGGTGTTCGCGCAGGTCAAACGGCTGACGCATGCATCCTTAAAGGGTTTCATTTTGGCGAGGAAGGAAGAAATGATACAGCTTCTCGTGACGTTGGCGGAAAGCTTGACGATGCTGGTCTCCACCAAACGGCGTGCCTTGGAGGTGTTGATGTTGCGCCCCACGAAATAATCGTGGTCGTCGAGTTCGTTGTTCGAGGATGTGAAGGAGGCGAAAATAGCGGAAACCGTTTCAAAGGAATAAGTATCCTCCGTGATCAAAGGTCTGCCGCCGCGATCGGCTTTGGGATCGCTGTCCTCAAGCATTGCCCAAAGGAAGCCCTCAAGCATGGTTGCCGCCATTTGTTCCCAATAAGGATCGCTGTCTTTCAAAACGGGGCAAACTGCCTCGCCGATGGAGATGATGGCGTTATCCACCTCGGTATAAAGCGCGTCGCGCACCTCATCGATGGCGCGTGTAAGAGCCGGGCGGCTGTTGTAGCGTTCGCCGCGGAATACGTGGAAATAGCTGCCGTTTTCCTCTTCGGTCTTGACTTCTTTGGAGACGTTCAGGTATTCTTGGTACTTGCGGTAAATCTTAGTCAACGGATTCCAACAGTCCGAACGCAGATAATTGATAAAATCGAGTACGATCACGCGATAGCCGTTGTCCTCAAAGGTTTTGTGCGTGCCGCGGTAGAGCTCACCCTTGGGATCGCTGAGCACGATGGAGGGTTTGTTTTTCTTTAGCGGCATCAGGTTGAGGAAGGGAAGCACGAAACCGGTGCTTTTGCCCGAGCGCGTCGCGCCCACAACGAGGGCGTGAATATCATCCGTAAAGGTGGCGCAAAGCTCGCCTTCCGTGTTACGCTTGACGCAAATGGGAAAACCATTGATCTCTTTGCCCTTAAGCTCGGAATAACGGTAGGTGCGCTCGGCGTTTTTGATCTGGTAATCGTTTGCCGTGATCAGCTTCGCGTTTTCCTGGTCCTCATAAAGCGGCACGTAATTGCCGAGCACCGTTACAAAATCCTGTTCCTTTTTGGGCGTTTTATCGACGTATTGATTTAAAAGTTTATTTAACATTGCCAAAGCCTCCCCATATACCGATCTTGGTTTCCGAGCTCTTCGCTGTGTCCTCAAGCATCTTTTCCGTGATAACAAAGCGGTCCTCGCCCGCACGGTGCGCGAGCAGAGCATGCTCGATCATTTGTTCCGCCGCGCTTGCCGTTTGTTTCAGCAAAAGCTTGCGCGCGGCAGCGTTCAGTTCTACGGCACTTAAGGAGAAGAAACGCGCGGTGTCCGTGAGAATCTTATCAAGTGCCGCTTCGGCTTCCGATTCCTTGATGCTTTCCAAGATAACCGTATCCGAAATGAGGGTAAGCTTATGATCGGGTTTTTCATGCGCAAGCATCACCGTGACAACGTTTCCGAGGTCCAGCGTGTAGCCGGAGGCGGTGACGTAACGCTTTGCCGTATCGCTTTTGAGGATGGTGGAGAGAGACATAACCTCATTTTCGCCGAGTGCTTCGCATTTTTCAAAAAAGAGCAGGGGCGCGTTTTCTCCGATGCCGTCCAAGGTGCGTAATACCGCATCCTCTAAATGAATGCCGCCGTGCCCGGAAAGGTCGATGGAGCCGTGGCCGCGTTCGCTGTAAGCGCGGATGATGCGGTCCTTATATTCACGCAGCATCACATCGTCCTTGGCGATCAGCAAAAGCGGGCGTTTGCGCGCCGAAAGGCGGTAAAGCAGGTTGTTTTCGATCAAGCTTTCCTCTCTTTCGCGTACAAAAGTACCGGTCGGAAGCTTTTTGGCGCAAAGCGGAACGCTTTGCTTGGTGATACCGAGGGGCAGGTTGCGGGGGTATTGCTTGGGATCGGTGAGAATCAGCTCACGCTTGGAGTCCTCGGTCAAAACGGTGGAGTCAATGATGGAGAGCGTGCTGGCGGTCAAAGAGGCGCGGTCAAGCACCTTTCTTTCGAAGGCATCCTCCAAAGCTTCCACCACAGGGGAAGTTTGCACGGCGGGAAGCTCGTAGACGGTTTGCAAATATGTATATACCTCTTTTTCGCCGCGGTGCGAGAGCATCGAGCAAAGGCGAACGGCACACTCTTCTTTTTTCTCGGGGAAATGGGAGATGGCAAGAAGGATCGCCATGGGAGAGTTCCAGCGCACGGCATTCCAAAGCTTGGCTTCGCTCTCTTCCTGTTCGGTTTCGGAGAGAAAGCCCTCCAAGGAGAGAAACGCCAGCAAATCGGAGGCGGCGATATGCCCTTCGGCACCGGCTTTTTCGAGACTGTAAAGCGTATAGGTGATCTCAAAGGGCGAGTCCTTCTCAAAAATAGGATCGCGCTTGAGAATGGCTTGCTGTTTGAAGGAAAGAATGCCCGAAAGGGTAGAGGTGATGCCGTCGTAAAGCTCGGCGCAGCGCAAAAGGCGGTTCATGTCCTCTCCCGTAATGGCACTTCTGGCAAGATCGTGCTCGGCGGCGGTGAAGCAGGCATCAAGAAAATCCTCTTCGGTTACGGTAAATAAGCGCGCGTAGCGGTCAAAAACCTCGCGTCTGCCTTCACGCGTCAGCGAGACACCGACCGTTGCGTCAAAGAAAAAGTATTCGTATAAGAATTCGCGCTTTAAAAATTCAGGTGTTTTTTCCGCGCGGATGTTTCGTTGTTTCATTGGCGTTAATTCCTTTCGTTTTAGGATGTTATGTAAACAATGGTTTACGAATTTTCATATTTTGAGATGTCATACGCCTTCGGATTGGCATCAATCACACGGTCAATCAAACCGTAGGCGCAGGCATCGGCGGCACTCATGCGGTTGTCGCGGTCGGTGTCGATGCGGATGGTTTCAATGGGTTTGTCGGTGTTGCGGGAGAGAATGGTGTTGAGCTGTTCTCTCGTGCGGCGAATGCTTTCGGCGTAATTGAGAATATCGCTTGCCTGCCCTTGGGTGCCGCCGAGGGGCTGATGGATGAGCACCTCGCTGTTGGGAAGTGCCTCACGCTTGCCGCGCGTTCCGGAGGAAAGGAGAAACGCGCCCATGCTCGCCGCCATACCCATGCAGACGGTGCGGATATCCGCTTCCACCAAATTCATGGTGTCGTAGATGGCAAGCCCTGCCGAAACCGATCCGCCGGGGGAATTGATGAACATGGTGATCTCGCGCTGTTCTCTCGGAATACCGTCCTTTTTAAAGCGGTAATCAAGGAATAAGAGCTGTTTGATGATGAGATTGGCTACCTCGTCATCGATGGGCCCGAGCAGGGTAATGATATTGTTTTCCACAAAAAAGCTTTCGGAAAGTTTTTCGGACGTTTTCATGGTTGTATCTCCTTTGTTCTTTTTACATTTTAATTATACAGCAAAAATAAGGTTTTTGGCAAGAAAAACAGATTATTTTTCCGACTTTTGTTTTTTTATTTTTCAAGTTTTCTTGAAAACGGTAAGCAAACTTACCTCGCGTTGCTTTCAAGCCATTCGCCCAAGGCGAAAATCCCCTCCTCCGTGGGTGAAAAAGAGAGCATCTCTTTGGTGTTTTGTTCGGTAGGGGGCAGGCTTAAGCCGTTGAGTTCAAGCAGTGTCAAGGCGCAAAGCACCGCCATGGCACGGTTATGGGTGGCAAAGGGCTTTTTTTCCGCGATGTCCGCGCACAGTTTTGCGGCGCGCAAAAACACGGTGCGGTAGTAAAGATGCTCTCCGTCCTTGGTGGACCATGCGGCGGAAAAAATATCCTTCAAAAGAGAAAGATTTGTTTTTCCCGACTGCCCGTGCAACGTTTCGTATAAAGAGGCGGCTTGCAAATAGGTGATCTTGTTCATAGGCTTTCCCTTAATTCAGTTTTTTAAGATAGCCGTCGGCGTTTTCGTAGACCGAGGCGGCGGTTGCGGCAAAAATATCGTTGCGAATGACCGTTTCGGCGCACAGCGCGTCTCCCGATAAAAGCTTTTCAAAATAGCGGATGAGCGCATCGCGGCTCTTATTTGTTTCCACATCCGCAAACCAACCGAGGCGCGCACGCGGCAGCGGCGGCGCGTTGCCGCCTGCGGTATAAACAACCGAAACGCTGTCGCCTGCTTGTAGTTTATGCGAGAAGGGAACCTCCTTGCCGTTGACCGAGATGCGGTAGGTTGTGAGTGCCGCTTTGGAGCTGACAGCGAAGGAAAGATCGAGTGCCGTCGCACCGACGGGAAGGCTGTATACATCCCCCGCATCGGTCGTCACACGGATCATTTTTCTTTCGTCAAGCAAAACGGAAGAATCCGAAAGCGACTCGCCGAAGCGCGCGTACATGTAGCTTTTTAAGGTGGTGACGAAAAGCTCCACGCGGTTTTCGTAGGCATCGGCAAACAGCAAGCGGTACTGACCGAGGGGGCTGTCATAGCGGATGTCCTCGATCAAAAAGGCGGGGGAAAGCTCCGCGGCGTAGGCATCCATAAACAGACGCATGAATTTGCCGATGTTCTCTTCGGGAGAGTCGGTTTTGGGTGTCAGAATAAGATAGAGCTTTTTTAACATCACCGTGCGCTTAGTGATGGGTGTTTCGTAGCTCTTGCGCTCACTTTCGGTAAATCCCATGCGCTCAAAATACGCCTCTTTGGCAAAGGAGGAACGCTCCTTGTAGGCATCGAGGATTTCGATGAGCTCTTTTACGGAATAGTCCGCCGTGCGGTAATCCACCGAAAAGCCGTGTCCGCGCAGAGCTCCCACCGCCGTCTTTAACGCGTCAAAAAACGAGGTAAATTCAATGCTGTTGCGGTGCACGAGCTTGCGGTAAGCATTGTGAATGGCGTGGTAACGGGTGGGTTCTTCGATTTTTAGAATCTCGCTTTCGATGGCGTAGGAAAGATCCTCTAATCGGAAGGATCGGAAAAGGGGCAGGTAGATTTCTTTGGTTTGGCTTATCTTGGTATACTTGGCGGTGCGGTCGAGCGCGTCAAGCGTGCGCAGGTTAACCAATCGGTCCGCCGCCTTGATATAGAGCCCTGCGATCAGGCTCGGACGGGATTCGATGCTTTGCCTTAAAGCGTCGGCATAGATTTTTTCAAGCTCCCCCTCCGCGCCCGATGTGATGATTTCTCTGCCCGAAAGGGGCGAGATATCGCTTTTCATGGAGCTGATGTGGGTAACAGCTCCCACATAATCACGGATGTTTTCGGTAAAATCACGCCCAACGTCCGAAAGGGTGTAATCGGTTTGCTCAATGGTGTCGTGCAAAAGTGCGGCGGCAAGGGTTTCGGCGTTAACCTTGTATCCGAGCAGTAAAAGCGCGACCGACAGCGGATGGAAAATATAAGGCTCGCCGGAGCGACGCTTGACGTCGCCGTGCAAAGCAAGCACTTTTTCATAAGCATGCTTGACGTGAACGGCGTTTTCACCGCCGAGTTCGGAGCGCACATGGCGCGTCAGATGTTCGAAAAGCCGTTCCGCCGCATGGCGAAAAATGCGGTTGTCGATGCGCTCACAGCATTCTTCGCAAGTGCTTGCGGATTTTTCGGCTCCAAAGAGCTCCGCCATGCCGCTTCCGTACGCTTCTTCGAGATCCTCTTTGCTCAGCGTATAGCGGAAGGTGCCCGCAGGAGCTTCGCACAAGGGCAAAAGCAGAGCCGCCGCGATCTCTTCAAAGGTGCCATAGGCGCGCGTGGCGATGAGAAATGCCATTTGTGCGCGGTAAACGGAATACGGTACGGGATGCGCCGCGAGGCTTGGCGCGTACATGCGCTCTTTGGGTACGGTTTTGTCGGTATAATATTCTTCGAGAGAGGCGAAAAGGGAAGCGAGTGCCTCACGCTTGCGCGCGATATCGGTGCTGACGTGAAAAATATCCTCTGCGTGCTCGGCATGCTCGGTCAAGCGCGTAAATTCGTTTTCGGTGAAGGCGGCGAGAATTCTTTCCTCATACTCCGCCCGATCTTCGGACAAAAAATAGGATTGTGGCATTTTATCACCCCGTTAAACGTCGCTCCGGATGTGATTTCGGAGCATGTGATAAATGTTTTGGTATTCCTCATTGGTGGCGTCTAAGCGGAAATGGCTGAAGGCAACCTGCGAGAGGGCGTTTTTGTAAAGCTTCATGATACGGTGCACCAAAATGCCGTCGGTGTCCTCCTCCGCGAGTCCCGCACCGGTGAGCTTGTCACGCATATCGCGATAAGAAGCAACCGCATCGGAGAGCTCATTCTCTAAGTCTGGGATCACAAAATCCACATCAAGATACCGCGCGATGCGCTCATCACTGCGTTCAAGAATACCCCTTGCCACAATGACCTCTTGCGCCGTCGGACAGCTTTTGGAGCCGCGCGAGATGGATGCCATAAGCCCAAGGCCGCCGATGTAGACGGATTCGCGATTGCTCGGGCGCACCAAGTACAGCGTTACGTAATCGAGGCAGGGCTCGTTTTCCAAAGTGATGGCGAAATAATCATCCTTTAATAAATGCACCTCACCCACGTAGAGATTTTTGAGATTCTCTCCGAGGAAGGTGTCGTGGAAGAGCATGTCGGAGCTGCGGTACTGTTCTCTGAGATCCTGCAAAGCCTCAAAGGATTTGAGCTTGGAGTAAAAGGCGAGTGCTTTATCCTTTTCCTTAAAAGGGGCGGCGTATACCGCAGGGCGCGAGGCGAGAATGCCGTCGGCGTCATACCGCGGCAAAACCGAAAGCACAATGTAGCGCAATCCGCGCGCCAAGGATGCCTCGGGAGAAGGATCGGTGCGAGAGGTGTCGTAGGCGTACATAAAGTAATTGCCGAGGATGTTTTTGTGGTCCTCCGCTACTTCATAATACTGTTCCTTATCCACCGCCATGACCGTAGAATAAAACTGATCGAGCGAAAAATTGCGCAAAGGATGGCTCGGATGCAAGCGTATAAGGCTCTCGCGGAGCGTCAGAATGCGGTCCACGGGCGGTACGGCACTGCCGCTTTCCCAAGAACGGAGCGTTTGGTGAGAGACGCCTGCCTCCTCGGCAAACACCGCGATGCTGACGGGGGGATCGATGGCTTCTCGAATGGTTTTTAGGTTTAAGCTGGTATAGGGAGCAATATCAAAAGTGCTTGCCATAGCAGGTTCCTCGTTTCAACATTTTTTGACAAAAGACAAGAATACAGTATGATTATAACAGTCAATCGGATGTTTGTCAAGGCGTTTTTTCAAGAAAATTATAAAAATCAAGCTTTTTTAAACATTAAGAGATCTAAAGCTCGTCTCTGAAAAGAAAAACAAAAGGAAAAATCGTCTTTTTCTCCCAAGTCTCTTGACAAGTAAGGAATGCGGTGATATAATTTTCTTGAAAAACGATAATTTTTATTTACCTAATCAATTTTTGCTGTTGGAAAAAGAAGGTGAAAAAGGCAAAAAAACCGCCGCTTTTCCCTTATATAATAAAAAGGAAGAAAATTGATTTCAAAAAAATTTGATAACAGTAAAGAAAAATTACCTTCTTTTCAAGTCTTTTTACTTAAATTAAAGCAAACGGTGATTGCACTCGGTGCATAAGCGGAGTACAATAAGTACAGTAAAAGGAAAGGAGCTATGCGATGGAAGAGATCAAGGAAACCGCAGAGCCGCAAGAACAAGAGCTTTTGGTGCCTTCCGCGGGGATCCGTGTCACACGCATACGGCGGTATGAGCCGACCTACACCGAGGACGAAACCCTCTTGCCCGAAGGGGACGGCGATCACCAACTGCTGTTTACGCCGCATGCGGCGGAGCTTTTACGGGGCTTAACCGATTGGGGAACCGAAAGCGAGCGTAATGTGATCGAACAGCAAGGCATCATGCTCGGAAAAGTATACCGCACGCCGCGCGGCTTTACAGGTGTGGTGGAAGAGCTTGTGCTTTCTTCCGCTGTCGGAAACGCGGTTTACGTCGAGTCCTCTCACAGCGAGTGGAGCGAGATGGATCGCCGCATGGACGAGTTGAACGAACAAAGAGAAGAAAAACTCGTCAAGGTTGGTTGGTGGCACACCCATCCCAATATGTCGATCTTCATGTCGGGCACCGATCGCCGCACGCAAGCCGATTATTTTTATCAGCCTTGGCAGTTTGCCGCCGTTTTTAATCCCCAGGCCGAGCTTTGGGGAGCCTACATCGGAGAATGCGCCCAAGCCTGCACGGGCAAATGGATCACGGAAGGAACCGAAACAGAATGACAGAAACAAGAAAAAGACGTCTCGCGAACGACTACCGCGAGCTTTGCAGTATGAAAGGGCCGATCATGGATTTTCGCCCTCTGGTGGGTACACCGCCCTATGTCGAGCAGTATGAGCTGACCTTTCATATCCGCAGTATCATCGGTCCCGAACCCTCCTACCGCAGTGTGCATGTGGTGCGTTTGGCACTGCCTGCCGGCTATCCTCTGGACGGTTTTCCGCAGGTGACCATGGTCACGCGCCCCTTTGTGTACCACCCCAACTGGTTCCGCAACGGCAACTGGTGCTTCGGCGGTGCTTCCAAGCACACCGAGGGCTTAGGCAATTTTGTGGTGCGTCTGATGCAGACTTTGCAATACTGCGAGAGCATCATCAACGTCGGCAGTCCCGCCAACGGAGACGCCACCAGCTGGTATTTGCGCTATAAGCGCAGCGGCATTTTCCCTACCGACACCCAAAAGCTGCCCCAACCCAACATCGGCGGCATCATCATCAACAAAAGAAACGATCAATAATTTATTTTAAGGAGAACGATTATGAACCTTCATCTTACTTTTATGCATCATTCCGACAACAGCTCCATCGACGTTACCATTGAGGACAACTGGAGTGCCAACTACGCCATCGAAGAACTCATCCGCGAAAACTTCCTCAAGCCCCTCGGCGATGCCGAAGAATACCGTCTCGTCTACAAAGAAGACCAAACCGAGTTTGGCGGCTCTACCACCTTTGCGCAAGCAGGTGTGCAAGACGGAAAGGTAATATCCGTCGTCGTCCGTCCTAAAGCGGGCTTCGGTGGGGCTATTTTGGCGTAAAGAGCCGTTCGCTCCCCTCGCAGTAGATATCTACAGCTTCAGGTCGCGAACGACACTTTCCATCCAAAATCCCCCACACCGAAGGAACTTTTAAAAGAAACTTTGCCGAAGGGAAAAAGAACGACGCTTTCCATCCAAAATCCCCCACACCGAAGGAACTTTTAAAAGAAACTTTTAAAATGCAAAGTTAAAAACCGAGCAAAACAAAGGAGGCACTATGCCTATCATCATTCATAAACGGACAGATGCGGACGGCAAGACCGTGGAGGCATCGGAAATCAAAGCACCCATAGACGAAAAGAACGATCCTTTTGCCAGACAAAAGCTGGTTTCTTGGTGGGATCAGGATAAGATCTCCAAGGCGCGCGTGCTGGTGATGGGGGCGGGTGCCATCGGCAACGAGACCTTAAAAAATTTGGCGTTGCTCGGCTTCAAGCATCTTTTTATCTGCGATATGGATACCATAGAGCTCTCCAATCTCAGCCGCACGCTCCTTTTTCGCCCGTCGGATGAGGGCAAGGAAAAAGCCGCGGTAGCGGCGGAGCGTGTGCGTGAGATGTGCCTTGCACCCGACGCGCGCGTGGATTATTTTACGGCGGACGTGATGTTCGGGCTCGGCATCGGCATTTTCCGTTATTTTGATCTGATTCTCGGTTGCCTTGACAACGATGCCACGCGTTTTTACATCGACCGTTGCGCTACGGTGTTCGGCAAACCTTGGATCAATGCGGGTATATCCAATCTGCAAGTGGGATTGCAAGCCTTTTTTTGCGATCAAAACGACGTTTGCTTTCATTGCGGTATGGATGAAGATGTCATCACGCGCGTGATGAGCCGCAAGGCGTCTTGCGGTAAGACCGTGATCAGCGATCTTTCCGGCGGCAAGGTGCCGACGGTGCAGGTGGCAAGTGCCATCGTTTCGGGCATGCAGACGCAAGAAGCGGTCAAGTATCTTTCGGGCAAGCAGGTCGCCTTCGGTCAGAATTATTATTTTGAGGGCGTGGGCAATTCCTTCACTGTCTCACGCAACCGCCCCGACAGCAACTGCCGCCACCATTTGTTCCCGCGCATTCGCGAGGTGAAGGAGCTATATGATATCACAAACGCTTCCACTCTGCGTGAGCTTTTGGAAGCGGCATCCAAGGCAATCGGGCGCGAGGTAACACTCGATCTTTCGGAAGAATCGGGGCGCGATTTTATCACCCACGCCGATTGCATTTACTGCGGCGCGTCGGTTCCCATCGGTTTGCCCCGTTTCCGCTTCCGCGAGGAAATGGCGGTATGCCAAGCATGCCGCACGTCTGCCCCCGATGTTTTCCCGAGCGAGCCTTGGGTTTATCCCGTATCGGAATACAGTCTTCAAAGCGACGAGTCGCTTTTATCCATGCCCTTATCCTCTCTCGGTATTCCGCCGCTGCATGTGATGCGTGTTTTTGACAGTGAAGAGAATGTTTATTATATCGAGACTTCGGGTGATTTACCCCTCATTTGCCCCGAAAATTACGGAAAATGCAAATAATACTTTGCATTATTCCTGCTTTTATAGAAAGGAAAAGTCATAAACATGGCTGATACCGAATTTGAACTTGACGAATCCAAGCGATGGTTTGTGGAGCTTGGTCGCATCGATCCCATGACGCGTGAGGCGTTTGCGATGGGAGACCGTGTGATTATATGCCGTTCTTGCAAGATTGTTCACAAGGACTATACCTGGAAGGACAACGGCGGCTGTTGCTCGCCCGGATGCAACTGCAAGACGAGCGCCAAGCGATTTTTGGCACCGCCCTCTTCCGCCACGCCTGCCTCGCCGACACCTGCGCCGCGCATGGTGGTGCGCGGCAACCGAACGCCGCCCGAGAATCACGGCCGCATTCAGATTCGTGCGCGGACGGGTGCGGACGGCATTCGCATTGAATCGGCACCGCCTCCCGTGCCGTCGCCCATTGCGCCGCGCCGTTCGCGCAGCCGAACAGTGACACCGCCTGCGGATGCGGGGCAAAACCGCCGTATCGTGCTCGGCAACGCCGCGCCGCCCGAGCATCGCACACCCATCATCATTCGTTCGAGGCATGACGATGACTGACCTTTCGGTGTATTATAAAAACGCGCTGGCACCCTCCGAGCGTCGGACCTACGATGCTCTTAAGGAGGGGCTTTTGGCGCATAAAAAGGAGATCGTTTGCCCTTTTTCTCCGCAATTCACCCGTGCCGTGCGCGCCATCAACTACGACTGCCCCGAGCTCTTTTATATCAACTGGGTGGAATCCTACCGCTGTGCGAGTGAAGGGGATCGCTTGATTTTTTCCTTTCCCTATCTTTATGAAAAAGAGCAAACCGCCGCTTTGCGGGCGGAGCTTTGCGCTTACGCGCGCGAGGTAGCGGGCATCAGCGTATACGGTAAGGTGCGCACCTTGCATGACAAACTGACTTCAAGCCTTTTATATGACAGCGAAGGGCTTGCCGCCGCGATCCGTTCGCCCGCGATGTTCAGTGCCTTGGGGCCTTTGCGCCACCGCCGCGCGGTGTGCGAGGGAATCAGCAAATTTGCTTGCTTTGTGCTCAGGCGCATGGGGGTTTCTGCCGCCGTAGCCGTAGGTTCGCACGAGGGCGTAGGGCATGCATGGAATTTTTATCGCCATGAAAACGGCAGAGTAGCGTATACCGACATCACCTTTGACATTGCCTTCAAAAATACGCCTGCCGCCTATCGCTATTTTGATCTTGACCGAGCGCAAATGGCGTACGATCATCGGTTTGATTGTTAGCGAATTCACATTTTTCAAGTTTTCTTGAAAAAATAATTTTGTAAATTTCGGAAAGTTTACCGTTTCCCCTCTTAAAAAAACGAGGAGAATGCGATACAATAGAGACAGAAAAGGAAAGGGGTGCCAAGATGACCGTTCGAGATTATATTCTTTCACAAGTGAAGAAAACCAGAGACACCATGCGAAGCGACAGCTTCAGCGATCTTTGCGGCTTGACGGTCGCTTTGCGCGGCAAGACGGTTTCTTCGGTTCTTTCCATCCTCTCCTCCTCTCTCAAAGCGGCGGTGGAGCTGGTGGATCCCGCACTGGTGACCTCGGGTGCCGCCGATTATGGGGCGGGAGAGATCGTCAGTGCCGCACACGCTTTCTGTGCGGACGATCCCGTGGTATGGGTGGACGGCAAGATCTTTTTTGCCACGGAGGACGGCAGCTATTGCACCCCCGATGAATATCATTATCTGAAGGAAAACACCTTGGTGGAGCGCGCCGTGTTCGGCGCGTCGCGCCATCCGATCTACGGTCTTGCCGCCACCTTCAAACGTTTGATCCGCGCGGCTTCCGAAGCGCAGGCGGATAAAGCCAAGGAGATTTTATACCTGACCGTCGGCTCGGCGCAGTGGACGGACAAGAAGAAAAGCACCAAGACGCGTATCCACAAGAGCCTCGCGCCGCTGTTTACCATGCATATCGAGCCTGCCGGAAAAGGCACGCTTGCCTTCCGCGCGACCGCGGCGGGGGTGTTTTTCCGCATCAATACCGTTTTTCGCCGCGATCTTATTGGGCAATACGAGGCGGATATTTACGAAGGGATTCCCGATGAACCCCTTTCTCCCGAGGCACTTCTCTCGGCATTGGAGCAGGTTTGCCGCCGCGCCGAGGAACTGCTCGGCGACCGTATACGCATGGATAAGGACGCGCTTTTCTTGACCTTGCTCGATTCTCAATACGAGGCGATCTGTCAAAAGATCGAGGCGAATATCGACGCGCTCGCCGCCTCTCCCTTGGCTTGCCTTTTAGCGGGAGAAAAAAGCGGATTTCGGGCGCAAGAGCCGCAGGACGGGCTTAGTGTGATCTACCCCTTGACGGCGGATGAAAGCCAAAGAGCCGTAATCGGTGCCTCCCTTTCGGGCAAAAGCGTGTTTGCCTCGGCTCCTGCCGGTACGGGTAAATCCCAAACTGCTGTCAACATTGCCGCCAACACCGTTTTGCGCGGCGGAAATGTTTTCGTGCTCAGCGAAAAGCTTGCCGCGAACGATGTCTTTTTGCATTACAGCGAACGCATCGGGCTCTCGCCTTTTTGCCTGAGTGTTGACAATAAAATGAGCATCGACAGCCTCATCCGCGCCGTAGAGCGCGTGGCGGCACTTCCGTCCCGCTATGTCAAGAGCGATACGGCAAAGCTTGCCGTGGATGCCTATCACCGTTCTTGCGCCGCGTATGAACGCTTGAATGCCAAACTCTACTTTCCCATAGAAGAGCTCGGCGGCGTTTCTCTTTACGACTTGATCGCGCTCTCCTCCTCTTCGCCCGCGCTCTCCCACACCGAAGGGCTTTTCGCCGGCAAAGAGCAATACGAAAGCGCGCTTTCTCTCCTTTCGGAGCTTGAAGAGGGGCTTCTCTCCCAAATGACCGACGCGGAATTTGATGCCTACTTCTCTACGGGCGAAAGCGGCGACGGCGAGCTGGATATGCTTTTAGGGCATTTATGCCAAAGAATGCTTGAAAAAGGGATAAATTGCAAAGAACTTTTTGCAAATAATCGACTTTCCCGTCAGAATGCCGTGCCCTCCGTTCGCGCGGAAATGGCAAGGGCGCAGGCTCTTTCCTACACCGAGATGTGGGGGCTTTCGGACACGGGCGAGAGATGTGTGCGCAAGATCTTCCGCGAGCTTTTGGAAAACGCCCTCAAAATGGAACAGCTGTATGCCGATCTTTTGACGCAAACGCTTTCTTTGCGTGCAAAACAGGCACCGACGGCGAAACTGCTTTCTTTGCTCTCGGATGCCAAGAAAGCCAAAATTCCCGTGGGTGAATTTTTCAAACAAAACGCCGAAGCATTACGAGAGGTCTTTCCCGTGATCGTTTCCACCCCCATGCCCGCCGTCAACTATTTACACGGTACGGGGCTTGACCGCTTTACGGTCATGACGGTGGACGAGGCATCCCAAATGCCCATCGTTGCCGTTTTGCCCTTCCTTGACCGTGTGGAGCGTTTGGTGGTGTTCGGCGACGAAAAACAGCTTGCCATCATCAACACCTTTGCCAAGGCGGAGAAAACCGTCTCCACCGATTACGACGAACGCGTTGCTGCCGCCAAAAACTCGGTGCTTGACGCGGTGCGCGGCAAGGAGAGCGAAGAGGGCTTCTTTGCGGGGGCACTTCGCTACCACTACCGTTCCAAAACCGAAATGCTGGTGCATGTTTCGAATGAAAGATGCTATAACGGCTCTTTGCAAGTCGTTCCCGACGTGGCGACCTCAAGGCGTTATCTTGCGCCTTACATGGGGCTTTCTCTCATCGAGGTTGCCGACCGCGCCCATCCGCCCGTTTTGCTCCGCGACGGAGAGAACGTGACCGAGGCGCAAGCCATCGTGCGCGACGTCGGAGAGATGAAACGGCAATATCCCGAACGCTCCGTGGGTATTATCACCCTCAATGAAAAACAGCAAAACCTGATTTTGGACCGATTGGAGGAGGCGCATCTTGAGCCTTCCGCGGATCTTTGGGTGCGCTCGCTCGACAACGCGCAAGGAAAGGAAGCGGATTTCGTTTTTATCAGCATCGCTCATGCCGAGCGCAAGGATAACGGGGAGCTTCGCCTTGCCGTTTCGACCTTCAACCGTGAGGGCGGAGAGAACCGACTCAACGTGCTTTTCACCCGTGCCGCTTACCGCGCCGCGGTTTACATTTCTTTTGATCACAAGGAGCTTTTGAAGAGCGACAACCCGCGCATCCGTCTGCTTTACGAGTATTTGCACTATGCGAAAGAAGGGGAACTCAACGAGCGTCCTTCTTTAAGCCTGCCGTCGGCGGACGAGGCGTTGGTTTCGGCGGTTTCGGGCATGGTTTCTTCGCTCCTTCCCACCTTGGAGGGCTCCGCGCGCATCGGAAGCGAGAGCGTTTCGGTCGACATTGCCGTGAAGGAAAAGGACGCGGAGCGTTATGCTTTGGGGCTTCTCATGCCTTCGGGCGGACAGTCAGCCGCCGCCGCCGTCACCAAGATGATGACGTTAGAGCGCGCGGGGTGGAGCCTTTTACCTCTTTCTCCCACCTATTTTCTGGCGCGTCATGCGCAGTTTGCGACACAGCTCAAAAAGAGCTTGCAAGCCGAAAAGACGGAAAAAAAGGAAAGCGAGGTTTCCTTTTTGACCTGCCGCGCACCCAAAGAGCTTTTTGTGCCCGCTATGTTGGAGGACTTCCTCTTTTCCGATAAACCCATCGATGACGCCGCCGTCTTGAAGCTTCCGCTTAAGGAGATTTACACCCGCGTGTTGCGGGAGAATTTGATCTCGATGGAGGAACATGAGCTTGCCGCTTTGGTGCGCCGCGGCGACAAGGAGGCACTTCTCGCCTCTTTCGTGCGTTACGTGCCTTATTACATTAAGCAAGGCAGCTTGCAAAAGATAGTCAGCGGTGTCAACAGCCTTTACGTGGCAAGCAAGGAATACCGCGCAGGGCTTCTTTTGGCGGTGCTTTTGCGCAACGGTCCTAACGCCGAGGAACCCATCACCAAGCGCATCATACAAGACCTGATTGCCGAAGCCAAGGACCTTGGGCTCGGCTATTAAAGAAAGGAGTTGCTTATGTTATCGTTACATGAATCCGATGCTGCGCGCGCCGAACGCAATTATATTTTGCCCGAGGGCACGCGTGTGGCGGGAACGGGCGGCTCCTTTTATACCGTGCGCTCTCTTTTGAGCAACGACACGGGGCAAGCCAATGTCTACACCGTTGAAAAGGACGGAGAGACTTATGTTTTGAAGCTTTTCTTCCGCAAGGGGGAGGAGGAGAATCGCGCGATTCTCTCCCAAATTGCCATATTGATGCGCCGCGGCGAGGCGAGCGATGCTTTTGTTACGCCTTTGGAGACTGTGGAGCATGAGGGAAGAGTCGGATATGTGATGGAATACGTCGGAGAAGAGTACATCGATGGCATCTTCTTGATCAACGGCATCGGCGGCGATATTCAAAATCAAGTGCCCTTTGCCGTTAAGCTGACGGTTTTGTACGGACTTTCCGAGGCGGTGAGTGCTTTGTTTAACGCCGGGCTTGCCTTGATGGATCTCAAACCCGAAAATGTGAAATTCAATCCCTATACGGGTGCTGTGAAGATTCTCGACACCGACACCATCGTTGCCAGCGGTTCTAGGGGCTTTGTGTTTGGCACGCCGGGGTATATGCCTCCCGCCGTGATGCGCGGCGAGGAGGAGCCTGACCGATATGCCGATTGCTATGCTTTGGCGGTGATTATCTTTTTGACGCTTTTCCGTTTTCATCCCTTGGAGGGCAAGGCGGACGAAAAAGAGCTTGACTCGGACCGCTATGAATATTTGTACGCCACGCATCCCGTGTATGTTTTTCATCCGAGCGATTTTTCCAACCGACCGACCGACGCGTGCGCCATGTATGAAAGGCGGTATTTGCGCTATCCCACCTTTTTTACCGACGGTTTTTTACGTACCTTTGTGTATGGGCTTTCGGAGAGAAAGGAGGAACGCACCACCCCCGAGGAATGGTGCGGACTGATCGAAAGGCTTTACGAAGCCTCCTTTCTGTGCACGGTGTGCGCAGAGGAGCAGTTTATCGAGAGAGAGGATACGGTTTTTTGCGAGGTGTGCGGAGAGCCTTTGGTCAAGCCTCTTCTTTTGGAAGGGGATAAGGCGGTGCCTTTATATCTCGAAAGTGAGATCAAGGAGAGCGATCTTTGCTTTGCCCCTTTGACCGACCGCACGCTTTTCCGCGTGGTTAAGACCGAGTACAGCGGAAAGTTCGGGCTTATGACACTGCATTCGGCCTTGCGCCTCTTATTCGATGACGGCAAAATCGTTTCCTTTGAAAAAGGAACGGTGGCACCCTTGTTTTTGGGGGTGCGCTACCTCTTTGAGGATAAAGAATTGATATTGCGACAGATATAGAAAGTGAGGAAATGAATCATGAAAACCTTTGTGACACGCGGCTCAACCGTTACCCGTCCGAGAGAAAACGTCAGACGGGAAAGTGAGGTCAGAAAACCGCTTTATTTTGCCTTCATCGTTGACACCTCGGGCAGCATGGGAGACCGTGTGCAGGTGGCAAGCGAGAAAGCGGGCAGTTATGAAACCACCAAAATCGCCGAGCTCAACGAAGGCTTGACGAAAGCAATTGAGAGCTTGCGCGAATTTGAGACCAAAAACAGCCAGTTCAAGGTGTATTTTGAGGTCATCGAGCTCAATTCCTACGGCAAAGCGCTTTTTCCCGAGGGCTTCATTCCCCTTGCCGACCGCGATGTGAGCGTGGAGCTTACCGCAAAAGGTGCGACCTGCCTTGAAAACTCGCTCAATACCTTGATGAAATATCTGACGCCAAACTACATGCCGGGGTGCAACCGCGCGGTCAACGTGATTTTGATGTCCGACGGTCAGCCCACCGATGTGGACGGCTATTTCCTCACACCCGAGCAATACACCGACACCCTCAAAAAGTTCAAGAATTACCTCGCACAAAAGAACCTCAAACGCAATGTGGATCTTTATTCCATCGGTGTCAGCGGTGCATGCGAGGAAATGTTGACGCTTTTCGCGGACGAGGGAAAATATTATAAGGTAGAAAAAAGCGACTCTTTGGCGAGCTGGATCGATCATGTGACGCGTGTCAGCTTCAAGCGTTCCTCCGCGCCCGAAGGACTCTTCCGTCCGTACGGCGGCGCGGCATCGGCAACGCCGAGTGCGGTTCGTTCCATCCCCTCGGCACCTGCTCCGCAGCCTGCCGCACCTTCCGCTTCCGGCATTAAAAAGACGGTGGATCTTACCCGTTGCGCCAAGGGAGAATGCCTTGCTTGCATGGATGCCTGCCCGAAACACGCCATTTGCTACGCCAACGGCTTGGTGGCGGTGGATGAATCGCTTTGCGACGGATGCGATGTCTGTCTTTCCTCTTGCGCACAAGGCGCGATTGTGGATATCGCGGCGCTTCCGTTCGGTTGATTTGGGGCTTTTGCACAGAAAGGAATCTTAGATTTATGGAACATATCACCGTAAACGCTTTGAAGGTCACGGGCTTTCGTAAAAAAGAGACGGGAGGCGGATGCGAGGATGCCTTGAAGGTTCTTCCGTTTTCGAAAGGGCAGATTCTTGCCGCCGCCGACGGGCATGGAGACTTGCGCTGTAAATACGCGTCTGTCGGGGCGGCGTTGGCGTGCGAAAGTGCTGTGAGGGTGCTTGCTTCCTATGCCGCACGGCTGGGGCGTCGCTCCCCGTCGGAATTTTGGAATGAGAACCGAAATGCCATCGCGAAAGAGATTATGCTTTCCTTCCGCCATGCCGTTTTGGATGATTTTACCGCGCGATACCCCGATTACGCTTCCGAAAAAGAACGCTTGCACGGGCTCATCGATGCCTCTTTTGAGAGGGAAAAGGTGGTTCTCGGCGCGGAAAACGCCGAAAGGGAAGCCAAGCGCGCCGATAGAGACCGTTTATCCAAAATCGTTTTTCTCTACGGCACCACGCTCAGAGCTTCGGTTTTGAGCGAAGGCTATGTTTTTAATCTCGCCGTCGGAGACGGCGATACCGTGGCACTCCTTGCAAACGGCGAAGCGGTTTGGCTGATTCCCAAGGGCGAAGCCTTTGATACCCGTACGGAATCCATGTGCGAAGAGCCGCGTACGCTCCTTGAATGTTTTTATTTTTCCTTTTTGCCTTTAAAGAGCCGCAAGAAAACGGAGGACTCTTTTGACTTATGCACCCTCGTGCTTTGCACCGATGGGTTGCGCAATTCCTTTTTCTCGGATACGGGCTATACCGATTTCCTCTTTTCGGCATCGAAAAGGCTTAAGGAACGGGGCAAGAGCTACACGCGCACCTTGAGACGGCGTTTGGAGACTCTGACGCGTAACAGCTGTTATGGGGACGACATCACTCTTTTGATGGCTTATAAGGAAGAAATGTAAACAAATATGTGCAAAACGCGTGAAAATGACTCTTGCACTTTTGATTTTCCTGTGGTACAATAGAGATATCAAACCGAAAGGAATTTTCAAAATGTCAAGAAGCCGTTTTTCACGCGTTTTTGCTTTTTTGCTTGGCGCGGTGTTGCTTTTTTCGCTTTTTTCCTGCGCGCCCGATTATACGGCAGATGCAAGGATTGGTACTTATACCGACGAAAGCGGAGCTTATACCCTCGTTTTCCGTGCCGACGGAACGGGAATGGCGAGCCATAGCTCGGTGAACGGATTCGAGAATCAAGAAGAATTTGTGTTTGAGATCAACGGAGACGCGCTTGAGGTGCTCGGTAAGAGCGAGGGCGGCGGCGTTTTGGGCAGAAATGAGTACAGAGCGACCTTTGCCGAAGAAAACGGCGTTTTCACCTTCACCCTCAAAAATGCCGACAGCGGCAATCTTTTCGGCGTTTTTTATCAAAAGGGAAACTGATATGCAAAACACCACGCTTTGTTATTTGGAAAAAGACGGGTGCTTTCTGATGCTCCACCGCGTCAAAAAAGAGGGAGATATGAACCGCGATAAATGGATCGGTGTCGGCGGTCATTTCGAGGAGGGGGAAAGCCCTTATGATTGCGTCATCCGTGAGGTGTTTGAAGAGACGGGGCTTGCCCTCGCCCAAGCGGAATATCGCGCGGTTATCACCTTCGTTTCTGACATGTGGGAGAGCGAGCAGATGCATCTTTTTACCTCGCGCGCCTTTGTGGGAGATATGACGGTTTGCGACGAGGGAGAACTTTGCTGGGTAAAGAAAGAGGATATCCCCGCTTTGCCGTTATGGGAGGGAGACAAGATTTTTCTTTCTCTTTTGGAAACGAGCCGTTCCTTCTTCTCCTTGAAACTTTCCTATCGCGGCGACGATCTTGTCGGCGCGGTACTGGACGGTGTGCCGCTTTTAAGGCGTGCGGATGGGAGTTTTGAGATATGATATTTTTGGTCAGTGCTTGCCTTCTCGGCTGTGCCTGCCGTTATGACGGAAAAAGCAAGCCCGATGAGAGGGTGCTCTCGCTCTTAGCGTCGCATACCTTGATTCCCGTTTGCCCCGAGGTGCTCGGCGGACTTCCGACACCGCGCCTTGCGTCCGAGCGCGTGGGTGAGCGTGTTGTGCGCGCCGATGGCGCGGATGTGACCGCGTGTTATGAAAAAGGCGCGCGCGAGGTTTTGCGTCTTGCGCGTTTATACGGGGCGGCGGGGGCGATTCTCAAAGCCAAAAGCCCCGCTTGCGGATCGGGCAAAATTTACGACGGCACGTTCAGCCGCACATTGACGGACGGTGACGGTGTTCTTGCCGCACTGCTAAAGCAGAACGGCATTCTTGTGATATGTGAGAACGATATAGGAAAGGAATTCATTTAGTATGGAAAAAATCGCAAGCTTTACCATTGATCATACCCGACTTTTACCGGGGCTTTACGTTTCGCGCACCGATGAAAGAGACGGGGTGGGGGTGACAACCTTTGATCTGCGCTTTTCCGCCCCCGGCAGAGAGCCTGTGATGGATATGCCCGCCATTCATACCGTGGAGCATTTGGGCGCGACCTATTTGCGCAACAGCGAAAGAAAAGAGGACATCGTGTATTTCGGCCCCATGGGGTGCAGAACCGGCTTTTATCTGTTGCTTTTCGGCAGACATACTTCGAAAGAAGTTTTGCCGCTTGTGCTTTCGATGTGCGATTTTATTTTGGGCTTTGAGGGTGAGATTCCCGGTGCCACAGCTGTGGAGTGCGGCAACTACAGCGAACAGAATCTTTCTATGGCAAAGTATTATATTCGCCGCTACCGCGAGGCACTTTTGCGTTCGCCGTCGCTTGTTTATCCCGATTGATTTATAAGTAGGAGAAAATAATAAAATGAAAAAGAAACTTTTGCTTGTTTTGTTTGCTGTTTTGTTGATGGGTGCTTTGCTTTTGCTTTCGGCTTGTGAGAAGCCTGAAAAACCGGCTGACGGAGAAGAAGAGTCTGCCCTCGTTCCCACGGAAGGGCTCTATTACGAACTGAACGAAGCCGGAACGGCATATAGCCTCAAAGGCATCGGTATTGCCACCGATACCGATATTGTGGTTCCCTCGGAGTATGAAGGAAAACCGGTAACGGAGATTGCCGCGGGCGCTTTCCGGGAGAATGAAACCGTCACTTCGCTGACGATTTCCAACGGCATTGCCAAGATTGGCACGAATGCCTTTTCGCGCTGTCCGAATCTTACCTCTGTTTCCTTCCCGAAAACCTTGACTTCGATCGGTAACGGTGTTTGGGGAGCGTTTTACGGTTGCCCGAAGCTCACGTCCATTACGGTAGAGGAGGGAAATCCCGTTTACTGTTCGGACGGTAAGTGCGTGATTCACAGAGAGAACAAAGAGCTGGTGCTTTGCGCTGTCGGCGCGCAGATTCCCACGGATGGCAGTGTAACGCGCCTTGGCAACCATGTTTTTGCTTACCGCGACGATATCACCGCGCTTGATTTACCCGCCGTGATTACCAAAATCGGATATTATTCTTACGAAGGATGCAAGAATTTAAAAGAGATCGTCATTCCCTCCACGGTGGAAGAGATCGGCATGTATGCGTTCTCAAGGTGCACGGGGCTTGAGACAGTAAGGGTGAGCGAGGGTGTAACAAGCATCGGCGACGGTGCCTTCGAAAGTTGTACCTCCCTTACGGCGGCATATTTACCCAAAGGTATTTATTATTTGTGCTCGGGGGTTTTTAATAATGTCGAAAACGCCACGATTTATTTGGCGGAACAAGAGAAACCGACCGAAGGCATTTGGTCGGTTTGGAACCCCGAAAATCTGCCCGTCGTTTGGGGATATACCGAGACGGAAGAGTAAGCGGTTTTCCCCTATCGCCTTATTTTCTGTTCGGGGGTTGACAAATTCAAAAAACTGTGATATACTGTAGTAACTATATTCGGAAAGCCGAATAAATTTTGGAGGAGTCATGGACGACGGCGCGGACGGGGACACTTGTCTTTGTTTCCCATGCAACATAGAATACACAGCCCGAACCACACGTTAAAAGGTGTGGTTGGGGCTTTTTTGCCGTTTTCCTAACACCCTCACATAAACGAAAGGAAAAAACATAAATCTCATGGACAGTACCAGTACGGTGCAGCTGATCGTTATTATCATCTGCATTATTTTGTCGGCGTATTTCTCCGCGACCGAGACCGCGTTTACCACGCTTAACCGCATTCGTGTGAAGAATCTTGCCGAAAAAGGAAACAAAAAGGCGGCACTTACCCTCCGCTTGGCAGATCAATACGATAAGCTGCTTACTACGATTCTGATCGGTAACAACATCGTTAACATTTTGAGCGCGTCTTTGAGCACGTTGCTTTTCATCCGCATGTTAAGCGGCACGGCGTTTGCAAGCGCGGCAAGCGGTGTCTCAACCGCCATCCTCACGGTGGTCGTGCTTATTTTCGGTGAGATCACTCCCAAAACGGTGGCGAAAAAGCTGCCCGAGCGTTTTGCAATGTTCTCCGCGCCCATCATTCACTTGTTCTGCGTAATCTTCACCCCTTTCAGCTTCTTGTTCAAGAAATGGCAGGATTTGATTTCGCGCCTCTTCCGCAAAAAGGAGGACGACGCGGGCATGACCGAAGAGGAGCTGGTTTCCATCATTGAAGAGGCAGAGGAATCGGGCGATATCGATAAAGAGGAGAGCACGCTCATTAAGAGTGCCATCGAATTTAACGATCTTGAGGTCGGCGATATCTATACCCCCCGCGTGGATGTTACGGCGATCGCGTCGGACGCCACCAAGGAAGAGGTTGCCGCCATGTTCTCGGAATCGGGCTATTCCCGCTTGCCCGTGTTTGAGGACGATTTGGATAACGTCATCGGTATTCTCTATTATAAGGATTTTTATCATTCCGTTTACACCACCGAGCTTGAGGTGCAGAGCATCATCAAACCCGTCATCTACGTAGCAAAGAGCCAGAAGATCAGCGATCTTCTCAAAGAGCTTCAAAAAAAGCAGCTCCATTTTGCCGTTGTGGTTGACGAGTTCGGCAGTACCGCCGGTGTTATTACCTTGGAGGATATTCTCGAAGAAATCGTCGGTGAGATCTGGGATGAGCACGATGAGATCGTCGAAGAAATCAAGCAGGTTGGCGAAAAGGAATACATCGTTTCGGGTAAAGCCAATCTCTCCAAGCTTCTTTCGACGCTTGAAATTGATATCGAAACAGAGTCTTTGACCGTAAACGGTTGGGCAATGACCGCGCTTGGGCGCATTCCCGAGCAAGGCGATGAATTTGAAAGCGACGGCCTTGCCGCTACGGTTCTGGAAATGAACGGCAGAACCATTGAAAACCTTCGCATCGTTGATATCCGCCTGACTCCCGAGGAAGAAGAGCAACGGGAAAAGGAAGAGCGTGAAAAAGAAAAACGCCGTGAAAAAGACGAGGACGAAGAGGAAGATTGATCCGACTTCGGGGGCTGACTCAAAGAGTTTGCCCCCTTTTTGATCAAAGAAAGGATGTTTATGCTTCGCGCCATACCTATTTTCGGATTCCGCGTGCCGATGTACGGCTTGATGCTCTGCATCGGTGTTTCGGTGTTCTTCGCGCTTTTGTTTTTCTTTTTTCGAAGGGAGTTCGAAGGGGACCGTGTCAGCTTTAACCGCATTTTGTTCGTTGCTTGCCTTGCGGTTGCCGCGCTCGGCATTTTTGCCTTTTTCTTTAATTCTCTCTTTCATTCCATTGAAAAAGGCAAGCTTGTCATCGGCGGTATCACCTGGCTTGGCGGCGTGTTCGGCGCACTTCCCGCCGTTTTGCTTTTGACGCATTTTTTGGTGCCCAAAAAGCGCGGATACGAGCTTGAAGTCTTAGACGGGATGATCCCCGGCATGGCACTTGCCCATGCCTTCGGCAGGCTTGGGTGCTTTTTTGGCGGTTGCTGTTACGGCAAGGCGACCGATTCGGCTCTCGGTGTGGTCTTTCCCGTGGGAAGCCCTGCGGCAAAGGCATTGCCGAGTGCCTCCGGTACGGGGAGCGTTCCCGTTTTGCCTACTCAGCTTTTCGAATCCGTTTTTGAGCTTTTGCTTTTTGGTGTGATGATGCTTCTTTTACGCCGCTTGCGGGGAAGAGTAACGGAGATTTACGCCGTCTTTTACGGTATCTTTCGTTTTGGGATGGAGTTTTTGCGCGGCGATGATCGCGGTGCGTCGGGCCTCTTTCTCTCACCCGCGCAGGTCATTTCTCTCATTTTAATCGCGTTCGGTATTTTTCTCTTTCTCTTCCGCCGCGGTAAAATCGCCAAAAAGCTTGCTTCGCGCATAGAGACTTGGCGGCAGCAGGCGGATGCTTTGCCCGTGGTGAATCTTTCCGTTTCGAACGAAACGCGCTTGCTTTTAGAGCTTCACGGCTTAAAAGAGAAGGGTGTGATCACGGAAGAAGAATTTGAAGAAAAGAAAAAAGAAATATTATCTCGGCTTTAATGTAAACTACTATTTACTTATCTGGAGACTTTTATGAAATTTGACCGTTTTTTAGCCAAGCTGTTCAGCCGCACGGGGATTTTTGTGCTGGTGCTTTTGTTGGTGTTCGGCCTGTTTTGCATGGCCGCGTGTAATGCGTGCGATCTTTTTCTTTGTGTTTTTTGCGGATGTGTTTCTCCGCAAACCTGCCTTGAGGGAGTGAACTGCCTTTGCGATAACGTGTGCGATAATTGCTTTATTTTTACCTGCCTTGATTGCATTTTCTTCTGTGACAGCTCGGAAGACTCGGGCGGATCGGAAGACTCGGACGGCTATGCCACGGACGAAGAATTTTATGAATGGATAGATAAAAACGGATATTAAAAAACAAACCCTTTCGCGGCGCACCCGACGGTGACGGTCCATGAAAGGGTTTTCTTTATTTTTGGGGGGTGCAGAGTCTTAGCCTGAATTTTTGCGGTGGTGCGCCGTAACGCAGGCGAAAACGTTCGGTGAAATAGCTGATGGAGGAAAAGCCCAAAGAAAGAGCGATATCGCTGACGGCGCGATGGGTGGTCAGAAGCAGACGCTCCGCCTCACGCAAGCGAAGGGCTTCGTTGTATGCCGAGAAAGAGATGCCGAAGGCGCGCTTGAAGGAGCGCGAAAAATAACTGTAAGAGAGGTGTGCGTGCGCGGCGGCATCCTTGGCGGTCCAGGTTTCGTACAGATGCGCACCGGCTTCGGCAAGCGTTTTTTCCAGCAAGGCAAGCGTTTCGGGCGGAAGATCCGAGGAGATGGGGGTAAAGGTGCAGCGATGCCGCAAAACCCATACGAAGATGCGCATGATGCCCGCGTGAATGATCAGTTCGTGCCCCGCGCTTTTTTCCTCCCATTCCCTTTTGATTTCGCGAACCGTATGATCGATGCCGCTGTCTTGAATTTCTTCGGCGCGGAAGGCGGGCGCGAAGGCAATCTCGTCCTGCCATAGGGAGAGAAGATAGCGAATGCCGACCAAGCTTTTTCCTTGCGCGTAAAGCAGATCGGGCAAAAATTTAATTACGTAATACAAAGCCCTTTCGTTTTGGTCCACGTAAACCTCGTGCGCTTCTCCCGGATTGACGATGATCAAATCTCCCGCTTTCATGCTGTAGCTTTTTTCGCCGATCATGACACGGGCATTTCCTTCTAAACCGTAGAGCAGTTCGATATAGTCGTGGTAATGCATGCGAAAGTTTTCGATAGTGCTCGGTGCGCGGCGGCATGTGAGGCAGTGTACAGGCATTTCCCAGCCGTCTTTGCGCGCGAGTGCTTCTTTAAAAACGCTGATCTCCATATCCGTTTTTTCTCCTTATGACAAAAAAACGATAGTTTAATACAAAATTATTATAGCACAATATGCACCCATATGCTATACTTTTCTTGGAAATATTTTTATAAATGACAAATTTTTGAAAGGGAACTGCTTATGAGAATCGGAAGAATTCAAAACAATTACACTGCGGAAGGCTTTGATCTTGTTAAGTCGCAAGGGCTTTCCTTCGTGGAACTCTGCCGCAATAACCAAACCGAAAGCGAGCGTCTCGTGGCGGACCGCGAGAGCGTTCTTGCCGAAATTCGCCGTACGGGCATTGATGTTTCGAGCGTCGGCAGATGGAATCACGACGTTGCCGAGGGCGGAAAGCTCGTTGAGGAGCGTGTCAAGAGCTATCACGATCTCTTGGACACCGCGATCTATCTCGGCGCCAAAACCTTTGTTTGCGGCATCAATTATGACGACAGCATCAGCCGTTACCGCAACTATACCAACGCCATTGAGTTTTTCGGCGGGCTTTGCGAGCACGCAAAGGGCAAGAACATTAAGGTTGCCGCGCAGAACTGCTATTGGAACAACTTTATCGTTCGTCCTGCCGATTGGGAAATTGTGCTGGGCGAGCTTGAGGACCTTTGGATCAAGTATGATGCCTCTCACTCCTACAACCGCGGCGACAATTATCTCGACGAGCTCTCGGATTGGGGGCACCGCGTTGCACACGTGCACATCAAAGGTACCACCCATGCGGGCAAGAATCCCGTAGCCGATCCGCCTGCGGGCATGGACGATTTGAACTGGCCTTCCCTCTTCTCCATCCTCTACGGCAGAGGTTATAACGGCGACCTCAGCATCGAACCCCATTCCTCCATTTGGCTGGGCGATCTCGGTGCGGCGGGCGTGCTCTTTACCCGCGATTTTATCAAAAAATTCGTTCTCGCATAAAAAGCAACTTTGCACAGAGAGGAATCGCATCATTATGAAAAAAACGGTTAAAGTAGGAATCATCGGATGCGGCGGCATCGCCAACGCCAAGCACATGCCGTCTCTTAAAAAAGTTGAAGGCTGTGAGATGGTCGCTTTTTGCGACATCATTTCCGAGCGCGCCGAGAAGGCAGCTAAGGAGTTTGGTACGCCGGATGCCCGTGTTTATACCGATTATAAGGAACTCTTGAAGGAAGAGTTGGATGCGGTGCATGTTTGTACCCCCAACCGCGCACACAGCTTTATCACGGTGGATGCACTCGAATCCGGCAAACACGTTATGTGTGAAAAGCCCATGGCTATCAATTCCGCTGAGGCCAAGAAAATGCTCGATGCGGCAGAAAAAACAGGTAAAATGCTAACCATTGGTTATCAAAGCCGCTTTCGCGCCGATGCACAATATATGAAAGCAGAGGCGGAGGCAGGCACCTTCGGTGAGATCTATTATGCCAAAGCCACGGCACTTCGCCGCCGCGCGGTGCCCACTTGGGGTGTTTTTCTCAATGAATATGAGCAGGGCGGCGGTCCCTTGATCGATATCGGAACCCACGCGCTCGATCTCACGCTTTGGATGATGGATAATTATAGGCCCAAGTATTGTGTCGGTACGGCATACCACAAGCTCAACAACGATACCGACCAAGGCAATGCTTGGGGAAACTGGGATCCCGAAAAATTCACGGTGGAAGACAGTGCCTTCGGTTTTATCGTGATGGAAAACGGTGCGACTGTTGTGCTTGAGTCCTCTTGGGCACTCAATACCTTGGAGGTGCGCGAGGCAATCACCACCGTTTGCGGCACCAAGGCCGGCGGTGATATGCTCGACGGCTTGCGCATCAACGGTGTGCGGGGCGGCAGACAGTATGTGATGAAGCCTTCCTTTGAGGCGGGCGGCGTTGCCTTTAACGACGGCAAAGCGGGCGAAAGCCCTTCCGATGCCGAGGAACGCCTTTGGATCGAAGCTTTGCGCGGCGGCGATGCCCCCATCACCAAGCCCGAACAGGCTTATTGCGTTACTCGCATTCTTGAAGGCATTTATGAGTCTGCCAAGACCGGTAAGCCTTATTACTTTGACTAAATAAAAACAAAGGCGCACCCGAAAATGCTATTTGGGTGCGCCACATTATTGGCATATGAATTGATATTCTGGAATTATTGAGAGAATGATTTCACAGTCTTTACCAATCTTTTTGGCATAGTCTGCAGCGCAGGAATCAACACCTACGGCACCGCCGGAAACAATTTCATCACACTCGGAAACGTATTGCTCAATGTTTTTCACTACAACATTTCTCGAGCCGACAACAGCAATTTTCATAAAAAATCTCCTAATTTAAATTTAGTATACTTATTTTGAGTATACTAATAACATTATACCATAAATAAATCTTAAAATATACTTAAATCAAGATTTTTTGAGGTTTTTTATGAGAGATAAGAAAAATAAGCATCTGGGTATTGAGATTGATCCTGAACTTCACTATAAACTGCATTATATATCCAAGTACTACGGAAGGTCGGCGAACGGTGAAATCTTATATTTGATTCGTCAAGAGATCAAGGCTTTCGAAAGCAGTGAAGGCGTGATTCAAATGCCCGAAAAATGAAGCAAGGCAATCCTCGAACAAAAAGCACTTATGACAGCATTTTTTTCACTGTCATAAGTGCTCTTTCTTTATATTCTTTATGCCAAAGGAAGAAGTTTTTCGACCTCGCCGAGGGCTTCTTCTACCTTGGAGAAGTCCTTGCCGCCCGACATGGCACTGTCAGGTCGGCCGCCGCCTTTACCGCCTGTGATGGCGGAGACAACCTTTAAGATGTTGCCTGCGTGGGCACCTGCCTTGACGGCATCGGCACCGCAACATGCGACAAAGCCGAGTCTTTCTCCGTCTTTCACGGCAAATACGGCAACCATATCGCTGTATTTGCCCTTGATGGCGTCGCAAAGCGAACGTGCGGCATCGGTTTTCATTTCGAGGGATGCCGTGAGAAGCTTGAACGCGCCCACCGTCTTTGCGCTGTCAATCAAACTTGCGAGTTTTGCGTCGGCAAGCTTTGCCTCGGCACTTTCAAGCTTTCTGCCCATTTCCTTCAACTCGGAAAGAACGGCAGTGGCGCGGGCGGGGATATCGTGAATATTGTTTGCCTTGATGGTTTTGGCGGTTTCGCGAAGAAGAGTGTCCTTCTCCGAGAGCAGTGCCAAAACGCCAAGACCGGTCGTACCCTCGATACGGCGAATGCCCGCCGCAACGGAGGATTCCGAAAGAACGCGGAAAAGACCGATGTTACCGGTGTTTTGCACGTGGGTACCGCCGCAAAGCTCGGTGGAAGAGGAGCCGATGCGTACCATGCGCACGCTGTCGCCGTACTTTTCACCGAACAGAGCCATAGCGCCCTTTGCTTTGGCGGTGGCGATGTCGGTAACTTCCGTCTCGCAAGCTTCTGCCAAAAGAATGTTGGCGTTCACCATAGCCTCTACCTTCGCAAGTTCCTCGGGTGTCATGGGAGAGAAGTGCGAGAAGTCAAAGCGTACACGGTCGGCATCCACATAGGAGCCTGCCTGCTCTACGTGCGCACCGAGCACGGAGCGAAGTGCCGCTTGCAACAGGTGGCAAGCCGAGTGATTGCGGCGAATCGCGTCGCGGCGCATGCGGTCGATGGTGAGGGTGAGGGTATCGCCCACGCGGAGCGTGCCGTCCTCTACCGATGCGATATGAATATAAATACCGTCTTGCTTTTTGGTGTCGGTTACGGTGAGCGCGGCATGGCCCGAAACGGTGCCCGTGTCACCCACCTGACCGCCGCCTTCGCCGTAGAATACGGTTCTGTCGAAGATCACGGAGCATTCGCCCTCGGACAGCTCGTCCACAGCACCCTCATCCGTCAGAATGGCAAGGACCTTTGCCTCGCACTCGCTGTGCTCGTAACCCAAAAATTCGGTGGCGGCGATGCCTTCCAAGTATGCCTTCGAGTCGCTTGCCCAACCGGAAATGTTGGCGCGCGCCTCACGCGCACGGGTGCGCTGTTCGTTCATGAGCGTGCGGAAGCCCTCTTCGTCTACCGCAAGGCCGTTTTCTTCGCACAGCTCTCGCGTAAGATCGATGGGGAAACCGTAGGTATCGTAAAGCTTAAAGACATCGGATGCGTCAAGCGAGCTCTTGCCTGCTTTTTTTGCTTCCTCGGTCATGCCCGAAAGAATGGAGAGACCTGCGTCTACCGTAGCGGCAAAACGCTCTTCTTCCATAGCAATGACTTTTAAGATATAGTCTTTCTTTTCGCTCAGCTCGGGGTAAGCGTCCGCACTTTCGCCGATGGCAGTTACGCACAGCTCGGTGAGGAAGGGACGGTCAATGCCGAGCAGTTTGCCGTGGCGGCAAGCGCGGCGCAGAATGCGGCGAAGCACGTAGCCTCTGCCCTCGTTGGAGGGAATGACACCGTCCGAAATCATGAACATAGCGGAACGGGTGTGGTCGGTGAGCACGCGGATGGAGATATCGTTTGCCTTGTCTTTTCCGTATTCCTTGCCCGCGATCTCGCATGCGTGGTCGAGAATGCGGCGCACCGAGTCTACCTCGAACATGTTGTCAACACCTTGCATGACGCAAGCGAGACGCTCAAGCCCCATGCCGGTATCGATGTTTTTGTGCTCAAGCTCGGTATAGGTGCCGTCGCCCATGTTGTTGAACTGGGAGAAAACGTTGTTCCAGATTTCCATGTAGCGGTCGCAATCGCAACCGGGTTTGCAATCGGGCTTGCCGCAACCGTATTTGATGCCGCGGTCAAAATAGATCTCGGAGCAAGGGCCGCAAGGACCTGTGCCGTGCTCCCAGAAATTGTCCGCTTTGCCGAGGCGCACGATATGAGCCGGGTTGACGCCGATTTTGTCCGCCCAGATGTGGTATGCCTCATCGTCCTCCTCGTAGATGGAGGGCCAAAGAAGGTCGGCGGGAATCTCGAGCGTTTCGGTCAAAAACTCCCACGCCCACGGAATAGCTTCTTCCTTAAAATAATCACCGAAGGAGAAGTTGCCAAGCATCTCAAAGAAGGTGCCGTGGCGCGCGGTGTGACCGACGCGCTCAAGGTCGGGCGTGCGGATGCACTTTTGGCAGGTGGTCACGCGGTTGCGCGGAGGGATCTCCTCGCCCGTGAAATATTTTTTCATGGGTGCCATACCCGAGTTGATCAAAAGAAGTGATTTATCCCCGATCGGTACGAGAGGGAAGCTTTTTAAGCGCAAATGCCCTTTGGATTCGAAAAAGGACAGATATTTTTCGCGCAAATCATTCAGCGAAGTCCATTTCATGGTGTTTTTCCTTCCTTTACTGCAGAAAGTATTTTTTAACTTCTCTATTATACTCTGTTTTTTTTCTTTTGTCAATAAATCGTGCGTAAAAACTTGACAGACTTCTTTCAAAATGCTATACTAATCATATATTATACTTGATTTCGGAGAAATATCATGAAAAAAACATTAGCGATTTTAATGGCTGTGCTTTGCGCGATATGCCTGATCACCTCTGCTGTGCTGGGAATTTCCGCTTTGACGCGGGACTCGGGTAATACGGTTATCATGGAGGTAAAGGATTACGGTACGATCACGATAGAGCTTTACCCCGAGAAAGCACCCATTACCGTTGCCAATTTTAAAAAGCTTGTCGGCGAGGGATTTTATGACGGTTTGACCTTCCACCGCGTTATGGAAGGTTTTATGATTCAAGGCGGCGATCCCAAGGGAGACGGCACCGGCGGCTCTGCCCAGAACATCAAGGGCGAGTTCAGCATCAATGGCGTGCAAAACGATATCAAGCACGTGCGCGGTACCATTTCCATGGCGCGCCAAAGCTATCCGTATGACAGTGCCTCTTCGCAGTTCTTCATCGTGCATGAGACATCCCAAAACAATTCCTATTCGCTGGATGGCAAGTATGCCGCTTTCGGGCAGGTGACTTCCGGCATGGAGGTTGTGGATGCCATTGCCGCTGTCGCTACCAATCCTTCCAACAATAAGCCTTTGAAGGACGTGGTGATGACTTCCGTCCGCTTTGCCGAAGAGCCCGGGGTGCCCGTTGCTTTTATCGTTTTCAGTGGTGTTGCCGTGGCACTTGCCGTGGCTTCCGTCGTTCTTTTCCTTTGTGATAAGAACGAAAAAGAGCGTGCCTTTCGTGCCGCCGAAGCGGCTCGCGCGGCAAAAAGAGCCGGCAAAAAGAAATGATTCCCGATGAAACAGTTTAAAGGAGCAAATCTATGAAAACCAAACTTTTGACTTTATTTCTCGCGCTTTGCCTGATGCTTTCTTTCGCGCTTTCTTCTTGTGCCGAAGATCCCGCGGACGGCACCAATCCGCCCGCAGACGGAAACTCCGACGTGGACGGCAGCAATCAAACCGGCAACACGGACCATTCGAATCCTCCCCCGAAGCCCGCTTCCTTCACCTTTGAGCCGACGGAGGACGGACTCGGTTATACTTTGGTTGCCATCACGCTCGATTCGCCGCAAAAGGTTAACATTCCCGCGACGTATGAGGGAAAAGCCGTGCTTGCCATTGCCGATAATATCAGCATCGCGGGCGGCGGTACGGTCACCGAGCTGAAAATTCCCGACAGTGTGACGCACATCGGTGAGAACGCTTTCGTTCGCCACGACGCTTTGACCAAGGTTTCTTTCGGCTCGGGCTTGAAGAGCATGGGCGCGTATGCCTTTTTCGGCTGTAAAAATCTCAGAACCATTGAGCTGAGCGCAAACAATACTGCCTTTATCGCAGGGTATAATTGCTTGGTGGAGGTTTCCTCCAAAACGCTCGTTCTCGGCACCTTCAACTGTTCCATTCCCGAGCTTGATGCCGTTACCACCATTCGTTCGGGTGCTTTCGGTTACTACGACATCGGCTCGATCACCATCCCCGAGAGCGTAAAAACCATCGAAGAAAATGCTTTTTACGGTTGCAAGGTAACCAATTTCCATTTTGAAGGCACGATGGAGGATTGGGATTTTGTCGAAAAGCATGAAAACTGGCGCAAAGACTCCAATTCGTTCCCCATCATTTGCGAAGACGGCAACGTGACCGAGGACGACAGCATCGCAGACTGACGGGTAACCGTGATAAGCTAAAACGCATAAAATAAACAGAAGAGCAAACACGCAAGACAAATCTTGTATGTTTGCTCTTTTTGCTAATAAACATTTACAAAATCAAAGTTTTTGCAGTTTTGCGTAGGTTGCCATGAGCTTTTTAACCTCGCCACTGTCGAAGCGTACCTCGTAGAGGGTATCGCCGCCCATCGGACGGACGGATGTGATCTCTCCCTCTCCGAAGATGGAGTGGCGCACACGTGCACCCGCCTCGAATATAGCAGGCGCGCCTTTGGCGGCGGGCTTGGGGGCGACGGTTACGGTGGGGCGGCGGTTGATCTCGCCCATCATGGCAGGTGCTTGGGGAGTGGGTTTGATGTAGGGCGAGGGTTTGGGAGAGGCTTTAAGATCGCTCTCTTTCAGGTGGGCGGGAATTTCTTCACCCACAAAACGGGAAATGCGGTGGTATTGCGTCGAGCCGTAAAGCAGTCTCTCTCTTGCGTGGGTGATAAAGAGCTTTTCCTTGGCACGGGTGATGGCAACGTAAGCAAGGCGTCTTTCTTCGGACATTTCCTCGGGGTTCATGATGCTTTGCATACCGGGGAAGATGCCCTCCTCGGCACCCGCCAAAAAGACGATGGGGAACTCAAGCCCCTTGGCACTGTGAATGGTCATGAGCACCATCGCGTCGGCATCCTCTTCGTATTTATCGATGTCGGAGACGAGTGCCGCCTCCTCCAAGAAGCCCGCGAGGGTGGGTTCTTCCGCTTTTGCCTCGTATTCAACGGCGGCGGAAACGAGTTCTTCCAAGTTTAAAATATCGCTCTTCATGGCTTCGCCGCCTGCGCGGAGCATGGCGAGATAGCCTGTTTTCTCCATCACGGCGGGAATAAGAAGCGAGGGTTTTAAGATTTGCGCGTCGGCGCGCAGACCGTCTATCAGGGCGGCAAACGCCTTTAATTTTTCTGCCGAACGCTTCAGTGCTTCGCACTCCTCCGGAAAATGCATGACGTCAAGCATGGAAGCACCGCTTTCCTCCGCCACGGCGGCAACCGTTTCCACGGTTTTGTCTCCGATGCCGCGCTTCGGCTCGTTGATCACACGGCGCAGTCTTTGCCCGTCACTCGGGTTTTGAATCACGTAGAGATAGGACATGATATCCTTGATCTCCTTGCGGTCATAGAAGCGCATGCCGCCGAGCAGGCGGTAGGGGATACCGCTTTTGGCGAGCGCGGTCTCTAGGTAACGTGAGATTTCGTTGACGCGGTATAAAACGGCAAAGTCGCTGTACCGTCTTTTTTCGTGCACCTTGCGATGCAAAACGGTGTCGATGATATAGTGGCATTCGCGATCCCCGTTTTCGCATTCGTGAACCGTGATCTTCTCTCCGTCCACTCCCGCGCACCAAAGGGCTTTGTCGCGTCGCTCGGCATTGTGAGCGATCACAGCGTTGGCGGCGGCAAGAATGTTTTTGGTAGAACGGTAGTTTTGCTCCAGTTTGATGACCTTGGCGTCGGGATAGGTGCTGTCAAAGCTTAAAATATTCTCGATGGTTGCGCCGCGGAATTTATAGATGCTTTGGTCATCGTCGCCCACAACCATGATGTTGCGCGATTTGGCACTGAGAAGATAGGTTAAGCGGAATTGGGCGGGGTTGGTATCCTGATACTCGTCCACGCATACGTAGGAGAATTTGTTTTGGTAATACTCCGCCGCATCGGGATTGTCTTCAAGAAGCTTTACCGTTTTCATGATGATATCGTCAAAGTCCACGGCGTTGTTCTTTTCGAGGTGCGCTTGGTAGGCGGCGTAGATTTTTGCGATATGTTTTTTGCGCAGATCCTTGCCGATCTCCATTTCGGTCGGGGTGCGCAGATTATCCTTTTCGGTGGAGATGGCACTCATGACCGCGCGGATGGGAAGAATTTTTTCATCGATGCCCAACGCCTTCATGGTGTCGGAGATCAAACGCTTTTTGTCGGTGGTGTCGTAGATCGAAAAATCGGAAGAAAGCCCCACTCTGTCGCCATAGCGGCGTAAAATGCGCACGCAGATCGAGTGGAAGGTGCCTGCCCAGATTTCGCGGCTTATATCCTCATCGTCAAGAGAGGCGGCAAGGCGTTCCTTGATCTCGTTTGCCGCTTTGTTGGTGAAGGTGATGGCGAGCATCGCCCACGGCGGGCAGGGTGCGTGGATAAAGGAGGGAAGCAAGGCTTCGATATCCTCCCTTGCGGCTTCCTTCACGGCTTGTTCCAAAATTTCAACGTCGGTATCCGAAATGGAAGCGGGCACAAAATCGCTTTCGTACGCCGTACCGTATTTGATGATATGGCAGATGCGGTTGACAAGCACGGTCGTCTTACCGCTTCCCGCACCCGCAAGGATGAGAAGGGGGCCTTTGGCGGTCAGCACCGCTTCGGTCTGCTCGGGGTTGAGCTTTTCCTCGTAATAGCGGCGGAAGAGAGCCCTTTTGGCATTTAGATATCTTTCTTTTTGCGTCATGGTCTTTTTCCTTTGTTTGTTTCGTCCTTTCATTGTATCATTTTTAAGGAAAAAGAGCAAGTCTTTTTTGTAAAATAGGTGCATTTTTAAGAATCTTGCCTCGGCATTTGCGCCCTTTTCGAGGTTTTGTCCGAAAGGCTTTCGTCTGTCAAAGAAAAAACACTCACATAAATAGGAAAGCACTTGACTTTTTTGACAAAAAACGCTACAATAGAAAGGTAATAAAAAATGAAAGAGAGGATTAAAAAATGTATCAGGATTATTCCGATAGCATTTCTTTTCTCGCTTCCTATGATAAGGAAGTGGCTGCTTCCATGCAAAAGGAGCTTGGCCGTCAGCGCGAAAACTTGGAGCTGATCGCTTCCGAGAACATCGTTTCCCCCGCGGTAATGGCGGCAATGGGCTCGGTTCTCACCAATAAATATGCCGAAGGTTATCCCGCACACCGTTATTACGGCGGTTGCGTCTACGTGGATGAGGTGGAGGAGATCGCGCGCGAACGCGCCAAGAAGCTGTTCGGCGCAGAGCATGCCAACGTACAGCCCCACTCCGGTGCTCAGGCAAACATGGCGGCATACGCTGCAGTGCTCAACCCCGGTGATACCGTTCTCGGTATGTCGCTGGATGCGGGCGGACATCTTACCCACGGTTCGCGCGTTAATCAATCGGGCAAAATTTATAACTTTATTCCTTACGGTGTAGGGGAGGACGGATACATCGACTACGACGCTTTGCGCGCGCTTGCCATCGAGCATAAGCCCAAGCTCATCGTTGCCGGTGCATCGGCATATCCCCGCGCCATCCGCTTTGACCGTCTTTCCGAGATCGCCAAAGAGGTGGGTGCACTCTTTATGGTAGATATGGCGCATATCGCCGGTTTGGTTGCCGCAGGTCAGCACCAAAGCCCCGTTCCTTACGCCGATATCGTTACCACCACCACTCACAAAACCCTGCGCGGTCCTCGCGGCGGTATGATTCTTTGCCGCGAAGAGCTTGCCAAGGCGATCGATAAGGCGATCTTCCCCGGCACCCAAGGCGGTCCTTTGATGCATGTGGTTGCCGCCAAGGCGGTTTGCTTCGGCGAGGCTTTGACGCCTGCCTTCCGCACCTATCAGGAAAACATCGTAAAGAACGCCGCGGCACTTGCCGAGGGCTTCCGCAAGCGCGGTGTTAAGATGGTTACGGGCGGTACGGACAACCATTTGATGCTTCTTGACCTTCGCGGTACGGGTATCACGGGCAAGGAGCTTGAAACACGTCTTGATGAGGTGCACATCACGCTCAATAAGAACGCCATCCCCTGCGATCCCGAAAAGCCCACCGTTACCAGCGGCGTGCGCATCGGCACTCCCGCTGTGACTACGCGCGGCCTTGGCGTGGAGGAAATGGATGTGATCGCGGAGCTTATTTACCGCACCATCACCGATTTTGAGAACAGCAAGGATGAGATCGCGGCGAAGGTTGCCGAGATCTGCAAAAAGTTCCCGCTTTACGAATAATACACCAAAAAGGTTTTCTTACCCTCTCCGAAAGGAAAATGATGTATGAATCAAAACAACAACGCGCCCCGCGAGCGTTTGGGCTCGCGCCTTGGCTTTATACTTTTGAGCGCGGGATGCGCCATCGGTGTCGGTAACGTGTGGAAATTCCCCACCATCACCGGTCAAAACGGCGGCGGATTTTTCGTTCTTTTCTATCTTCTTTTTATTGTCATTATGGGGCTTCCCGTGCTTACCATGGAGTTTTCCGTGGGCAGAGCTGCGCAAAAGAGCCCGGTTCGCATCTATCACGCGCTGACACCCGAGAAAAAGCCGTGGCGGATTCACGGATATCTGGCTTTGGCAGGCAATGTCATTTTAATGATGTTCTACACCTCCGTGACGGCGTGGATGCTCGAATATTTCGTTTACATGGTTTCGGGCAAGTTTGTCGGTATGACCAGCGCGGAGCAGATCGGCGGCGTCTTTGACGGCATGGTTGCGGATCCCTTGGTTTTGACACTGTTCGTTGCTCTCGTTGTGGTGTTCGGCTTCGGCGTATGCTCCATGAAACTCCAAAGCGGCTTGGAGAAGATCACAAAATATATGATGCTCGCACTTTTGGCGATCATGGTCTTTCTTGCCATCAACAGCTTTACTTTGCCCGGTGCGAAGGAAGGGCTTTCCTTCTATCTTGTGCCTAATGTGGACAGGCTCCTTGATCCCGCGCATAACGGCATTTGGGGCGTGATCGTTGCCGCCATGACGCAAGCCTTCTTTACGCTGAGTCTCGGTATCGGCTCCATGGCGATCTTCGGAAGCTTTATCGGCAAGGAGCGCGCGCTTCTCGGCGAGGCGGTCAACGTAGCGGCATTGGATACCGCTGTGGCGTTCATCTCCGGTTTGATTATTTTCCCCGCTTGTATGTCTTACGGCGTGGAGGTTTCTGCCGGTCCTTCGTTGATTTTCAATGCTTTGCCTCTTGTATTCAACAACATGTGGGGCGGCCGTGTGTTCGGTTCTTTCTTCTTCGTCTTTATGTCCTTTGCGGCACTTTCCACCATTCTTGCCGTATTCCAAAACATTCTTTCTTGCACCCAAGATCTCTTTGGCTGGAGCAAGAAAAAGGCGTGCCTTATCGACGGTATCATTATGTTTGTTTTGGCATTGCCTTGCGTGTTCGGCTTTAATCTTTGGGAGGGGTTGGTTTCGATCGGAAGCCTCACCTCGGTGCTCGACCTTGAGGACTATGTGGTCAGCAATATCCTTTTGCCGCTGGGGGCTTTGACGTTTGTGCTCTTCTGCACCTCGAAATTCGGTTGGGGCTGGGAGAACTTCTCTAAGGAAGCCAATGAAGGCAAGGGCTTGAAGGTTCAAAAATGGATGTATTACTATATGAAATTTGTCCTCCCCGTGATCATCGCCGTGATTCTCGTGATCAGTGTGATCACTCCCTTCGTATAAAATAAAAAACGGACAAGAGATATCGATTGCG
>JAZNND010000019.1:0-20138 GCA_045580085.1 Eubacteriales bacterium
ACCCTCTGAATTCCCTTGTATAAGTGAGGGCATATAACTTCGGCTCAACTTGATACGAAGTTGATTTTTGTAAACAAAATGTAAAACATCACATTTTGAGGTGCACAACACCCCGATTTTTTCCTTTGGATAAGTGAGGGATATTTTCAAAACTACATAGAGTGAACCGCCCGCGAAACGGAAATGCGCAGAGCGAAAAGGAGGCAACTATCATTTCTGCGGTACGTATTCGAGGGCGAGAAAGTAAAGCGGCTTGCTTGTTTTCAAGCATCGCCATTTTAACGACAGAAGTGCTTGCACGACTGTCTATCAGTCTTAGCAAGCACTGGGATTTGGTACCAACTGCTGTTTGCTTGCCGTCGTTTCACTCTTAGCAAGCACTGCATTTGTATATCCAAATCCCGATTGTGAGGGGAGAAACTCCCCTAAAACCCCACGATATTTTTAACAACAAAGGAGAAAAGAAAATGAAAGATCAAAGTAACAGAACACACCTTATCAAAGCTTATCTGAATGATAGTGAATACGAACGTTTTTGTCGTATGGCAGAAGCAACTAAGAGATCGAACAGCGACCTCGTCAGAAGACTCTTGCAGACCTCGGTGTTTGTGGAATTTCCACCCGTGGAATACAGAGAAATTATTGATCAGCTTGAACACATTGGCATCAATCTCAATCAGTTGGCATACAAGGCGAACTCGCTCGGCTTTATTGATGAGCTTCAATACCGTAAAAACGCAAACGAGGTTTGGAGAATAGTTGCACAGCTTGCTGAAATCTATTTACAAGTCGGTGCAAGAATTGATGAGGATATTCGTAGAAAGAAAGGAGAAATCGTATGACGGAAACAATGAACTTAACAACAATAACCGCAGAGGATAATCAGACTCGTATTTTGAACATACCAACGGACAAGCTTCAAGCATTTGATGGACATCCTTTTAAGGTCGAAGAAAATGCGGATACGCAAAGTCTTATCGAGAGTATCCGCGACAACGGAATATTAACGCCCTTTATCGTGCGCCCGGTGTACGGTGACAAATACGAGATCGTTTCGGGACATCGCCGCTTGTTCGCTTGCAATGTTCTCGGTATCACCGAGGTGCCTGCCGTTGTAAAAGATCTAACGCGAGAAGAAGCCGTAATCGAGATGGTTGACTCAAATATCCACCGCGAGAAGATATTGCCATCCGAAAAGGCATTTGCTTATAAAATGAAAATGGACGTGCTACGAAAGCAAGGCAAAAGAACGGACTTAACTTCGTCGCAGGATGAGCCGAAGTTGCGAAGCGACGAGCAGATCGCAAAGGAGAACAATGAAAGCAGAGCCACGGTGCAAAGGTATATTCGTCTGACTCGCCTAATACCCGAACTTTTGCAGCTTGTTGACGAAGGTCGTATTGCACTTGGTCACGGCGTTGAAATCGCGGTTTTTGATAAGAAAATTCAAAAGCTTATTTTGGACGTTTATCAAAGTGAAGAACGGACACCTAATCTTTCACAAATCGTAAAGCTGAAACATCTTGAAAATGCGGGCGCGTTATCCGAGGAAGCGGCTATGGAAATATTGCTTGCCGATAAAGCCAACCAAGTGGAAAAGGTCAGCTTTAAGTATAATGATATCCAAAAGTATTTTCCGCGCAGTTATACGCCAAAGCAGATAACCGATACAATATTGGGGTTGCTTGACAAATGGAAAAAGGAAAGAGATAGAGGGGAGGAACGCGATTGAGAAAAAACGAAAAAAAGAATGTTACAACGATTGAAATACCCGAGGGCAATAGGGTTTACAACTTCAACGGAGTGTTCTACCTTGTGCAGAGCCGCTTCGGGAAAGATAGCGAACATAATATCCAAAGCAGATTTGGACGAATGATTGAAAATATTTCTCCCGCACATTTGACGGAGGAAAACGAAGATGATAAAATAAAGGCGGAATATGTTTTGGATACTGCCGGAGAGGAGGATTATGCAGACCAAAACTAAAAAGAATAATAAAAATCAAATTGGTATTACCGCCTTGTATTGCCGTCTGTCCCGCGATGACGGAGTGGAGGGGGATAGCAATTCCATCAGCAATCAGAAAAAGATGCTTGCTAAATACGCCAAAGAAAATGGTTTTGATAATGTCAAATACTATGTTGACGATGGCTATACGGGAACGAACTTTAACCGCCCTGATTTTCAAAAGATGCTTGACGATATGGATATGGGTTATATATCCACCGTTATCGTCAAGGATATGTCGCGACTCGGTAGAGATTATCTTCAAGTCGGCTTTACACCGATACCTATTTTCCCGATAGGGATATCCGTTTTATTGCTATCAACGATTGTGTGGATAGTGCCGACGGAGAGAATGAGTTAGCGCCTTTTCGCAACGTAATGAATGAGATGGTTGCAAGGGACATTTCACGAAAAGTTCGATCTTCTCATCGCCTTCGCGGAAACGCAGGTGAGCCGCTATCTCAACCGCCTTACGGGTATATGAAAGCTCCCGACAATAACAAAAAGTGGATCATAGACGAGGATGCTGCGAAAGTGGTTCGTCAGATATACTCTTGGTGTTTAGAGGGGAAAGGCAACGAAACCATATCTCGTTTGTTGCAGGAAAGTGAAACTCTCGTTCCAATGGCATATTGGCAGAGCAAAGGTCTAAATCGTGGCGGCAAGAAAACGCAACCCAATCCGTACAAATGGTGCAAGACTACGGTGGCAAAGACGCTTGCACGTCGAGAATACACAGGTGATCTCGTCAATTTCAAGACTACTTCAAAATCCTTTAAGAATAAAACGAGGTATCAAAATGACGAGGAAAACTTGGTAATATTTAAGGACAAGCACGAGGCGATCATTGACCGTGACACTTGGGAGAAGGTGCAAGAGCTTATTTCCAAAACAAAACGTCGCGCTCCGAAAAAGGAGAACGGCGAGAAGAATATGTTTTGTGGATTGCTCTATTGTGCCGATTGTGGCAGCCCGTTGTGGTTTAACGTGTGCCATCCGAACACCTCTATTCAGTATTTCAACTGCTCCAATTACCGATCAGCTCGCGGAACTTGCCCGACCACGCATTATATTCGTGCCGACTCTCTTGAACATATCGTCCTTTGCGAGTTGCGGAGATTGGCGGAATACCTCACTCACGACGAAGAAGCCTTTGCAGACCTTTTGGAACAGAAGACAAACAAGGATATGATACGGGAGAGAAAGGCGTTGGAATGTACCTTACAAACGGCTACGGCGCGAAATAACGAAGTATCACGACTTTACGAGCGTGTCTATGAGGATAATGTAAACGGCAAGATAACGGATGAAAGGTTTATGCAGCTCTCAAACAAGTATGATACTGAGCAAGCGGAGTTGAAAAAGCAGATAGTAAATATTCAAGAGCAGCTTGCAAGACTTGATGAAATGAAAACCTCAAAGGATAACTTCATCAAAGCGGTTCGGCGGTTTATGGAAATGCAAACACTTACCCCTGCAATCCTTCACGAACTGATTGATAGAATAGAGGTTCATCACGTTGTAGGCGTAGGCAAATCAAGAGTACAGCAAATTATCATTCACTATCGTTTTGTCGGTTGCGTGGAAATACCCGATGCACCGCAAGCAACCCACACCCAAGACACAAGGCAAGGCGTGTCTGTCACCTACGAAGCAATCGCGGGATAAAAAGAAAAAAGAGCAGAAAATCTGCTCACAAATAACAAAATATTAAGAAAACTAAGGCTTAAAAAAGTATCGAGTGTTCTAACAAAACTCAGTTTCGTTATGAACACTCGATATGGTCTGAGTGACAAGACTTGAACTTGCGGCCTCTACCACCCCAAGGTAGCGCGCTACCAACTGCGCCACACCCAGATCTTTGCTTTTGTTTCAAAGCCTTAATATTATAGCACGCATTTTAGGGATTGTCAAGAGCAAAATGCAAAATTTTGAAACTTTTTTTCTGCTTTTACGCTTTGCACAAGCAAATGGTAAAAAAATAGCGAAAAACAGTAAAATTGCGCAAAGAAATGGTGGTGAAGTAATAAAGACGTTGTATGCGGTTGCAAGATCTTAGTGCGTAGAAGATGTTTTTTGCTTTTTGAAATACCGAACTACGAAAAGCAAAAGCAATGCGCCGATGATAGGGAAGGCGGCGGTAGTAAGCATGCCCACCTTCATGCCGATTTGGTCGGGAGTCATACCGCTTTGTGCGCATAGCTCTTTGGCAAATGTGCTGGCGGAGACTTTGTCAACGACAATGCCCATCAGCTGCGGTGCGACCGAGGCACCAAGGTCGCCTCCGGCTGCCATAAGCGCGTAGGCGGCAACGCCGAGATGGGGGAGCTTTTCCTCCATTAAAATGAGCGATCCGGGCCAAAGCATGGCGGTAAAAAGCCCTGTGAGCGCGCAGGCAATCAGTGCGAAGACCGCACTTGCGGAAAGGCCTGCGATAAGATAGCACGCGGCAGAGCCAATCATGCCAACGAAAAGAACAGGGGTGATGCGCTTGCCGTATTTTGCGTAGGAAATACGCGCGATACCAAGCAGAATCGCGAACATTGCCATGCCGAGAATATCACCGAGGGCTTTGTCGATGTGCAGTGCGTTTTCCATGTAGCTCGAGATCCAATTGGACATAACATTCTCTGCGCAACTACCGAAAAAGATGCACCCGACGCAAAGCGCAAGACCAATGCCGCGGCGTTTTGTTCCTTCGATACCTTCGCGAGGCGCATCACTGCTCATGTTCGGCATGGGTGAGATCATGAAGAAGACCGCCGCTATGATGGGGAGCAAGGCGAAGAAACCTGTCAGATACGGCCAATAAATATTATCAAAGAAGGCAAAGAACAGCGTGCTGATCGTTACCACCGAGAAAACGCCGAAGGCATAGAGTGAATGCAGAAAGCTCATGTCCTTTTGCGGATCATCGGAGGGAATGGCGGCGATAAGGGGGCTGAGCAAGACCTCCGAAAGTCCTGCGGAGACCGAAAAGATTATCGTTCCTATGAGAAGCCCCGCAAAGATCGCACCCGGGAACAAGATCGGCGATAATGCGTAAATCAAAAGCCCGAGAGAAGTAATCAGTGGCATGGTTTTGATAACCTTATGCACATTAAAATGTTTAGAGAAGAGTGTGAAAATGAGATCGATTGTCAACTGTGTGCAGAAATTGGTCAAAACCAATGTGCCGAGCAGAGTATACGAAATGCCGTAATGCTCATGAAAAGTCATGAATAAAAGCGGCGGTAGGCTAAACACCGACGACATCGTAAAATAGGCGGTGTAGCAGGCAAATTTGGTGCGTTTAAAACTGTTTTGTGCCATAGCTTATTCTGCCTCGTAGTCGAGCGAAAGACGCTGTGCCATAAAGGGACGCACAAGACCGTCCGCGATTTCAACATGCAAAGGGTGTTTCGCGTATGCGGCAAGTGCCTCCGCATTTTCAAAGCTCGAATCCATCATAAGGTCGCCAGAAGAGGAGGGAAGGCTCTCGGTTTGAATATGCATGGATATGAGTCCCTCGATTTTGCCGACCAAGCCTTCAAGCGCTTTCTTGATCGCCGCGGCGCGGGCTTCTTTACTCTCGACCTCATCCTTAAATTTCCATATAATCATATGCTTTACCATAAGTAATCTCCTTTGTTTTGTATGCGGCTATATTATAGCATCCGTTTGCATAAAAAGCAACAGATAAAAAGAAAAAACCGCAGAAAATCTGCGGTTTTATGGGGTGAATGATGGGAGTCGAACCCCCGACCTTCAGGGCCACAACCTGACGCTGTAACCAACTGAGCTACATCCACCAAATGGCGTACCTTGAGGGACTCGAACCCCCGACCTACTGCTTAGAAGGCAGTTGCTCTATCCAGCTGAGCTAAAGGTACATAGTGTAGGGCAGTATCCCGACAACAACCAGTATTATAGCAAATCATTTCAGTTTTGTCAATAGGTTTTCTTGATTTTTTGCAGATTTTTTTGCAAAATCTTTTTCCTTTGTGAAGCTTCCCAAAATAAAACGGCAGCTCGCATCCGAATGGAAAAGAGCTGCCGTTTATAACAAAATTAAATTTTAAAGCGGTAGACGGTTACGGTGTGGAAAAGCTCACCTGCGGGGAGGGGAGACGCGCCGTGATTGATGCCGTCCGGCTCGCTCTGCGTTTCAAAGCAGAAAGCACCTCTCTTCATGCGAGCTATGCCACCTTTGAAATCGGGCTTGCCGCCGAGGAAATTTGCCGTATAGAACTGTGCGCAAGGGCGGTCGGTGTAGACCTCCATCGTCAGCCCCTTTCCGCTAAAAGTTGCCACATGGGGAAGGTCGATGCCTGCTACCTCACCCATAGGCGCGTTTGCAAAAATGTAGTTATGGTCGTAGCCGGTAAAGCTTTCGGAGAGCTTTTCGCCGACCGTGCGTTCGGTACGAAAATCAAAGGGCGTACCCTCAACCGTGATGTGCTCACCCGTAGGAATGAGCTCGGCGTCAACCGCGGTCACGGTGTCTGCCGCAATTTGAGCATGAAATTCAAGAATGTCACCGCAGCCGACACCGCCGAGGTTGAAGTACGCGTGATTGGTCAGGTTGATGGGCGTTTCTGCGTCGCAAACAGCGTTATATGCAAGCATGATGGCGTCTTCCGTCAAGGTGTATGTAACTTTAACAAACAGATTGCCGGGATATCCCTCTTCGCCATCGGGGGAGAGAAGAGAGAGAGTCATATGCGTATCATCCGCTTCCTCAACCGTCCATACGCGGCTGTTGAAACCGATGTCGCCGCCGTGCAGGTGGTGCTTGCCTTTGTCATTCTTAGCGAGAATATATTCCTTTCCGTTCATTACAAAGCGGCCGTCACCGATACGGTTGCCCACTCTGCCGATGAGTGCGCCTTGGTAGGAATCGTCCTCAAAATATTCTTCTAACGTGTCATAGCCGCAAACAATATCTCTTCCGTCGATAAAAAGCGATTGCAGTATGCCGCCGTAGGTGAGGATTTTTGCTGTGATTTTATCATTTTTCAGCGTGTATTCTTGCACGGGTGTGCCGTCGGGCATGTGCCCGAAAAGTCTGTTAGCCATTTGAAAGCTCCTTCGTTTTTAATAACAGTCTCATTATAACAAACGTCTTTCAAAAAGTAAAGAGAAAGTGAAAAAAAGAAAAAAATATTTTTTACTCCTTCATCCCGTGGAAGATGTTCCGTATGCAAAAAATGAAGTGCCATCGGTGTCGGGCTGACTTATATTTTGAAAAAACTTGACTTTTTTGCCGAAAGGCTGTATACTATCTTTAATGTATACCTTTATGGAGAGGTGAATGGGATGAAACAGTTTGTTTTTGTTATCAATGGCTCGGGCGGCGTGGGAAAGGATACGCTTTGCAACCTTGCCGCCAAGCATTTTCGCGTGAGGAATGTTTCCTCCATTACACCGATTAAAAACATTGCTTCTATGTGCGGTTGGAAGGGCGAAAAAAATGACCGTGCGCGTAAATTCTTGGCAGACCTGAAGAGCCTGACGGTCGCTTATAACGATTATCCGACCAAATGGATTTTAGAAGAATACCGCCGTTTTTGCGAAAGCGAGGACGAGATTATGTTCGTACATATCCGTGAGGGCTCCGAAATTCGCAAATTCGTAGAAGGCACGGACAATGCCGCCATAACGCTTTTGATTCGGGGCGGCAACAGATTCCGCCGTAACAATGCCGCGTACGGCAATTCTGCCGATGATGATGTGGAAAAATACCGTTACGATTACGTGTTTTATAACGACCGTCCTTTGGATCGCACCGAAGGCGCATTTGTTGCTTTTTTGGAACGCATTTTTCGAGAAAGAGGATAGAAAGATGGGCTGGCGCAGATAATGCGCCAGCCTCTGTTTTTTATGTTGTTTTAAAGCAGAATGCAAATCAAGCCATTGGAACCTTCATTGATGATGCGCTCGAGCGTCTCGGAAAGCTTGGCGCGGGATTCTTCGGGCATATGGGCAAGCTTGGCGTTGACACCTTCACCCACCAATTCATAAAGCGATTTTCCGAACATGTGGGATTGCCAAATGGCGGAAGGATTCTCTTCAAATTCTGCCAAAAGGTTTTTGACAAGTTCCTCCGTTTCCGCTTCGGTGCCTACGGCAGGGCAGAGCTCCGTTTCGATCTCGGCGCGTATCATGTGAATGGATTTTGCGGAGGCGCGCAAACGGACGGCATAGCCGTTGGCTTGTTTGACGATGCGAGGTTCATCCAACTTGATCTCCTCCGCACGCGGCATAACAATGCCGTAACCGCTTTCTTCCACAGATGTAAGGGCTTCTTTTAAATGATTATAGGCTTGCGCAGTTTCGGCATAATCTTTTAAGCATAGGAAAACATCTGCTTGGTTCTCGATGCTTCTTCCCGCGATTTCGCTCATCATGCGATAAGAGAGTCCCGGTGCTTCAGAAAGCCGTAAAACCGCCTTGCCGTTTTCGGGATGTAAAGATTCTACCGTCACCGAGTCGATCGTGTCGGAGGGCGGGAGGGCGGAGGCAGTCTTTTTCAAATCTCCCATTTTGGTGCAGGTGTCCGCAAGATAGGAAACGGTTTGCATGCATTTTTCTCGCATGGGATGACCTTGCGGCAGAATGTGGCACCAGGATGGCATGTGCACCGTAATTTCTGTGATCGGAAATTCCGCAAGCAAAAGCTCAAAGATTTCTCCCACATCTTCGCTGTCGAGCAAACGGCAGTTGACAAGTGCAACGGGAGCGTTGTATTTTTCTTCTAATTCATAAGCCAGCTTAACGGTTTCTTCGCTTTCGGGCGTAGCGGAGTTCAAAATAATAGCATAAGGCACCGAGGATAAGGCAAGCTCTTTGGCAACGCGTTCCTCTGCCTCTTCATAATCCTTGCGCGCGATTTCTCCGAAACTGCCGTCGGTTGTAACCAGCATGGCGACGGTTGCATGCTCTGTAATAACTTTTCTCGTTCCAAACTCAGCCGCTTCTTTGAAGGGCATGGGTTCTTCCGACCAAGGTGTATGAACCATGCGAGGCGTTCCGTCCTCTTCTTGCCCAATGGCACCCGAAACGATATATCCGACGGAATCCACCATGCGTACGCGCATCTTGGTGCCGTCCTCAAGTTCAATATGTATGGCTTCCTCCGGAACGAATTTAGGTTCTGTCGTCATGACGGTTTTGCCTGAGGCGGATTGAGGCATTTCGTCCGTGGCACGTTTCCTTTCTCGCTCATCGGTGATGGCGGGGAGTACGGTGCTTTCCATAAACTGTTTGATAAAGGTAGACTTTCCCGTTCGGACGGGGCCGACGACACCGATATAGATATCGCCGCCGGTTCTTGCCGCTATGTCGTGATAAAGAGATGAGTTTTTCATGTAAATCTTTCCTTTCCCTACTGCCCGGAATGTTTTTCATGCGGTGTGGCTGTGACTTCGTTATATGATATGCGTGCTCTTTTTGAGATATGAGTAAAAAAAGAAAAGCGATGCTCACACCAAAAGAGCATCGCCGGGAGGATCGGAAGAAATCACCTCGCCGAAAAGAAGAAAAACCGTTTTTACCTCTTCGCCGACCGCTTTTGCCATATCTACCGCAAAAAAGGGAAGTGCCTTTGCGGCAGAACGGATGGAATGAAAAACATGAGAGATGCTGTCGGCTACTTTTTGCGAGAAGGAAATGTGGAGCTTTCCGGGCTTGTCTGATTCTTGAGCTGCATAGTGTATCTTTGCGTCCGAGATGCTCTCGTTCTCGTTGACACTGAATTGCAGAACGCAAAAGGAAAGCGCAACGGTGAGAAAAAGTAGTAATAGCATACCTGCTCCGAGAAACTGCTTCATTTTTTGTTTTTCCTTTCATGCGAATTTGTTTATGGATTTGTTTGGGAGATGTTTTAGGCGTTGACTTCTTCGGAAAAATTATTGACAGCACCGCCGATGAGTGTGGATAGCGTGTGTATGCCTTCCTCCAAGTTTGGCGGAATGATCAAAAGATCTTTTGCGGCATCGATGTACCTTCTTTTTGCTTCCGCCCTTTTTAAAAAGCTTTGTGCTCGCATTACGGTGGGAATACCGATGGCGATTGTGGGAACGCCCATGGTCTCACGCGTGATCGGCGTGCGTTTGTTGCTGATTCCGCTTCCGGGGATAATGCCTGTATCACAAAGCTCTATAGCGCAAAGCAGTCTTTCTCTGTCTCTTGCTGCAAGTGCGTCAATGACGATCAACCCATCGGGCGCAAACGTTTCCACGGCAGATCGCAAAAGATCTGCGCTCTCTATCCCGGTTTCGCCGAAGGTTCGTGGAATAAACACCCCGGTTCGGCTGCTGCTGAGTACCTTTTCTGCGCAACGTACGCCTATGCTGTCAGCCGTCAGTCGACGGTTGCCGAGCCCCGCTACCAAAAGTCGGGAAGGCGTTTTGGGGAAAAGTGCGCGAAGCGCGTCTTGAATCTCCAAAGAGACGGCATCAAATGCCGTCGGAAGGAAAAACGGAAATGAAACCGTGATATATTGGCCTTCTCCGCGCCCGATTGCTTTCGCGCCTTCTTGGGAGGTGACAGTCAGGCGAGAGACTTGCACGCCATTCTTTGTATTCACTTCGAAGTCTACGCCGCCGTTTTTAAAACTTGCTTTGTGCCTTTCTTCGGCGAGATCGCTGTCAAAGAAACGAGCCGACTGCTTTTTCATGCCTCTTCTCCCGGATTTGATATATTCATTTTTGACCGTTTGTGTTGCTTCTATGCGCGAAAAAAACGAAAATGATATGAGCAAAAAATGTAAATTTTTGCCTTTTGAAAGCACATTTGAGCAAGGCTTCTCCCCAAAAAAGAATAAAGCGTGAAGAAAAATATTTTTTGTTAGTTAAAATGCACAGAAAAAAAGCTTTCGGTTTGTGCACCTAAACAAACATTTGCGAAAAATGCAAAATAACAGTTGCGAAATCGCATTGTTTGTGCTATAATTTACTGTGTTTAAATATATATTTTCCTATGTGACTTGGAGGTTTTAAAATGAAGAAAATTCTTTCGCTGCTTCTCGCCGTTACGATGTTGATTGGCGCGCTTGGCGTGCTCTCTTCCTGCGGTAAGAAAGATGCAGAAATTGCTATCTATGTCGGCGACCAGCTGTATGATTTTGATCCCGCACTTGCGTTTGTCAATGATGATGCGGTCAAGATCATGAGTCTCTTGTTTGAGCCTTTGTTCCGCATGAATGCCAAGGGCAAGCTTGAAAAGGCACTCGCCAAGAGCTATAAGATCATTGAAGACGAAGAGAATAACCTCTATCAAATGGAGATTAAGCTCCGTGAGACTTATTGGAGCGACCGTTCCAGAGTTACCGCCGACGATATTTATTATGCGTGGATGCGCATTTTGGATCCCGCATTTGAGAGTCAGGCGGCTCCCCTTCTTTACGACATTAAAAATGCCGTTGCCATCAAGCAGTGCAAGGAAGGCATTTCCCGCGACGATATCGGTTTGGATCCCAACCTTGATACGCTGACCATCACCTTTGAAGGTAAGATCGATTACGATGCTTTCCTTCGTAACCTTTCTTCCATTGCTCTTTCTCCTTTGCCCGAAACTAAGGTTATCGCCAACGAGTCCTTCTGGTCGAAGAAAGCCTCTTTGATCTCGAGCAATGGTCCGTTCTGCATTCGAAGCCTTAATAACGCAACGGGTGAGTTCACCTTGAAGAGAAATGATTACTACCGTTCCGAGCTTGGCGAAGCTGATGCTTCCGATATTAAGCCCTCCATGCTTGTTATGGACTGGACCGACGAAAACTTCCTTAACGGCGACGCTTTCGAAGGCAAGATGAATCTCTTCTTGGAAGATAAGGTAAAGAGATACATCGATCACAAGCTTGAAAATACGGTATTCTATGTCGGTAGCATGCCGATTGATGAGTATGAGGACGGTACCACCACCTTTATCGATCTTCGCAAGCAATATTTGGATGATACCGAAATCGTAGATACCCTTTCTACATATACCTATATCTTCAATACTCAAAAAGCCCCCTTTGATAACGAAAATGTTCGCAAGGCTCTCTCCATGGCGATCGACCGCGAATATATCGCTTCTTGCTTGGTATACAACAAGGCGGCAAACGGTTTGATTTCCAACGGAGTTTGGAATGCTGATTCTTACAGAGAAAGCTTCCGTGAAAACGCAGACAACTCCAAGCTGATCTCCACAACGGCAGATTTGGAAGGTGCAAAGGCACTGATCAAAGGCGTTACGCTTACCGACAAAGATATCACCCTTGCCATTCGTAATACTCCCGATGAGGTCTTTATCGGTCAGTATGTCAAAGAGCAGTGGGAAGCACTCGGCTTTAAGGTAACCCTTCAGGCATACACCTTTGATAAAACCGTTTGGGCAGACAGCCGCAACGGCGGTAGAACAGAGGCCTTCGGCGACAGTGAGATCACGGTTTACGATGATGCGATGCAAGCCTTGTACATGGATGTAGAAACCGCTGACTTTGATGTCATTGGTGTGGATTACAATATGTATTCCGTAAATGCATTCACCGCACTTGCCGGCTTTACCACGAGCATGAACGGTAACGGCGTTGAGTTTTACAATGACAAAGTCACCGGTCAAACCACATCGCAGATCAAATTGCATTGCTGCGGATTCTCCGATTCTGTTTACGATGAGATCATGCAAAAGGCACTTGAAACCAAGGATCTTGACGAAAGAGCCGCATATCTCCATCAAGCTGAGGAATATCTTATGAGCAAGATGCCTGTCATGCCCATTGTTTACAATGTAAACTATTACATGGCAGATCGAATCACCGGTCTTAAGACAGATGCTTACGGTTGCGTATCCTTTACCGATGCAAGACTGAAATAATGCTCGATGGGCTGCCTCGTTTGAGGTAGCCCATCTTTTATCCTTTAAAAAGGAAGGAACTTTTATAAAATGAAAAGAAAGAATGCCTCTGACGGCAAAATGAGCGATAAAGTTGATATTAAGGTCTTTATCCTCTTCTTGCTCGATGAAATGAATTATCCTTTGACCGAAAGTGTTATATTTGATATCATCGAAGAAAACGGATATGTCGGCAGATTCGATTTTGCCGAATGCTTCTCGGAACTCGTGGAGCGTGGGCATATTGCCAAAAGCGGAGAAGGTGCCGACGCGGAGTATATGATATCGCGCTTAGGTCACAGTGTTGCGGCTGAATTGCAAGGCAATCTGCACGATCATATGCGTGAAAAGAGCCGCATCGCCGCCTTGCGCCGATTGTCTCTCTACCGCCGCGGTGCTGTACCCAAATGCACCGTAACACCAACCGAAAACGGCAAATATACCGTGCGTTGTGAGATCATCGAAAAGGGTGAAATGTTGCTTGATACCTCCGTCACGGTTCTGTCTTTGGCAGAAGCAGAACGCATCCGTTCTCATTTTTCGGAGAGTCCGGAGGAGGTCATGCGCGGTATCCTTTCTGTGCTTACGGGAAAACTTGCTTATTATATGAGTTAAAGCTTGACTTCATATAAAAGAAAAAGTAAAAAAATTTTAAACAAACCTCTTGACAAATGAAATGAAAATGATATAATAAAATTAAATCGTTGCATTTGTTTGCAGGGGTGGAGTGTACTTAATGAAGCAAAGCACCAAAACACAAGAAGATATAGCGCATATCCTTGCAGAAGTCCGTTCGGGCTCCGATGAAGCGTTTTGCTTGCTTTGCGATCGCTTTTCTCCTATGATGAGAGCGCTTCTTTCCCGATTTTCTCAAAACGGGAATGTGGCAGGTGAATCGGAGCTCGCGCAAGAGGCGCGTATCGCTCTTTACCGCGCCGCAAGCACCTATGCATCGGAAAGCGGTGAGGTTACGTTTGGGCTTTATGCGCGCATTTGTGTGCGTAATGCATTGATCTCTTGTTTGCGTGCGCAAAGTAAAGAGGTGGATCTTTATTCGCTCGACGGGCTTGAGGATGTTTTTCTTTCAAGCAGAGAAGAGCCGATTGAATCACTGATCACAGCCGAAACCGTCGCGGATATTTTCCGCAAGGCAAACCTGGTGCTTTCTGCCTTCGAGCGCCGAGTGTTCGATCTTTATTTGCAGGAGGCAAGCACGGAAGAAATGGCGAAGATGCTTAAAAAGAGCGAAAAGTCGGTTCGCAATGCCATTCACCGTGTCCGCACAAAGCTGAAAGCGGCTTTGTAATTCTATCGTTTATATGCCCATATAGCTTAAGGGAGAGCGTTGTTATCATTTCAAAGGCGTCGGTTGGAATCCGTCTGGGGGCAAAAATTATCTATTTTCAAAGCGAGGTAAAACACATGTACGAGGACAAGACACTGAAATGCAAAGAATGCGGCAATGATTTCGTGTTCACCGCAGGTGAGCAGGAATTCTATGCAGAGAAGGGCTTCGATCACGAACCCCAGAGATGCAAGGAATGCCGTGCTGCAAGAAAGAATGCCACCAAGGGCGCAAGAGAAATGTTCGATGCAGTCTGCGCTGAGTGCGGCAAAGAGTGCAAGGTTCCTTTCAACCCCACCGAAGGCAAGGCTGTATATTGCAGCGAGTGCTTTGCGGCAAGAAGAGCTAACAACTGATTCTTCCAAAAAAGGCTGAGTCTTTAAGACTCATCCTTTTCTGTTTTTGTGTCGGTTTAAAAGGTAGCAAGAATCGTAAAAAGCGGCATGGTAAAGATCGAAAGAACCGTCGAGACGGTCACGAGTCTGCTGGCGTACGTTGCGTCGCAGTCATACCGTTCCGCAAACATGGTTGCGGAAGAAGCGGCAGGTGCCGCCGCCATCACGAGGACCACAAATTTAACGGTATATCCGATTTCGATGCCAAGTAAGGAAACAGCTTTGAAAACGCCGAAAACAGCGAGGGGCAAAGCCAAATGCCGCAAAATCAGGAAGAGATACAGGTATTGATCGCGGAACGCGCCCTGCCATTTCATGTCCGCCAAACGAAGTCCGATTACCACCATGGAAAGCGGTGCGACCAACCCTTTCAGCATGGAAAAAGCATCCAAAACAAGGGCCGGCACACGGTTTTCAATGGGGAGAAAGAAAAAGACAAGGCCTAAAGCTGCGGCGATCGTTACCGGATGACAGAGTGCTTTTAAAAGAGAACGTAACATCAATTTACCGGTGTGGTGCAGGGAATCGATTTCACCGTCCGCGTCGGTATCTCTGCCGATGGTGCAAATAAAAACGCCCAGCGACCAAAGCACCAGATTGAAGGTGATGTTATAGATGGAGGCATAAAGCGTTGCCTCATCGCCGAGCACCGCATTGATCAGCGGAATGCCTAAAAAGGCGGCGTTTGAAAAGATCGTTGTCATGCGCAGAATGCGCCGATAACCGTCTTCAGCACCTCTGTAGCAGAGCAGTGCAACGGCGGCGAAAATAGCATGGGCTATGACGGAAAAGAGGAAAACCCAAAGGCAGTTATAGAAAACCTCCTTGGAATACGGACGCAAATAGGCAAGGAAAATCAAGGCAGGCTGTGCGATATAAAGCACAAGGCTTGAAATTCCTTTTCCGAGTCCATCGGTAGATAAGCGGCATTTTTTGAGCAAAATACCCGGTATCATCATTAAAAATAACAAACCGACTTGATAAATGAGTTTAAACGTTTCTTGCATAGAGACACTTTCTTTTTCGTTTTTTATCAAACATACAATAATAACATATTATATCAAAAGGGATGATTTTTGTCAATGTGTTTTGGCGTTTGTTGTAATTTTGTCAAAACGTTTTAAAAACTCCTCGCATTCTTCTTGCGTGTTGCTGGCACCAAGTCCGATGCGAACCGTTCCGGTCTCCAAGGTGCCGAGTGTCTTATGTGCCAGCGGAGCGCAATGATAGCCTGCGCGCAACGCTACATTCGCGCTGTCAAAAAGTTCAGCCAGTGCAGAGGGCGATATTTGCTCGTGAGTAAAAGAAATGATGCCGCTGCCCGAGGACTCCTTTTCCCAAACACGGATGTTTGGTCTTAAGGAGAGTTGCTCTTTCAAAAAGAGCTCCAAGGATTCTACATGCGTACGAATGGTATCAATCCCTCTTTTTTCGATTTCGGATAAAGCGGCGCCGAGTGCCGCTATGGCAGGTACGGCAAGCGAGCCTGCTTCATACCGTTCGGGCAGTTCAGTCGGCATATCGTCAGCAAGTGAATATACACCGCTTCCGCCATAAAGGAAAGGCGGAAATTTTTCTTCTGTCTCAAAAATGGCAAAGCCTGCCCCTAACATACCGTAAAGTCCCTTGTGCGCCGGGGCGCAGAGAATATCAATTTTCATTTTTTTTATGGAAATAGGAATATGCCCCGCGCTTTGAGAGGCATCTAAAACAAAAAGTATCCCATGTTTTTGACAAAATTGACCGATTTCTTCGATGGGTTGTACTCTGCCGCAAATGTTGGAAGCATGGTTTAAGATCAAAAGTTTTGTATCTTTTTTTAGCAGTGCGCGCAGTTTTTCTTCCGCAAAGGGTTTGCTTTCAAATATATCAAAAGTGGCGCACCCCATGCGTCGAAGTGCCAAAAGAGGGCGAAGCACGGCGTTGTGTTCCATGTCACTGCATAAGGCGTGCCCACCGTTTTTTAACACCGAAAAAAGAACTAAATTTAAGGCTTCCGTCGCGTTTTTGGTGAAAACAATGCGTTCGCTCGAATCAGCATCGAAAAAGCGGCAAAGAGCCTCTCGGACAGAGAAAACCAGCTCCGATGCGTGAGAGGAAAGGCGATGACCGCTTCTTCCGGGATTTCCCCCACATGTGCTTATCGCCTCTCGGACAGCATCCAAAGCCGCTTGTGGTTTGGGGTAGGAGGTGGCGGCTTGGTCGAAGTAGATGAGATCATCGAATTTCATAAGTCAATCCAACGATCTTTAGTATTTTTACCGCCTCTAACAGATCTGTGTCTTTTACCTTGAGTCCCCAAACGCACCCCTCTTTGGAGGTTTCTGCTTTGGTAAGGCGGGTGTGAATGCCTTCCGAAAGCAGTGTTCGTCTGGCACGGGAGGCGTCTGTTACGGTCCCAATCTTAATGAGTCTTTCCATCTTGCGCGTCTCCTTTGCTATTTGTTATCATTGTATGCGTCCTTGCTTGGCACGGTGTTCTTCTTTTTGGAAAGAAAAATAAAAAAATACTGCAAAACAGTAGACTTTTGCACATTTTTGTGATAAAATATATCAATAAGGCAAGAAAAGAGACGGTGTCTGAAAATAATTGCTTGAATTTGATCGGAAAGGAATGCTCACTCTATGCGTATCCATAGCTTTTTTGATGGCGGTTATGCTTCTATGTGCTATTTGGTTACGGATGACATAGGCGAATGCGGCGTCATCATCGATCCTTCCGTTTCGTACGAGTACGCCTGTGCGCGATACGGCGTTTTGCCGCGTATCAAAGCCATCCTTTTGACACATGGGCATTTTGATCATATTCTTTCACTCACGGAATGGCGCGAAAAAACAGGTGCGCCTGTCTATGTTTCTTCCGCCGATGCGTCTATGCTCACAAACGCAAGGCTTTCTTGCTTTTATCAATTCTTGGGGGAGGATGTTACCTTCTCTCCCGCTGAGCATATCCTTGCCGATGGCGAGCGCATTCCCTTTGGGGATGCGTGCCTCACCGTTATGATAACCCCGGGGCACACGGCAGGATCTTGCGTTTATATCGGAGACGGGGTTATATTTACCGGCGATACCATCTTTGCGGGCGGCGGCTATGGCAGGTGCGACCTGCCGGGCGGTTCGGAAAGTGATCTGCGTGAAAGCATTCGCCGTATCTTTTCTCTCGGAACCGATTACCGTATCTATCCCGGTCATGGTACCGATTCCACCCTTTCTGACGAAAAATATTTTCATTATCTATAATTCGGAGGCACACTATGGAAGAAATCAAATCCAATTTTATTCACGATGAGATCGATGCGGATCTTGCCGCGAATCCCGAACTGAAGATTCATACTCGTTTTCCGCCCGAGCCCAACGGCTATTTGCACATCGGTAGTGCGAAGGCGATCTGGATCAACGCCGCCACTGCAAAAAAATATGGCGGTACCTTTAATCTTCGATATGATGATACCAATCCTTCCAAAGAGGATAACGAGTATGTTGAGTCTATTTATGAGGATTTGATGTGGCTCGGTGCAGAGCCCACGGGCGGCATCTTCTACGGTTCGGATTATTTTGATAAGTGCTATGAATTCGCCATTAAACTCATTAAAGACGGCAAGGCGTTTGTTTGCGATCTTTCCGCCGATGAGATGCGTGAGTACCGCGGCACTTTGACCGAACCCGGCAAAAACAGCCCTTGGAGAGACAGAAGCGTGGAGGAAAACCTTGCGCTCTTTGAACGCATGAAAAACGGTGAATTCCCCGACGGTGCTAAGACTTTGCGTGCCAAGATTGATATGGCATCTCCCAATATCAACATGCGCGATCCTGCGATCTACCGCATCGTTCATACCGATCACCACCGCCAAGGCAACAAATGGTGCATTTATCCGCTTTACGACTATGCCCATCCCATTCAGGATGCGATTGAGGGAATCACGCATTCTCTTTGTTCGCTTGAATTTGAAAACCACCGACCTCTGTACGATTGGGTGATCGAAAACATTGGCTTTGAAAAGCGACCGAAGCAGAGGGAATTTGCCCGTTTGAATGTGACGCATACCGTCATGAGCAAGAGATATTTGCGCCAGTTGGTGGAAACAGGCCTGGTTGACGGTTGGGACGATCCTCGTATGCCTACGCTTTGCGGCTTGCGCCGCCGTGGCTATACGCCCGCTTCTATTTTCGATTTTGTATCTCGCGCGGGTATTGCCAAGGCGTACAGCGTTGTGGATATTGAGCTTTTGGAGCATTGTATTCGTGAAGAGCTCAATGAAAGTGCTCCTCGCCGTATCGCTGTGCTTCACCCCATTCGCGTGGTAATCACCAATTATCCCGAAGATAAGACCGAGCTTTTCGAGCTTCCCAATCATCCCCAACACCCCGAAATGGGTACCCGTTCCGTTCCTTTTACCCGTGAGCTTTATATTGATGCAGAGGATTTTGCCGAGGTTCCTCCTCCCAAATTCTTCCGCTTAAAGCCCGGCGGAGAAGTGCGCTTGATGGGCGCGTATATTATTCGCTTTGAGGAACTGATCAAGGACGAAAACGGCAACATTACCGAAATTCGTTGCACGTGTGACCTTGAGACCGGAAACGGTATGCCTGCCGATGGCAGAAAGATCAAGGGTACGATTCATTGGCTCTCTGCGAAGAATGCCGTTTCCGCTACGGTCAAGCTGTACGATAATCTCTTTACACTTGAGAATGTTGCGGAAATGCCCGAAGGCAAGACCTACGGCGACTATCTTAATCTTGATTCTGTGGAAACTTTGGCGGAAGCTATGTTGGAGCCTTCTCTTGCCGATGCCGAAAAGGGAACCCGTTACCAGTTCGTTCGTACCGGTTATTTCATCAAAGATACCAAAAATGAAAACACTTATAACCGCATTGTCGGCTTGAAGGATTCTTTCCCCAAAGCAGGAAAGTGATATTCTTGGTAAAAAATAAAAAAATGCCCGAATGGGCATTTTTTTATGAAGCGGATGACGGGAATCCGCCCGGAGAAAGTGCAAGGGCGGGACTGCGCCCCCACGCGGTGCATAAGTTTAAGGGCAAGAGAAGTATGGCATGTTTTCACCGCCGTGATCGATTCTATCCGCCATTCACTCCACAAAAAAATGCCCATTCGGGCATTCTTTATGGAGCGGATGACGGGAATCCGCCCGGAGAAAGTGCAAGGGCGGGACTGCGCCCCCGCGCGGTGCATAAGTTTAAGGGTAAGAGAAGTATGGCATGTTTTCACCGCCGTGATCGATTCTATCCGCCATTCACTCCATAAAAAAATGCCCATTCGGGCATTTTCTATGAAGCGGATGACGGGAATCCGCCCGGAGAAAGTGCAAGGGCGGGATTGCGCCCCCGCGCGGTGCATAAGTAAGTCGGAGGCCAAGCGGTCTTAGGAAGACAAGGTAGAGAGTCAACCCCTTGGCTCACAGAACGACATGGCTACGATCCGCCTTCCCATTCGGGCATTTTCTATGAAGCGGATGACGGGAATCCGCCCGGAGAAAGTGCAAGGGCGGGATTGCGCCCCCGCGCGGTGCATAAGT
>JAZNND010000020.1:0-14382 GCA_045580085.1 Eubacteriales bacterium
GAGCAGTACCTGTACCGCAGCTTGTGATAACTGCGTCGTCAAGTCCCGAGAGATAGAGTCCGCCCAGTCCTATTGCGTTGAATTCTTCGATCTTCTCGCACTTGAGGCCGTAGATGGGCTTTGAGATATACGAGCTTCCCGCACCTGTGACCATTACTTTCTTAATATCCTCGAGGGAGTAGTTATTCTCGTCAAGAAATCTTCCGAATGCGCCGTAAACTGAAGTGATCGGGTCTGTGGCGCGGACAAAAATTGGATCAATAAGCTTGAATCCTCCGTCGGCTGTGTCAAAGCCCACGATCTTTGTGGTGCTCCCGCCCACATCGATACCGATAACAACACCCATAATCATATCTCCTTTTATGCGAAACCGCTACCGGTTTCGCCGTTTTTACACTTCTTTTTTCTCATGCATTCATTGTAGCATAAAGCTTTTCATTTTGCAAGAGTTTTAGAGGGAAAGTGTCACTTCCCCTGCCGTCAAACATGCACTCTCGCCATTTTCATATAAAACGAGCAGTGCTCCGTCCTCATCCACACCAAGACAAAGTGCCTCCGTGCCCTCTCCCGTTTTGGCAGTATCAAAGGCAGCGTTATGCACGCGGACCTTCTTGCCGATGAGAAGCGAACGGCGGCGATATTCCGCCATAAAATCACGCTTGGGAAGCATGCTATAGTAATGGAAAAAACGCTCTAAGAAAGCACAAACAAATCGCTCGCGCTCATCTGTTTTGCCTTTTTCACCCCAAAGCGAGATCATTTTTCCCTTTAATTCCTCAGGAATATGTGACGGTGTATAAGCGTTTACGCCAATCCCAAGCACCACAAAAGGCGCATGCGATCTTCCCGCCTCGGCAAGAATGCCCGCCAGTTTTTTACCGTCCGCATAAATATCATTCACCCATTTGATCTCGGCATGCCGATCCGAAACCGCTTCCGCCGCCTCTGCCACGGCAACACCGCACAGCGGCGTTAACAGCGGATAAAGCGAAAAATCAAAATCGGGATAAAGCAAAAGGCTCATATAAATGCCCGTTCCCGGCGGAGAGAAAAAGCGACGGTCAAACCGCCCTCTTCCCTCGCTTTGGCTTTCGGCAATCAAAAGTGTCTCGCCTTCGCCTGCATACGCCGCTTCAAGCAGCAATCGGTTGGTTGAGCCCGTTTCTTCAAGGACGGTGAGTGTCATCCCATCGGGCAAGCACCTGCTTAGGGGCTTCGTGTCCATATAAAGGATTTCCTTTCGGTTGGTTAAGATTTATCGCTAAGACAAGCGGCAAGTGCTTGATTCCCGCTTTGCACCGCAATCTCTGCCCACGCGGTGCGTATTTTGCGCGAGGGAGCTAATCTCTCAACCATCTGTTTTGCGGCATCGGGCGATACCTGTCCGAGGCTTTCACGGAAATAGTCCGCATGGGAGAAGATATAGTCAAGATAATCCTTTGCTGTATAAAACTCATAAAGCTCGGGGTGCGAAAGAAAGCCTCGGCAAAGCAGTATGGGCTTATAGACTGAAGAAAAGGACTTTTCAATTTTGGAAAGCTTTTTGGGAAAAGCAATGCACGCAAGGGCACTGCAATCCTCAAAGACACAGGAATCGATCTCCTCAATTTCTTCGGAAAGAACCGCTTCGGTCAACGCAGTACAACGCGCAAACGCTCTCCACGCAAGCTTTTTTGTACGCGAAGTGAGGGTAACGGATCTAAGATTCCGGCAACGCTCAAAGGCACCTCTTCCAACCGTCTTTACAGAGCGCGGAAGTGTGATTTTTTCTTCGTTGCCCAAATAAAGAATTAAATGAGAACCGTGGCAAAAATAATCGCCGTTTTCCCGTAAATGCTTGAACAGGGTATCACAACCGCAAAAAGCAAGATAATCGATCTGTGTCACACTCTCGGGAATATCGATCTCCTTGAGTGCCTTGCATCCGTCAAAAGCGCGCGCGCCGATTTCAGTAACGGAAGAAGGAATTTTGACACTCGTAAGAGAACTGCACCCGGCAAACATATCATCGCCAATCCAAAGCATACCGCGTGGAAGTGTCAAGCTCGTTAAGCGCGTACAGTTTTTAAAAATGGCAGAACCCGTGTAGGTTAAAACGGGAGGGAGTATAATCTCCTCCAGTGCTTTACAAGCACCGAAAGCTTCCGCACCGATCTCCGTTACGGAGTCGGGAACGGTCACACCCTTAAGAAAAGAACAATTTTCAAACGCGCTGGCATCAATACACCGAACTCCGTCAGGAATCTCTACGTACGGACTGTCACCCACGTAACGGAGCAAGTGCGTGCCGATGCAAACAAAGCCGTCCTCCTTGGGCAATGATGGGAACAAAGCCTCACAACCGCCAAAGGTGCCATGCCCCAATTTTTTGAGAAAGGGCGGAAAGGTCACCTTTTCTAATCTTTTGCAGCCCCAAAACGCCATGTCGCCGAGCTCGGACACCCCCTCGGGCAAGGAGACACCTCGCAGCGATTCGCAACCCAAAAAAGCGCACGCGCCGATCTCGGTCAAGGTTGAAGGAAGCGTGACCGTCTCCAAAGCATCGCAGTTGGCAAAAGCATTCGGAGCGATCTTTTTTACCCCCTCGGCAAGAGTGACGTTTTTTAAATTGCGGCACCATGTGAACGCATAAGTCTCAATTACTCTCACAGAGCTCGGAACGGTAACAGAGCGTAAAGATTTGCACCAGCGAAACACACTCGCGCCGATTCTTGTGACACCGCTTGGAATGATGAGATTTTCGTCATCTCCCCCGTATTTCAGCAAAACGCCGTCTTTAATTTCAAAGTCCATTCCGGTTCCTTTCTTTTTGCGCCGTTATCTGCGCCAATATTTGCGGTCCAGTGCGCGATAAGCCACCGCCTCCGCCACATGCTTGCGGCGAATGATCAGCGAGCCGTCAAGGTCGGCAATGGTGCGCGCAACCTTGAGCAATCGGTCATGCCCGCGGGCAGAGAGCCCCAGCTTATCAAAAGCGGCACGGAAAATATCCTCGGCATCCTCGTCAAGAACGCACTGCGTGCGGATTTGCGCCGCAGACAAAAGCGCGTTGGAAACGGGAGTTGCCGTGCGCACCTCCAAGCCCTCGCTCTGCGCCTTGTGCACCAAAACCTCAAAGCGTTCCTTAGCAAAGGCACGCGCGCGATTAACCTTGGCGCGAATATCGGCAGAGCTCTCATCCGGGCGTACGGGTGCTGTGCCGCGCAGTGCCTCAAAAGATACGGATGGCAGTTCAATATGAATATCAATGCGGTCAAGCAACGGCCCCGAAATGCGGTCCAAATACTTTTGCACATCTCCCTTACGGCAGGTGCAAGGCTTGTCCGAGCCGAAATTGCCGCACTTGCAGGGATTCATGGCGCAAACCATCATAAAAGCGGAGGGGTACCGAACGCGCGCACGCGCACGGGTTACCGTGACCTCGCCGTCCTCAAGCGGCTGGCGCAAAGTTTCCGTCAAGCTCTTGGAAAACTCGGGAAGCTCATCGAGGAACAAAACACCGCCATGCGCCAAAGAGATCTCCCCGGGCTTGGGATTGGAGCCGCCGCCGATCATGCCTGCGGCACTCACGGTGTGATGCGGAGAACGGAAGGGGCGCGCTGTCATAATATTTTCCTTCAAAAGCCCCGAAACCGAATAAATCTTGGTGCTCTCAATCGCCTCTTCAAAGGTAAAATCGGGCATAATGGTGGGAATGCGCTTGGCAAGCATGGACTTGCCCGCACCGGGAGGCCCGATGAGAAGCACATTGTGACCGCCCGCGGCGGCTATGGTTAAGGCACGCTTGGCTTTGTACTGTCCGCGCACGTCGGCAAAATCCAGATTGTTTTCATGAATCTTGGCAGCAAATTCTTTTTTATCGTAGGTGGTGGGGGATATTTTTTTCTCCCCCTTCAAAAAGGCATAGATCTCGCGCACACTGCCCACACCGTAAACCTCGATTCCGTCTACCACAGCTGCCTCGGCGGCATTTTCCTTCGGAACGAAGAGCAAACGTTTCCCTTCGGCTTTGGCGGCAAGTGCCATGCAAAGCACGCCACTGATCGGGCGAATATCGCCCGAAAGAGAAAGCTCACCGAGGAAACACGCCTCCGAAAGATCAATCACAGCTCTTACATACCCCGCACTTTGCAAAATCGAAAGGCAGATAGCAAGATCAAAGACCGAGCCCTCCTTGCGGCGGTCGGCAGGAGCTAAGTTGATCATGATATCAAGCTCAGGGAATATAAAACCGCTGTTTTCGAGTGCACTGCGCACCCGATCCTTTGCCTCTTTCACGGCGGTATCGCCAAGCCCAACCATGTCAAAACGGGGCAAACGGTCCCAAACCGAGCATTCTACGGTAACCAAAAAAGCGTCTATGCCGCTAAGCGCGGCGGTGTAAACAGTCGATAACATATCTTATCCTTTAAAATGTAAAGTTAAGTTAGAATTATTCCGCCAAAAAGGTAAATTCGCAAGTCGCGGCATTGGAAGCCGTACCAAAGGCATCATGCGCCGTCACCGAAACGGTATAGCTTTCACCGCTTACCAAAAGGCTCTCTCCGCCATTCGGTCCTGCGCTCATTTTGTATACATAAACGTCGGGGTAATATTCATATTTACCGTGCAAGATATAGTCCGAGCCGATCTCCAATACATCGACCTCTTTGCCGGCAAGCGGATCCCAGACTTTCACTGCATTGCCTTGAGAATCGGTCACGGAAATGCTGTAATATTTGATAAACGAAGCGGTATCGGCTTTGTCAATGGAAAGCGTAACGCTTCCCTGCGCATCTGTTACGCGCAAAGCATTTTCGCCAAAAACAGGCACGTAATAAGCCTCGTCTTCCATAGAACGGATCTCCGTATCCTCATATACCACGAACGGACCGTAATCGGAAGGACGGGCAAACACCATTTGTCTGATCAAAAGCGGCGTTTCGGCAACGGTGTAAGAGTTGGTATGACCTTTGCCGGAGATCAGCTTGGTCACACTTCCGTCCTCTTCCACATTGAAAGAAAAATCAAGTGCACTCACGCGTACGTTACCGTCGATGTCGACCTCAATCACCGCGCCTTGCTTCATGGAATAGCTGTTATAAGCATAACCGGAACCGGAAACACCGTAAGAGCCGTGGTCGCCGGGGCCGATCAAAACCTGTGCCGTTGTTCCCTTCACGTCGATGGAATGGTAATTTTGGAAAGGCGTGTGGGAGTGTCCGGTGAGATACACCACGCTCGGATGCTTCGCCAGCGTTTGGGCAAGCACCTTGGGGTGGGCGTTATGCGTCAAGGGCATATGAGACACCACAAAAATGGGCGAGGAAGGATCCTCCTCTTCAAATTTGGTTAATTGCTCATCCAACCACTGCACCGACTCCGCATTCGCGTAGCAATAGTCTACCGCGAAAAAGGCATACCCGTAAACATCCATATAGCGGAATCCCGTGGGCGCGCCCTCGGTCTCGGTCATAAATACGTCGCCGTTGTCATTGGCGGCAAACAGCTGATAAGAGGCCTCCAAAACCGTACTTCCCTCTTCGATCGTATATTCGCCGTTTTTTGTTTTCACATAAATCGTTTCGGGTGCTGTTTGCATGGGATATTCATGGTTGCCAAGGCACCAGATGATCGCAAGATCGTCCGAGTTACCAAGCGCGGCGTATTCGGCAAACCACGCAAGCTGGGTAAAACCCGACTTAAACTGCGCCGCGGTATAGGATTTCGTGCCGTTGAGCTTGTCTGCCAAGTCTCCTGCGAAAACAAACGCATCCAAACGGTAATTTTCCGCCATGGAAAGCATGACGTTCTTCATTTTTGCCGCTTTTTCTTCACTGGAATCGTGCACGTCCGAAAAAACGCCAAAAGTAAGAACAATGTTCTCTTCATCAAACTCCGAATACGTAGGCGTTTCGTCGCCGCCGGGCGTATCGTCACCGCTGGGAGTATCGTCACCGCCGGGGGTATCGTCGCCGCCGGGGGTATCGCTGCCGCCGGGAGTATCGCCGCCCGTGGTGCCATCACTCAAAGGGGTATCACCCTTGTCGGACGGGGCATCGTTACATGCTGCAAGCCCTAAAATGAGCGCGGCGATTAAAAACACCGCCAAAAAAGTCAACAGTTTTTTCATGATTCAAGCCTTTTCTATAAAATAGATTTAAAATGATTTTTTGCACAAAATTATTTACTCACATTTCCATCGATGCAATAAACGGTGTAAGTGGGGGTGTAGTCGTCCCAATACGTTCCCTTGACAATTTCGCTCCATTGTGCCATAGTTCCGCCATAGTGGATGGCGGCAAGGTCGTCGCAATACCAGAACGCCCTATCACCGATGCTCGTTACACTTTCCGGAATCGTGACAGATTTGAGATTGCCGCAATCATAGAACGCCCTATCACCGATGCTCGTTACACCATTCGGAATCGTGATAGATCTGAGATCATCGCAATCATAGAATGCATAAGCGCCGATGCTGGTTACACTTTCCGGAATCATGATAGATTCGAGACCATCGCAATCATAGAATGCATAAGCGCCGATGCTCGTCACACTTTCCGGAATCATGATAGATTCGAAACCATCGCAATTATAGAATGCATAAGCGCCGATGCTCGTCACACTGCCGTCTGTCGGAATAATACTGTTCATGCATCCCAAGATCAAAGCTTTGCTTGCTGTTTCAATCAAGCAATTGCCTGCGCTATGATATTTCGTGTTGCCCTGTTCTACCGTGATGGAGGTGAGCCTGCGGCAATTCAAGAACGCATCCTCACCGATGTTTGTGACGCTTGCCGGAAGCGTGGCAGAGGTAAGTTGTTCACAGCCATAGAACGCATCGTCGCCGATGCTCAAGAGTTGGCTTTCCGCCAAAAATGTTACCGTTTTCAATTTAGAACAATTCTTAAATGCCTCTGTACCAATCTCTTTTACACTTGCCGGAATCGTGATAGCGTTGAGGGCAAAGCAAGAACGGAACGCATAATCGTCAATTCTCGTGACGGCACTACCGTTATAGAGAGAAGGTATCGCCACAACAGTAGCACTGCCCGTGTATCCCGAAACCTTATATGTTCCGTCATCTTGCAATACAAATTTTATGCCCTCAGCCAAATTCTTTTGGCAGGCGGTACAAACACCTTCTTCATTTAAGTTATGCGCTGTTTTTTCAGTAATAGCGGTGCAACCTATGTTTTGACATCCCAGCCAATGGCTTTCGTCATTGCTCATCCAATCGCCGGCATAGTTGTGCGCGTTTGAATCTGCAGGTATGGTTTCGCTCACAGATTTTTCACATACAGTGCAAACTTGATGTTGCTTACCCGCTTTGAAACAAGTGGCTTCCGTGTCTACCACCCATTCGCCAAAAACATGTTCCGCCGTATCCGTCGAAGTGCAACCTGTGTTTTGACATACTTGCCAATGGCTTTCGCCATCACTCATCCAATCGCCGGCATAGTTGTGCGCGTTTGAATCTGCAGGTATGATTTCGCTCGGGAAACTTCCGCACACAATGCATACACGGCAGCGTTCGCCCATGCTGACGCAAGTGGCGGTTTTTATTACCTTCCACTCACTAAAAGTGTGCTCGCCCAAGTCCCCTTCTTCAAAGGTTTCCGTTCCCTTTTCCCCGCAAGCGCAAGAATAATAATAGCGTGCTGCACTTTTACAAGTAGCGGCAGACGCGGCATAAAGGTCAGATGTCTCTTTTTCCGTAAAGTCGTGAACATGTTCACTGTCACACGCGGAAAACGCCAACACGCAGCAAAAAAGAAGTGTCATGAAGATCAAAAGAATTCTCTTTTTCATACCGTCTGTTTCCTTTTCGTTATTTTTTCTTCAAAATAATTATAGCACGCTTTTAAAGCAATGTCAATTATATATCTTCTATAATTAAAGCCGAGCATTTCGTCTCGTTTCCTCATGCAATCGATCATTTCCGAGACAATTCTTGACTTTATATTTGCATTTCGAGCAAGAGCATGGTAAACCAATGGCAATTGGCATCCAACGCAAGGCAAAAGGAGAAAAAACATGATTCCTCATCTTCCAATCTTCCGAAACCGATTTGTGGAATCGGTGCGCGTTCGCGTTATGCTTCCCACCCAAAACGGCATTTTCCGGCGTTCGATTGAAGAAAGAGAGCATCCACAAGGGATGCTCGGGAATCCGACTGCCTGCAGCATCGGCGGAGAGAGCCTTGCCGCTTACGAGCGAGCTCGACGCGCTCTGCGGCTCTCTCTCGAACCCATCCGCGTGCGGAACGCACGCTGTGGGTTCTCGCGCGGAGCGCGTCAGCAAAAAAAAGAGAGGGGCTAGCTCATTAAGAGCTAGCCCGCCTCATTTTACGCCACCAAAGGCGTGAAATGAGGAAATTTTCTTTGAAAATTTGCGCGTTCATTGCGATTTTAGAAAAAAACGCAATGAACAGGGGCAGAAAAACGAGCATTTTTGTTCGTTTTTCGGTAGCTCATGACTAATGAGCTAGCCCCTTTTATTGATTTTTTTTGTATTCACCGGGAGTGATACCAACATGCTCTTTGAATTGCCGAATAAAATGATAGATGTTGTTGTACCCCAAGCGTTCGGCAGCTTCAGTGACGGAAATGCCTTCCTGCCAAAGCAAGAGCTTTGCGTGTTCGATGCGCGCGTTTTGCACATCACGGGCGGGTGAGACACCGAAATAGCCTTTATAAAGCCGATGAAAACGGGAGGGCGAGAGCGAGAGCATATCCGCCATTTGGCTGACCGAATACGGCTTGTCGTAATGCAAAAGAATTTCGCTTCGCAGATCTGTAAAACGGCGATAAAGATAAGGGCTCTCCTTGGGCGCGCGTGCGGAGAGTGTGTTGCCGATATGGGCAAAAAGCACCTCTATAAGCAAGGCAGCCAGCTCTTTGGCGTAGGAAGATGTGCCTACAAAAGCCAATTCCGCTTCTCGAATATCATGCGTGACAAAACTGTCATCACGCGGATAATAAATATTGCCGGGGGAGAGACCGTATTTGCGGAGAATTTCGTCCGTGTTGCCGCCGACAAAGTGGAACCAGTCGTGCAAAATCGCACTGCCGCTTGCCCTGACACCTTGCTCGGAGTGAGGGGCTGTGATCAGGCATGCTCCTTTTTCTGCTTTGCGCCATTTTCCGTCAACTATCAATTCGCCTTCGGTAAGCATGTGCACGAAAATGTATTGGTTGCCTGTGCTTTTTCTGTAGATGGAAAAGTCCTCTTTTTCGGGCCAAAGAGACTTGATGCAGGTAAGATACACGTTTTTTCTCCCTTTTTTTCTCCAAAACTTTATAAGTCAATTATAACAAAAAGAGGAGAAAATGTCAACCGCCGCAATATATATATATTTACTTTTCAAAATATTTGTGGTAGGATAAAAACAGATGGAAGAGCAAAAAAGCCCTTCTCAAAAAAGGAGATGCAGAAATGATCGATTTAAGACAGGAATATCCCCGTCCGCAAGCGGTTCGCCGCGATTGGCTTTGCCTCAACGGCGAATGGGAGTTCGCCATCGACAATGAGATGGTGGGCGTCGAAAAGAAATTCTTTGAAAAAGAGCATTTGGAAAAGAAAATCACGGTACCCTATTGCCCCGAAAGTACCCTTTCCGGCATCGGTAACACCGATTTTATGAATGCCGTTTGGTATCGCAAGAGTGTGACTTTCCCCGAAAGCTACCGTGGCAAACGCTTGATGCTTCATTTTGGTGCAGTTGATTATGAGGCGCATGTGTATGTCAACGGCAAAGAGGTCGGCATGCACGAAGGCGGTTATACGCCTTTCCGCTTTGAAATCACCGAATATATCAAGGAAGGCGAAAACAGCATTTGCCTTTATGCCAAGGATGATGTTCGCACCGGCAAGCAAGCAGGCGGCAAGCAGAGTCCGAAGCTCGGTTCTTTCGGTTGCTTCTATACGCGTACCACGGGCATTTGGCAGACGGTTTGGATCGAACCTGTGGAAAAAGGATTTATTTCTTCCTTTTATATAGATACCAATATTTCCGCCCCTTCGGTTTCTCTTCGCGTGCGTACCGACGGTGCTTACGGAGAGACGCTGACCGTTAAGACTTCTTTCGAGGGAAAAGCGATGGGAGAAGCTTCCGTGAAAATCAGTTCCGAGGAGACCTTCCTTTCTATTCCTCTTTCAGAGGCACATCTTTGGGAAGTCGGTAAGGGCGGGCTTTACGATATGACACTCACGCTTTCGGGCGGTGACAGCGTGGATTCATATTTCGGCTTGCGCGAGGTCAGCCTCAGCCCCAAGGGTATGCGTATCAACGGCAAGGTTGTCTTTGGCAGATGGGTGCTTGACCAAGGCTTTTATCCCGACGGTATTTATACCGCACCCTCCGATGCGGCATTGCGCAAGGATATTGAAGATTCGATGGCACTCGGCTTTAACGGTGCCCGCATGCACGAAAAGGTGTTTGAACCCCGTTACCTCTATTATGCCGATCTTCTCGGATATACCGTATGGGGTGAATATCCCAACTGGAACCTTGATATTTTTGATTACTCTTCTATCGGAGATTTTCTTCCCGGTTGGGTGGAATCCATGGAGAGAGACTATAACCATCCTTCGTTGATCGGTTGGTGCCCCTTTAATGAGACATGGAACAGCGGAAGAGGTAAGCAGTGCGACCGTGTTTTGGCGGATGTTTACCGCGTAACCAAAGCGCTTGATGCCACTCGTCCTTGCATCGATACCAGCGGTAACTTCCATGTTGTGACCGACATTTACGATGTACACAATTATGAGCAGAATCCCATCGAATTTGCTAAGCCCTATGAAAAAACGGGAGAAGGCATTTTGGAAGAGCCCAATTTTGAGAGAACCGACATTTATAAAAACCGTCAGCACTATGACGGAAAGCTTCCGATTTTTGTCAGCGAATACGGTGGCATCAAGTGGGATGTTGAGGCAGATGCCGCGGCATGGGGATACGGCGCTTCCGTTCAAAGTGAGCAAGAGTTTATCGACCGTTATAAAGGGCTTACCGATGTCCTGCTTGACAACGCTGAAATGATCGGTTTTTGCTACACCCAACTTTATGACGTAGAACAAGAACGCAACGGTCTTATGACCTATGACCGCCGCTTTAAGTTTGATCCCAAGATCTTCTATGAGATCAATATGCGCAAAGCCAAGATTGAGGAAAACGATTAATTTTACCGCCGAAATGACACATTTGTTTATAATGCTTGCAGCGGACACTCTTGACAAGAGGTGAGTTTTGTGATAAAATGCTTATGGTAAAATTTTACATTTATACAATTATCCAGAAAGGCATTTGTCATGAAAAAAACAAAGCTGATTTGCCTTGTGCTCGTTCTTGCTCTGCTTTGCTCGTCGTTTCTTTCCTGCGCTGATGACGAAACGGACGCCCCTTTGACCGGCGGCGAACGTATCGGTGACGGCTGGGAAGGCGTTGACTTCGGCGGCGCAACCATTACCGTTGAGGTTTCGGGCGCGCAAGATTCCGAGGGCACATTCCCCGCATGTAATATTTACACGAGAGGTCCTGATGACGGTGTTACTTCCGACGAGGTGCAGAAGAAGGTTTTGGCGCGTAACAGCAATGTGCAAAAAGATCTTAACATCCACGTTGAGTATAAGCCAAACTCCAATCTTTTCGTTGACAAGGTATTGGAACACGTTGAGAAATACGTTCGCGGCAGTGCGGACGATGCGCCCGACGTTCTCGATAACGATATCTACGGTCTTACCCGTGCGATGATGAACGGCTATCTTTGGAACATTTCGAATCCCGGCTTGAATCCCGATGGCAGTGATATACACAGCTATTTCATTTTCACGCCCGATGCTCCCGAGGGAGAAGAAGAGGATGGCGAGCAAAAGATTAAGAAGGGTTCCGGTTGGTACACCGAGTTTATGCAGGGTGCTTCCTTCGATCCCCAGAAGCTTTATTTGCTTGCAGGTGACTATAACCTCGATATCATTCGTTTTGCATGGGTTCTTTTCACCAACATTGACCTGTTTGACACCTATTATTCGTCAACCGAGTACGGTACATATGCTGATTTTGTAGAGTACATTCTCGATACGGATGACTTTGTATATGAGCATTTGCAGATGCTCGCGCAATACGGTTGGAAGGACCTCGGTTCTAAGAAGAACGAAACCGACCTCGGTGACATCATCGGACTTTGCCTTAACGCTGTTAGCCCCCGTATTTTCCACGCGTGCAGCGGCTTTTCGATGGTCGAATGGTCCGGCGGTGCGGAAGGCAAGGGCACGCCCTCTGTGTATGCCCCCGACTCCGAAGGTGCCAACAGGCTTGCTACCCTTTCCGAGGGCTACCGAGAGCTCTTCAACGCCATCGGTGTTCACTACGTTAGCGACGTGCTTTCTTCGACCACCGAGTTCTTCAACGGTAGAATTGTTTTGACCGTGGCAAAACTTGGCGAGATGGAGTCCTCCGACATGCGCGGCACCACCTTCACGCGCGGTATTCTTCCTTTCCCTCGCTACGATTATAACTCCCCCAACTTTATCACCGTTGTACACGACCAGGCAGAGGTTTCTTGTATTTTGAACAATGCCTCTTCCTTCGCACTCGCTTCCGCTTATCTGCAGTATCTCAACGAGAACTCTGCCGATGTTATGGAAGAGTACTATGAGAACGGCTTGAAGTTTAAGTACAACGACTCTCAACCCGTTGTTGAGATGATTGAGTACATCAAGGATCATATCCGTTCGCCCTTTGATTCCGTGCTTACGGTATATATTTGCGCATCGAGCGAAAATGCATATCAAATATATGACATGCTGCATAGCGATGCGGCAAGTGATAAGAACGGTTTTGCTTCCTCTTATCGAAGCCACCAGGGCTCTTATCAGGCGTCGCTGGACGCGATTCTTACGAAATTGGCTGCCATTGAATAAAATAGAAAGCAGCTTTCGTTCTTAAAAAATACACCCCGCGGGGGCTGAGTCATTGACTCAGCCCCCTTAAGCAATTTGTGCTATGGGCATTTGTTTACAATCTATCCCCTTGACAAGCGATAAGTTTTGTGATAAAATGCTTATGATAGGTATTTTGTACTTATATTATTATTTAAAAAGAAAGGTATTTGTCATGAAAAAAACAAAGCTGATTTGCCTTGTGCTCGTTCTTGCTATGTTTTGCTCGGCGTTTCTTTCCTGTGCCGATGACGAAACGACCGGCCCTTTGACCGGTGGTGACCGTATCGGTGACGGCTGGGAAGGCGTTGACTTCGGCGGTGCAACCATTACCGTTGAGGTTTCGGGCGCACAAGATCCTCAGGGTACTTTCCCCGCATGTAATATTTACACGAGAGGTCCTGATGACGGTGTTACTTCCGACGAGGTACAGAAGAAGGTTTTGATCCGTAACAACAACGTGCAAAAAGACCTCAACATCAACATCGAATATAAGCCCAACTCCAATCTTCTCTACAGCGAAGTATTGGCACATGTTGAGGCATATGTTCGCGGTGCTGCGGAAGACTCGCCCGACGTTCTCGATAACGATATTTACGGTCTTACCCGTGCGATGATGAACGGCTATCTTTGGAACATTTCGAATCCCGGCTTGAATCCCGATGGCAGTGATATACACAGCTATTTCATTTTCACGCCCGATGCTCCCGAGGGTGAAGAAGAGGATGGCGAGCAAAAGATTAAGAAGGGTTCCGGTTGGTACACTGAGTTCATGCAGGGTGCTTCCTTCGATCCCGAGAAGCTGTATATGCTCGCAGGTGACTATAACCTCGATATCATCCGTTTTGCATGGGTTCTTTTCACCAACATTGACCTGTTTGACACCTACTATGCATCGACCGAGTACGGTACATATGCAGACTTTGTAGAGTACATTCTCGATACGGATGACTTTGTATACGAGCATTTGCAGACGCTCGCACAATACGGTTGGAAGGACCTCGGTTCTAAGAAGAACGAAACCGACCTCGGTGACATTATCGGCCTTTGCCTCAATAACGTTTGCCCCCGTATTTTCCACGCGTGCAGCGGTTTCTCGATGATTGAGTGGTCCGGCGGTGAACAAGGTAAGGGTATTCCCTCCGTATATGCTTCCGGCTCCGAGGGTGCCAACAAGCTTGCTACCCTTTCCGAGGGCTACAGAGAGCTCTTTAACGCACCCGGTGTTCATTTTATCAACGACGTGCTTCCTTCGACCACCGAGTTCTTTAACGGCAGAATTATCTTGACCATGGCAAAACTTGGCGAGATGGAGTCCTCCGACATGCGTGGTACTACCTTCACGCGCGGTATTCTTCCTTTCCCTCGCTACGATTATAACTCCCCCAACTTCATCACCGTTGTACATGACCAGGCAGAGGTTTCTTGCATTTTGAACAATGCCTCTTCCTTCGCACTCGCTTC
>JAZNND010000021.1:0-45421 GCA_045580085.1 Eubacteriales bacterium
TCATTGCGATTTTAGAAAAAAACGCAATGAACAGGGGCAGAAAAACGAGCATTTTTGTTCGTTTTTCGGTAGCTCATGACTAATGAGCTAGCCCCTTTTTCCTTTAAAAATCAATCGTCATCTTCATCGTTTTTATCACACGCATCGCAATCGTCACAGTCATCGCAATCACAGCAAACTGTGTCGAACTCTTCGCCGCATGCGGGACAAATCAAAGATTCGGGGTCTACACTATCATCAAAACAGATGACTTCGCCGCAAGAGGGACATGTCACTTCGTAAGTTTCATCCTCATCATAATCATCATCGTCATCATCCGCGAAAAGGTAATCTTCTACATCACCAAGATCTGCGTCAAGCTCATCCGCGTATTCATTCAAATCATCGCATTGTGCTTGCAAATCTTCGATGGTTTCAGCCATTTCGGAAACGAGATCCAAAAGCTTAACGATCAGTTTATCGGTGGGCGTTTCATTGCCAACGCCGAGACCTTCTGCCAAGCCCTTCAAATATGCCGCATTTTCACTAAGTTTCATATCAAATACCTACCTTTCGGTTAAAATGAATCACTATTCCCTTTTTTTAAGAAAGGGACGCAAAGTACGCGCCCCTTTTAAAAATTATGCTCTTTCGAGATATTCGCCAACGCGCGTATCCACACGGATCATATCACCGGTGTTGATAAAGATCGGCACTCTGATAACCGCGCCGGTTTCAAGAGTTGCATTCTTCTGAACGTTGGTTGCGGTATCGCCGCGAACGCCGGGCTCGGTATCGGCAACTTCGAGAACAACAAAGTTCGGAGGTTCAACACCGAAAACATTGCCCTTGTAGGAAATGATCTTACAAACGGTGTTTTCTTTTACAAACTTAAAGTTGTCGCCAAGCTTATCAGCATTCAAAGGAAGCTGATCATAGGTCTCTTCGTCCATGAAGTAATAAAGATCGCCATCGTTGTAAAGATATTGCATATCCTTACGCTCGATAACTGCGTTCTCAAATTTTTCAGTGGGGTTAAAGGTCTTCTCAACCACACCGCCGCTGATGACATTCTTCATCTTGGTTCTGACAAAAGCTGCGCCCTTGCCGGGTTTAACGTGCTGGAATTCAACGACCTGCCATACGCCGCCGTCGTATTCAAAAGTAATGCCGTTTTTAAAATCGCCTGCTGTAACCATTTTTATTCACCTTTCTGTAACTACGCGATATGTGTTATTACACACACAGCAATATTATCAAAGATATTATATACTATTTCTTCCGAATTTGCAAGAGTTTTCTTGAAATTTCTTTATATTTCATGCGAAAAAAACATATTTTTTCTTAGAAACAAGAAAATCAGGCAAAAAGTTCGATTAAATCCTTGGAAGATTCCGTGAAATTATCGAATCCGTTCTCTGTAACACACCCCATATCTTCAATGCGGCAACCGTATTTTCCGGTAAGATAGATTCCCGGCTCGACGGTTACGATATTTCCGCATTCGAGTTTTACGTTGGATGCACCGGGCGAAAGCCTGGGCAATTCATGGATATTAAGCCCAACGCCATGACCGAGTGAATGGCCGAATGCACCTTTGTAGCCTTCGTTATCAATGATGGCTCTTGCAATCGCATCTATATCTTTGCAAAGTGCACCGCATTTGATCACCGAAATCGCGGCACTTTGCGCCTCAAGGACGGTACGGTAGATGCGTTTCATTTCCGCATCCGCTTTTCCTATTACGACGGTACGTGTCATATCCGAGCAATAACCGTCATAAACGCACCCAAAATCCATGGTTAAAAAGCCGCGCGAAATAGGCTCTTTTCGGCATTTAGCATGCGGCAGAGCGCTCGAAGCACCGGATGCCGCAATAATGTCAAAGCTGGTGCCCGAAGCCCCGTTTTTAGACATGAAATAAGAAAGCTCAAGAGCTATATCGGTTTCGGTCATGGAGGGTGTGAGGATGCTCAGAATGTGCGAATAAGCTTTATCCGTAATGCTCTGCGCTTTTTTTATGCACAGAATTTCCTCTTCACTCTTCTTTGCGCGCATCGCTGATAAAATATCTCCCATCGGAACAAAAGGAACGGTGAGATCTGCAGTGAAAGAATGGTAATCACAGACGGTCATGGATGCGCTTTCAAACCCGATATTTTTGATACGGTCACGCTGTAAGATATCATTTAAAAAGTCATGACGATTTTTTGGCGCGACTACTTCAAAACCGCAAGCTTTTTGGGTTGCTTCCTCCGTATAGCGAAAATCGGTAATTAAGAAAGCACTTTTATGGGTGATAAAAAGATAGCCGTCATCATAGAAAAAACGGGAAAGATAGCCGATATTTTTATAATCGGTGATGATGGCGGATTCGATATCTCTTTTCGCAAGCATGTCTCTGAATTCTTCAAGACGCACATTCATTTTGGGATGATACCTTTCTACACGAGATGTCCGAATATCTGTTTTTGGACTAATTTTGAGTTAAAAAACATTTTTTCATGCTAAGAGCATCTTCCGCCTGTGTTCCGGCAGATTCACAAATGATAGTTGGCGTCAAATGTTCTTCGGCAAGAACTTCCATAAGGGGTTCGTGGGCAGGACCAAAGATAGAATCATCAAAGGTTAAATGCCGTTTTTCGCCTCCTGCGGACCATTCAATTTTTGAAAAATGGCAGTGTAAATTCTTGGCAGAACTTTCGGAAAGGTGATTGGCAATATAATCAAAAACCGAACGGTAATCGTCTTTTCCGTAAAAGCGTTTGCCGAGTTCCCTGGCGTTCATATGCCCGAAATCCACCACCGGCACAAGTCTTGGATCTATTTTACAAAGCGCAACAACCTCTTCTAATGTGCCGAGTTGATTGATCTTTCCCATCGTTTCAAGGCCGATCCTCACTCCGTTATCCGGAATAGCTTCCAAAGTTTTATAGAGTGTATCAGCGGCAAGATGCAAGGCTTCCGTGCGTGTAATCTTAGATGCCGATCCTGTATGAACTACAATGATGTCAGCTCCAAGACATTCGGCGGCATTTATACTTTCACGGATATAAGAGATGCTTTTAAGCCTTGTTTCCGGCACAATGCCAGAAAGCGAAATAAAATACGGTGCATGCACAGATACATAGATATCGGCTTCTTTGGCATTTTGACCTAACTGCCGCAAAAGTTCGGGAGTCGCTGTAAAACCGCGCCCTGCCTCATATTCATAAGCATCAAGTCCTTGTGCTTTGATCCAAAACGGCGCATCGGTTGTTTTTAATTTTGTTTGATGAAAAGACTCGCTATTGCCGCCGGGACCGAAAAGCGGTGCTGTTCTTCCCTGCTTCATGGCGTTTCGTCCTTATGTATTTTATAATATTTTTTGACAAACGGTTTTTCAAGCAATCTCTTAAAACGCGTAAAAATATCACGTTTATCTTTGATGGGAGGAACGAGAAATGTTTTAAGTTTCATTCTTTTGCCTGCCCAGACATCGGTAAATATCTGATCACCGACATTTGCGGTATGTTCTTGTGAGACACCCATGGCTTTCAGTGCTTTTTTCATGTTTTTGGAAAAAGGCTTGCAACTGTCATGAAATGCCGGAAAACCGAGTGTTTCGTTGAATGCGAAAAGCCTTGCCTTATGATTGTTGGTAACAAAGGCGATTTTTATACCCGCTTCGGTCATTTCGTTTAACCATTTTATAACACCGGGACGCGGTGCGGTTTCCTCATAAGGAATCAATGTATTATCAACATCCATAATTAGTGCTGAAATGCCAATTTCTTTTAGATAATCAACGGTTAAATCATCAAACGCGGTGAGGATCTTATCCGGAACCAATGACATATATGATCCATCCTTTCTGTATCGGGAACTGCGGCAAAAAAGTTGCAAAACGGAGGTTTAACAGGCTTTCCAACTTTTGCTCTGATCGGGTTCAAATGATCACAATTTAGCTTATTGTACCATATTTTTACGCATCTTGCAAGTGGTGAATGCTTTTTTTATTTTATTTTTGATTTTTCTCCGCTTTTTTCAAAATATATATAGCATTTTGAAAAAATATATGTTATAATAATAAGACAGTTGCTAAAAGTGTAGTTATTCACTGCCTTGGATAGGCACTGATGAAATATAAAGTTAGGAAACCATTATGTCAAGAACCATTGAACAAGCAAAGGAGCTTACACTCCCTTTAATTCCAGTAAGAGGTACGGTATCATTCCCCGGTGTCCAATTAAGTTTGGAATTAGCGCGTGAAGCAACCCTTCGCGCCTTCGCCGTCGCAAACGAAGGGGACGGAAAGGTCTTTTTGTTGACACAAAAAGATTTAAACGTGGAGGAACCCACCGAAAAAGATCTTTACCACATTGGCACCGTTTGTCAAATCAAGCGCGTCAATCGCACGGAGCACGGTGCTTTGCAAGTCATCTTTGAGGGGCTTTGCCGCGCAAAGCTTTCTCGTATTTTTAAAGACGATACCTGTGCATACGCAACGGTTATTTGTAAGACGGTACATATCGAAGAAGACGCATCCGCTGATTCGGAAGAAAAAATGCATACTGTTCTCGATATGATTTCCGCCGTTAAGCATATTCATCCCGTTTTGACGGAAGAAATTTTCAAAGCTGCATCCGCACTTAAAACGCCCGGTCTTTTCTGCGATTTTGTAGCATCTTCCGCACTTTTGAATTTCAAGAGTAAACAACGTATTTTGGAAGTGTTTCATCCTCTCACGCGGCTTGATCGCCTTCTCTATGTTGTAGAAGAAGAAATGCAATTCTTGCGCATGGAATATGATATTCACTGCCAAGTCAAGCAACGGATCGACGATCATCAAAAAGAATACTTTTTGCGCGAGCAAATGAAGGCAATTCAGCAAGAATTGGGTGATGAGGATGATGAAATTGCCGAATATCAAGCCAAGATTGAAAAAGCGGATTTACCGAAAGAAGTACGCGAAAAGCTCTTTAAGGAGCTTGGACGTCTTGCGAAAACACCGTTTGGTGCCGCAGAAGGCTCTGTTTTGCGTACCTATCTTGATACCTGTCTTGAACTTCCTTGGAACAAACGCACAACCGCTTCCGCCGATTTAGAGGAGGCGCGCCGCATTTTGGATGAGGATCACGACGGCTTAAAAAAAGTAAAGGAACGTATTCTTGAATATGTTGCGGTTAAGCAGCTGAGTCCCGATGTCAAAAATCAAATTATTTGCCTTGTCGGCCCTCCCGGTGTGGGTAAAACCTCCATTGCCGCCTCCATTGCTCGTGCCATGAAGCGCAAATACGCGCGCATTTCTTTGGGCGGTATTCGCGATGAAGCCGATATTCGCGGACACAGAAAAACGTATGTGGGGGCCATGCCCGGCAGAATCGCTGAGGCGTTGACGGGGGCCGGTGTTATCAACCCCGTTGTGGTGTTGGATGAGATCGATAAGCTATCTTCCAGCATGCATGGAGATCCTGCCTCTGCTCTTTTGGAGGTTCTTGATCCGGAGCAAAACCGTTTTTTCCGCGATCATTTCTTAGAGCTTCCTCTTGATCTTTCGGACTGCGTATTTATCGCAACCGCTAACAGTTATGACGGAATTCCTCTTCCCCTCATCGACCGTATGGAGATCATCGAACTCTCTTCCTATACCCGTACGGAGAAGCTGAACATCGCTAAAAACCATTTGGTTCCCAAGCAGTTAAAGCGTCATGGACTTTCACGTCGCCATGTGAAATTTACCGATGAATCGCTGATGGAATTGATTGAGTTCTATACGCACGAGGCAGGTGTTCGCTCACTTGAGCGCGAAATTGCCTCGCTTTGCAGAAAAAGTGCGGTGAAAATTGCAGAAAAAAGTGCAAAGAGTGTAAAAATTACCCCCAAAACAGTCAATGATATGCTTGGCAAAAGAAAGCATCTTCGCGAGGCACTTGAGCCAACCAATCCCATCGGTATTGTCAATGGCTTGGCTTATACCCAAAGCGGCGGCGATCTTTTGAAAGTGGAGGTCACCGTTATGGAAGGAACCGGGAAACTGGAGCTGACCGGCCAGCTGGGGGATGTCATGCGCGAGTCAGCACAAATTGCCGTCAGCTATATTCGCACCATCGCGAAAAAAATAGGTATCGCATCTCTTTTCTATAAAGAAAATGATATCCATATTCATTTTCCCGAAGGTGCCGTTCCCAAGGACGGTCCGAGTGCGGGTGTAGCCATGACTTGCGCGCTTGCCAGTGCCTTGCTTGGTATTCCGACACGCCGCGATGTTGCCATGACCGGCGAGATCACGTTGCACGGCAGAGTCCTCCCTATTGGCGGTTTAAAGGAAAAAACCATGGCAGCATACACATCAGGTATCCGCACAGTCTTGATTCCGCGCGAAAACGAACGCGATTTGGATGAAATTGACAGCGAAGCACGCGCGCACCTCTCCTTTGTTGTTTGCGATAGTGTTATGGATGCTCTGAAACATGTTTTGACCGAAATGCCCGATACGGCATCTCGCACGGAAGAGGATCGCTTTTCTGTAATTTCCGCACCGAAGGGCGAGTGTCGCACGCAGGCACCGTTCGCCCATTAAGGAGATTTTGCTTTGATTAAGTTCAATATTAACAATGCCGCATTTAAAACAAGTGTGGGAACACCTTCCGCCTTTCCGCGCAGTCCTCAACCGCAGATTGCTTTTTCCGGCCGTTCCAATGTCGGAAAAAGTTCTTTGATTAACACATTACTCGGAAGAAAATCCTTTGCTCGCGTTTCTTCCGCACCGGGAAAAACCGTAACCATCAATTATTTTGAGATCGACAAAAAGCTTCTTTTTGTCGATTTGCCCGGATACGGATATGCCAAGCGATCAAAAGAGCAAACTCTTGCGTTCAGCAAGCTTACAGATGCTTTTTTTACCAAAAATCCCAGTGCTGATGCTATAAAACTCGTTTTGCAATTGATTGATGTTCGCACCGGTCCCACAGACGATGACTTGATGATGATTCAATTTTTAGTGGATGTTGGATTTCCTTTCATTCTCGTTTTGACAAAAGCGGATAAACTAAGCCCCACAGCACTTAAACGCGCGGTTGAAGAAATGAAGAATGAGTATTTTTCCGAGATTGATGTAACCATGATTCCCTTTTCCTCTGAAAACCGATTGGGAAAAGAACAGGTTCTTTCTTGTATTACTGCCGCTGTCGCGGATTAAATCGCTGAAGGTTGGGAGAAAAATGTTATACGAACTTTTGGTTATTCCTGCCGCACTCATGGCCCTTGTCTTTCACGAAGTGGCTCACGGTTACGCGGCGTATAAGCTTGGCGATCCCACCGCACATATAATGGGAAGACTGTCGTTAAATCCCTTAAAGCATTTGGATCCCATTGGAATGCTTTGTATGGTCTTTTTTCATTTTGGTTGGGCGAAGCCGGTTCCCATTAATACACGCTATTTTGACAATCCCAAAAGGGATATGGCACTAACCGCATTAGCAGGTCCCCTTACCAACTTTACGATTGCTTTTTTAGCCCTTCCCTTTTATATTCTTTTCGTTAAACTCTATAATAACACGCTATTAAACGGCGGTGCCGCATTTCTTTTGATACTTGCCGAAATCTTGCTGTACTTTTTTATGTTTTTGCACAGTGTGAATTTAGGCTTGGGACTTTTTAATCTTATCCCTATTCCGCCGCTTGACGGTTCGCGTGTTTTGTTGGCTTTTCTGCCCGAATACTATTATTTTCGCATCATGCGCTACGAAAGATATATTTCCTTTGCGCTGATGCTGTTACTCTTTTGCGGTTTTCGTTTTGGCATCCTTTCCGTCATATCCTCTGCCATTTCCAATGCCATGCTGAGAGTATGGATGCTGATACCTATATTTTAAGGAGTTTTCATGACGAACGAAGCTATCACCTATCGTTTGGATCAGTTCGAAGGTCCTTTGGATCTATTACTGACGCTGATTGATAAAAACAAAGTGTCAATCAAAGATATTCCTATTGCCAGTATTCTTGAGCAGTACATGGAATATATTGAAGCGGCACGCCGCATGGATCTTGAAGTTGCTTGCGAATTTATTGTTATGGCAAGCACTCTGATGCTGATCAAAAGCAAAATGCTGTTGCCTCCCGATCCGAATAAAAATGAGGATCCGAGAAAAGAACTGGTGGATGCCCTTTTGATCTATCAAAAAGCCAAGCAAGATGCGGAAGAACTTCGTCCGCGCTATGCAGAATACTCCGGACGCATGGCGAAAGATAATGAAGAAATTCCTGCCGAAAAAGGCTTTCCTCTCGGACTGGATCCCGCACTTCTTTCGAAAGCTCTTACCGTTATGGTAAACCGTTTGAAAGTTTCCAAGGATGTCCCCGTTACTTTGATTAATCCTTTAATCAAACGCAAAGTGGTTTCGGTGGAAGAACGCATAGAACTTATCGTAGAAAAACTGACTGCCAACGAGGAGGCATCCTTCTTTTTCTTGTTAAAAGATGCCAAGGACAAGCCTGAGCTTTTGGCATCGTTCATGGGAATTTTGGAATTGATTAAGCTTAGACGCATCCTTTTTTGCGATGATGAAGATGCCGAATTCTCTATCCTGAGCAAATTCCGCTTAAATCCCGATTATAATCCCGAAGATATAGAAAACTCCGAATTTGATCAAGACCATGTTGAGGACACGGATAAAAATGATGAATGAAAACACCCCCAAGGAACAAAAAACCACACTTGCTACCTTTGAAAATGCTGCCGAGGACTTTGAAGCGGTGCTCGAGGCAATTCTCTTTGCGGCAGGTCATCCTATAACGTACAGCAAGCTTTCCGAAATCTTCGAAATGTCCCCTTCTCTGGTAAAAGATAGGGTGGAAGCTTATGCCGATGTTTACAACGCCGAAGAATCCACGCGCGGCATTCTTCTTTTAACTTATGATGAATCCTGTCAGCTTTGCACCAAAGAGAAGTTTTTACCGCATATTCGAGAAGCACTCGGTATCAGAAGAAGCGGTACGCTATCAAATTCTTCCATTGAGGTGCTTGCCATCATTGCCTATAATCAACCCGTAACACGCGCTTATGTAGATGCTGTACGCGGTGTTGACAGCGCATACGCCGTTTCTTCCCTGTTAGAACGCAATCTTATCGAAGCCGTAGGTCGTTTGGACGCTCCCGGTCGCCCCATGCTTTACGGCACAACATCTGATTTCTTACGTTGTTTCGGTCTTTCTTCTCTGAGTGAACTTCCGGGGGTTTCGTCGGAAGAGGCGGCAGATATTTTAGCGCGTATGCGCCGTGGAGCTATGGAGCCTGAGGTAGACGAAAATCAGATCTCTATTGACGATACGATCACGGACGATTCTTCCGATACATAAAAAAATGCGGAAATGAGGTGAAAACAGAATGACTGCACTATACATTATTTTGGGAATCGCGGCTTTTCTTCTGTTTTTGCTTTTCATGCCCATTCGCGTACATGTTTCTTATGACGGTGACATTCGCCTTAAGCTTTCCGTGGCATTTCTTTCTTTTCTCTTGTTTCCACGCAAAAAAAAGGTTTCTATTCGATATTATTCCAAAAAGAATATGGAAAAAAGGAGAAAAAAAGCATTAAAGAAAGCGCAAAAAGAAGAACGCAAAAGGAAGAAAACTCCGCCACCGCCACCTGTTCCGCCTAAGAAAAAAACAATCAAGGACCATTTAAGAATGGTAAAACTCATTCTTTTGATCTTAAAAAAGGTACAAAAGAGAGCCAGAGGAGCGTTTAAGCTTCATATATCGCATTTTTGCGCCGTTCTTGCTACCGGAGATGCGGCATCTACCGCACTTCTCTACGGCACTGTTTCACAGTCTTGCGCTTATCTATTAGCACTGTCCGAAGGATTTATAAAAACCACGTACCGTACAAAGAACATTGTGATCGTTCCCGATTATTGCGGCAATGAAACCAAGTTTTTGATTCGTCTTCATTTGACAACGGATATTTTTCATCTTTTGATGCTCGCTTTTTCTGCTCTTTTTGCTTATTTATCATCTCAAAAAATATTAAAACCCGGAGGAACAAAAAATGGCTGAATCCCTCTTTGAAATGATGGGAACATCACTTGAAAAAGTAAAAGAGATCGCAGGTACCGAAACCGTAATCGGCGATCCCATTTATACACCGAAAGGAACTATGATACTTCCCGTTTCCAAGCTTTCCATGGGCTTTGCTTCGGGAGGAATCGACTCCCAAAAAGCCGCAGAGATTACCAAATCTCGTTTCGGCGGCGGTGGCGGCACCGGTGTTACTGTTACTCCCATTGCGTTTTTAATCATCGATGCGGACGGAAAAATCGAGCTTGTCCCGATCACCACGCCTCAGAATATTGACACAGTGGATAAAGTTGCCGCTTTGATTGAGCATTCCCCTGACATTTTGGAACGCCTCAAAAACGTGATAAAAAAAGGCAAAAAAAGCGAAGCAGAATCTTAATCCTTCTCTTTTTCCAGAATATTACGTATTTTTCGCTGCATTTTTTCTTCGTTTTTTGGACACGGTAACAAAAAAACAAAACGGTGAAAAATGAAAAAACGTAATTTGGTTCTATTGGGGAGTTTAATTCTCTTTTCTTCTTTTTTCTTTCTTCCTTTTCGCGTATCGGCTAGCGAAAAAGTCTCAACTTCCACATCTTTATCCGCTGTTGGTGCCATACTTTACGAGACACAGGCACAAAAAGTTTTACTCGCAAAAAATGAAAATAAACGTATGCCCATGGCGAGTACCACCAAAATTATGACAGCATTAGCGGCAAGCGAGGCTTTGACGCTTGAACAGACGGTCACCATCCCCAAAGCTGCTGTGGGAATTGAGGGAAGCTCTGCTTACCTCAAGGAAGGCGAAATATGGACCGTTAAGGATCTTCTTTACGCTTTGCTTTTACAAAGTGCCAATGATGCCGCAGTGGCACTCGCAATTGCCTCTGATGGATCTGTGGATGCCTTTGTGGGAAGAATGAATCGCATGGCACAAGACTTTAAGCTAAGTGATACACATTTTGAAAATCCTCACGGGCTTTCTGCCGACGGGCATTATACCACAGCGAAAGAATTAGCTCTCATTGCTTCTAAAATGATGGAAAACCCTTTTTTAAAGCAGGTGTGTTCCACAAAGCTTTACCGTACGCAGTCTCCCTGCCCAACTCGCACCTTCACCAATCATAACAAGCTTTTGTTTAGAAATTCGGACGCCGTTGGCGTGAAAACCGGATTCACCAAAGATAGCGGAAGATGCTTGGTTGGCGCTATCGAAAAAGACGGACTTTCTTTAATTTCGGTCACTTTGAACGCGCCAAACGACTGGAATGACCATGAGGCGATGTGGCAATATGCCTTTTCCACATTTGAAATGCGCGAGATTCTTCCCATCGGCGGATATTTATTCAATGTTCCGATCATCGGGGCGATCGTTCCTTATGCAACAGCCTCCAATCGCGAGCCTGTCCGCCTTTTTATGGCAAAAAACGCGCCCTCTGTTTCCTATCATACCGAATACCCTCCCTATGCTACACTTCCCATTCGCAAAGATGACGTTTTGGGATATTTATGTATCACACAAGACGGAAAGGAAATATATCGCATTCCGCTTTGCGCCGATGCGGATATCCCACAAGTAAAAATATCGAAAAAATAATCAACAAGGCAGACATTATGGAAAAAATCAGATTGCAAAAATTTTTCACCGATTGCGGTGTTCTTTCGCGCCGAAATGCCGAGGAGGAAATCAAAAACGGCAATGTAAAGGTTAACGGACATATCGCCTCCATAGGTGATAAAATAGATCCCGCCGCAGATATTGTGACTTTGAACGGGAAAGAAATCTATCGAAAAGAAACGACACATCACTATATTGCACTCAACAAGCCCAGAGGATATATCACCAGCATGAGCGATCCTCAAAACAGAAAATGTGTCACAGAGCTTCTGGAAGGTCATGAGGGGCGTGTTTATCCTATTGGCAGACTTGACTATATTTCGGAGGGCCTTTTGCTTTTAACGGATGATGGAGAGCTTGCCAACCGTCTGACACACCCCAAACATCATTTGGAAAAGGTATACCGCGTTAAGGTGGCGGGGAATGTGAGTGAGGAGCAATACGCGCGCCTGACGGACCGCATGGAGATCGATGGGTATGAAATTCTTCCCGTAAAAGTGGATATCATCCATACCGATGAGACCGGAACCGTTCTTAAGATGACATTAAAAGAAGGCAGAAACCGTCAAATCCGAAAAATGTGTCAAAATGTAGGTTTGACGGTGAAGCGTCTTTCGCGCATTTCCATCGGCAACATCAAGTTGAATGGGTTGCCGGTGGGCAAATGGCGTTATTTAGAGCAAAAAGAAATCGATGATCTCTTTAAAATGACGAAGCTTTCTCATCGCTGATTTACTTAAGATATCTCGCTTTTTTCTCAAGGTATTTTTTCTTTGTCGCTTCCCCGCCGCGCAAATGCCGTTCGGATTTGTTTTCTTCCAAAATATTCTTAACAAGTGCAAAAAGTGTGGGGTCGACATAGCGGAGTCTTTCCGTTACGTCTTTATGTACCGTGCTTTTACTCACCGCATAACGAGCTGCAACCGCGCGCACTGTCGCGCGGTGCTTAACTAAATACTCTCCCAAAACTTCACACCGTTCTTTGTTTTGATATCGCATAACCCTTCTCTTCCTTCCCTGTGCGCCTTTTTGCGCTTTAGTACACTATATGAAAGGCTTTTCTTTTCCATGCAAAAAGAAGAAAATAAGTTTGTTCCTTCTACCGTTTTTGAAGGAATGGTTTCCATACGTGCTCTCCTTTATGCCTATGAACATAACATTTCCGATCGAAAGGTCATAAAAATTCTTTACAGCAAAGACCGTATCTCAAAGATCGTGAAAGAAGTTGCTTTTTTGCGGCACGAAGCAGAAAGAAAAAAATTTTACTTAGAAGAAACTACGGATGCAGAACTGGCGGAAATCACGCTTGGCACATCACATGGCGGGTTGGTTGCTATATGCAGCGATCGAACGATACCGCCCTTGGATCTCGACAAAATAGTGCCGCATGGCTTTTATGTGATGATCGAAGGCATCGAAGATCCGTATAATTTTGGTTACGCACTACGCTCTTTATATGCCTTTGGTATTGACGGTGTTATTTTACCGGGGCGTAATTGGATGACTGCGGCAGGTGTTGTATCTCGCGCATCGGCAGGTGCTTCGGAACGTTTTCCTTTATTCACTGCCACGGCTGAAAAGACAGTTGAAATCTTCAAAAAAGCGGGATATTCTATCGTTTGTGCCGATGTTGATACTGATATGTCAATTGAGAATACACAAATTCCCTATCCGGTATTATTAATTGTTGGCGGTGAAAAACGTGGCATTTCAAGAAACATATTGAACCAATCCGACAGAATTGTGAAAATAAATTACGGCAGAGATTTTTCAGCAGCCCTTTCTGCTGCCTCCGCCACCACCGTGCTCGCTTATGAGATCGCGAAACAAAATAATAACTTTTCATCCGTTGATATAGGAAGTGATAAGAAATGATTGATGCAACTATCCTTTTTGAGCAAGTAGCCGTTCTTGTACTGATCATGATTCCCGGCTTCTTGCTTGCCAAATTTAAGCTTGTTGGAGATGGATTCGGCAAGAGCTTATCCAATGTCATTCTATATGCCGCACAACCGGCACTTATCATTGTGGGGTTTGTGTCTGTAGATTTTAACAAGCTTGTGGTTTGGCGTATGTGTGCTGTATTTGTATTGGCACTTTTAGCTCATCTTTTATTTTACGGTTTATCTGTGCTCGTATTTGCAAAGGCTCCAGAGAAAAAGCGCAGTGTATTGATCTTCTCTACGGTATTTACCAATGCGGGGTATATGGGTATTCCTTTGCTTGAGGCGCTTTTTGGTGCTACGGTTCCCGAAATTGCTATTTACGGTTCTGTTTATGTAACCGCTTTTAATATATTTGTTTGGTCTTTGGGCGCATATCTCTATACTGCGGATAAAAGCTACATATCCGTAAAAAAGATGATCCTCAATCCCGCAACGCTCTCTACTTTTGTCGGGCTTTTCATTTTCCTTCTTTCCGCCATTCCAGCCGTTCGCGATGCCGTGATTATTCCGTATATCAGAAGTGAAGGTATTGTATCCTCTCTTTTAAGCGGCATGAAAGCCCTTGTGGCACCTCTTGCCATGCTTTTGATCGGTTTTCGTTTTGCTGAGCTGGAGTTTAAGAGCGTTTGGAAAGACAAATTCCTTTATATCAATATTCTTTTGACTTTGTTCATTGCTCCCGCAATTGTATGGGGACTTTTGAAATTGCTTGCCATGTGCGGTATTTATAACGATCCTTTGGTGCTGGCGGTCCTTCTTATGTCAGCCGCTGCCCCTGCCGCTACCGCAACAGGCATGTTTGCAGAAAAGTTTGACGGCGATGCGCCTTATGCCAGCCTGATCGTTTCCGTCACTTCTCTTTTATGTATTGTTTCCATGCCCATCCTTTCACTTCTCACATTGATATAAAATCAAAAAAGGACCTTCTCGCCGAGACGGTCCTTTTTTCTTAGCCCTTTACCGCACCCGCAATTACACCGCGGATGATGCTTTTCTGTGCAAACGCATAGAATACGATGATGGGAATAATGGCTAAAATGAGCATTGCCATTAAAGCACCCATATCTCTGGAACCGTAGCCGCCTTGCAAATATTGCACCGCTACGGGAATAGTTCTGTATTTACTGCCAATGACCAAGGCAGGAAGCAAATAGTCGTTCCAAATCCACATAGCATTTAAAACGGCGACCGTAACAGCTGTCGGACGAAGAAGAGGAAAAATAATATGAAAAAACATACTGATGGGTGAGCATCCGTCTATTTCTGCCGCCTCTTCAATGGCGCGAGGAATTCCGCGGATAAATCCGCCGAACATAAAAACCGAAAGTCCTGCGCCAAAACCGAGATACAGTACGACAATACCGATTGGGTTTTCGAGATAAAGGGTATTTGCAATTTTCGACATAGTAAACATCAACATTTGAAAAGGCACAATCATGCTGAAAACGAATAAATAATATAGAAAAGATGCCACTTTTTTCTTAGAACGGATCAGATACCATGCGGTCATGGAAGAACCGAAGACGATCACCGCCACCGATGAAACCGTAATAAAAAGCGAATATATAAATGCCTTGAAAAAATCTATTTTTCGAATACCGTTCAGATAATTCGATAACCCCGAAAAGGTTTCAGCGTTCGGTAAAGAGAATGGCGCACTTGCGATATAAAACTGCCCTTTAAAAGAATTCATCAGTACGATTAAAATGGGCAAAAGAAAGGCGATCGCCGCTAAAATCAAGAGAATAAAAATTCCTATTTCTGAAAGAGAGAGTTTCTTATTTTTAGCATGAATCATTCGTTTTTAGCCTCCCGTCTGCGCGAAAAATAGAGTTGCGTTCCTGCAATGACTGCTACAAGCAAGAAAAAAATAACTGCTTTGGCTTGTCCGACGCCTTCTTTTCCGATACTACCGTAAAAGGTTTGATAGATATCCAGTGCCAACATAGACGTTTCTTTGCCGGGAGCACCGCCTGTTAGGGCAAAATTTTGGTCAAACATTTTAAAAGAGTTAGTCAATGTGAGAAAACCGCAAATGGTGAAAGAAGGAGCTACAAGCGGCAATGTGACATGCTTTAAGCTTTGCCACGCGTTAGCACCGTCTATTGCGGCGACTTCGTGTAACTCCTTGGGAACGGTTTGCAATCCTGCGATATAAATGATCATCATATATCCGATCAACTGCCAGTTGGTAAGAATAACAAGGCCCCAAAAACCGTAGTTTGCCGAATAAGTGATATCAACACCAAGTCTTGCAAGTACGCCGTTGATGATCAGTTGCCAAATATAACCGAGTACAATACCGCCGATTAAGTTCGGCATAAAGAAAACCGTTCTAAAAAAATTAGTTCCCTTTTTGCCGCGCGTTAACAGAAGTGCAAGAGCGAAAGCCATCAAATTGACCGTGACAGTGCTGACGATGGTGAACTTCGCCGTGAAGGCAAATGCGTTCCAAAAATCGCTGTTTCGCGAAAAGGCTTCTATATAATTGGCGAGCCCCACGAAACGCGCGTTGCTTACAGTCGTAAATCTGGTAAAAGAAAGATATACGCCCATAATAAACGGAATTAAAAATGAAATGACAAACGCCGCAAGTGTCGGCAAAACGAAAATAGGAAAATAGCGATAAAATGATTTGCGCATATTTTTCTCCCATGGCTTAAGAGCTCGGATTTTGTGATTCTTCTTTCCATCTGCGCACAAAGACTTCCTTCACATCTTCCCAACTTTTATTTCCTTGCGCATATTGCAAAAGAGCCGCGCCGAAGTCGCTTTTGAAGTTCTGCCCGGGAAAAACTGTGAAATTCCAAGGTATATTATAAACATCTTCTTTTTCAAGCCACTCACTTATCTCTCTTGACAGAGGATCCTTGGGCTTATCTGCGTCTTCAAAGGTGTCAAACGGCGCAATAAAATCCAGTTTATTCGTCACATAGTCCTTACCGGTTTCACTGGTAAACAACCACTCCAAAAATGCAAGAGCCGCTGTTTGCTGTTCGGGCGATGCATTTTTATTGATAGCAAAATAGTTCTCTGTACCTACGCAAAGACCTTGCGCTTCCTCTTCACTGGTTCCCATATAAAGCGGTAGAAAATGAACATCATCTGCTTCTACCGTGTTTCCGTTTACACCTGCAATTTGGCTGTATGCCCAGTTTCCGTTTTGAACCATGGCGCATTTTCCAAGTGCAAATTCCGACATAGAGTCTGCAACTTGTACAGAACCTAAAAGTTTTGAATCTGTGGTAGAGTTATTTAGATAGAGATCGAAAAGATTCTTGAAAGAATCACTGTAAGAAAAATCTACCTCTCTATATTCGGAAGCATTGGTAAGATCCACGTTTTTATCTAAAAATTCATAGTACATGGGAACATTGGCAAGATGCGTTTGCCAACGCCAATCCTCACCGTTTTTGAGCGAAGTAGCGGCAAAAACACCGTCAATCCCCAGCTGAGCCTTATGCGCTGTCATATCTTCCACTACCGCCTTTAACTCACGAAAGGAATCAATCTCATCCATGGAAGAAACGGTAGTTGCTCTGTCTGACAATGCAAAATACTTGTCGGTAATATCTTCGTTATAAATAATCCCGTACCCTTCTACTACATACGGAATACCATACACGCCATCACCATCGTGAATCGCAAGAGTTTTGTCGCTTAAATGGTTATACAGGGCTGTATTTTTTAAATCAAGGCAATAATCCTTCCACGCCGCATATCCGACAGGACCGTTGATCTGAAAGATAACAGGGGCATCTTTTTTGACGATTTCCGATTTTAGCGTTTGTTCATAAGTGCCGGATGCCGCAGTGACCACGCGCACAGCGGTGCCTGTTTCTTTTTCATATGCGTCTGCAATCTCTTCATATACATCTGCGATTTCGGGCTTAAAATTTAAAAAATACACACCATCCTTTTTTCCACACGAGGTAAATACGCTTCCTAAAAGCAAAAGAACGGCAATAAAAATTGTTTTTTTCATGCTATGCAATCCTTTCCGAAGAATAAAATCATTCACTGTGATCTTATTTTTTCCTTCTATCAAAAAAAGATGCATGATTTTCTATATATATTTTGAATGTCAAAAAAAAACAGAGGCTATCTCATGAAAGAGCGCCTCTGTTCATCCTTTTTTTAATTCTCAAGTTGTCTGCTTAAAAATCCGGCTGCTGTCTGAATGAGTTTGATCTCGGGTTCCTCTACGCTCAGTGCCCCTTCTTTGTCCATTGGCAACACCGAGCAAACGCATCCAATCATATCACCTTCGGTGATGATGGGCATAGCACAGTTGATATAATGAGATCCACCGTCGGCAATTACGGGAATTTTCATGGTTCCGCTTTTATAGGTGTAGAGCTGACGGCGTTCAACGAGTTCTTCCAGTTCTTCCGACATTTTTTTATCTGCGTATTCTCTTTTTCCGACACCAGCCGATGCGATAACGGCATCTCTATCGCAAATCACAACAGAGATATCACAAATTTTATGAAGCGTTTCTGCATACTGCGCGGCAAACGCGGCAAGTTCGCCAATCGGCGAATATTTTTTAAAAATGACTTCCCCTTCACGGTCCGTATAAATCTCAAGAGGATCGCCCTCGCGGATGCGCATGGTTCTTCTGATTTCTTTAGGGATAACAACACGTCCGAGGTCATCGATTCTTCTCACAATTCCTGTTGCTTTCATATATATAAAATCTCCTTAATCTACAGATGTGATGTTAGTATTTGTAAATTAAGGAGATTTATACTGTTGTATTTATTCTATTTAATTCTTAAATTTACGCATGGTCAAACTGACTGTTATAAAGTGTCGCGTAGAAACCGTTTTGCTCCAAAAGCGATTCGTGTGATCCTTGTTCAATGACATTTCCATCTTTCATCACCAGAATAAGATCCGCTTCACGAACAGTGGAAAGTCGATGCGCCACAACAAAGCTTGTTCTTCCCTTCATCATTTCAGCAAAAGCGTGCTGAATACGGATTTCTGTGCGGGTATCAATAGAAGAGGTAGCCTCATCCAAAATCAACATGGGAGGCAATGCAAGCATCACTCTTGCTATGCATAAGAGCTGCTTTTGACCTGCCGAAAGATTTCCTCCGTTTTCTGCTATTTCGGTATCGTATGATTGGGGCAATCTTTTGATAAAGCTGTGGGCATGTGCGGCGCGTGCGGCGTTTTCTATCTCTTCATCCGTGGCATCCGGTTTGGCGATCCGTATGTTATCTTTTATACTTCCCGCAAAAAGATACGTCTCTTGTAAAACCATACCGTATTGACGGCGCAAATCCTTACGTGTTACACGGGTGACAGAAACACCGTCAACCGAAATATCGCCGTGAATCGGCTCATAAAACCGCATCAAAAGATTGATCAGAGTTGTTTTTCCGCATCCGGTAGGACCGACGATGGCAATACGCTTTCCCGCCTGAACCTCCAAGGAAAGATCTTGGATTAATTTTTTATCGGGCGTATACGAAAAATCAACATGAGACAATGCGACATTTCCTTTAACATCGTCCAAGAAAAGCGGCGCGTCAACTTCCTTTTCCACCTCTTGATCCAAAAGATCGAAAACACGAGAGGCACACGCCAAGGCGTTTTGGAGCTCTGCTATAACACCCGAAATTTCATTGAAAGGCTTCGTATACTGCGTCGTATAGGAAAGCAAGCTCGAAAGTTCGCCTACCGTGATGACAATCCCAAACATGGGATGCACTACGGCGAATGCACCGCAAAGCCCTATGGCGGCATAAATAACGCTGTTGACAAATCGTGTTGTTGGATTGACCAAGGAAGAGAAAAATGTAGCTTTCACAGAAATTTTGTTCAGCTCTTCGTTTTCTTTATCGAATACTTCCCTAACTGTTTTTTCTCTCGAAAAGGCGCGAACGATATGTGCGTTTCCGACCATTTCATTGATATATGCGGTTTGCTTTCCTCTTTTCTTGGATTGCTCCGCAAAAAGGCTATGCGTGCGCGAAGCGATAAATTTCGCGATGAAAAGCGATAGCGGCGTTAATATCACCACCAATAGTGCAATTACGGGATGAATAATCAGCATAAACACAAGAGTGCCCAAAATGGTAAGAAGTCCCGTAAAAAATTGAGTAAAGCCAAGTAAAAGTCCGTCGGCAAATTGATCTACATCCGTGATCATACGACTCACAATATCACCAACAGGATGACTGTCGAGATAGGATAAAGGCAAATGTTGTATTCTTTCAAAAGTATCGTTGCGCACATCTCGCACGACGTGATAGGTAATACGATTGTTAACGGTGTGAATAAGCCACTGCAAAACAGCGGTCAGAAGCACCAAAATAACAATTTCGATAAGATACGGCAAAATATTTTGAAAAGAAGCGGTGGGAGGAGATATAAAGCAATCAATAACTTTGCCGATTAAAATAGGCAAATAGAGTGTCATTGCAACAGATGCCGCCGCCAAAAAAAGCGACAGGAGTAAAAGGAATTTATATTTGCCAATATATCGGAGAACTCGCTTTATCGTGCCGGGTGTTGCTTTTTTCATACCGCTGCGTCCTCCTTCTTGTATTGCGATTCGTAAATCTCTCGATAAACCTCACAAGAACCAAGCAAATCGCTGTGCGTACCGCGTCCTACCAGTTCCCCATCGTCAAGCACCATAATCTGATCGGCATTTTTGACGGAGGCGATGCGTTGCGACACAATAAACACCGTGCAGGATTCTTGCGACAGCGTACGTCTAAGAGAAGCGTCGGTTGCAAAATCCAAAGCGGATGCCGAATCATCTAAAATCAATATCTCGGGCTCACGTACCAAAGCGCGCGCAATGGTCAAACGCTGTTTTTGTCCACCCGAAAGATTTTTACCGCCTTCCTCAATGATATAGTCGAGTCCGCCTTCTTTGTTGTTTACAATATCGAGTGCTTGCGCTTTTTCAAGCGCCCGATAACACTCCTCATCCGTCGCATCGGATTTCCCCCAACGAAGATTTTCTCTGATGCTTCCCGAAAAAAGAATGGCTTTTTGCGGAACGATTCCGATTTTTTGCAACAATTCTTCTTTAGGATATGAAAGAACATCCGCACCGTTTAAAAGAATGCTTCCCTTCGATGCATCATAAAAACGCGGTATCAGATGAATGAGTGTCGATTTACCGGATCCGGTACCTCCAATGATGCCGACGGTTTCTCCGTGGCGGACCGAAAAATCAAGGGAGGTTAAGGCGTCTGCTGCCGCACTTTCATAACGGAAAGTGACATTTTGGAAGACAACTGCCGGTGCACTCGGATCTTCCTTCGGAGAGCTTTCCGGAAATGATTGAGAAGGAACAATATCCAAAACCGCACCGATTCGGTTTCCGCATGCCGCCGCTTTGGTCATGGTAATAATAAGATTGGCAAGCTTGACAAGTTCAACGAGAATTTGAGACATATAGTTCCAAAGAGCGATTACTTCGCCCTGTGTCAAATCGCCGCTTTCTACACGGAAAGAAGAGGACCACAAAAGCCAAACAATACCGAGATTGACAATCACATAGGTGAAAGGATTTAATAAGGAAGAGATCCTACCAACGAATTTTTGGCATTTCGTAAGAAATTGATTTTCTTCCGCAAAAGAAGAAACTTCCTCATCTTCATGGCAAAACGCACGAACCACGCGTACACCGCCCAAATTCTCCCGCGTTCTGCGCACAAGACGGCTCAACGCCTTTTGTACACGCTTGTATAGAGGCATGGAAACGAGCATAATACCGAAAACAACGATGGAAAGTGCCGGAATAACAACCGCAAAAGAAAGTGCAGCACGCACATCCACGGTGAATGCCATAATCATAGCACCAAACACCACGAGAGGCGAACGTAAAAAGAGACGCAAGGTCAAATTGGTGCCGGTTTGAATTTGATTGACATCGCTGGTAAGATTGGTAACAAGATTGGATGTGCCGAGCTTATCTAAATCAGAATAGGAAAGCTCTCCGATATGAGAAAACAAAGCTCTCTTTATGTTTTTTGCAAAACCGCATGCGGCATTGGCAGAAAAATACTGTGCAATCAGTGTGCAAGACAGCCCAATGGCACCAAGTAAAAGCAGAACAAGGCATCCCCCGATGATAGGAGTATGATTACCTTTGCCCCCTTCAGGAATGCCGTGATCTATGATATAGGCCATAATCAGCGGTACCAACAGCTCGAATGCCACTTCCAAAGCTTTAAAAAGCGGAGCGATAACGCATTCACGTTTATATGCTTTCAAATAAATGAACAGCTTTCTCAAAATGATATTCCTCCGTTACCTTTTCGACTTTACCGAGAAATTTCTTTATGCAAGGAAAAACACACGATCGTAGCAAAGGAATTTTCTTTCCCCATGTCCGGATCATTTGCTTCTGCCGGAAAATGATTCAGCAAAAATTGTGTTTTTTCATCTCTTAGAGAAAATTTTTCACCGTAAATCATAAATGAAATCTTTTTCTCCCTGATCCAAGAACGAATGCAAGCACGCAATTTTTCGGTCATAAAAGGAGTTCTCGTGATAAATTTAATCACGCATTCGTCGCTGTGCCGTGCAGACGCAAAAATATATTCTGCGCGGATAAGCATCAAACGTGCCGTTGCCGCATCGCAAAGATCTACCACTGTCATCGCGTTCTCCTTTCGTTATCCGTCAATACGGTTTCTTTTTTCTCCGTTTAAAAATGAAGATATATTTTTCTTGATCTCTTCCGCACATCTTTGGCGCGCTTCTTTTGCACCCCATGCCATATGAGGTGTAAGAATTACGTTGGGAACATGATAAAGCTTTGTATAAGGATGATCTGCGGCAAAAGGCTCTGAGGAATACACATCACACCCAAAAGCGCCCAAATGCCCAGATAAAATCGCATTCGCGACCGCTTCTTCATCCAAAACAGCACCGCGCGCCACATTTACTAAGATGCTTCCCTTTTTCATCATGGCAAGACGTTCTTTGTTCAAAGATTCTCGTGTACCATCGTTTAAAGGCGTATGCACTGTTAAAATATCGGATTCCCTGCATAATTCATCCAAAGAAACACAGGAGTATTCTTGAATCGGTGTTTTTTTGCAAACAATCACTCTTGCGCCAAAAGCTTCCGCCACCGCAGCTACACGCCTGCCAATGTTACCAAAACCGTAAATCCCCCATGTTTTTCCGCAAAGCTCGTGATAAAAAGGAGAAACCGCATTGGCGGCGGCACCGCACGCGTATTGACCGCTTTTTACGTACGCATCATACTCTCCCAAATGTGTCAAGAGCGAAAGAACCATAGAAACGGTCACTTGCGCTACACTGTCGGTAGAATATCCTACTACATTGCACACGGCAATGTTCTTTTGGCGGCAATACGCCACATCGATATTATCATACCCCGTCGCGGCAACGCAGATCAGCTTTAAATGCGAAGCGTTAGCCAAAGTCATGGCATTACAGCGAATTTTATTCACAATCAGAATATCGGCATCTTTGACACGCTCCGCCATTTCATCGAATGAGGTTGTCGGATACAAAAACAGCTTTCCGAAATCCGAAAACAAGCTCAAATCCAAATCACTGCCGAGCGTTACGGCATCCAAAACGACAATATTCATTTGCCAAACATCCTTTCTGTGTGAATAATCGGAAACAACATCAATTCCAGTGCCACGCACCGTTTTCGACAACTAAAGCATGAGAAAAATAATGCTTTGCTAATTCCGATAAATGCGCCACATCAAGCATTCCTGCCGTTTCAACAGCAGAATGCATCGCAAGCTGTGCCAATCCAATGTCTACTGTAGGAATCGACACGTGGCTGCATGAGGTGTTCCCCAGTGTTCTTCCGCCCGGCATATCGGCTCGATTATTATAATGCTGATACGGAATACTGTATTTTTCGCAAAGTGCAACCAACATAGCCTCCGAAAACGCATCTGTTGCATAGCTGGCACTTGCGCTGTGCTTGATGACAATACCATGGTTCATATAACAAGCTCCCCCATCGGCATCGGAGAGTTCCGGATGATTGGGGTGAACGGCATGTGCGTTATCCGCTGATATCATAAAGCTTTTTGCTAGCATTGTTTTGAGTTCTGCCTCTGTTTTTCCAATGCTTTCTGCAATTTTAAAGAGCGTATCGGACAAGAAAGATGAATCGGCACCTTGCTTGGTGCAATTTCCGATTTCCTCATTATCAAAAACACAAAGGACGGATATTGCATTCTGCGGAACCGCCTCTAACACGCCCGCCAAAAGACCGTAGGCACACATAAGATCATCCAAGCGCGGAGCCGTGATATAACGCCTTTCTCCCCAAATAAAGGACTTTTCCTTGCTGTAAAGGAAGAGCTCTTTGGAGAGAACGGAATCTTTTTGTATACCGTTCTCTGCAAACATTTTAACGATCGGATCTTTAGAATCGGCATCCGATGCCAACGCAATCAAGTCACAAGCCGGATTTACAAGCGGCTTTTCGGTATTCACATTCTTATTTAAATGGATGGCAACAGAAGGAATGACAAAAACATCCGAAGAATTCACCAAACACTCTTTTATATTATGGTTTTCATCATAGCCATAAATGCGTCCCGCCATGGAAAGCGGACGGTCAAACCATGTGCTTGATATCGTGCCGCCGTACGTCTCGGTTCTCAAACGCATATAGTGCGAATTCTCTTCTACGCCCTTGATGCGAAAACAGGGAGAATCTGAATGCGCAGCCGCCATTTGAAAGGAAGAAGGGTTCTCACATGGGATAACAAAGGCAATCAAGGAAGAAGAATTACGCGTTACATAATACTTTCCGCCGCGCGAAAGTGCGAAGGGCTCGTATTCCGAGAGAGCTTGGAAGCCTTGTCCCTTCAAAATCGCCTCCATTTCAGCTGTAGCGTGAAAAGGTGTCATTGAGGCATCTAAAAAATCGCACAATAATTTCATCATAAAATATCCTTTCAACAAAAAGAAGCACCTCAAAACGAGGTGCTTCTTGGTGCTCCTGCGGAGATTCGAACTCCGGACACCTTGATTAAAAGTCAAGTGCTCTGCCTGCTGAGCTACAGGGGCATGCGGGCTCTCGCCTTTGCACTTGATTATGATATCACAAAAAACTTCGTTTGTCAAGTGTTTCTCAGCATTTTACAGAAAAAGTTTTTCGTTTTTTTGTTTTTTAAATGCCATATTCTTCTTTATCTCCGATTTCTTCGGAAATTTTCAAAAGTCTGTTGTATTTTGCCACTCTTTCCGTTCGGCACGGAGCACCTGTTTTGATCAAAGGCGCATCGGTTGCCACAGCAAGATCCGCTATAAAGGTTTCAGATGTTTCGCCTGATCTGTGTGACAGTATATGCCTATATCCACTTTCTTGCGCCACACGAATGACATCTAAGGTTTCGCTGACTGTTCCGATTTGGTTGGGCTTGATTAAGATCGCATTAGCTGCCTTATTCTCTACTCCCTGTTTTAATCTTTTCGTGTTTGTCACAAAAAGATCATCACCTACCAAAAGAAGCTTTTCACCCAAAGCCTCCGTTATTTGCGTGAAGCCCTCAAAATCATCTTCGCCAAGCGGATCTTCTACTGAAAAAATAGGATATTCTTTGGATAGATCCGCTATCATTGCAATCATTTCATCTCGATACAGCATTCTTTTGTTCTTTGGCATAAAATATCCATCGTCTTTCACCCATTCCGACGCCGCCACGTCCAATGCGATCTTGACATCATCCGTAGAATATCCCGCCTTTGAGATGGCTTCTGTTATCCATTTCAATGCCTCTTCTGCTTCGCTAAGCTCCGGTGCATAACCGCCTTCATCACCAACGCCGACAGAAAAACCGTGGTTGTTTAAAAGCTTTCCCAATGTTTGAAAGATCTCACTTCCCATGCGCAAACCTTCTCTAAACTTGGGAGCACCCGTGGGAGCAATCATAAATTCCTGCACATCAAGTCCGTTTTTGGCGTGTGCGCCGCCGTTTAAAATATTCATCATCGGAACAGGCAGACGTCTTTTGTTTTCACGTGCCAAATAATACCAAAGAGGCTCTTGCGCCGCCAATGCCCCTGCTTTTGCCACAGCGAACGAAACACTCAAGATGGCGTTGGCGCCAAGGCGCGTTTTTTGTTCCGTACCGTCCAAGGCACATAAAAGTGTGTCGATCTTACGCTGATCGTAAACGGATATGCCGTGAAGCGATGCCGCAATTTCTGTGTTGACGTTTTTGACTGCATTGACAACACCTTTCCCAAAATAGCGTGTTGAATGACGGTCTCGCATTTCATATGCTTCATATTTTCCTGTAGAGGCACCGGAAGGAACAGATGCGCACGCAGTCATTCCATTTTTCAACTGCACTTCGGTCTCTACCGTTGGATTGCCGCGGGAATCTAAAATTTCTCTCGCGTGCACCGATATAATTTCCATATTATCCATTTTGTTAGCTCCTATTTTTTTATAGTTTGAACGGCATCAAACTCATTTATACAACAAAAAAGACGCACCAAAGGCGTCTTTTTGTATTAATTGATTTGAAAAAAACGAAGTGCATTTTGAAAAGTGATTTCGGCAGCAGCTTCGACAGAAATATTCCAAACCTCTGCAAGAGCCTCGCATGTATAGGGTAAATAGCCCGAATGATTTAGTTTGCCACGGTGAGGATGCGGTGTTAAGTAAGGTGCATCCGTCTCAATCATAACTTTATCTTTCGGCAGAATCTTCGCTACTTCTTTGACCTGGTGCGCATTTTTAAAGCTGATCGTACCGGAAAAGGAAATCATATAATCACGACGCACAAGCTCTTTTGCCATCTCCGGACTGCCGCTGTAGCTGTGAAAAACACCGCGTACATTAGGAAAAGAGCGAATCATATCGAAGCAATCTCCATGCGCTTCCCTGTCATGTATGACAACAGGCATAGCAAGCTTTTCTGCAAGGACCATCTGTTCTTTGAAAAAAAGCTTTTGTCTCTCTTTGTCGAAAGGTGTCCAATGGTAATCAAGACCTATCTCGCCTATGGCTTTGATTTTGTTTGCCTTATCCTGCATGAGTGTCTCTAAAACAGATAAACTCTCTTCAAGCGACTCTTTTTCGCAATCGCTTGGGTGAATTCCCGCGGCAACATACATGCAGTCATACGCCTTCGCTTGCTCAATTGCCCAAAGCGAACTTTCGATGGATGTCCCTACATTAACAATACCGCCAACATTAGTCGAAAAGAGGGCGTTGAGCAAAGACTTTACGCCCTCCTCTGTTTCGGAAAGAAACCGTTTATCCCAATAGTGGGCATGTGAATCAAAAAACTTCATCAATGTACACGCTCACCGTTTTTGGTTTCGGGATCCAAAAAGACCACGCGGACATCTTCTTCGCCGGACGCAAGAAGCATACCCTGACTCTCAATGCCACACAGCTTTGCAGGTGCTAAATTGGCAACGATAACCACCTTTTTGCCTATCAGCTCTTCAGGCTCGTAGAATTTTGCAATACCCGAAACAATTTGTCGTTTTTCATAGCCAAGATCAACTTGAAGCTTCAAAAGTTTCTTGGCTTTCGGAATTTTTTCGCAAGAAAGAATTTCAGCGGTACGCAATTCAACACCCATAAACGCGTCGATTCCAATCTCTGCTTCGTGTTCGGGTTCGGCAACCGTTTCATTCTCTTTTTCCATGGCTTTTTGCTTTTCGGCAATCATTTCAAGGAACTGTTTTTCATCCACACGTGCAAAGAGAACCGATGCTGTGCCAAGCGTATTTCCACTTTCTAAAGAACCAAACTCAGAGATCGTATCATACTCTTTCTTTTCGGTACCAATCTGTGCAAATATCTTTTCCGCCGTAGAAGGAATGAAAGGCGTGAGCATAACGGCAGCGGTACGTATCGTTTCAAGCAAATGATAAAGAACTGTGCCAAGACGCTCTTTTTTGCTCTCATCCTTGGCAAGAATCCAAGGTGTTGTTTCATCGATATACTTATTGGCACGGCGAAGCATTTCGAATATCGAAGTCAAAGCATCGGCTACATGGAAGCTGTCCATCAGCTCACGAGATTCCTTGATGGCTTTCGCAACGGTGGCTTTCAAATCATCGTCGATTGCTTCGGGAGCAGTGGGAGCAGGAATAACGCCGCCAAAATATTTCATTGTCATCGCATGGGTACGGCTGACGAGATTGCCGAGATTATTGGCAAGATCGGTGTTATAGCAATTTAAAACGTTCTCATACGTGATAGAGCCATCCGCGTTATAGGGCATTTCGGAAAGTGCGTAATAACGAACACCGTCCACGGAGAAATATTCCGCGAGCTCATCGGCATATATAACATTGCCGCGCGATTTCGACATTTTATCAACGCCGGAATTGAACCAAGGATGACCAAATACTTTTTCGGGCAAAGGTTCGCCCAACGCCATCAAAATAATGGGCCAATAGATTGTGTGGAAACGCAGAATATCCTTACCGATGATATGTACATCGGCGGGCCAATATTTTTGATAAAGCTCAGGCTGTTCTTTAAGATCGGGATCAAATCCGAGCGCGGTAATATAGTTGGAAAGTGCATCGATCCAAACATAGATAACATGTTTGTCATCAAAAGTTACGGGCACACCCCATTTAAAGGAAGTTCTTGAAACGCAAAGATCTTGCAGTCCGGCTTTAAGGAAGTTATTTACCATTTCCTTTTTACGGGATTCGGGCGCAATAAAGTCGGGATGTGTTTCGATGTGTTCAATCAAGCGGTCGGCATATTTGCTCATAGCGAAGAAATAAGCTTCTTCCTTTGTTCTCTGCACCGGTCTGCCGCAATCGGGACACTTGCAATCAACCGCTTGAATGTCAGTAAAGAAGGATTCGCAAGGCGTACAATACCACCCTTCATAATGACCTTTGTAAATATCGCCCTTGTCATAAAGCTTTTTGAAGATGTTTTGCACGCTCTTTACGTGATAATCGTCGGTAGTACGGATAAATTTATCGTAAGAGGCTCCCATTAAATCCCAAATCCGTTTGATCTCACCGGAAACACCGTCTACATAGGCTTGGGGGGTAATGCCGGCTTCATTGGCAAGATTCTCAATTTTTTGACCGTGCTCATCGGTGCCGGTCAAGAAAAAGACATCTTTGCCCATTTGACGTTGAAAACGAGCATAGGCATCCGCCATAATAATCTCATAGGTGTTGCCAAAATGAGGTTTGCGAGAGCTGTATGCTATCGCTGTGGTAATATAAAATTTTTCTTTACTCATATAGATATCCTCCGAAGGAATTTTTAACATTTTAAAAGTTCAAGTGCCAACGCATGCCTGCTTGCTTTCATATAAGGAAGCACAAACAAAAGCGGAACACCGAACAAAAGGAACGAAAAGAAGATCAAAGGAAGAAAAGAAATATCGTGCCAAACTGTTTTCAATCGTACGCCACGCATTCTGTGAAAAGAAATCGCTTTACACTGACGGTAACTCAGCATGGGCGAAGTGGCGGAAACTGCCCCGATTAAAAAATAGTTAGCGGATGAAACTGTAAAAAACAAAAGAAGCAAAAGGAAAAACAAGACGGTCGTACCGAGAACCAGTGCAGAGCGAACAATATCGCCCCCCGCCAAAAGTGCTTTTGCAACTATGGCTCCCAAACGCATCTCCATCCAAACTGTCGCCGCGCAAAGGGCCAAACGAGCAAAAGAAAACAAGGAAGAAAAAACCGCACACCAATATCTGGACGGATGCGTAAAATAGGCAAAGACCACACTGTAATCCACTTTGCCATGTTGAAAATATTCAATCACCAAAGCATTGATTCCAAAAGAAAGCGGTGCTGTCAAAAGAACAGCGGATAAGAGTGAGGCTATCGCTGCAAAAACATAGGCGTATTGGTTTGAAAAAAATGAAACCAACTCAAAAAGCGCAAAAACACCGTGATAAAACAGCGTTGCGGTACCCAAAACTGTGAAAAAAATGAAAAAAATGAGGATGGCAACAATGGACGTCATCGTATTATGACGAAGTGCCAAACGCGCTTTTTTACGGCATGCCAAAAGTGAAATCTTATGAAAAGACATTGTACTCCCTCCCTTTCATCGGATTATTTTGCCGCTTGAGGGAATTTTATACAATTCTTTTCACAAAACAAATATATATTACAGTATAACACGAAAAGCAAGGAATTGCAAGATAAATCCATATCTTTTGTGCTTTTTTTCGAAAGAAAGTTGACTTTTAAACCGTTTGGTGTTACAATATTATCATCTTAGAGTCATCAGGAGTACGGATATGTCTGAAATCGTAAAAGATGAAATTTTTTCTGAGCTTGTGAAAGCAACCGAAGAGCTTTGCGATGCCGCAAAACTGAAAGCAGGTGAAATCTTGGTTGTGGGATGTTCTACCAGCGAAGTTTGCGGATCAAAAATCGGAACAGATTCCGCGCCTGATGTAGCGGAAATTTTGGTAAAAGCAATTTTATCGGTTTTAAATCCGCGCGGTATCTTTCTTGCCGCACAATGTTGTGAGCATCTTAACCGCGCTATTATCATAGAACGCAAGGCCCTTCCCTTTGCACAACAAGTCAATGTTGTACCTCAGCCCAAAGCCGGCGGTTCTTTTGCCACCTCTGCTTATGCGAGTTTTGATGATCCCATTGCCATCGAATGCATTGCCGCTGACGCAGGTCTTGACATTGGCGGAACACTGATCGGTATGCATTTAAAGCAAGTAGCTGTTCCCTTGCGGTTGTCCGTAAAAAATATAGGTGCCGCTTCTCTCCTTGCCGCGCGGACCAGACCAAAATTTATTGGGGGTATTCGCGCACACTATAACGAAGATTTATTATGATAAAAACGGGCGTTGCAACGCCCGTTTTTTCTTCAGTCATCGTAGCGATTGTTTTTCACGGTTCGCTCTGCCATTCTTTTTGCCTCGTTTTTCGCGATTGTCTCACGCTTGTCATATAATTTTTTTCCTTTACAGAGCCCGATTTGCATTTTTACATTTGAGCCTGAAAAATAAAGACTCAAAGGAATCAAGGTATATCCTTCACGCGTCAGAAGCCCAATCAGTTTGCGAAGCTCTTGTTTATGAAGCAAGAGCTTTTTTTCACGCATTGGTTCATGATTAAATTGATTTCCTTGTTCATAAGGGCTGATATGAAATCCAAGAGCAAACAACTCGCCCTCTTTAAAGCTGCAATAGGAATCTTTTAAATTAACTCGGCCCGCACGAACAGACTTTACTTCCGTTCCGCACAGTGCAATTCCCGCTTCATATGTTTCTTCGACGAAATAATCGTGATATGCTTTTTTATTTTGCGCGATTATTTTTCCTTTTTCTTTTGTTTTCGCCATATATCGGTACCTTCATTAAGTTATAAAATCTTTTTTACCATTGTAACATAAAAAAGGGGAAAATGCAAGATAATTTCATCCTCTTTTTTCGCACGGCTTTTATTGACTTTTCGATAATGGACTGGTATAATAAAAACAGCCTTATAACATGTGTTCACACAGAAAGGAAAATTATGCCTGTTTATGATAATATCAGCAGTTTAGTGGGAGGCACGCCGATTGTTCGACTCTCTTCACTCGAAAGAAACTGCAATTCTTACGCCTCTCTTTTCGGCAAACTTGAATCCTTCAATCCCGCTTCCAGTGCAAAAGACCGCGTCGCACTTAAGATCATCGACACCGCCGAAAAGCAAGGTTTGCTTAAGCCCGGCGGAGTGATTATTGAGCCCACCTCCGGTAACACGGGAATCGGGCTTGCCGCCATCGGTGCATCGCGCGGATACCGTGTTATCATTGTTATGCCGGACTCTATGAGTATTGAGCGTGTTCGCTTGATGCATGCTTACGGCGCACAAACAGTTTTAACACCCGGTGCGCTTGGTATGAAAGGTGCAATTGAAAAAGCCGAGGAGCTTTCGAAGAGCATTCCCGACAGTATAATTGCCGGTCAATTCGAAAATCCTGCCAACCCTGAAGCTCATTATAAAACAACAGGTCCTGAAATATGGAAAGACATGAACGGTAAAATCGATGTTTTTGTAGCGGGCATCGGCACCGGTGGTACGGTTAGCGGAAGCGGCCGCTTTTTAAAGGAACAGAATCCTCAAATCGAAATCGTTGGAGTGGAGCCCGCCTCCTCTCCCCTTTTGACACAAGGGAAAAGCGGCGCACATAAGATACAAGGGATCGGTGCCAATTTTATTCCGAAAAATTTAGATAGAAGTATTCTCGATCAAGTCTTGACCGTCGCCAATGAAGACGCTATGCACTATGCCCGCCTCATGGCACAAAAAGAAGGGCTTCTTGTCGGTATCTCATCCGGTGCTGCCCTTGCCGCGGCAATCAGTTTAGCAATAAATAAAGACTACGCAGGCAAAAATATTGTGGTGTTACTCCCCGATACGGGTGAGCATTATCTATCTACCGACTTATTTGAAGAAGGAGTTCATTCATGACAAGCCAAAGCAAACAACTGTTAGATTTATCTCTCTCAAAAATTCTTGAAAACTTTCAAAATCCCGATGTTCCCATGCGCACAACCAAAACACCTATGCCCAATCAAAAAGAGATCATCGGAATCATTCTTAATTTGCATCGCATATTATTCCCCGGTTTTTTTGACGAAGGTGAAGGCGCGGTTTTAAAATCAGAGGATGCGCTTGACCAACTTCTCTATGAAACCTATTACAGACTCAAACGGCAAATCATGCTTGCATTTTCCTTCTTTGATAAAGAGGGCGGCGAAAATGAATTTGAGAAAAAAGCAACAGATATTTGCGACGCTTTTTTCAAAAAACTTCCCGAAATTCAAACCATGCTTCAAAAAGATGTCAACGCAGGCTTTTTAGGGGATCCTGCCGCGCAAAGCAAAGAAGAAATCATTATATGCTATCCCGGCTTTTACGCCATCTCTATTTACCGTTTTGCGCATGAGCTGTATCTTCAAAAAGTTCCTCTTCTTCCGAGAATCATGACAGAGTACGCACACGGAAAAACCGGTATAGATATCAATGCAGGTGCTGTTATCGGCGAAAACTTTTTCATCGACCACGGAACAGGCATTGTCATCGGTGAAACGTGTGTGATCGGAAAGAACGTAAAAATATACCAAGGTGTTACTCTTGGTGCACTCTCCACGCGCGGAGGGCAACAGCTTTCCGGTGTGCGCCGCCATCCTACCGTTGAAGATAATGTCACCATTTATGCAGGTGCTACTATTTTGGGAGGCGAAACCGTCATCGGTGAAAACTCCGTCATCGGCGGTAACTGCTTCATTACCAAAACCATTCCTCAAAATACGAAAGTTTTTGCCGCTTTACAAGAATTGACACTCAAACCGAGCAATATCAACAAGGAATAAAAGTATGACAAAAAAATATTACGACACGGATGCTTATGCTACCGAATTTGATGCTATTGTTCTTTCTTGTGAAAAAACAAAAAAAGGGTATGCCGTTGTTTTAGACGGCACCCTGTTTTTTCCTGAGGAAGGCGGTCAAAAAGCCGATGGCGGTACCATAAACGGCATTACGGTTACAGACGTTCAAATTGAAAACGAAACAATCCTCCATTATACGCCGGAACCGTTTAATATCGGTGATACCGTTCACGGAAAAATTGATTTTGCTCTTCGCTATCATAAAATGCAAAACCATACGGGTGAACACATTGTATGCGGTCTTTTTCATTCGCTCTATGGGTTGGATAATGTGGGCTTTCACCTCGGAAGCGAGGACGTTACATTGGATCTTTCCGGAGAATTAACACGAGAAGATCTCAATCGTGTAGAAGAGCTTGCCAATGATGTTATATATCAAAACATCGAAATTTTAGCAGAATATCCCTCGGCAGAAAAGTTAAAACTTATGAATTACCGTGCAAAGCTCGATTTAAGTGAAAATGTTCGCATTGTCACAATCCCGGGAGTTGACATGTGCGCCTGTTGTGCCCCGCATGTAAAGCGCACGGGTGAAGTCGGCATCATTAAACTGTTGGATTTTATACGCTATAAAGGCGGTATCCGCATTCATATGCAATGCGGCAAAGCGGCACTGCAAGATTACAGAAAGAAGTATACCGAAACAGCAAAATGTTCGGCTTTAATGTCGGTCAAACAGGAAGAAATTTCCGAAGGGGTTCAAAAGCTTTTAAAAGCCAATGAAAATTTGGCTTTTGAATTAAAAAGAACCATGAGTTACTGGGCGGCAAAAACCGCGGAAACCTTACCTCCATTTGATAAAGCTCTTTGCCTCTTTCAAACAGAATTTGACATGAACTTTTGGCGCGAAGTGCTCGCAGTCGCCGCCAAGGAAAAAGACGGGCTATTCGCTGTATTTATGCCCAAAGCGGAGCGTGTTTTTGCATATACGGTGCTTTCACGCAATGAAAACTTAAAAGAGTTTGCCACAGACATGAACCAAGCTCTCCAAGGCAGAGGCGGCGGAAAAGACGGTATGATACAAGGGAGTGTTTCGGCTTCCGAAAAAGAAATCAAGCAATTTTTTGATCAGATAAAATAACAAAAGGTGCTGTCTTTAGTAGAGACAGCACTTTTTAATGAACTCGCAGTCCTTTGGGATAATGATTTTTAGCGATGCCTTTACTTACTTTCACACCGCCGAGTGCGCAACCGTCCACGGTGACAACGGCATACCCATCACAAAGCACAGAAGGGATGGTTTCACCGCGTAAATACTGCTTGACGAAAGCATCATCACACGAAAGCTCTATTTTACGCTGAAAGAAATCCCCCATCGCCGAGAAGAACTGATGATGAGGCTCTATTCTTCCCTTCACGACCGTTCCAATCGCAATCCCCGCCATATAAACACCGTGTGGCGGAAGTGGTATATCGGAGGGGCGAATATAGAGATTCTCCTTGTGTTTGAAAACTTTATGACTGTTCAGCAATGTTCGAGCAACTTTAGGCTCTAAAACATCTTCTAAAAATTTTTCTAATAGCCTTTTTTCTTCTTTCGTCAATGGCTCGGCGGAATCGCGATAACAGATCTTTGGGATTCTGCCTTCCTTATTCTTTTGAAGAAGTGCGATATATTGCCCTTCTCCCAAAGAAAAATGAGGATAAAACCGCCTGGTCAAACGAAGCGCAGCAACATATTCAGCACCCTCAAAGAGATATCCGTCTTCCGTTGCTTCTTTGAGCAAAGATGCGACTTCACATACAGAAAACTCAGGATGCCGCGAAAGAAAAGAATCTACATTCATTTCGTTTTCTTCCGGAGAAAAAGTGCAGGTAGAATAAAGCAAATAGCCGCCGTCCGATACTGTCTCCGCGGCATGGTCAAGAATAAGCTTTTGTCGATCTGCACATGCCAAAACATTTTCTTCGCTCCACTCGGTTTGCGCATGATCATATTTACGAAACATGCCTTCTCCGGAGCAAGGTGCATCTACAAGCACCAAATCAAAATAGTTTTGAAACCACTTAGAAAGATTTTCACTGTCCGTATTGGTTAAAAGGACATTTCGGCAACCAAGACGTTCTAAATTACTTGCCAGTGTTTTGCAACGCCCATGATTGATTTCATTAGATAGTAAAAAACCGTCTTCTCCGATATAAGCCGACAACTGTGAACTTTTACCACCCGGTGCTGCGCAAAAATCTGCTACTCGCCACCCTTTTTCGATGGGGAGAGCGTGGAGTGTAGCCATCGCACCGGGATCTTGCACGTAAAAAGCCCCGGCATGGTGCAAAGGATGATTGCCGATTTTATCAATACTGAAAATAAATCCATCATCCGCATAGGTAATTGGCTCTAAAGAATCGCCAAATGCACTCATAACTGTTTTTTTATTTGTTTTGCAGTAATTGACACGTAAAGCGCGTACAGCCTCTTTTTCAAGCGATTGAAGAAAAGGGGGATATGCATCCCCCAATATGGACTCCATACGGAGTAAAAAACGTTCCGGTAACAATTTACTCATTCTCCAAGACTTGCGCGAAAAGCCAATCCATCAGACCTTCTTTTTCCGCAACATAGTCCCAAACATTGTGCCCATAGCCGGCAAGCTCTTCGTAGGTAATCATCTCGCCGCCATCCTCAACAATAGACTGATAAAGCTCTCGAGTGCCCTCTACGGGAACAGTTCCGTCCGCATCGCCGTGGCAGGTGTAGATCGGCTTATCAAGCAAATTGTACACACCATTGATATCCCCGCCGCCGCAAATCGGAATAGCAGCTGCAAAAAGGTCTCCGTGACGCATCAAAAGATCCCAAGTGCCAAACCCGCCCATCGAAATTCCCATAACATAAATACGATTTTCGTTGACACTGTATGTAGACTGAATGCTATCTAGAATATTAAGAACTGCGCCAAGTTCATTCGATTCTTCTACATATCTAATATCGTAGTTACCATCTGCCCAAGGAGTATCAACCCACTGCTCTCCCTCAGGACATTGCGGCACAATAACGATTGATTGATATACGGGACTTGTAGGATCATCAAAGAGCTTTTGAATCACGTTCTTCAACTGTGCTTCATTATCCGAACCACGCTCTCCGGCACCGTGTAAGAATAACAGGACAGGATACGTTTTTCCCTCACTGTAATCATCGGGAACATAAAGACGGTATGGAAGTTCCCCATCTATTGCCTGAAACGCCTCTTTTACATCGATAATATCAGTCATATTCGGTCCCTCATCTCCGGTGTTATCGTCACCTGTGTTATCATCGCCCGTGTTTCCGTCATCGGGCGTTTCATCTGTAGATGTATTATTGTCAGTATTGTCATTGGCATCAGGAGTAGAATCGGTTTCCTTATTGCAAGAAGCCAAAACACTCATAGACAAAACAAAGCACAAAATATACAAAAGCAGTTTTTTCATATGTCCCTCCAAAAAAAGAATATTTCACTGTTTTTAGTATAACACACACATTTCTGTTTGTCAAGCAAAAAGAAAACGTTATCTATCACGAAATCCTTCTATTTCAAGGTACTGCATTCAACATTTTTAAAGCAAATAAAAAGAGGGGACTGTCTCTTTCGAGACAGCCCCTTCGAAATTAACCAACCAAGCCGGATCTTTCAATACCTTGTACCAGAGACTTCTGGCAGAAGAGATAAAGAATAAGTAGCGGCAAAATAATCATAATACCTGCGGTATTATCAATAACATTGATATACAAGCGTGAAGCCGCGTAACCCGCCGCTTGCTTCAAACTTTCGGGAGTTTGAACAATATCGGGCATGAGCAATGTCTTACCGTTTGTAAAGAACAATGTTGTGTAGAAGTCGTCCGTCCATTGCCAGCAGAAGGCAAACAAGAAAATGGTAACCATCATAGGGATAGACAGAGGAAGAATAATCTGGAAGAAGGTTCTAAAGGTGTTCGAACCGTCTACATAAGCAGATTCTTCCAATTCATCCGGAACACCGGTAAAGAACTGACGCATCATGAAAATGTAAAGACCGTTCTTAAATCCAAGGCCAAGAACCGACAAAATGAGCAACGGTGCATAAGTGTTCATCAAGTTAAATGTAGTACCGCTTGACAAAGCACCTTTGAACATACCGGTGATAAACTCAATCAAACCTGGGATGCCAAAGCCTTGAATACCGCCAATATCGAAATAACGGAAGTGCATCATCATCGAAAGTTTGATGGTGTCGTGAGGAACGATCATCGTCAAAACAACAAGAATCATGATCAATCCATTGCCTTTAAAACGGAACTTTGCCAAACCGTAGCCGATCAAAGTACAAACAAAAGTTTGTAAAACAGCCGAAGAGAAAGACAAAAGCGTCGTATTAATGAAAGCATTCAAATATTGGTTTTCTAACAGAATTGCCTTATAGATACCAAGCGTCGGAGACTTTGGAATAATGCAAACCGTGGGGTCCACAAGATCGGAAGGCGACATGAAGGAACCGGCAATCTTAGAAAAGAACGGAAACAGAATGACATACGAAACGCCAATCATCAGAATGAAGCGGAAGATATACCAAACGACATTCTGCAAAAAGTAGGTTGAGAAAACCTTTCCTTTTAAGCGCTGCCAAAAAGGAATTTTTCCTTCAAAATCCACGCGGATTTTGTTTTTGCTCTCTTTTAACACCTTGGGAGCATTTTGCGTATTATCCATTGATTTATCCTCCTTTCCTTAATTGCGTTTCTGATAGAATACGAATGTCGAAGCAATCAGAACAAACAAACCGATAATTGCCATGATAAGTATGAAGTAGATCCAAGACATAGCGGTTGCAAGCTCTGTACCGGCATCATACTTTCCTGCGACATACGACATAACAATGTTACTGCTCGAAGTAAACGAGTCAATAATGGTATAAACTGCGTTAACCAAGATCATCGGGCTAATCATCGGGAATGTGATCTTCCAGAAGGTTTCCCATGCGGTAGCGCCCTCAATGCTACTTGCCTCATAAATGGCAGGCGAAATAGACTGAAGACCGGCAAGGAAAATCAACATCTGTACACCGGAACGGTTAACGATCTCATAGATATTGTTAACCGCTGAGACAACAAATTCAACCAATCCCGCGCCGACTTTCAAGCCTTCGAAAAGTCTTGCAATATCGATCGCAGAAACAATCTGTCCGGCTGTGCTTTCGCCGGTACCGGTCGACATACCGCCCTCGGTACTGCCCATTTGATCCTGCATGATATCCGCCGCGTTGATGGACTCCATCAAACCGGTCGAAAGAACGACCGGTATGAAGAAGATCGCACGGAACGCCGCACGTCCCAGCATTTTTTGGTTCAAAACAACAGCAATAAAAAGCGAGAAAATCAAAATCAAAGGTACATCAAAAACCAATTGTTTGATACCTGCCACAAGGGTTGTTGTGAACTGTGTATCAACAAAAAGTGCATCTTGATAGAACTTAAGACCTTGGAATTCAAGGACGTAACCGCCGCCGCGAACAGTGTTGATCTGATAGAAGGAATAGCAAATTGAGTCGAGAATAATGGGAAGATAGATAAATACTACACCCAAAACAAACGGAAGGACAAAAAACCAACCGGAGCGTGCTTTTCTTTCATTCAAAGAAGCACGGTGAAGAGCTTTCTTCTTTTTAGGAAGTGTTTTAATCGTATTATTCATTACTCTTCTCCTCCTTAATTCTTAGTGATATCGCCATCAATTCTTACGAATCCATAAGCAGGAACCGTGTAAGTGGTGGCGATGCCGTTTGCATCCTTCAAGCGGATAACAACATCGTAAGTGTTATAGTTGAGAACAAAGTGAACATTCTTAGAACCGTTGGAATAGGTTACCATTGTGATACGGCCGGAGGCGTCGGTATAGTCGGTAGCCTTGTAATTCTCATCCATAGCACAAGAATCTGTGGTAACATGAGTAACCGTAATACCGTCGATAACCTTCAAATCAACACAAATGTCAGCAGGTGCAATTCCCTGCTCAGGGTCGCCTTGATTTTGTTTTTCCATCTTCTGAGCAAACTTTTTAATGATTTCGATCTGCTCTTCGGTAGGCTCCTCACCCAGGATAGCGGTCAAAGAAGCAATAAGCGCATCCTCATCAACTGCAACGCCAATCACAAGATCATTGGCATTTATAGCAGTGTCTCGGTTTGCCAAAGCATTTTTCAAAAGCTCGGTCTGCGCCTCAGAAAGTTGATAACCAAGAACAAACTCTACCTTTGCTTTCAATACGTCAAGCGTGGTAATGGAAGCGTCTTGCAAGAAGTTGTACGCCAATCTGGAAATATGGAGCTCAAGCTGCTTTTCAGCAATCAAAGCTTCGCTCTCAGAAACCAAATAATCAGACAATTTCTCATTAAACTCTCTCATGGAAATAGCATCTTCATGATCCGTGGGAAGACGTTCGCCGGTCAAGAAGTTATGATCGACAATGTTATAAAGCTGAAGATCGCCAATTGCATCATTTAAAGTTTCGTACTGATCAAGAATCGTGTTGAACCAAATATCAAAGCGAACCGAGAAGTACTTATTCAGATTCTCATCCTCTTTCAACAAATGGGAGTTCTGATAAATGAGCATATAGTACAAGAGCGCGCCATTCTCAATGGACTTAAGGAGCTGATACTCACCGTCACCAGACTGGTTGATTGCAGCACCTGCATAGTTGACATATCCGTGAAGAACCATGCCCATGAAGGGGACAGTCTTGCTCTCATACTTAAAGTTACTCGAATCAATCGGAACATCTACAAGATGGTCAAGGAATTGAACGGAATAAATGTTACCGCCGCTGGACATGACAGAACCGTAGGTGTTCTTCAAAGAAGTAAAGGCTTCAATCATCAAGTTCTTTGCATCTTCACGGTTAAGCGAGTTCTCTTCATTAAAGTCAGAGTTCAAATCACTGCCGAGCGTAGCAACGGAAATACCAATGGTTTCATATTTAGCAGCATATTTCTTTTCAAACTTCTCTACGTACTCAAGGATGGAAGCAGGAGATACGCAAATATCGAAGAAGGAGAAGAATTCCTGATAAACATAATCGTAAACCTGTTGCGAGCAATAACGGTCATCAACAGCACGCGCTGCATGACGCTTCAAGCTGATGCCGCCGCCACCGGCTCCCAGTATATAGCTGAAGTTAAAGTCAGGATATACACCAAAGCCTTCACTCTTGGCGAGAGTAATCAAATCTTCATATCCGGATTTTCCGCCAACAGCCTTCATCCATTTCAGCTTTTTGGGGTAGGAATAATTCATACCGCCGTTAGCAAAACCGGTCAATTTGAAGTTTACATTGGTGATACCGTTCTTCTTCAATCTGTTGTACATAGATTGAATGTCTTCAAAGCTGGTAAGCGGAACGTCTACCGTAACGGGAATAGAAAGAATCTTTTTGGTGGTTTCTACGGAACCGAAAGATTCGATGTACAAAGGCAACTGCTCTTCCACATCCGCATCGGTCATCATGGAAATGTATTGCTTTTGAACCAAATAATCACGGTATACATCTGCCATGCCTACATAACTTGCGTGATAATAAGGCACCGCGGGATTTGCAGTTGCAAGAGTTGTCTCATCGATTTCATCAAAAAGCATCACATAACGAAGCTCATAGAAGCCCATATACTTTTTATCGGAAACGATAGTCATCTCTTTGTTATCGGCAACACTGATGGCGTCTGCCATGTTGTAAGTATCGGAAGGACGGGGATAGAACATAGCATATGCGGAAGCGTAGTTATGTTCCGTACCGCCAAACGAAACTGCCAAATCGGCAAGTGCGTCACCCTCTTCAAGGAAAGCTACAAATCCATTTTGTTTGGGTTTTGCAACCGTCGTGTCTTTGCTTACGATACCAAAGACAGGCATACGGATTGTTTCGGAATGCTTTGCGCTCGTATCAATGTCGTAGTAAGCAAAATCCTCACCATATACCGTACCGGAAAGCTCTACAGATTGGTTGAAAGAAGAGGAACTGCCGGTGCTATCACCGCTGTCTCCTTCACTACCGGAATAGAAATCATCAAATTCAACAAGTGCGCCACTACCGTCGGGATAGAATACATATCCATCATGCAAGAGATCGCCTGCACCGAAGTGTTGAAGAATCTTGATATAATTCAAAGTGTAGCGCGTTTCATCGAAACGAATGCTGCTGGCAGGAAGGCGGACAGAAAGTCCGTTGCCGTTCGGCTGAAGCACATATTCGATAGCAACACGGAAGACGGGGGTTGCATCGTTGACCTGAACATATCCGGTCTTCGCATGCATCAAATCGAGCAAATCCTGGTTAAAGTCGGGGCAATATGTCTTAATCAAGTTTTCGAGCGTAACCTTGTCGCGGTCGGTAAGGTTACCTTCATCGATATAAGCAAGTTTTTGACCGCCCGGTTTATATACGTCAGGATATTTAGTAGCCAAGTCCTTTCGAATTGCTTCGTTGGTCTCTTCGTCGTAGCTGGATTCGGTATACCACGCATCAATCTTTCTGTATGCAGCGTTAATGGTCTTATAAGCATCCGAATCATCGCCAAACTCATCTTCGATCTCGTAACGCTTCTCTTCAATGATGTACATCACGTTTTCCAAGAAATCGCTTTCCAAAACGACACCCGGAAGCAAATACGAAGTGTTCAAACGGCCCATGATATATTCCACACGGAATCCGTTTTGCATATACTTTATTTTAATCTGATTACGATTGGCAGCTTCTACAAAGCTAAAGAAGGACTTTGTTACGCCCTCATTATCCACGAAGGAAACTTCAACTTGAGAAAGAAGCTTTGTAATAACATTATTGGTCTTATAATTGATCGTTTGCTGTGCGATCTTGCTGAAATCAACCGGATTGGAAGTCAAAACCTGACCGGTTGCGATATTGCGGTAAGCAACCTCACCGGTGTACTTATTGCAATAAAGCTCATATCCGTCCAAGCGAGCCATAAGCTCCATATAAGGATCATTCTTAAGCTTCTCTTCGGGACTGCTGTATGCCTGAGCGAACGCAGCTTCCAAAGCCTTGGTATAATCTACGGAAGAAGCTGTTGAGCCACCAACAGGCGCTGCCGCCGCAGGCACAATGCATACGGTAAAGCAGCTGAGCACCGTGATAATGGCAAGTACAGACGAAATTATTCTTTTCATTTTTTTCACTCCTTCTTACCAAAATCACATGCGGTAACTGATTTCCGAAACAATGGAAGACACGAAGGAAACCATCTTGCCAACCAAGCTCGAGAACAAGAAACCAACGAACATAATGACTGCCATACCCACAATGGTACATACGCACATGATCAAATTCTTACCAAACGAATAATCGTGTGTTACCATCATACCAAAGAATACAAGCAAGCCGGCCCAAACATAACCGATGACAACCAGCATGGTTACGATCGACGATTCTTCAATCGTCACAAAGTTAGACATAATCGTAGAAATAATGAGAATCAAAGGAAGCGGCGAGAGCGCGTAAGAGCTTGCCACAAAGATATCCTTAAAGGAGCCTTCACCCTCAAACAGCGTGGTAAGACACCAGTTGGCGATTACCCACAGAATGAACGGCAAGCCTACCGACAAAATCTGCGCTATGATTGTCGAATACTCACCAGTTGTATTCATGACATAGCCGGTACCGATCGACTGATAATAGAACGCAAGAATTACAATTCCCAAAATAGCAAGTGCCGAACGCATGGAACCGCGTCTTTCGTGCTTCAAATCCCAGAATCCGTCAAACGGATGGAAGATCAAATGGAATACATAAACAAGTTCCTGACCGAATTTCTTGCGGCCGACACCGGTAAGAGCAACCTTTGCGTTATACTTGGCAGCCTTCTTCATGAGGAAGGACCAAAGAACAACGATGGCAACAATAACGATCGGGATCAACGCGATCCATTTTGCAATCCACTCTTTACGGATTTCTTTATAAGCGTTAGACCAGTTCTCTGCATCATAAGCGGCAGAAAGGTAATCCATAGCAAGTTCATATCCGCGTTTAATGTACTTCGGATCTTTGGGATCGATATCAAGATCCATCTCTTTATAGCTGAGAATCTCACCGTTTTCGTCATAGACGATATCGGTCTTGAGCGCATATTTGACAACTTCGCCGTTTGCATCGTAAACAGCTACATCACTCTGCTTGTAATAAGACTGACCGTCTTCGGATACAAAATATGCATTACCCTGACGGTAATATGCTCTACCAACACCGACGTACGCAGAGTCGAAGTTGTTGTTATACTGGAGAACCGAGAGCCAAGCATCAATCGATGCTGCATATTCTCTTCTGTTCTCACAAGCAAGTGCGTCAATCAAAAGCTGACCGTAAGGAGTTCTTCTGTATACCGTAAAGGTGTTGGCTTCCGAATCCAAAACCAAAAGCTTATCCTGCTGATACGTAATACTCGAGATCGTCTGAGCATTACCGAGCTGGTTTCCGGAATCGCCAAAAGCGAAGAGGAGAACACCGTTTTGGTCATACGTGAAGATCTTGCTACGAAGTTTGTCGACAATGCTCCAAGTACCCTCATCACCAACAGCAACATCCGTGACACTGGATGCACCGAGCTTGGAATTGGGATCTCTGCTAAAGGACTGAACATCAACTTCACCGCCGGGGGCAAAGAAGCCGTTTCTCTTCATGATCTCAGCACCGGAAGAGTTCAGCTTTTTAACAGGTGCGTAATCGGGTTCCTTGTTTTCAATTGCCGATTGCTGGCTGGCTTTATCAATGGTATTGGTGGTAACATAGACAAAACCGTCTTCATCAATCGTAATATTGTTAAACTCGGTAGAAGTGTTCTTCGCAGAAGCTTGACGCTGTGCATCGGTTTGGAAGCGGCGCAAAATGATCTGAATGGGCGAATAAGTACCCTTCTGAGCACCGATGTAACCTGTGAAGACACCATCTTTCGTCATAACGATAACACCTTCAAAGGTGGTAGAAGAAATGACGAAAATTCTGCCGTATTGGTCTACTGCCACTGCAATAGGATTATATTGCGTGGAAGCGCCGAAAAGTGTACCGGTAGGCTTGCCGATGACTTTTACAAAATGACCGCCCTTGTCAAAAACAACGATACGGCTGTTGTTGGTGTCACAAACGTAGATATAATCTTTATCTACGAAAAGACCTCTGCACTCATTAAAGGAATCGCTGTAACCGTTATTGTCAAAACTATCAATCGTAAATTTAACCTTATAATCCTGGCCACGCATAACGATAACGCGATTGTTTTTAGAGTCGGCAAGATAAACATTGCCATCCTCATCCGAAACAAGATCGGTCGGAGCATTGAAGTCTTTATTCAGCTGGATGCTCGATGTTTCAATATCGCGGTATCCAACCGTCATGACGGGAGTGTATGCATCGGGGGATTTGAGTGCGTAGCCATCCATAGAATACGTGTACGTATCGTAAGGATTAACGGCAAAGGCACCAAAAGCACCGAAAAGCATCACACATGCCATCATCAAAAGAAGGAGTGTTACTATTCTCTTTTTCATCTTTTCTCCTCCTTAATCCTTCATACCCGAGCTACCCATCGTCTCGATGATCTGGCTCTGGCTAAGTACGAATACGGTGATAGGAACGATCATCATGATAACCGTTGCGGCAGCAGATGCACCCGCACGGGCGATACCTGCACTGACAACCTGCGAGATCGCATAGTTGAATGTTTTAAGCTCCTCGGAATGGATGTAAATGGAAGCACCGGTGTTCCAAAGACCTTTGAAAGACTCAATGATCAAGGTCAGCCATGCGGGCTTAACCATAGGCATCGCAATCGTAAGGAATGTTCTAAACTCAGATGCACCATCCAGTCGCGCGGATTCCAAAACCGCATCGGATACTGAGCTTTCCATGAACTGCTTCATAAGGTAAAGGCCCATAGTACCCGCCAAAGCAGGAACAATGATAGCGAGATAGGTATCGACCATATGCAACGCAGACATGATGATAAAGTTCGAAAGCTGGTTAACCGTTTGATGGAACATAAGAGACAATACAACGATCTGGAACAAAATGTTTCTGCCGGGGAATTTCAACTTTGCAAGGGCGTATGCCGCCATCGAAGCAATGATGAGGTTTCCGAACGTACCGCAAAGGGTAATAAACACTGTGTTAAAGATGTAACGCGAGAACGGAACCCACGAATCACTCATAAGCTGGAACAAATCACCAAAGTTAGAGAGCGTGGGGCGCATAACGTAAAAGCGCGGCGGGAACATCCAAAGTTCATCCAAAGGCTTCAAAGACTGCATGATAACATACAGCATCGGAAGGAACATGAATGCACCCATAATAACCAAAAGGAACGAAATACCGGCGTCGCCTCCGGCGGAACGGTTGAGGACAACTTTATGACGACGTGTTCTTAACTTCTTTGCCATATCACTGTCCCACCTTCGCAAGGAATTT
>JAZNND010000022.1:0-15697 GCA_045580085.1 Eubacteriales bacterium
TATGTGCGGCTATGATTACGCAAAGGAGCTTGAATTCGGCGCGTTTGAAGATCAAAAGATCGGTTTTGTGGTAAACGATAACTTTGTGGGCAATATAAGAATCATTCCTGCAGGAGATTCCGAGCCCTTTGACGATACGGTAAAAAAGTTTAGTGTTAAAAGTGTTAAATAAGAAAATTAAATGCCCAAAATGCGGAAGTGAAAACGTTGTTTGTTTGGATGGCAGAGGCGCTGTTTCAAAGTATGGTAACAACGTAATGATCGATATTGCCCCCGATATGTGGCAATGCACGGACTGCAAGGAAAGCTTTAGAATAAATTACACGGAGGAATTACTATGGATACCATAAAAAACGATCGATTCGATCTTAATGCTTTAGCAGAGGACGTAGCAAACCGTCCCGCACCGCAAGGCTGCGAAGAAATCGCACGGCTTTTCACGAACCTACCGCTTTGGAGTTCCTTTATCAACACGTCACCAAAGCCCGAGCAAAAGCGCGCACTTGCGTTGTTAAAGGAAAAGGAAGTCTCTCCCACGGCGGAGGAGATTCTATTTATGGCGGATATCGCCTGCGGTAAGTATCATAGGATCCGCAGGGACAGAGAGTGTGGCTTCAGTAATTTCGAATCAGAAAAGGCACATGAGCTTTACAGACAGTATTACGATCTGACGGGAAATGAGGAGATAAAATATATTCTCGATAACTTCGAAAGCTTTACAAAGCTCTGCCTTCACAACCTTTTTGAAAGACAAAGAGATGACGATCTTGCGCCTTATAAGCAGAATTCAACTCCGTCAACCTCGCGCGATCCCGACAGCGATGAATGGAAAAAGTGAGGATGAACTACTATGAAACTTAAGGTTAAAAGATTCAGCGATATGGGCGCACGAACGCCCTCGTCGGGCATCTTCGGCGAGATCGTTGAGATCGAGCCAAAGGTGGGCGAATACAGCACGGTGGAGATGTTCGGCATTTTCCATGCCTTCCGCAGCTTTAAGATTCTGTCGGTGGAAGAAAACGGCGTTACGATATCGGCACTTTCTCAAGTTGACGGAGTGGTGACCGAGCATGAGCCGCAATGGCTGCGAAAAGGCGGTTTCATTGGCTTTGAGGATAGCTGCCGCTGTACAAGTGATGACGGCCCGTCTTGGACGGCGACCGACGACTTGAACTTTGAGTTAATCGAATAGGGGGGTGATGCGTATGGGAAAAGCAATCAAGATTACGGCAAAAAAAGCCCCCGAAGTCTACGACCTCGGAGCAAGTAAGTTCTTTGGAACACCCACAGTACCGATTGCGTGGAACGGAGATTTCTACGATGATGAACTGTTTTTCTGCCAGATAAAGCTTTCCGATATTGCCGAGCTTGACAAGGAAAACAGACTGCCGCACACGGGTTATCTCTATATTTTCCTACATACAGAGGACGGAAAATATCATCTCGGCGCGGACGTGCGGTATCATAGCGGCGAGCCCGAGCTTGCCATCGACGATTTCAACGCCGCCGTGGAGGAATATGAGAAATACACAGAGGCGTACCTAATGGAGTTTTCCGAGGTAGAAGAGGATGAGGTATGCACGCGACTCTTTGGCGTTCCAAGCGATTGGAACTATGCGGACGATCCTCCCAAGCTCCTTATGCAGTACGATCCCCTCGACAATGAAATGGATTTTCTTGATACGCTCGACGGCTTCGTTTATTTCTTTTTCGGCGAAGATGAAAAAGATTTCGGAAATGTTACTTTGACGGAGGAATATACATAATGAAAAAGTATATCAAATTAACGGCGCTGTTGCTCTGTGTTGCAATACTCGCGTCAACATTTGCGGGATGCGGATGGTTTGGCGGCGGTGATGACGAACCTGAGGATGAATTTAATCCGCCGTATCTTGAGAATTATTATCTGAACAAGCACGAGCCGGTTATGAAGGCGGGCGGTATCGATATATATAAATACGAGAATGCCAAATCCTATGGTTTATTGATGGGTGGACACCTATATTTCGGCGGAGTGGTGCTCAGACACTTTGCAGGCCCATTGGAATATTTCGATGTGGAATTTCCTTTGGAGGGACATTATGACTACTTCTCCTTTGTTCTCGGCGGCGATTCTGAATGGATCATGCCGGATTACTACACCGGTGAGTTTTCATACGACCCAACCTTGGTGGGTATAGCAAGAGAGCTGAAGGTAGCTCTGCAGGTCCTCATTGACGGTGAGCTGGTGGAGGAGTTCGTGGTATCCTGCTATGATGTGGTCAAGCGGTTTACTTATGATGTGAAAGGCGCGCAGAACATTGAAGTGAAGGCTGTGACGGGTGACGACGGCTTCAGCATTACTATGGCGGAGATCACCGTTTGGAATGGTGAGCCCCACGAAACCGGTTATGTTCCCGCACCTGCAGGAAGTGAGCCTGTGCAGCTGATAAAGGATCTGAAGCCCTATGTTATCCCCGTCACTTCCAGCGCTGTTTGCTATCCCAACAGCGACGAATCCTCCGAGGGCAGAAACTACATCAATATGAGTACCGTTCGATATGAGAACGTCATCGCAACCTATGTGTCGCAGGGACTTATAACCGACGACGAGGAAGATATTTACTTCGACCTTGAAGGCAAATACAATTATCTGACCTTTACCGCAGGCGTGGCGGACAGAACCACTAACCACAGTGACGGCTCGGCTTGGCTGACTGTCTTTGCCGACGGAGAGATTATTCACGAGGAGGTCTATTCCTCACATGAGCTTCCGAGAAAGACAACAGTCAATGTGGAGGGCTGCCGTCAGCTGAAATTCGCATGGTTCACCAAGGAAGGAAACCTTGAATACGGAGACGGTACGGGTAATTACTTCGGCATTGGCGACATTTACGTTGCAACCACGGAAGATGCGCTGAATACTGTTCAGTATTCCTCCCGAGATCTGCCCGACAGACCCGTCAAAATGGTATCTGAGCTTGGCTCCTTCGCCATTTGCAGTGCTGTTGAAGAAGCAGTTTTTGACGGCTCAACGCAGTACAGCACCTTCTCCATGGGCGGAGTGAAGTATAATGAAGGTATTATTTTGATTGCATCGAACAGTTGGCTCGACACCAGACCTGCTTGTGTTTCCTTCAACTTGGGTGGCAAATACGATACGATCTCCTTCCTTGCAGGGCATATTGCCAACAGCGATGTCTACAAGAACGATACCATTGAAATTTATGCCGACGGCGTTCTGATAAAGACCATTGATGTGGATTGCACGATGTTGCCGCAGGAATATATCGTTGAAGTGAACGGTTGCCGTCACCTTGAATTTATTTCCGGCAAGGCAACCAACGGCAGTATGTACCGCCCCGCATTGGGTATTGTTAATCTGATCGCTTATCCCGAGGGATATGAGGAAACCGATTTGTTCCCCAAGAGAAATCCCGCAGATTACGGTGAATCTTGTGATCTCATTGAAACCTTCGGCTTCTACGATGTACACATCGGCAAGACGGATAATGACTACGGTGCTGTGGATGTAGAGGACGGTTACTATGACGGCTCAACAAAGAAAAACTATTTCACTATCGGGGACAGAAAGATATACAGCGGCGTGCTGTTGCATACCAGCGTACACTTAAGCTTGGATATAGGGGGGCTGGAGGATGCCATTTTCTTCACGGGATTGGTTATTTTTGCAGCAGGTGAGGCGCACGAATCCTCCTTTGCTTTGGCAAATATCAAGGACAGCGGTTATACCTCCGTTACCTTCACCGTTGCAATGCAAAATGAAACCACAATTGCCGGAGTTGACAACGACACGGTGCTGAAAATCGGCGCGGACGACGAGTGTGTTTGGGAAACCACCCTCTATAAAGGAATGGAGCCCACCACCTTTACCGTACCTCTTGGCGAGGATTGCGACCGACTGATGTTCTGGCTCAACTGTGGCGCAGAGGATGGCACCTCGCACATCTACGCGATCTACGATATTACGCTGAATAAGTAAAGAGGTAAATTATGAGCAACGCAAATGATTTTGTAATTGAAGACGGCGTTTTAAAAAAATACGTTGGTAGCGGCGGCGACGTCGTTATTCCCGACGGCGTGTACGAAATCGGCAGGTCAGCGTTTTATGGCTGTCGGGAAATGAAAAGCATTACCCTCCCGGATAGCGTCATGAGAATCAATTGGTCTGCGTTTCAGAATTGTGAGGGACTGACCAAAATCACCATTCCCGCTTGTGTTGACAGTATCGAAGATTGGGCGTTTCAGGGCTGCACTGGACTTACCGACGTCACCGTTCTCGGCAGCAATACGACGATCAGCAAATGGGCGTTTTATGAATGCTCACCGGATCTCTGGTTCGATACGCCGGCAAACAGCAAAGCGAGTAGCTTTGCGGATCGCTATAAGGATGACAGGCTTTGGTCGGATGATGATTATAATCCACATTGAGAAAAGCGAAGCAACGGCTCGCACACCTACGCGATCTACGACATTAAGCTGAATAAATAAAGAGACTATTAATATGAAAATGAGTTTTTTGGAATCCAATCGTTTGTTTAAAGAATACTACGATAAGCTGCAGGAAATTGTTACCTATATAGATCAATGCAAAGCGAATATTGACAGTATTGAATTCAAAATGTTCAATTTGTATCCCCATATGCTCAAAAATGCGGAAAGCGAGGAGGAAAAGGCATTTGTAAAGGAGTGCGCTCGGGAAATTGCCGATTGCTATCAAAGAGCACTTGAAAGAAACTACGAAAATATCAGACAGCATAAGGAAACGAATTCGCAGGATCACCGCCCGATGCGTAATTGGACTCTGACACTCGATGAAAACGGAGCTCCAAGAAAAACCTCCGTGGTCGATGTTGATGAAAAAGGCTATCCGATTTATGCGGATCGTTGCACGGGTATTGAGATCGGCTATGAGTTGCAGAATGTCTGGAACTATCAGTACAAGCTGAGGAATTGGCTTGACCGATCCGTGAACGATCTGTATAAGCTAAGAGACGAGGCACAGAGGTTAAGAGGCAAAGAGAGACTGGGTATGGCGAGCACACCCGAACCGAATTACAATCTCGACGGTCTGGTCGGAGGTCAACGAGACGCGGCGGCATGGCAAAATTACGCCATTGAAAGCGGAATGTATCGCCCTACGGATTACGACGAATCTCTCGATAGTCTATTGAAAAACATTGATAAGTGTATCGAGTTTTACGAAAAAGCTATCTTAACTGTTTGAAACAAAGTATCATTTTGGTGAGAGGTAAAAGTTTGAAAATAAATTTCAACCCGCTTTTTGTGGCTTCTGTGCCGTAGAGTATGGCACAGATTTGCCGTAAGCAAATCGCCGCAAAAGGCAACTTTGCACAGAAAGGAATATTCATAAAAATGGATAAACGTTTGTTAGTCATGAAATGGGATTATAAATACGACAAGGAAAGCACTTGGTTTGACGAGGACAGCGGTGAAAACCAATTTGAGTTGATCGAAGGCGCGTCATATAAGCTTCCCCACATAAGTGATAAAAGCCTTGAGGTCCGTTCGGTTACGCACGAGGGCAATCTCATCAAGGCAGAAATCTATGTGGATTACGAAACGTATACCGTCTGCAATAATAGCGAAAGTATCGTTGCATACGCGTATGACGATTATATGGTTGCCGGGGATTCTGTTTCCCAAAGTCTCCGCATGGAGCTTATGATCAAGTAAAAGGCAAAGGAGCGTAGTGATATGCCGTTCAGTGATGAAAGAGCCGAAAGACTCAAAGAGCTTTTTGAACTGATCGAGAAGAATGGGGACTATAATGCTTATGAGCTGACATATCTTGCTGTTCCGTATCTCAAAGAAACCGAAGAGATCGTAGAAGCTCAGCTTGCATCAGAAAGTCCTTACGACAAGGTAACGCTGTTTGATAGTGCGACAATTATGCGTTACCTTGCCGAAGCCTACGACCGCTTAGGCAGATTCGCTGTTTCAGTGCACTATTATAAAAAAGCGATCACCCTTGCCGCCGCGCTCTATACCGCTTACCGCGAGGAAATAAAAGACAGCAGCGGAATGGTATATAACGCACTTAAGGCACGCAACTATTATGTTGATGATGATTGTGAGGATCTGCGCGAACAAGCCCTCGCCTTTCTTCCCGAAGATATTGTGGAGGATGTTTTTTGCACCGTGATGAGCCGCCGCAGGAATCTTTGGCACGATCCCGTGGAAACGACGGCGGAATATCTCGCGGTCATCGATGAGGTAGAGGAAAAAATCGAAAAGAATCGCAAGTATCGCGGTTTCGGTTCTTGTCACCATGTCTGGAGCCTTAAAACCGACTATCTTGCCGAAAAGGGAATTGAGTGGCGTTCCCCCGCTATTCTCAATCCAAGAGTACGATTTGATTAAAAAATAAGTTTTATAGAAATGGAAGTTTTGTCATGAATGAATTTGAAGTAGCCGAAGGCGTTCTCGTAAAATATTGCGGAGAAGGCGGAGACATCACGGTGCCGCAAGAGGTTAGAGAGATTGGAGATCGCGCATTCCATAGGTGCGTAAGACTCACTTCCGCCGTATTGCCGGAAGACCTGAATCGTATTGGCGAAGAAGCCTTTAACAGCTGTATACACCTTGCATCCGTTACTTTGCCGAGGGCTGTTGTAAGTATTGGCGCAGGCGCATTTTTTAATTGTATCGCCCTCACCTCCATTGAGCTGCCGGACGGGTTAACGGACATTGAACGGGGGGTATTCATGTGGTGCAAAGGCTTGCAAACCGTTATGTTGCCCAAAAGCTTGACGTTTATCGGTGATAACGCCTTTGACTCGTGTGGGGAACTTTCGTCGATCGAATTGCCCGAAGGGTTGAAGAAAATCGGTGCGGAAGCTTTTCTCGGCTGTGCCAATCTTACTGCCATAGCACTGCCGCGAAGCATAGAACAGATAGGCCCCGATGCATTTGGATATTGTGAAAATCTAACCGATATTTATTACGCGGGCGGAGAAGACGCTTGGGAAAAACTTGCAAAACAAGTTGAGATCCCCGAAAACGCAACCGTACATTTCCACTGTAAAGGCGGCACTCTCTAAAACTGTTCTTTAAGTAAAAGAAAAGAGCTTTGTCAAAGAAAAGGAAACGTTTTCTTATCAAAGACAAAGCTCTTTTTTCGTTAGTATTCGTTATAATTTCATTTCAGCCGTCGGTTAAAAAAAGAGGTAGGGCTTTCTCCCCGCGAATACAGAAAAACGGTCATAGCCACAGAAAAGAAGTAAAGTTTACCGAAGGAAATATCGCAAAGGGCTTGCGATTTGTTTCCCAAAGTGATACAATGATATAAAGAGAAATTTGCGATCTTACAAATAAAAATTTGTCGGTAGAAGGAATAAAAAGAAATCAGCAAACCGGTATAAACGAACAAGGAGTAACATTATGAATGATAGTCAGGCACCGGTAAAAATAGGATTGTTAAAATTTTTGCGTGAAAGCGTGGGAAGTCAATTCGTCATTCCGGTTTATCAAAGGAATTATACTTGGACTTGCAACAAGGAAGTTAAACAGTATTTTGATGATTTGGAAAATGTAATCAGCGGAAAATATGATAAGCATTTCATGGGGATTCTTATCTATTTGGATAAACCGCTTGATTTTGCATCAAGAGAATTTTCTGTTATTGACGGACAGCAACGGTTAACTACTACATTTCTCATTCTTTATGCTATTAAAGAGTTGATGCTGCAAAAGGGGCTTGAAACGGAAGCGCAAAAATTGGATGCGCAATTTTTAACCAATCAATACGTTCCTGACAAGTTGAAATTTAAACTCAAGCCCTTGGTTTCTGATGATAAGGTGTATAAGCAAATTGTGAATAATGAATTTGAGGATATTACAGAAACCAATTCCAATGTTTATAAAAACTACATCGGGATCAAGCGTAACCTTTTAGAACTTTTGAAACAATATTCCTTTAACGATATTCTTATGGGATTAGATAAGCTTTATGTGGTTTGCATCCCCGTTTCGGAAAAAGATAATCCGCAAAAGATCTTTGAAAGTATAAACTCCACAGGGGCTAAATTGGTTGCTTCCGACCTGATCAGAAACTATTTATTGATGAATTTGGACAGTGACACGCAGGAATTGTTTTACAATTCTTATTGGAAAAAGCTTGAGGATTTTGTGTCTTCCGATTCTAAAAAACTGGAATTGTTTTTTAGGATGTTTTTGGCGTGCCAAAACAAGGTTTTGTCGAGTATAACGGCGCTATATGCCGATTTTAAACAATGGTATGCGGAAGAACGCGCTAAAGAGCATAGCATTGAAGATATTTTGAAAAATATTGTTAAATATGCAAGGTGTTATAATGCCATTTATTATAAGCCTGTTTCTAAATTGGAAAAAGAGCTTCAAGCGGCGATTCAGGAATTTAGAAGCAACGCTTCCGAAATGCCGGCACCGTTGCTCATGGAAATATATGTTCTTTATGATTCTACCGATGATGACGGCAACCGCCTTGTATCGAGTGCCCAAGTTGGCGAAATTTTTAATATCATCAATACATATATGCTAAGACGTGCGATATGCGGACTTGATACAAGCGATATCACCAGACTTTTTCCTCTTGTATTGAAAGATGTTATCAATGAGTGTAAGGGCGATTACACCAAGATCGTCGAGTATTTAAAGAAGAATCTTATCAACAAACATCGCGGAAAAACAGCAAGAATGCCCGATGATCAAATGATGCGAAATGTTTTGGAATACGCCAATGTTTATAATCTTAGATTTACCTTGCGAATTATATTCAACAAGATTGAAACCTATAAAAATCCGGCACCCGTAGATCTGAGCAAGCTGAGCATAGAGCATCTTATGCCGCAAACTCCCACTAAAATTTGGCTTGACGCATTAAACGCAGATGAAGAAACCTATGAAAGAAATTTGCATCGCTTAGGAAATCTTACACTGGCTACAAAGCCCGATAACAGCAAGATGCAAAACAAACCTTGGGAATATAAAAAGGCCATTCTTGCAGATACAGCTCATTTAACGATGAACCGGGCAATTCTTGCTAAAGAAGAATGGACGATTGCCGATATTGATGAAAGAACCAAAGAACTCATAGAGCAAATTATTGAACTTTACCCGTACTGTCCCGCTTCGGATGATGTTATATCAAAACATATCATTTCAATCAATTGGGACGGTGTTTACGCACTTGCTCATTTTTATGAAGAAGATGGCAGTGTAGAAGTTTTGGAAGGCTCAGAAATCGTCAAATACGATTCAGCCGCAACAGGCGAATGGCAATATGATATATACAGCGAACTTTTGGATGACGGAATTATAAAAGAAACCGAAAGCGGTGCTGTGTTTGTTAAATCGTACATGTTCAGTCCTCAACGGGTGGGATATACGGCATTGAGTGCTGCGGCAGGATTAATTCTTTGCGGAAACAGAAACGGTTGGGATTATTGGAAGGATGAAAATGAAAGATCTCTCAACGAGAATGTGTCTCTAAAACAGAAGTTTACAGGAAAGTGATCTTACACAGAAGGGAATGGTTATAATAATGAGTAGTCTTTTCATTCCGCCGCTTTTGGGCGACGGTGCCGTTTTCCCCAAGGGGCTTCCTATTTGTATTTACGGAAAAAGCAACATGGCAGGAGAGGTTGTCCTTACGCTCTCGGACGGAACACGGCGCACCGCGAGCTTTTCTCCCGAGAACGGTTCGTTTTCTGCGTTGCTCGCGCCTGTTGATTTCTATACAGAGGAGGCACAGCTCACCGTCACTGCAGCAGATGAGGTATATACGGCACGTCATATTGCCATTGGAATTGTGATTCTCGCGGCAGGGCAATCCAATATGGAATTTCTGCTGAAAGATGCCGATCAGCCGCATCCGCTGTATCCTACCGATAAAATGCGATTTTTCACCGAAAAACACGCTCTCAATGCCGAAAAAGGAGAGGTTGAAAAGCCGATATCCGATTTTTGGTATGCGGCAGACGGAAAAACAGAAAGAGATTTTTCAGCCATCGGATATTTCGTAGCAGAGATGCTCTCACGAACCATTTCGGTGACGGTGGGGGTTGTTTCCTGCAATCAAGGTGCGTCGCGCATTGAGGCGTGGCTTTCACCGAATGCGGCAAAGAAAAGCGGTGTCGATGCGAACGCGGAGCGTTATGTTGACCAGAGATATATTTTCAATAAAGACCACTGGCTGTATTACAATAAATATTTAAATGTTGCCGCATATACCTATTCCGCCGTGCTTTGGTATCAGGGTGAAAGCAATACGGGCTTTGGTGAGGGTGAAGAGTATCGACGGTATTTGCGCGTGCTGATTGACGAATGGCGCGCCAATAACCCCAATAAAGACTTGCCTTTTTATCTTGTAGAACTTGCCCCCTTTGACAGTGTTTTGGCAGGGTGGGCACCCGAGCCGCTTGGTGCGTGGGCACCCGTGCGTGAGGCAATCCTTTCTCTCGCGGAAAGCGAAAGAGAAGTATATGCCGTATCTCTTAGCGAGGTTAAGAATGTTGCGGAGATTCATCCGACAAACAAGCATCCCGTCGCGGAAAAGCTTGCGCGTGCTATCCTCGCCACGCAATACGGATATGATATCGTATATACAGGTCCTCGCTTTCTTTCTGCCAAAAGAGAGGAAAATGCATTGACCGTAACCTTTTCTTATGCTGAGAGACTTGCCTTTTTGGATGAAAACGGCAAACCTGCGCCTGCATGTGATACATATTTTCATTTTGCGGATGAGAGCCGCGAAGCGGCGTTTCCTACGGCTTCGGGCAATACCTTGCGGGTTTTGATTCCGGAGGGAGCTGTCGCGTTTTCGATGGGCTATCAAAATGCGCCCTGCCATAATCTTTATAGCGAAAAAGAATATCTCGCGTCGCCCTTTTTTCTTAGTTTAAAAGACAAGGAGTGTCATGATGGAATTTGAAAAACTGATTGCCGAACGTTATTCGGTCAGAAAGTTTCGTCCCGAGCATCTTCCCTCGGATGTCGTGGATCGTATTCTCAACGCGGGGCATCTCGCGCCGACGGGATGCAACTATCAACCGCAAAGAATTCTTGTGCTCAATACCGATGCCGCAATGGAAAAATTGCGCGTTTGCACCAAATGTCATTTCGACGCCCCTACGGCAATGCTTGTTTGCCACAATCAAAATGAAAGCTGGAAAAGACGGTACGACGGCGCGCTTTCCTCACCCGTCGATGCCGCGATCGTTACCACTCATATGATGCTCGCCGCCCATAATATCGGTGTCGGTGCTTGCTGGGTGATGCATTTTGATCCCTTTGCCATGCGTGAAATGTTTGCGATCCCCGAAGAGATCGAGCCTGTGGCACTTCTCGTGCTCGGCTATCCGTCTGAAGACGCAAAACCGATTGACTTGCATTATCAAACGCGCCCGATCGAAGAAGTGGTTGTCTACGATCATTTTTAATCAATAAAAACAGTTCTATCCTCTCAAGATAGCACACCCGGATCTCTTTTAACCATGTTAAACAACTGTCAAAAAAGGCAGCCGCACACAGGCGGCTGCCTAAGATTTATACTGTAGAAAATTGGGAGTTAAGCGCGGACCTTATTCGTGCTTGCCCCATTTGCGAAGCAGTGTGAGGATCACATCGGGGTTGTTGCAGGTGATGAGGGTTACACCGCAGGCAATGGCTTCTGCCACCGTTTTTTCATCCCGAATGTAGGCACCGCCCCAGGGCTGTACTCCTAAGGCAGCTATGTGGTCGCATTCCGCGGGAAGAGCTAAACCGCCGTTTGCCATAGCGGAGAACATACAGCAAGAGTAAGCGTAGTTGTAGGGGTTGCGGGTGTAGCCGGGGAGCCACATGATAGGGAAGAATACATGCTGACGGTAGCGGTTTCCGTATTTATCTTGAATGTATTCGTGAAGCTTTCCGTTGGCGGAGTTCAAAACAACGCGGTCGGCAAAACCGTATTCCTCCACCATGGCAATGGTTCTGTCGCAAACCGAAAAGGCGATCTCTTCATGCCCGGGATGGGGGTATTCCTTAAATTCCAAATCCAAGGTCAATGTGGGATGGTCCTTTACAAGCTCAAAAAACTCTCTTAAAGTCACCACCCGCGTGCCGCGGAATTCCTCGCCTTTGTAAATGCCGAAGTCAAGGCGTAACAGCTCCTCATAGGTGAAATCATCCACCTTGCCCTTGCCGTCAGAGGTGCGGTCTACCGTCATGTCATGGATCAAAACCAATTCGCCGTCTTTGGTGATGCGAACATCCGTTTCAATCTGATCTACTCCAAGAGCTAAAGCTGCCTCGAAGGCGGGGATAGTATTCTCGGGGTACTTGGCGCAAAAGCCGCGGTGTGCGGCTACGTAAATATTGTTTCTCGATTGCTTCCAATAGGGTGAATCATTCCAAACGTTCATGATCTTTCTCCTTTATCCATCGGCTTTTTCGGCGCCGTATTGCAGTTTGATGCATTTCTGCCGTCGCCCTCATTATACAAAAATTCTCTCTGAATGTCAAGCTTCTTTTAGAGAAAACAAAAGAAACGCAAGAGTCAAATGGAGGCAAATTCATTGAAAAGTTAATATTTTTGTGCTACAATTATTCATTAGAAGAATGGGAGGCGTTGATGTGACCGAAGATGAATCCATATCTGAAAAATCTAAACAAAATTGAGTTTGTTGTGACCTACGCCTGCACGGGGCGGTGCAAGCACTGTTCCGAGGGAGATCACACGTCTTGCGGCGAACGGATTGATCCCGGGATTGCCGCGGATGCGGTGCGAAAGATCGCATCGGCGTATGATATCCAAACGGTCATGACCTTTGGCGGCGAACCGCTATTGTACACCGACGCGGTCTATGCAATTATGAAAACCGCAACGGAACTAAATATCCCAAAGCGGCAAGTCATTACCAACGGCTATTTTTCAAAGAATGCCGATAAGATTCGTGAGACCGCAGAGCTCCTTGCTTTGTGTGGCGTGAACGATCTACTCTTGTCGGTAGATGCTTTCCATCAGGAAACCATCCCATCCCACGTAGTGAAGCAGTTTGCCATAAATGCAAAGGCGTGCGGTATCCCGATTCGCCTTCAGCCCGCGTACCTCAGGAGTGCGATGGAGGACAATCCGTACAACATAAAGACGAGAGAAATTCTCGATCGTTTTGCCGATCTTGGAATTCCCATAGGAGAGGGAAATATCATTTTCCCCGAAGGAAATGCGTTAAAATATCTCGCGGAGTATTTCACGGACACTCTTCCTGAAAATCCATATGTGGAGGACTCTCGTGACGTGCGCTGTGTGTCCTTCGAGCCGAATGGCGACATTCTCGGGGGGAATGTGTACGAGCGCGACATTGTGGAAATTATAAGAGATTACGCGCCGTAGAAAAGATGAATGAGAAAACAGTTGTTGGTTGTCTCGGATAAGAAAGGATTTAAAAGATGACAGAACTTGAGAAGATCGCATATGCAAAATCGTTTATAGACAAATTGGCAAGCGGCATTAATCCTTTGGACGATACGCCTATTCCCGACGACGATATTGCGAATAATGTTCGCCTTTCGCGTTGCTTTTTCTATGTGTCGGCAATTCTTCAAAAGGAAATCGATAGGGAACGGAGAAAGCTGCCAAAGAAGAAAAAAACGGAGAAACTTCCATTCTCAATCACGCCCGAACAGATTCAACAGTTTAAATACTCCACATATCCTATTTCGGTATCCGCTATGGGTAAAAAGATCAATTGGTTGGTCAGAGAAGAGATTGAAGAAAAGCGAATGGAGAAATTTTCGTATCGAAAAATCAATTATTGGTTACATGATATTGGAATGATCGAATGGCGTGAATGGGAAAACGGAAAATCAAAACGCTTTCCGACACCGGAAGGTGAGGCGATCGGACTTATTTGGCAGATCTGGGAGAATTACGGCAGGAAATCTCCTGTCATTTATCTTACGGAAGAAGCTCAACATTTTATTATTGATAATATAGAGGCGGTAATGGCAGCCGAAAAAGGAAGTATTTCTCCCGTCCCCAAGGAGGATGAAGAGGAAACAGATGATTAAAGAATTCATACACGATCCAATCCCGGAATCGCCAAGAAAGACGGCGCGTACAATGCTGAGGAAGGGTGCCTCTCACTTCTTGCGGATCTCATAAATGCAAGCGATATAAGATTAGCAGGGTTTAGTATCGGACTTTGGAAATGCAAACACACACGAAAAGCCTTATCGGCTGGACGGCACAAACGATACAGCACGAAGTTGATCATTGTAATGGAGTGCCGATTAAAACAATAAAAAAATTGGGGTTATATTATGGGAGATATATTGATCAAAATACTGGTGTGCTTTATCGCGGGTGCGGGAGCAGGTATTGGAACCGGCTTTGCGGGTATGAGTGCCGCTGCGGTCATAGGTCCTATGCTTATAACCTTTTTGGGAGTGCCTGCGTATGATGCGGTTGGAATAGGACTGATAAGTGACGTTTTGGCAAGCCTTGTCAGTGCATATACCTATAAGAAAAGTGGAAATTTAGATATAAAAAATAGCCTACCGCTGCTCATAAGTGTGCTCGTTGTAACGATGATTGGCAGTTTTGTGGCAAGCTTCCTCCCCGAGCAAGCAATGAGTGGTACGATGCAGGTCGCATTGATTGTCATCGGTTTGCGATTTTTATTAAAACCTGTTACCAAAACGAGACAGCAATTGGATGAAAGCTCCCCGAAAAGCAGACTGATTAAGGCAATCGTCGGCGGTATATTCGTGGGGTTTATATGTGGCTTTATAGGCGCAGGCGGAGGAATGATGCTGTTGTTTGTTTTGACTTTATTCCTTGGTTATCCTATGCATTTGGCAGTTGGTACAAGCGTATTCATCATGGCGTTTACGGCTCTTACGGGAGGTATTAGCCATTTTGTGATTGGAGGTCTCCCCGACATTCTTTGCCTTGTACTTTGTGTGGCATTTACTCTGCTTTGGGCGAGAATTGCCTCGAAAATAGCTAACAAAGCCGATGCCAAAACCTTAAACCGCGTTGTCGGTATTGTAATGATCGTTACGAGCGTTGTGATATTGGCTGTGAATTATCTTTAATATTGTAACGCAAACGGGGAAAATTTTCATGAAATACAAAATAAGTAGGCAGTTCTTTCCGTTTTCATATTTTATTCCGCCCATCAGCGAGAAATTTCTTGCTATGGCTGTGCCGCCTTTCGTTCGCTCTACGAGCGTCTGATTTTTCAATCGCTGAGCTATAAAACCGAGCCGAGAAGCTACAACCGGCATCTCATTCCCGTGCTGTACATTATGACCGGCAACTGTGGCGAGGAGTTTTACGACAAGATCGGCTATGACAAGATGCTTGAAAACTACAAAAACACCCTTGGCGGCATGGTTGGTGCCACCAAGGTTATGGTTTGCGGAAACACCCTGCAGGTAAATGATTACGGTAAATATGACTGGACTATGTTCGACCCCGAAGCCAAGAAGGCTCGCCACGAGGAAATCTTCCCGAAGGAGCTGGAAAAGGCATTCGCTCTGGGCGCAGAGATGGTAAAAGAGCCTTGGGAATCATAAAGGGCAGAGAAAATCGATTCATAAAAAAACTGAACTGTGTTAGAAAACAAATTTCAATTTGTAGAGCAAACAATGAAAATATTTTACACAAGTGAACGAGAAATATGGCGCGAGTGGCTTGCCGAACACTTTG
>JAZNND010000023.1:0-94490 GCA_045580085.1 Eubacteriales bacterium
GGTACAAGGAAAAACGTGCAAGTACGCGAAGAAAGCCTGAAGGGCGCATAATATTAGCACTTTTGCCGAAGGAAAATTAAAGTTTTTCTCGTACTTGCCAAGCAAATTGCAACGCAATTTGCTTGTGTGGTCACGAATCCATCAAAACCGAGCCTTGTGCTCGGTTTTTTCGGTTATGATTGCAAAAGCTCACTACGTGAGCTTTTGCAAGTTATGAGTTATGAGAGGCTTTGCCTCGCGATGATTGGCTTTGCCAAGTTGAAAGTTAGTCGGGCAATCACATAAATAAGCTTGCCAAACAACCACTCCACCTGCTTTGCTGTTTGCTGTATTCGGTCGGCGTTATACCGGTTTCTCGCTTAAAAACGCGAGAAAAATATTCTGCGGATTCGAAGCTGAGGCGCTCCGATACGCTACGGATCGAAAGCTCACCTTGGGCAAGCAGACGCATTGCCTCATTGATTTTTAATTTTGTGAAATACGCTTTGATTCCCATGCCCACATCCGTTTTAAAAATATGCATTGCAGTATTGATGCTAATTCCCATTTCATGGGAAATGTTTTCTAATGAAATTGCTTCGTACAGATGCGCGTTAAGATATTGCTTGATAGCGATCGTAATTTTTCGGTTGCTAAAAACCGTTTCCGCTTTGCTTGAGGTTGAGAAAATGATGCCTCGCTTCTCGCCGCTAAGTAATTCCAATCGGAGCAAAAACGCTTCGAGTGAGCAAATGGCATATCGTTCCATCGCATCACTTACCGAAAGTGACTTCGAATCATTATAGTACTGAGACGCGGTGTAAAAATACTGAAACAAAAGCTCCAGCTCCATATCTGATAGCGTAATGGGAGTATCCTTGGCAACGGAGCGCAACAGAGAAAGATCGCCGTGAAATGCCGTAATAGCAAATACCGTTTTTTGATCTTTTCCGATTATCATTTGAATATCGGTGTTCGCATCACTCACCATGATTTGATTGGAGCAAAGATGAATTCTCTTGCCCTTCGAAATAATGTCAATGTTACCCGAAACGCACCAACGCAAAGCGCAAACGCTGTTTTCTTCTTTCCACGTAGAATCCGTGGGGGGCAATGGGTTGAAATAGTACGCACTTGTGATACGCTCAATCATAGAAAGCTCCATTCGGCAGAATTGTACAGATTTTTTGTGTTAAAGCACCTTGAATATTTCACGGTTTTTTGATACAATCATTGTATCACGCCAAGCAATATTTGTCAATAGGAGGACTATGGTATGATCAGATTAGGTGTTATCGGATGCGGCAATATGACGGGACAGCATTTGGATTCGTTCAATCAACTTAAGGGCGTTTTGCGAGTGTCCGTGGTATGCGATCTCAATCCCGAAAGGGCAGAACGAGCAAAGGAAATTTTGGATGCCGACTGCTTTGAGACAGACTATCACAATATTCTCGCCAAAGTGGATGCTGTGCTGATCGCGCTTCCCCATCAGTTGCATTATCCCGTAGGTAAATTTTTTATTGAAAATGGAAAGCACGTTTTGATGGAGAAGCCACTTTGCATAAAGGAGGCGCAGTGCTTGGAATTAACGATGCTTGCGGAAAGGCACAACGTTACGTTAATGACAGCGTATCCTGTCCGTTTTTGGGAAGAAACGCTAAAAATGAAAGAATATATGGAATCGGGTATCATTGGTAACGTATTTCAGATGTCTGTGTATACCGATCACTACAATCCTGCCAGAGATACCCGCGGAACGTGGATGACTTGCTCGGGTCTAGGCGGAGGACAGACCTTCAGCCATGGATGTCATTACGTGGACATTATGCTGTGGTTTTTGGGAAATCCTACCGAGGGTACGCATTTGGGAACGAATTGTGGCACTCCGTGGATGGAGCGTGAAGGAACCAGCCATATGATTATTAAATTTGAAAACGGTGCTGTAGGTTATCATACGGGAACTTGGGGCGCAAGAGGAACAACGCACTCTTACAAGATTGATATTTACGGAACAGACGGAACGCTTTCTTATGCCACTGACGGCGAGAACAAAGGAAAAATACTGTTACTAAGAACAAAGGGTTATACCAAAGAGGAAAACTGTGTCAAGACCTTGTGGGAAAAAAGCTCGTCCGCCGGCAAACATACCGAAGGCGAAATCGAGCATTTTGTTTCTTGCATTCAAAGCGGCAAAAGACCTTTGACCGATGGCAGGACATCCACTACGGGATTGCGCGTGATCTGGAAGCTTTACGAAGCGGAAATGGAAGGGCGAGTTGCCGACCTTCGAGATATAGGCTTTGACAGACCTTTTATAGAAGCTCCTATTTGTCATTTTGATTGCGACAGCAAGGAATCGCTTTATGAGAAGGCGAAGGCTTGATTTTTTCAAATCCGCCTCACATGGAAAGAAATTGGCATAAATATGAAGCAGATATTCATTCTTGACGATTCAATTCGACTATGAACTCCCATATCTCAAAACCTGCAACCCTCGTACCACCGAGGATATTATGCGGTACAACGAGATTGCCGTAGAGGTTATGCGTGAGAACGGCGTGAAAATCAACGACCTGTTTGCGCTCATGAACGAGTGTGGCGAGAGTTCGTATATCGATTACTGCCATCTGACTGAGCAGGAATATGAGCGTTTGGGTAGACAAGTGGCAAAGTGCCTAAAGCGCTACTTATAGAAAAAAGGCAATATCAGACCGAGAGGAATGATATTGCTTTTGTAAAATGAAAATCACGCGATAGTCACGTGGTTCAAAAGAGGTTAACCGGTGAGAGGAAATCCTCCCAATATGATATAATTAGTTCGACCTACCAGTTAAAACTAAAAACATATTTGGAGGATTTATCTATGAAAAAAGTAAACATAGACAATAGTATTTTAGCACATACGTTGTGGAATTGCAAGTGCCGTCTTTGCGTGGTACGGAAAGCCAACCATCTCCACTCGGTCGGCAAGACCTACATCACGTCCTACGATCGTCAATTCTGCAACCTCTGCCACCTACTTGGCATACAATCCTAAAAATCTCCCATCCGCACAGCAATAATCTCGTTGGGAAATTTGGCAATGTAGGAATAGTATTCTTCGTATTAGAAATAAAGTTTAAATACCTCGGAAATCACGTCTGCCATGGAATAAAAACCGAGGTCGGAGGGGTGTGTGCCGTCCACCGTCATCATGTCTGGATCATGCTTTTCAAGCATTTCCTGACCGTTAACGAAGTGAACGGGAGCACCGTTTTCTTTTTTTAACGCCTCATAGCTTTCCTCTATGATGCGCAATCTTGCCAGTGCCTCTTCTTTGCCGTTATGTATGTTGGGCTTTGACATCAAAACGAACGGAATATCGGGATGCGCTTCGCGAAGTCTTCGTAAGGCGGGTAAATGGGTTTGGCGGAGATCCTCCGCCGATGCGGCGTTATGGTCGTAGTCATAGACCAAAAGATGCATGGGAAGGGTACATAAATAGTCAATCATGGCATCCTCCGCGTGACAAGCACCCGCAAAGCCGAGATTGAGATAATCAAAATGAAATTTTCGTGAAAGAATGTTCTCGTAGGTATTGCCCGCGCGAGAGGCGCAAGCGCCTTGGGTGATGGAGGAGCCGTAAAAAACGACAGGGAGTCGGTTTGCGTAAGGCGTAGGCTCTGCAAGTGAGGCATCTCGCTCAAGCCCCACAAACAGCGCACTAACGTTGACGAAGGAGGGAAAACAGAGAGTGATCTCTCGCATTTTTCTTTCACCGAAATCGATAAAGCCCTCGTAGTGACCGTTCACCAGATCAAAGGCAACACCACTCCCCCGTGTTCCTACACCCTCATGCCAAAGCACGCGGGAGTGCTTGCCGTCTATGTAAAGGTCAAAGCAAGAGGCGTTTGCACCCGAGAGCGCGGCAGTTCTGTCCGAGGGAAAGACCATAGGGGGATAGAGTGCCCCAAGCGCCAAAAAGGAGGAGTCGGTAGCAAAGCGCAGACGCCCACCCGCGGTGTTTGTATGTAGGAGAGCGACACGCTTACTGACGCGGAGAGCGACACTTTGCGGCATTCTCGTAAACAGACCGTTTTCCTTGGCGGGCAAAAGCCCGTAAATGTGAAAGGGCGCTTCCTCGACAGAATGTATGAGCAGATCTTTTTTGAGGATAGCGGGCGTACGGAAGGAAAAGAGTTTTTTCATAATTGTTCTCCTTTAACGTACGCTGCAATAGTTGGGGAGCGCCAAAAGAAACTCCTCGTCGGATAAGCTGTCGATATCCTTTAAGGTGGGATAGACAACATCTCTCGCACGCTTTGCGGCATCGGCAAAGAGGCGTATGCGCTCGGCAACGGTCTTTGACGTGAGGTCGGCGGGAGCGATGTCTCTTAGAATAACATCAAAGCCCGTGGCGCAGAGAATATTGCCCGCACCGAAGACCTCCTCCATGCGCTCGGGGGTAACGCCGCCCGTGATATAGGTGGGGCAGTAGTTAAAGGTAGGCAATGCATGCAAGTACCTTGCAAACGTGAGGTCGGGACCTAACACCTTGATGCATGCCGCGCCCGCCTTAATCTGTCTGAGTGCCTCGCCGCCGCTTTCCGCTGTGGGAATGCACAAATGAGTGCCTCGATATGCCTTCAATGTTTCATTCGAATAGGGAAGCATGGAAACAAAGCCGTCCACGTAGGGAGCAAGCTCCGAGAGCGTCATAAGCTGAGGGAAGCGTGTTTGACGTTCTTTCACGATTGCATCGCTGTCGACGGTGCTGCCCATGAGAATGACCGTACACGGAAAACGTTCTCTTAAGGAGGGGGCTATCTTACGCGCGTCCCTTCGGCGAAGCGTGTATTCTATGGCAGCAAGATCCGCTAAGCGGCAACCCTCGCACAGAACATCGGTATCAAAGGTATCGTCCACGAAAATCGGGATCCAAGCCTGCGCGATCATCCTTCTGTATGCATGAAGCGGAGTTTTATTCATGATGCTTTACCTGCCTTTCAAGTAATTCGATGATTAAAAGAACGTTTCGTATGATATGGTAAGGATCCTTGACGGGCAAGGCAACCACCTTATCCTGCGCAGAGCCGTCTCTTGCGCGGATTTGAATCCATTCTCTTACGGTGGGGTTCGGGTTCGGGAAAATGCGAAAAGTATAGTCAAACACTCGCTCAAACCAAGATAGAAATGCTCCGTCTTTCGTATTAAGATACATCAAAAGGGTAGTGTACAGTGCCTCGGAGTGAACCCACCAAAGCTTACTCCCCCAATCATCAAGCACAAGCTTCATTTGCGGCTCGTCCTTCATTTCCTCTGTACCGTATGCGGTACAAGGACCGTCGCACGGGACGAAATGAAGAATGCCGCCGTACTCCTTGTCCCATCCCAGCTCTAATGTGCGAAGCACCGTTTCTTTGATTTTGTCGCGGTAGACGTCAAGGCCCAAAATGTCCGCTGCCTCCCACTGAAACCACATGTCCTCCAGCGTGTGACCGGGGTTGATATGCTGACAAAGCAAATGCTCCGCAAAGCATCCGTCTTCACGCGCAAACTCATGGATCAAGCCGTACCCATCACAAAAGACCTCAAAAACCTCACGGTGACAGGCTTTGATTCGTTGTTTCAGCACCTCGGTATAATCTGACTCGAACACCCTTGCCGCATGATACATTTCGCAAAGCATATTGGTCAATATCATGGGCTTTGCGTGGGCGCGATACCCCTTTGGGACAGGATAGGGCAGAGAGCGATACACGCCCGACTCATATCGCGCATAGACCGATTCGCCCAGTGCCTTGCAAAACGCCCAAGCGGCCTCTTCATCGGTTGCCCGCGCGTAAGCAGCGAAGCCCATCACCACGAAGCAATCGGCGGAAATGCTAAGGTCATATCCCTTGTGTCCCTCGACTATCTTTGGGAGTCCCCTTTCGTCGGTCAAAAATACACAGCTTAAGGGCGAGCTCTTAAGCAGTGCGTGCTTCTTTAAAAAATCCGCACCGTTCTTGGCACACGCGAGAAGCTCGGTGCGTTCCTCTTGGGAGAAAAGCTCACTTTCCATGATTGCCAGACGGGAAAAGATCCACAAAAAGCGCCCCTGGGACCAGGTATATTTATCGGTGGAGATAAGACATGCCCCATCGTTTGAGAAGCAGTTGAAGTATCCCCCGTTTTCTTTATCAAGGCATCGCTCTCGCCAAAAGAAAAGCAACTCATTTGTCAGCACTCCCTTGAAAAAGGAAAGACAATCTCTTGCGCTCCATGTATTATTCATGAAAGAAGCTCCTTTTTATCGTTTGACTCTATTATACTCGTTCTTTTTTGAAAAATAAATGGCGATAAATCCACTTTTATATTGCAAAAAATGAACAGATGCCGTATAATAAAGCCAAAGACAGTGCAGGGGCGAAAAAGCATGAAAAACGAATACATTCAATATACCGAAAAAATTTATTTTAAGCATGAGGTGTCTCATAAGCCTCCCAAGGACGTATATTCTATGCATACACATGACGTTTATGAGTTGCTGTATTTTCTTGAAGGAGACGCAAGCCTTGTTATTGAAGACCGAAAATATAAATTAAAAAAAGGGGATTTGATTCTGATCCGCCCATTTCACTATCACTTTATTCAAATTGATTCATGTACCGACTACGAGCGATACGATATTCTCTTTGATCCTTTGCGCGACCGTATCGACGGCTTGGAACTGCTTGGTGAGGAGAGGGAAGTCATTCCCATCATGGAAAACACTGTCGCACAGAATATCTTTCAGAAAACGGATATCTATCGTGAAAAGTGCGATAAGGAACAATTTGAATCCCTTTTGCCGCATATGCTTTCGGAGCTTTTTTATAGTGTGGGTCTGTTTACGAATGAATCGTTCGAGATGGGGAAAAGGCTTTCTCCTTTGGTATCGGATGCTTTAGGCTATATTAATCGCACTATATGCTCGATTCGGGATATCAAAGAAATTGCGGAGCATTTATTCGTCAGTAAGAGTTATCTATTTCGGTGCTTCAAGGCAGAGTTGCATCAAACGCCAAGGCAGTATATTATGAGCAAGCGCCTTTTGTTAGCGCGGCAAAGCCTCCTTTTGGGCGAAGCACCTACGGTGGTTTCGGGTAAATTGGGCTTTGACGATTACACCACCTTTTATCGAAATTACAAAGCTTTTTTCGGGCATGCGCCCAGCGATAAATGGTGAGTCCTCATTTCTTGCTCCGCGGCGAAGAGAAAAAGGTTTTTTTATACAGGCGGTAAAAGACGGAATAGTCCCCAAAGGCGTATTTTTCGCAAGCCTCGTTTGGAGATAAGCCTTGTTCAAGATCCTCGCGCGCGGCGTAAATTTTTTTCTGCATGATATATTTTTTTAGCCCGATATGCATGCTTTCGGAAAACATGTTCTGCACATAGGATTTGGAAAGCAGAAAGTGTTGTGCGATGCCCTCGGCGTCAAGCGGCTCCTCAATATGCTCGGCAATGTAGGAGATAATCTTGTCCACGTACGCAATGCTGTCGCTTTGCGCGGAATGTAAGCTGTCCTTTCGGTAAGCGGCGTAGGTGATAAATTCTCCTAAAAGACTCTCTGCGCACTTCGCAAAATCTTCGCGGGAAAAGAGGGTGTGGTAGAGGTCAAGTCTTGTAAAAAAGTTTCTCAGTTCCGCGTCCTCCTTGATGTTGATGACAAGGGGGGCGGAGAAGAGCTTTTGATAATGCGCCTCCTTGAGAAGCGTGGCGGAGATGCCCAACACGTAGTTTTCGTAAGGCACGGACTCAAGGAGCATGAGGTAATGATAGGTCGCCTTGGGAATAAAAAGAAGATCGTACGGCACGGGGGCAAAGATTTGTCCGTCAATGTTGTAATCCGCCCTTCCGCGCAGAAACAAAAGTATTTCGGCATGATTGTGAATGTGGTTGAAATAAACGCTTTTTCGCGGCTTTTCAATCAATTTGTGCGATACCTCGGGAATATGCTCGCCAAGTTCCTCGATAAACATGTCGCACCCTCCTATCCTTTTTAAAACAGTATAACACAAAAAAGTAGAAAATGCAATAAAAAATGTAAAAAGTGCAATTCAAATGAATATTTTATTATGCTATACTGGAGGTGCAGTGAGAAAAAACGCTTTAGTAGGAATATAACGTCATAAAAAAGATGCCGGTGACTATTATCGGTCAAAGCCGCAGCGGCAGAAACATCCACGGCAGTTTTTTCGATCATCGAGACTTGTCATGCGCAAAACAGTTTGCCCGTCAAATTCAATGAAGTGAAAGGAAAAAATATCATGCTGAAGGAAATCAAAACCGAAAAATTAACGACCTACGTATATAAGACTCGCACCGAAATGGGCAATGCCGCAGGTAAGGCAGCGGCAGAAGCCATCAAACGAGCCATCGCGCAAAAGGGCTGTGCCAACGTCATCTTTGCCGCCGCCCCCTCTCAAAATGAAACGCTGGAGGCACTTTTGAAGGAGGACGTGGACTTTTCTCGCGTCAACGCTTATCATATGGACGAATACGTGGGCCTCGGTCTTGAGGACGAGCAGTCCTTTGCAAGATATCTGACCGACCATCTCTTTTCCCGCGCGCCCTTCGCCTCGGTGCATCTGATTCAGGCGAAGCAAAGCGCAGAGGAGGGCATTGCCGATTATACCGAGCAGCTTCGCCAAAACCCGCCTGATGTGGTTTGCATGGGCATTGGCGAAAACGGTCACATCGCTTTTAACGATCCGCCCGTGGCTGATTTTAACGATAAAGCACTCATCAAACGCGTCGAGCTTGATGAGGTCTGCCGTATGCAACAGGTGCATGACGGTTGCTTTTCCACCCTTGAGTGCGTGCCGAAGTATGCCTTGACCTTGACCGTTCCCGCCCTCATGTCGGCAAAGGAGCTGATCTGCACCGTTCCCGCCCCCACCAAGGCGGCGGCGGTTGAGGCAATGCTCACGGGTGAGTATGGCGAAAGCTGTCCCGCTACGGCACTTCGCCGTCACGCTTACGCAAAAATGTACTTAGATGCGGACAGCGCGGTGAGAGTGCTTTCATGAAAAGCCTTAAAACTCTTTTTAACGGCTCTCGCCATGAGCATGTTTAAGTTTTTTTGCCTCCGATTCGACGGAGCTTGCATGCTTAACCTTCGTTACCTTCTCCAAACACTGACGGCAAAAATGATCTGACAGAATCCTTAATCGAGATTCGAAGCGGCACGAAGGGCATTACCAAAAACGTATTACGCTCTATCAAAACGACACTGATACTTCAAGAAACGGAGGATAAGGAATGGCAGGAACAAAAACGAGACTTCGCGGCGGTCTTTTGGTGACCGAGGATGGAATTTTAAAAAAGGACCTCTTGTTATCGGGGGGAAAAATAGAGGCGCTTCTGTCTCCTGTCGAGTCTGTTGCCGATGCGTGCGATGTCATTGATTGCACGGGGCTTTATGTCTCCGCAGGCTTTGTGGATATTCACCAGCACGGCGGAGGCGGCAGTGACTACATGGACGGTGATACAGACTCGTATTTCCGTGCCACGGAGGCGCACCTTGCGCACGGCACAACGTCAGTCATGCCCACGCTCCTTTCGGCGGATACAGAGGGGCTTTTGCGCGGCATTGAGGGCTATAAGGCGGCAAAAAAGGATTCGCGCATCCGTGCGAATTTGATTGGTTTGCATATTGAAGGGCCCTATATTTCTCCCGAGCAGGCGGGCGCGCAGAAAAAGGAAAATATCCGCGCCTTCGACCGAGTGGAATACGAGACGATCGCGCGCGTAGCAGAGGGGCAGATCAAGCGATGGAGCGTTGCTCCTGAGGTAAAGGGGGCGGAAGAATTTGCCGCCTTTGCTAAGAAAAACGGCATCGCGCTCAGCATCGCGCATTCGAATGCCGATTTTGATACGGTGCTTCGTGCGTATGAGCTTGGATTCCGTCACGTTACCCACCTGTATTCCGGCATGAGCAGTATCGTGCGCAAGGGCGGCTTTCGTGTAGCGGGTGTTCTTGAGGCTGCGTATTATATCGACGGCATGAACGTCGAGATCATTGCGGATGGGTGTCATTTGCCTCACTCACTTCTTGCCTACGCCGCAAAGTTTAAGAAAAAGGGTACGGTCGCTCTCATTACCGACTCCATGCGCGCGGCGGGCAAGGAGGTGACGCAAAGCTTCCTCGGCAGTGCGGACGATCCGCTTCCCGTCATCGTGGAGGACGGCGTTGCCAAAATGGAGGATAGGACCGCCTTTGCAGGGAGTGTTGCCACGGCGGACCGCTTGGTACGCAATATGTGTCAGGCGGGTGTGCCTCTTCAGGAGGCGGTCAGCATGATGACCGTGTATCCCGTGAGGATGATGGGACTCTCTCTTAAAAAGGGCGAGCTTAAAGCAGGATTTGATGCTGATCTTTGCGTCTTTGACAAGGATATCAATATCAAAACGGTGCTTTGTGGCGGCAAGCTGATTTAAAGAAAAAAGACTCGCGGTGTTATATGCGGGTCTTTTTTTGAAAAATCCTCAAAAGTATTGGCAACAGAGAAAAACATGCTGCAATAAAGGTGTACTATTTCCGTAAGAAGGAGACTAAGTTTGAAAATCAATTTTCAAACCCGCCTTTTGTGGCTTCTGTGCCGTAGAGTATGGCACAAATTGACGCAGGGCTGAGTTAATACTCAGCCCTGCAAGCTATGAGTTATGGGAGGCTTCGCCAAGTTGAAGGTTAGTTAGGCAATCACATCATGATGTTTGCGATAGCAAAATCATAGCGGCGCGCCTCATAACTTTAAACTTAAAAGGTTCGATTTAGGTCTTTTGTTCTTAAAACCGTCGAGACGGAAAAAATGAATTTTGGCTCGGTTAATATCCTTTCACCGCGTTGACGATCATCAAATTGAGCTTCCATCGATAGCCTTGCTCAGAAGAGACAAAAAGGCGAAGGGGGGTATCTCTTTTTTGAATGATCGGTATTAATTCGCATTGGTAATTCCCGGCGCGGATCACATTGCCGCCTGCCTTATAGCCTTGCTCAGTCAGAAGGGAAGTGACAGAGTCCTCGGTACTGTCGCCGGAGACAACAAGCAGTTCATATTGTCCTCTTGGCATTTCAAGGATAAATTCGGCGGCTCCTTCTCCTTCCAAAAAGTCGCGGCGCAAAAGATCGGGCGCATCTCTGCGGACAGCATGAATATTGATAGCGTTTTGAAAACCGTAGCCCTGCTTTGGGGTAAATGTCATATTGCTTTCGGAAAGGGGAATGAATTTCAAGTATTTCATACTTCGCCCTGCGTCCGATACGCTTTGGAGGGGGAACTCCTTATAATATTCTTTATCTTCCCCCACACCGAAATCAAATTTGTAAAGCGTATGGTTGGCATGGCGCAAGTTCCCGTAAAACCATTCCCGTGTAGCACCGTCAAGTGCACGGTAATAGTGGGTGTCGGAATTTTCTCCGATAAAGATTTTGCGCTTGGTGGCACTGAGGTGAGTAAGCACAGCGGGGGCGGCATCAAGATTCTTGGTGAACGTGATTTGGTTGGAGACAGCGATCAAGTATTCTTTGCCTGCCTCGGTTTTAATGCTCAAAATTCCGTTTTCGCATGTGAAGGGATAGGGCGCACCGCCCTTATAAACTTTATGCTCCTCGGTTAGGAAGGGGGAGAAAATGCGGGCGATACCGCCTTTTTTGCTGTACAGCTTAATATAAGAAAGCTCACCGTTCGAGAGCGATGCGCTGAGCTCAAAAGCACCTTTGGCGAGCAACTTATCGAAGGAAACGTCGCGCCAAGCGTCGTATCTTTTGAGCCGAGCCCCTTCTTCTTGAATGGGGTAGCCGTAGCGATAAAAATCACCGTAATTGGGTTTGCCGTCGGGAAGCGCAGGGAAAACGCGGATTACGCCGTTGTAGGAGCTTAGAAGCATTTCCTCCACTGCCGCAAGCATTTCTCCCGTAAATTCCATCATGCAAGGGTAGTAAAGCGGTTGTCTGCCGATCAAGCAGTAATTCATAAAGCGTTCGGTTGCCTCTGCGGTAAGCCCGTTGGAGCGAAGCATGTGGTCAATGCCACGCTCATAAAGCGCGCGAATGGCGTCGTTTCCTCTTCCGAGACGTGATGCGGCAGCTGAGATCCAGCTTCCTTGGAAAATGCCAAGTTCGGCACGGTCGAAGGCATAGTCCACGGTGTCGGATGCGATCTTTATCTGTTTTTGATCCGAGAAAAGCAGGTCAATTTCCCCTGTAGGGTAAATGGGCATCAACGTCATGGGGTGGCGAAGCCAAAGATTGTCGGGCGCGTCGGGAGAGTCTTTGATGGGAGTGCCCCACATCCCCTCTTTGGCAATGGCATAGGGCGGCAGATTCTCGTAAAGGTGGCGAATTTTGGCAATTATAGGCGTGTGATCGCCAACAATTTCCGCCGCTTCAAGTGTAAATTTCAACAGATATTTGACCGATGAAACCGTTGCTGTCGTATCATGCGCAAGCGGACCTTGCTCGGGAGAAATATCAGGGTAAACGCGATAGTAACCTGCTTCTTTATCCCATGCAAAAAGGGCAAGACAAAACTCGCACAGATCAAGGAAAAGAGGGTAAGCTTCCTTCTTAAGATATTCCTCATCTTGCGAATATTCGTAGAGAAACCAAAGATATTGCGCGCACCATGGCCAAACGCTGTAATAAAAGGCGTAAGGATAGTCGGCGGCAATTCCTTTAAAACCGTGCGTGGCAACGGCATACTGTTTGGCTCTGGTGATATAGGAGCGAAGTCCGTCCGAAAAGACTTTGGCAAGTTCAAGTCGGTTGCCGGTAAAGACACCTGCGAAGGATGCCTGTATATTCACGTCCCAATACCACATGCTCCCCCAAAGATTGGGGTGCTTGATATCCCAAAGACCGTTCAAACCGCATGCATGATGCTTCATGACACCGTCCTTGCCGGAGCAGCAGTCAAGAGCGTAGAGATTAACGTAATAAATGTTTTCGAGAAACCGATCGGGCAAATGAATGGCGGAACGCTCAAAAAAGGCATTCCAATATTCGCGGTGTGCGGCTTTCAGCGCATCCAAGTCTTTTTCCCATGCCAAAAGATGTGTGAGTCCTTCCGCTTTGGTGTCGGTATAACGCCAATCGGTGAAAATACCCGTTAAAACGGTAACTTTTTTTTCATGTTCGGCAAAGGTCAGGGTAGCGGTATAGGTATCGGCAGAAAGTTGCACCTTTGCCCCCGAAAAACGGAGAATGCCCGAAAAGACGAAGGGCTTGTCCGAAGGAGGCAAATGCCGTGTAACGGTATAAATAAGAGTTGACTCGTCTTTCAGCGCAAAACACACCAAAGGCGCATCGCTATCGCGATAGGGCGCAAAGGAAACGGTGAGCGCCTTAAGAAGACCGTTTTGGTTTGCCGTGATCTCATTTAAAACGCAATCCTCGCGCAAAACCTTGGTTTCCACTTGAAGCCGGTTTCGGTCTTTTTCCAAGGAGAGGGATACCGTTGCATCTTCTACCGAAAGAAGTAATGTGTGGGAAGCATCTTTAAGAGAAGACGAAAAAGAGAGGGAAAGATCGCCCGTCATCGGATAGCTTCCCGAAAAAGACGCAATGCCGTAGTTTTCGGGAGCTCTCGCTTGCTCACGCGTGATGCGGTATTCGCAAAAAGGCTCTCCTTCGGGCGGAAGATTTTTGTTTGCCATTTCATATCGCTCGGCGTGAAGGGCACCGTAAGAGCAGTCGGGTGTGTCTATGCGATCCGCGTCTCGGATGATTTTTTCATCCTCTTCACGGAAGGCGGAGGGGAGCACTTTGTCATGGATGTTATAGTACACCTCGTAATGATTGAACGGCATGTGCAAAGTATCGGCTTCATAATAAAGCATGGTGCCAAGCACGCCGTTGCCGAGAGGTAATGCGTTATCCCAATGGTTTTCCGCGCGGTCGAAAAATACAGAATGCTTCATGGTCATTCCTCGTCTCTTTTTTCTTTATACATTAAAAAGTAGTTTTCCATTCTTTATCCCACGGATAATACATGGTAAGCACTTCGCCGCCTCTTTTTGAGGACTCTTCGGCATAAATACCGGGAAGTGTCATAGCGAGCCCCTCTTTCAAAGATATGGGGGCAGGTTCTCCGTTCACGAGTGCCTTGAAGAACTTATCAAGCATTGCATAGTCCATACCGCCGTGACCGATGGCATCGGGGTTGTTGGCGTAAGCGGGTGGCATAAATTCTCCGCTGATCTCTTTCAAAGAGGTGTCCTCGTCCTTTTGCGAATTATAGCGGATGACGGGCGTATTCATGCGCTCTATGCGCTCCATGTAGCCCTCCGTTCCGAATATGCGGTAGTTGTGATGTCCGATGTCGGCGCGGCATCTGCCGTTGCGCATGAGGCGAACGATGATGCCCGACTCGGTTTGAAACTGTGCGCAAGACATATCATCTTGTGTATTGCCGGCAGGATAGTCGCTTATCGGCGCGTGTTTGCCGGTTCCCATGCAACTGACGTAACGCAGATCCTCATCCAAAATCGTCAAAAGCGGACCGAGTGAATGGGTACAATAGCGAATGGGGCAGAGCAATTTGCGCCAGTCACCGTTCTCGGTCCACCCTTTGTGCATTTCCGAATTCGGCAAAACCCAGTGAATATATTCTGCCTCCAAGCAATAGGGCTTGCCAAGCTTTCCGCTTTCGTAAAAATCTTTCAGTAAGACCACGAGCTTTTGTTCGTTGGGATTGGCACCTACCGAGATGGTTGCCTCGGATTTTTGGGCCGTTTTCCATAGAAGATCAGCTTCGGCAAGGCTTGCAACGACGGGGATGTCCGTCAAAACGTGGATGTTTTTGGCAAGAGCTTTGGCGCAGAAATCCGCATGAACGTCCGCACCCGTCTCCACGATTACCGCATCTAATCCGGCTTTTTCTAACATCTCATCATAATTTTCGTAAAACACAGCATCGGGGAATATTTCGCACATAGGCTTTTCCATCAGCCATTGCTTTTGATACCAGTTACGGGGAAATAAGTCACAAGCTGCCGTGGGAACGACACAGTCAAATTTTTCCCCCGCCAGATGGAACATGTTTCTTCCTCTGTGACCGAGGCCGACAACACCAAGTTTGATTTTTTTCACGGTAGAATACCTCCATTTTTATGCTAACATAAATATAGCATCTTTTTGAAAAAAAGGAAATGGAATTTTTCGCTTTCTATATATAAAATTGTCTTTTTTTGAGGATGGGAAAACCAAAAAGAGAAACAGCTCTCTCGCAAGCGAAATGAGCTGTTTTCTTCTGTTCTGCAAAAATGTCAAGCGCGATCTTGGCAAATGCGATCCGACCAATCTCTGCCGATGGCGGAAACCAAACGAAAAAGCTCCGGCCAAACACGACGGGGAAAGTAGTGATTTAAACGGAACACCTCAAAGCTGAGCGCACCTCGATAGCCGATCTCGCGGAGCCCCTCAATAAATCCATCCCAATCGCAAGCGCGTGTGCCATTCCAGTCGCATACACCGGTGTAGGGAAGACTGTGCTCGTCATAGCGTCCGTCATTTTCGTGGATATGTAAAATAGCAAGGCGTTTCCCAAGCGTTTTGATAAATTCTTTGATGTTGCGGCGGAGCAGAATTGCGTGCCCCACGTCAAAGCAAAATCCGAAAATGTCTTCGCCTGCCACTTCGTTGAGGTCATCCACATAGCGGCAAGCCTCTAAGGCATCGGAAGCCGGTGCTTCCAGCCCCATTGCCATAAAGGCACGGTGAACAAAAAGATTCTCTAAACAGATTTTAACCCCGTATCTTTTAGCGGCAGGGATAAGGCGAGCATACGCCGCCATATTACAAGCACGTTCCTCTTCTTTGGTAGGGCGTTGGATGGGGTGCACTACGAGTGCCGGCACACCCAAAAATGCGCAAAGTGCAAAGCATTTTTCGTATACATCAATCAGGTATTCGTTGAGTTCCTCTCGTTCGGGAAACCAAAGTTTATCGGGCCCGTGTGCCTGGCAAAAGGAGATGCCGTGCTTTTCGGCGGCATTCTTCATGGGTGTGAAGTAGGCAAGAATTTCTTCGGTGCTTTTGTCAAAAAAAGAGTGATAGGGACCTGTCTCTTGGCTTTTTGCCATTTCATTCACGGGGATGATAGCATCTATGTTGAAATCAATCGCGTCAAACCCGCAAGACTTGATAAAAGCAAAGGAGCCGTCGGGATCACCGTTATCATACCAAGGCGCGGATTGTGTTGCTATTTTTAACATGATCAAACCTCCAAAAAGATGAAAAATTCTGCGCACGTGTCTTGCACGCAATGACATCGCGTGTGACATCGGTGCCGTTGCCGTCCGCGGATATTATACCATATGCAACATCTTCAAGTCAAGGCTACGATAAAAATGTTTTCAATGTTTTGTGTTCGTTTTATATAGCCCCTTTGGTATAAAGCGTTTCAGCATTGACATAGCAACCGATCCGTGCTATAATATCTTTAAATATGATCTTTGCAAAGTTCTGCGAGAATGTGCGCAAATTGCTCCGCAAAATGATTAAGGAGGTTTTATGGCACACAGTAAAATGACAAAACGCGGCAAATCACTCTATATTGAAGGATGGAATCCTACTGCGAAAAGATTTATCAATACTTGTTTGATTTGCGGGGCGCAAGGGTACAGCCCTACGATTGATGAAGACGGGTTCGTCTATAGCGATGCCCAAAAAATCATAAATTTTGAGCATCGAGCCATTCGTTCCGAGCTTAGAAGGACCTTGAAGCCACTGGCTTTGGATGATCTCGGAAGATGTTTCGATTGCGCAAAACGGATGGATCAAAAGTAAACTAAACGGGCTAGCTCATTAAGAGCTAGCCCCTCTTGGCTTGAGTTTTTATATCGGCGAATGCGATAGCGGTACATATCCTTAGATGTTTCGGATATATAGAAATCAACGCCTGCAACAGTCATAAAAATTTCTTTTTGAAAGCGTTTTTCGTTATAACAAAGAAATCTTAAAGACCCCATAGATTTAAAATAATCTCAATTTTTATCCCACTTTTGATAAAAGATGTCTTCTTTTTGGAGTCGGCGGCGATTGACTTTTTTTCTCCGCGGTAGTATAATTTCCTTGTAAGAACTGTTTGCCGAAAGGAACGCACATAAATATGAAAATGACATATGATACTCATTTTAAGTCAACGAGGGATGACGGCAGATTCTATTCTACGATGGCGGCGCAGATGCAAAAAATGCGAGATGCTGTTCCTGCTTTGGCTTTTCCTGAAAATATCAGCAAAGAAAACTTTGATTCTTGGCGCGCATCCGTGAAAGAAAAAATGTTGGAGCTTATGTGCTTGCCCGCATTCACCGAGCAACCGGCTCCCGTGCGGATATCTACCGTAAAAAGGGAAGGGTATCACGTAGAGCGTTGGGAGTTTTATCCGGACGATTATGCGGTGGTGCCGTTTTTGATTCTCATTCCCGATACCGCCACCAAAGAAACGCCGGCACCCGGTGTCCTTTGTTTCCCGGGATCAGTTTTCAGCAAAGAATCGCTTGCGGGTGAGCCTCTTCTTGATTCTCCCAAATGCCGCTTCAATAAATATCCCGATCGCAATCCCATTGCCAAGCACATGGTGGAGAACGGCATGGTAGCATTTGCTTTTGATAATCCCGAAACGGCAGAGGTCGCTTTGCACTGTGAAATGGAAGGAAATTATTATCAATCTCGCAGTCAGATGTGCCATGGTATTCTCCAAAACGGAGAAAGCTATTTCGGAATCTCCTTCTTTCAAAAGCTTTGCTTCATGAAAATTTTGAAGCAATTTGATTTTGTGGATCAAAGCCGTCTTGCCGTTGCAGGGCACTCACTCGGATGTGATGATGTTATGCGTGTCGCCTTGGCTTGCGATGAGATACGTGCGGTGGTCTTCAATGACTTCGTTTGCGATGAAAGACACCGTTATTTTTCCATCACGGAGTACGAAGAAACCGCGATGTCAAACGATTCGGGTATATGGCATATTGTTCCGGGGCAGTTCCGCTATTTTAGCAGAGTGGATATTCTTTGTGCGCTTGCCCCTAAGTATCTTTGTCTCAATGAAGGCGGTGCGGAATATCATCTGGATATGATCCGCAAGGCATATGCATTGAACGGTGCTTCCGATCACTTACAAATCAGTCACTATCCCAAATATAAGGATGAGAGCTCCCGTTCGGCTATTTACGAACCTCCTATGTACGGTTTGTCGGACGAAAGTTATTTTGAGTACAGTAATGTAGATGCTCCCGATCATTCTTTCCGCAGAGAGCCCTCGGTAATGTTTTTAAAGCGCGTATTTGAACTTTGACACTCCAATCAAGCAAAAAGACTTTTTATATGGAAAGGATTGCTTACTATGAAGTATACTTATGAAGAATATTACAGTTCTCATCGCTCCGATGGACGTATGATTTCCTCGCAAGCCGCTTTCACGGAACTTTTGCGGAGGCAACGCCCTGAACTTTCCGTTCCGAAGGACATGACGAGAGAAAACTTTTTGACTTGGCAAAAAGCCATTCGAAAAAAGGCGGTAGAGCTGATGCGGATGCCTGTTTTTGAAAAGCAAGGAGCTCCCGTTTTGCTTTCATCGGTACAAAGAGAGGGATATCGCGCAGAAAAATGGGAATTTTATCCCGATCCCGTATCAGCGGTTCCTGTTTTGATGCTGATTCCCGACAGTGCTACGGCAGAAACCCCCGCACCCGCTGTTCTTTGCTTTGCCGGTGCGTTTGGCAATAAGGAGTTTTTGGCGGGCGAACCGCTGATAGAGGGAAAAGCAGGTTTTGTCGATCGCTATCCCGAACGCAATCGAATGGGGAAATACTATGCGGAAGCCGGTATGGTTGCCGTTTGCTTTGACCATCCCGGCATGGGCGAGGCTGCGCTTGATACCGACGATGAGGGGCGCGGTTGGTATAGCCGTGAAGCTCTTACGAATCTTTTGCTCTTGAACGGTCACTCCTATGTCGGCTTTTGTGTACAGCAAGTGCTCTGTTTTCTCGAATATCTCAAAGCTCAGCCTTATGTGGATTCTGCGCGTATTGCCACTTCCGGGCATTCTCTCGGCACGGAGACTGCCATTTATACGGCGATGGCATCGGATGATATTGCCGCTGTGGTGTTTAACGATATGTGTGCTTCTCACCGTGATCGTTTGCTGGCAATCACTGAGCATGAAAGTATGACAGACATCCGTTCGATCATGCTTAATATTCATTTGGTTCCGGGCACGGGAATGTATTATGATCTCAAAGATCTTTGTGCGTCTTTGGCACCCCGCCCTCTTGCCATGAATGAGGGAGGCCCCGATTGTTATCTTGATGTCATTCGCGCTACCTATGCGCTGATGGGGGCGGAGGATAAGCTTTCCGTCACACACTATCCCAAATACCAAGATCCCGCAAGCCGTACTTATCACGGTGAAATTCCGTTAAAAGGGCTTTCTGTTCAAAGTCATTTTGACTGGTCCTATACCGACGCGCCCGATCATTCCTTCCGAAAGGAACCTTCGGTCTCTTTCCTCAAAAAGTGTTTCGGGTTAGTTTAAACAGTACAGCAGATTTGAATTTGTCTGATTCGAGACCACTTTTTGCGTGTTTTTTTATACTTCTTGATTGTTTTTCCATAGAAATGCAAAATAATCCGTGCTATAATAAAAGTGAAAATATAGCGAAAATGGAGAAAGTTTATGATGCATCATTTGAAAAGCATGTCTTTGGAAGAAGCTTGGTATATAGCTAAGGACCCACATAACATAGGAAAAAACGAAGGTTGGGAAAGGGAAGTATCAAAGGATGCTGTAGAAGCTTATGTTCCCTCCATCATTCAGCAATTTTTTCCCTGCTATCATGGGGTTGCTTATTATTGGTGCAAATTCAAACCGACCATTTCGATTTTTGATTCCGAACGTGCTGTTTTGCGTTTTGGTGGGGCAGACTATTTTGCTGAAGTGTGGCTAAATTCCGTTTACCTCGGTTCTTATGAAGGTGGGGAAACTCCTTTTTCTTTTGATGTAACCAATGTTTTAAATGCGGATCAAGAAAACTTACTTGCCGTTCGCATCGTCAATCCCTGCGATCGGGATATTGATGGTATGAATCTCAATAATACCCCGCATCGTAATAAAACCGTCAAATGGCGCGCCGGAAGCGGGCTGAACAGCGGTGGACTTTGGTATGGTGTGACACTTTCGGCACTTCCTGCTGTTTATATTGAAGATGAATTTTTTGTGGGCGATATTCACAGTGGAAAGATTAGCATCACGGTGCATACGAACTCCGTCGAGGAAAATATTGTGTCCGCGGTTCTTTCTGCTTGCGTTTATGAAAAAAGCGCGTTCGGAGATAAAAAGGCAGAGAAAATGTTTGAGGCGGAGATTGCCGCCGGCAAAGATGAATACACTTTTACCATCACACTCTCTGATTTTAAGCTTTGGTCGATTGAAGAACCGAACTTATATACAATCACGCTGTCGCTGGCAAGCGATAGCGGATGTCATACCGTTTCGTCTTCCTTCGGTTTTCGTGAGTTCTTGCTTAAGGATGGGTTCTTTTACTTAAACGGTAAAAAGATCTTTTTAAAATCTGCTCATTCGGGCAATGCCTTTCCTGTGGGGCAGATGTTACCCGTTCATGAAGGACATCTCCGCCAAGACTTTGTTTATGCCAAAGCATGCGGCTTTAACACTTTGCGCGCGATTGCCGGACTTTTTCGTCCTGAGCAGTTGGAGCTTGCTGATGAGATCGGTTTGCTGATTTATGAGGAGTGCTATGCTTCTTGGTGTCTCGGTTATTCTGAGATGTATACATGGAAAGATGAAGAAGAGCTTTCCGCCATCGTCAAAGAAAAGCATGCCGATATGCCTATCGGCGATGAAAAACAAATGCTGAAGCGTTGGATTTCTTCCACGGAGAATATGATCTTGCGAGACAGAAATCATCCAAGTGTTGTTATTTGGGGACTTCTCAATGAAACGAAAAATAACAGCGTTTTTCGAACCGCACGTGATTTCTTGCCCCGCGCGAGAGCACTTGATCCTACGCGTGTCATTATTTTAAGCAGTGGCAGATGGGATTATGATCTGACACTTGGTTCCGCAAGCAATCCCTACAGTACAGTATGGGAAAACACATGGGGGGCTGATGGACAGCCCGAACTTTGGGATAAAGACATGCCGCAAAGAACCATTGGAGATAGCCATTATTATCCTCTTGTTCCGGTAGATGAAGTCAGTGTGAAAACCTTCCGTAATATGGGAAAAGAGCCTCAGCTCCCCGTATTTCTCTCGGAATCGGGAATCGGTGCGAATTTCCATGTCATTGAGGAATGGAAAAATTTCCTTGCGCACGGTTATCGCACAGATCTTGAAGATGCTGTGTGGCTCAAAAAACAGACAGATGATTTCGTAAAGGATTTTTACGCATTTGGTTTAGAATCTCTTTTTTCTTTCCCTGATGCTCTTTTGAAGGAGAGCCAACGTTTGAGTGCAGATGAGCGCAAACGTTTCTTTGATATTGTTCGTTCCAACTCGCGTCTTGCGGGTTATTCGCTCACGGGGCTGCTTGATCATGGCATGTGCGGTGAAGGACTTTGGAGTTATTGGCGCAGATGGAAGCCCGAAATGTTTGATACAGTCAGTGAGGGGTGGGCTCCTCTTCGATTCAGTCTTTTTATCAAACCTTGTGTATATGTAGGTGAAAAAGTCACGTTAGAAGCCGTTTTGGCAAATGACGGTGTGCTAAAAGATGGTAGATATACCGCCGATTTTGCGATTGAAAACGATCAAGGCGTTGTTATGAGATTCACGGAAAGCTTTGATCTTTCAGCCGAGGAATTTGCCGTTCCCATTGTAAAGACGACCGTTGAACTACACGTTCCGGCAGGAAAATACCGTTTTACCGCTAACTTGAGAGAAGGCGTGGCGGCGGCAGATGCAATAGCTTTTACGGTTTTCGAAAAACAGCTTCCGATCGCATCAATTGGTGAAGTTTATGCGGTAGGTATCTCCGAGGACGAACTTGCATCTTTGCGGAGTATCGTGCCAACAATCAAGCCATATGAGGATGGAAAAAAGGGGACTGTTCTCATTGGAAAGACGAACGGAGAAACGGTAGAACAGATGATCGATGCTGCCAAGAGGGGTATGTCTGTTGTCTTTTTGATATCGGATATCTTTTCTGATGAGGAAGTCGTTAAGCCTTTGCATAAAATTGATGCCGGTCTTGCACTTAAAAACTATCTTGATTGGCTTTATCATAAAGATTACGCCCTTTTTTCAAAAGATCTTTTTGCGGGCATAGAAGGAAAGCTGATCAGTCTTACCGCTTTTGGTGAGGTGTTTGCCAATCAATCTTTTGATGTGGGAAGGATGCCGGAAGAGGTTCTCTGTCCCGGTTTCTTAACGGGATATTACGGTGTAGAAGGTGCATATGCTTCTACGCATGCCATTCTCGGCTATCGCTACGGAAAGGGAACGATTTATTTGAATGCCTTTAAACTTTTAAGCAATATAGGGCATCCAATTGCCGATAAAATCCTATTCAATTTGATCGGTATGTTGGATAAGCATTAAAAAAGCAGAGGGGTACGATAGGGTATCCCTCTGTATTTATCCGTAGAAGCAATCTTTGGCAGTGCTGGTTAAAATATATAGATTGTGAAACGAAAAAACGGAGCAAATTTTATGTAAGGCGTTGACAAATTTTAAAAATATGATAAACTAAAGGCAATTAAAAAATGTAAACTCTTCATTGAACAAAGAGAGGGCTGAGCACAAAAATGAACAGAAAAGAACAACTGCGATCTCTCGTTTCCGTCATGACGGAAAAAGAAGATGTGATCAATAAATATGTTTCTCATCTTGAAGATGTTTTGGATGTTATTGATCCCGAAAAGATCGGTGATGCGTATAAAAAAGCTCTTAAAGCCTCTGATTATGCCACCGCTTTGCATGTGCTTGCCGCAAGGGTGGTATGTCGGTAGAAACGAGTCTGCGGTGCATGAAGCCATCACCGTTTCAAGAGTGGTCAAAGGGGTGCGCGATTGCAGGTTCGCAACGCTTCTTATTTCTGTAAAAACAGGCGAAAAGCTTCCCGAAGTGATCAAAAAAGAAAACGGCAGTGTGACTGTTTCATACGCCGAAAAAACATACGTTATAGATACGCATTCTCTGAATTCTTAAAGAGAGTGGCATCTTTGAAAGTAAGAAAAACTTTGCAAGAATAGGAAGGATCATCAATATGGATATTTCGGCAATTCGCGGTAAGGATAACTTTATTTGTGATATGGACGGCGTGATTTATCACGGCAACCGGTTGATTCCACGTGTGAAAGAATTTATCGACTGGTTGGAGAAAAACAACAAACAGTTTTTATTTCTTACCAACGGTTCGGGACGATCTCCGCGCGAGCTTGCACAAAAGCTTGAGAGAATGGGGCTTCACGTCAGTCAAGAACATTTTTACACCAGCGCACAAGCGACTGCCGCATTCTTGCAAAGCCAGTGTCCGGGCGGTTCCGCCTATGTCATCGGAGATCCCGGACTCACTTACGCGCTCTATGAGGCGGGCTTTAGTATGAATGATGTCAACCCCGATTATGTGGTGTTCGGCGGCTCAAAGTCTATCAATTACGAGCAGATCGAAAAAGCCTCTCGCCTTGTTATGAATGGCGCGAAGCTTATCGGTACCAACAGCGACTTGGTCGATCCTGCCGAGGACGGTATCGTTCCCGCTTGTCGTGCTCTCATTGCTCCCATTGAACTTACAACAGGAAAAAAACCTTATTACGTCGGCAAGCCTAATCCTCTGATGATGCGTCACGCGCTTAAAACGCTGAATTGCCATCGCGCGGATGCCATTTTGATCGGCGACCGAATGGACACCGACATCATAGCCGGAATTGAGACGGATATCGATACCGTTCTCGTGCTTTCGGGCGTGACACGGATGGAAGATCTTGATAAATTTGCCTACCGCCCGAAATATATCCTCAAGGATGTGGGGGAAATTGCAACATCAGAATAATGATAGTGGGGCTGTCGCATGAGCGACAGCCCCCGGATTTATGTCAAAGCTTAGCAACGATTTCTTTTGCTTCATCAAGTTTGTTGGCAAGGAAAAGCTCATGGATCTTTACAAACTTTTCTGCCATAAAATTGTAGGTGCTTCCGATACCGCCGTCGGCACCCATGGCAAGCCCTGCCGAAAGCATCTCGTCATAGCCGTTATAAACGATCTTATCGGGAAAGGCACTTTTGCATTGCTCGAGTGTGAAAAAATCGTTCGAGGTATATTTGATACCCATGAATTTATCATCCCCAAGGAAGGTGCTCATTTCTTTCATGCCCATGCTGACACCCGAAAAAGCGGGGATATGATACACAAGCATGAGAAGCTCGGATGCTACCGCAAGTCTTGGGTAAAATTACATCTTCCGGATGAAAAGCGTAACCGCGGATATGGGCTTTGTCGGCGTCATCTTTAATATAATTGACTACGTAAATCTCGCCGTCCGCGAACTGTGTCCATCCCGTATAGCCTAAATCAGGGCTCGGATTTCTGTCGTAATCCAAGGGCATGATGCGAACGCGTTGTGCACCGCGTTCGGTAGCTAAAGCGGCATCCTTCGAGAAGAATGCGGCAAACACGTTTTGCGTGGCGGCAGGAATGTAGCGATAGGTCACCATGACCGAACCGTCGTTTAAAAAACCGGACACGGGGCGGTGACCGCAATCCATTTCTGTGCTGTAAATTTCGGACCAATGCTCGCCGCTGTCGTAAGAAATGACTTTCAGTATATCATATCCTTTGCGTGAGTTTTCACGTAAAAATGCAACCAACACTCCGTTTTGGCAGTCCAGAATGGAAACTTCGCATAGGTTATACTTTGGGGAGGCGGCAAAGAGTGGCGCGCATATCGCCACCGTTCCCTACAAGGTCTTCAGGCAGATGCTCCACCATTCCCTCACCGACGCGGGCATTGCCAAGTTCGATAAGGACTGGCGGCGGCGTTTGATAAGAAGGATTAAAGAGGTTAGCGGTAACGGTTGCCTGCGAAAGCTTGAATGGAGGAGAGTGCTTTTTATTCCCGAAAAAGACGAATGGAATGTCGAAAATGTTTCGTAATGGGATGCCTTGACTTTTCTGTGGGGATGTGGCATAATGAAAAAGCCTGGGAGAATTTCCCGTGACGAATATCATCGTTTTTTAAAACGAAGGAGAAGATTATGCAGCTTTACAGCATCGTAGACGCCGATCTTAACCATTTGGAAGAAATTTGCGCCGACGTCCAAAGGCAATACGACGACGGCATTGCCACCTGCGCTCTCTTTTATACGCAGCTTGTGCCCGAGGGCGTTCCCGCCATCGATAAAGCAAGTCTTTTCGCAAAGCGGTATATTCCGTTCAGAGACCGTCTGACGGAAATGGGGATCTCTTGCGGTATCCTCGTGCAATGCACGCTGGGACACGGCTACGCGCTTAACCAGATGTTTGGCTTTCAGCAATACCATCAATTGACCGACGGCGTGCCGCAAAGCATCGTTTGCCCCTATGACGAGGAGGCAAGAGCCTATTTTAAGCAGCAAATGGCAACGCTTGCCGCCTTGCATCCCGCCGTCTTGATGGTGGATGACGATTTCCGTCTGATGTTCCGCGCGGGCAAGGGCTGCGCCTGCCCGCTTCATATGAGAGCGTTCCGCAAGGCGGTGGGGAAGGATATCTCCCGCGAGGAGATGTATAGCATCCTCTGTGACCGCTTCCATCCGCAAAGACCCGCATACACCGAGGCGTACGTGGAGACCCAAAGAGAATCCATCCTCGGCTTGGCGCGCGCCATCCGCAAGGGCATTGATTCGGCAGACCCCACCGTGCGCGGCGTTATCTGTGCCACAGGCTCGGGCGTTGAATTCTGCGGGGACATTGCCCGTATCTTAGCGGGAGAGGGCAATCCTCCCACCGTCCGCATCAACAACGGCAATTACGCCCCCGTCGGCACGCTCGGCTTCAGTGATATCGCGCACCGTTGCGCCACCTCATCCGTCTACGTGCGCCGACAGGGCATTGATACGATCTTAGCCGAGACCGACACCTGCCCTCATAACCGCTATAGCGTGAGCGCACATCAGCTGCATTCGCATTTTACCGTCTCTATTTTAGAGGGCGTATCGGGTGCCAAGCATTGGATCACTCGTCTTGACAAATACGAGCCTAATAGCGGCATTGCATACCGCCGCATTTTGGCGAAGCACGCGCGCTTTTATAATGCGCTCTCAGACCTCGTGCCAAAGGTCCGCTACGAGGGCATTCGTATCCCGATCGCATCCTTGCCCGATTACGGTCTGACCCACGCGCCGTGGTATACGCCGAGCAACGCATGGAGCAAGTGCGTGCTTGAAAGGATGGGCATCCCTGTTTATTTCTCGGCAGAAGAAGGCGGCGCCGTCGCAATGGAGGGCGAGACCGAAACCTTCACCGATGAGGAAATTCTCGCCATGTGCCACGGCACGCTGTGGCTCGCCTCGGACTCCGCCAAGGAGCTTTGCGCGCGCGGCTTTTCGAGATATCTCGGCGTGACGGTCGAGGATTGGAGCGAGCGCCTCCCCTCGTATGAGTTAGCGCGGGGCGACACCGTCAAAATGCAAACGCAGGTCGGCGCAAAGCATCTGCGCTCCCTCTCCGACGAGGTCGAGCGCGAGTCGATGCTTTACCACCTCAAGGACGGCGTGGAGCATATCCCTCTTACACCCGGCGTCACGCGTTACAAAAACGAGCTTGGCGGCACGGTGGTCTGCTTTGCGGGCACTCCCAATACGCCGCACGTATACGGTCAGGCGTTTGCCTTCTTGAATGAGACGAGAAAGGCACACCTTGTGCGCCTCTTAAAGGCAAGCGGAAACCTCCCCGTCTACTATGAAGGCGACGAGCAGGTATTCCTCAAAACCGGTCTGCTTCCCGACGGAGAGCGTATCGTAGCGCTCTTTAATCTCGGCATAGACCCCATCGAGGAAATTAAGCTCTATACCGAGCGCGAGTATTCCCATGCCGAGCTTTTGACGGCAGACGGCACCCGCGCCCCCGTCGCGATGCGAAGGGAAGAGGATCGCACGGTCTTTGAGACCCCACTCTTCACCATGAATCCCGTCATTCTGTTTTTGAAATAACTCCCCCAAAGGGGCTAGCTCAAATGCAATATTTCGTTGTGTTTGGGCTGGCCTTTTTTTATTTTTTTCGATGCCTCTTAACCCGAAAAAGAAAAAACTTCAAAAGAGAGGCGAAAATAAGTACAACGAAAAGAGGATCGGCAAAATCCTCGTTTTTGGAAAATATATAATTGTTGAAAACTTTTGCTTACGAGGCGTTTAGAGCAAACAGATCCAAGCCCATTCGGTCATAACAAAGGATGAATCCGAATGTGTGTTTGAAGCGCACAAGCATTGTGCCGACATTCATTACATGGTGCGCGGCTGAGAAGCTGTTTGCGGGTGACGTAAGAGGCGCACAAAAGGATTACCTGGCGAGCAACGCCATCATCGAGGTATTGTTCCAATATGGAAATCTTCAGTCGGTCATGCGTGCGGCAATGTCCTTTATGGGAATCGATGCAGGCTATAACCCCTCTCCCTTTACCGAAAAGGATCAGAGCAAGCTCTCAGCTCTTAAGGCTGAGCTGAAAGAGCTGAGAGCTCGTCTTGACATTGAGCCTATCGATCTTTTGGAAGCGGTTGCGCAATAAAAAATGCAAGGTGCTGTGTCAAATGCTTAAATGAAACATTTGAGGCCCCTCTGCTTTTGTTATTTGAAGGTGTCGCATAAATTATTAAGTCTGTCCTATCCCCGTAGGGGGAGAGGACACTGTTCAAGTCGGCAAGTACAGCATAAAGAAAAGACAGACGGAACATCCATCTGTTTTTTCTTGGTGCCGGCAGCGGGAGCTCGCAATGACTTTGCGCCGAGTTTCTGCGCAAAACAAGCACATATCACGCAAAGTCAGTTCATTCCGCGAGGCGGAATGAACCGGTTCTGCGTCGATGAACTCAACATAAAATATCCCCCAACGGACAAATGTCCGTTGGGGGATATTTGGTGCCGGCAGCGGGACTTGAACCCGCACTCTGTCGCCAGAATTGGATTTTGAGTCCAACACGTCTACCATTCCATCACGCCGGCAAGAACATTATGATTATAGCAAAAGAGATTGAAAAAGTCAAGGGGTTTCCGAAAAAAAGTTTTAATTTCTCGATAGGCGCATTCTTGGCGTTGATTGTTTATAAAAATATAAAAAATACGAATAAAATCCGACGTAATTTCTTGACCTTTTTTTCTTTTTGCGATATAATATCCATGAAGTCTTAAAAAAAGGGATTGTGCCGTGCTATGCACGACGCTTCGTCTGCGGTCGAACCGCGGAAACCATCGGAAATATATCGCTTGCGCATGGCGCAAGACGAAAGCTATGTTTCCGTAAGCAAAATCGAAGATCTTATGGCATTTTAAAAACGATAACAGTCAGGAGAATTGCTATGAACACCATCTTGTTTGAAAATAAAGGTAATATTAAAATGATTGCACATCGCGGCGTGTCGAAACTCGAGCGTGAAAATACTTGCCCTGCGTTTGTTGCTGCCGGGGTGAAGAGCTATTTTGGGATAGAAACCGATGTTCATGTAACGCAAGACGGTAAATATATCATTGTTCACGATGATGACTTAAAGCGGATTGCGGGGCTTGAAATGAATGTGGAAGAGAGCACTTTTGATGAACTGCGTGCGGTGAGACTGAAAGACACGGACAATGTCAGTGAAAGAGCAGATCTTTTTTTGCCAACGCTGGAGGAATATCTGACTATATGCAAAAAGTACGATAAGCATGCTATTCTTGAATTGAAAAATCCCATGGAGGAAGGGCATGTCAAAAATATTGCCGAAATCGTCGAGAAAATGGGTTGGATGAAAAAAACGGTATTTATCTCTTTTGCGGGAGAAAATCTTGTTGTTCTCAAAAAACATTTTCCTCATGCCGTCGCACAGTTTTTGTCTTCGCATTTGACAGATGAGGCGGTCAAGTTCGTTTTGGAAAATGACTTTGAAGCGGATTTTTATTGGAAAAGCATCAATAAAGAATTTGTAGATGTTATGCATCAAAACGGAAAACGGGTTAACGTTTGGACGGTAGATACCCTTGAGGGAGCAGAACAAATGCGAGAAATCGGCGTTGATATGATTACCAGTAACATTCTCGAATAACGCTTTTTAATAAAATTAGGGTGAAAAAGTAAAATAACTATTGAAATTTTCTTCAAGATATAGTATAATAATATTTACCCATCAAAAAAGCAAGAAAGGAGAGGCACTATGCGGAAAGCGGTTGGTATTGATCTTGGCATGACAGAGCTTCGTGTCAGCGTCCCGGGCAAGGGAATTGTTATGCGCACCCCATCCGTGGTAGCGATGAATCGCGAGACCAAAAAGCGAAGCAAATTCGGTATATTCGCGCAAAAAGCTGCAGCAGAGCATCCGATTTTAAAAGTTGTGCGCTCCTTTCATACTTCAGTTCTTGAAGATACGGAACTTGCGGAACGCGTTTTTCGTTGGTGCTTGAATGAAACCTTCCCGGGCGCAAACGATGTCAGAGTTCTATATTCCGTTCCTTGTTCTCTCGGTGACGCTGAGGAATGCGCCATCGTGGAACTGCTTCTTCGATCCGGCTTCGCGGAGGCGTATTTGGTATATTCTCCCGTGGCGGCTTTGATCGGAAGCGGATATTCTTTGAAAAATACATATATCTCTGTTAACATCGGTGCACGTACAACGGATATTGTTGTGGTTTCCGATGCGCAAATCATCGATCGCGCCTCCGTTATGATCGGCGGTGATGCGTTTTGTTTGGCGGTAAGCGGATATGTGGAAAAAAAGCATCGAATGAAAATTAATTTCCCCACGGCAGAGCAAGTGAAGCGTTCCGTGGGAACGGTATGGCTGGAAGGCGAATCGCGCATCACAGATATTGTAGGTGTGGATGCGGCGAATACTTGCAGACAAGCCTCTATCTCTTCCGATGAAATGTTTACGGCATTGGAAGAGCCGTGTGCCGGTATTTTGGATGCTATTTGCAGTGCGGCATCGAAGATCCCCCTTGAAAAGGTGGCGGATGCGATGAAGGGCGGCATTATTCTGACGGGTGGCGGTGCTTATCTCAAAGGAATGTCAAATATGATTGAAGGCATCACCGGCTTCCCGTGCGTTGTTCCGAACGATGCGTCGGACGCAGTCGTCAAAGGCTTGGCGGCTTCGCTTGACAAGCTTCCAAATGCAATTAAGCTTCACAATGCCTCTCTTGTGGCAGTGAAATGTTTTTATTAATACAGAAAGGTTTTGGTTATGAAAAAACAAGAAAAAGCCAAATTGGCAGTGCGCATTGTTTGCTTGGCACTTGCGGCATTGATGGTTTTCGGTGTGGCGTATACCGGTGTTTATTATCTTTTCTTGATTTGATTGGTCGCTTTTAAGAATAGACAAACGGTGTTTAAGAAAGGAATATGAAAATGAGTGAAGAAAAAAGTTTTCTCATAGACGGAGAAAACTATACGATGCTGTGCGATTTTTACGAACTGACCATGGGAAACGGTTATTTTCGCGTAGGGCGCGGGCAGGAGATCGTTTACTTTGATGTCTTTTTTCGTACGATTCCGGATGAGGCGGGATATGCCATATATGCAGGTCTTGAGCAACTGATCGATTACATCAAAAAGTTGCATTTTACAGAAGAGGATATTTCTTTTTTGCGTACGAAAGGTATTTTCGACGAAGAATTTCTTTCTTATCTCAAAAATTTCCGTTTTACCGGTGATATATACTCCATGCGCGAGGGCACACCGATTTTCCCCGGTGAACCCATTCTCACCGTGCGTGCACCCGCGATTGAAGCACAGTTGATCGAAACATTCGTTTTGCTGACTTTAAATCATCAGTCTTTGATTGCTACCAAAGCCGCGCGCATTGTCCGCGCCGCAGCGGGAAGACCTGTTTCGGAGTTCGGTTCCCGCCGTGCACAAGGTGCTTCGGGTGCCATTCTCGGTTCGCGTGCCGCTTACATCGGAGGCTGTTCTTCCACCGCATGCACACTTTCCGAGCGCGATTACGGTATCCCCGCGGGCGGTACCATGGCGCATGCATGGGTGCAGATGTTTGATGATGAATACGATGCTTTTCGAACCTATTGCGAGCTTTATCCCGATAGCGTAACTCTATTGGTCGATACGTACGATGTTTTGCACAGCGGTGTGCCGAATGCCATCCGTGCTATCAAAGAGGTTTTGATTCCGCGCGGATGTAAAAAATATGCCCTCCGTTTGGATTCCGGTGACCTTGCATATCTGACCAAGCGCATTCGTAAAATGCTGGACGAAGCGGGACTTCCGGATTGCAAGATCGTTGCCTCCAATTCGCTGGACGAAAATATTATCAAAACACTTCTTTCTCAAGGCGCGCAAATCGACGCCTTTGGGGTGGGCGAGCGTTTGATCTGCTCGAAATCAAATCCGGTTTTTGGCGGAGTTTATAAGCTTGTTGCGGTGGAAGAGGCGGATGGTACCATCAAACCTAAGATCAAAATTTCCGAAAACATTGAGAAAATTACCAATCCCGGATATAAAAAACCGTACCGTGTTTTTGACGGAGAAACGGGTGAAGCAATCGCAGATTATATTGCGCTTGCCGATGAGGTGGTTGACGATAAGGAGCCTCTCCTTTTGTTTGATCCTGTTTCTACATGGAAACACAAAACCGTGACCAATTACCGTATTGAGTCCTTACATGTCCCGATTTTTCTTGGCGGTGAATGCGTATATGAAAGTCCGAGCGTTCACGAGATTCAAAAATATTGCAAAGAACAGCTTTCGCACCTTTGGGATGAGGTAAAACGTTTTGATAATCCTCATCGTTACTATGTAGACCTTTCGGATGCACTCTGGACTTTAAAACAGGAAATGCTTCGCGGCAGAAGATGATTTGAGCGAGCATTTCCAAAAAAGGAGAATGAAATATGGATACGAAAAACTCTAAGGAAAAAACAGCTCTCTGCCATCGCATCATCAATACCTCTTGCAAAATCGTAGTCGACATTTTGGCGATTCTGCTTGCAACCGTTTTGGCGGCGTATATTTGCTTGGACATTACGCATTTGATCACATGGCCTTTTATCGTATGGTTCATTTGTCATGTCGGCTTTTTGGTTTTGTCTTTCTTGGTCTGCCAAGTATATCGCATTTCCTATCGCGGGTTTGGCGTTTTTGATGCTTTGCGTTTGTCGATTGCTTTGTTCTGCGTCGGTGTGGCAGAGTTTATCGCGCAAGCTTTCTTGCCGAATGAGATCAATGCGATACATGCATTTGTCTATTTCTTGCTTTTGTGTGCGATTACTTTCTTGATTCGCGCGGCATTCCGCGTTTATACCGTCTTTTCTCGAAAGAAAGGATTTTTGGGCGATAAGGAGCGTGTCATTGTTGTAGGCGCAGGTGCGGCAGGCACCTTGATATTGCGAGAGTTGCGCAATACCGATAAAGTCGGTTATCAGCCCGTCGCCATTTTGGATGACGATCCTTCCAAGCTCGGCATGTATATTTGCGGTGTTAAAGTGGTAGGTCGCGTGGAAGATTGCAAAGCGGCTGTTCAAAAATATGGTGCCACGCGAATTTTTATTGCAATGCCTTCCGTAGCACCTGCTAAGTTAAAGGAAGTCTATGCTAAATGTCAAGTGGCGGGTGTTAAAGTTCAAACCTTGCCCGGCCTTTATCAGCTTGCGGCAGGTACGGTTTCTGTTTCCAAAATGCGCAATGTAGAGCCGCAAGATCTTCTTGGAAGAGAGCAGATCAAAGTAAATCTTTCCGAGATTATGGGATATATCGAGGATAGAGTGGTTCTCGTTACGGGCGGCGGCGGTTCGATTGGTAGTGAGCTTTGCCGACAGATCGCCAAACAGCGTCCCCGTCAGCTCATCATCTTCGATATTTATGAGAACAATGCTTATGATATTGAGCAAGAGTTGCGCCGTAAACATGCCGCACTGAATTTGCTGGTTTTGATCGGCAGTGTGCGCGACAAAGGAAAGATTGAGAATCTTTTTGCAAAATACAAGCCCAATATTGTCTTTAATGCCGCCGCACATAAACATGTACCTTTGATGGAAAACAGCCCTTGCGAGGCTGTCAAAAACAACGTTTTCGGTACGCTTAATGTAGCGCGTGCCGCGGATAAATACGGCGTAGAGCGTTTTGTGCAGATCAGTACCGATAAAGCCGTGAACCCCACGAACATCATGGGCGCAACCAAGCGCATTTGCGAGATGATTATTCAAAGTCTCGGCAGAAAATCCAAAACTGAATTTGTTGCCGTTCGTTTCGGTAATGTTCTCGGTTCTAACGGTAGTGTTATTCCTTTGTTTAAGCGTCAGATCGCGGAGGGCGGTCCCGTTACGGTAACGCATAAAGATATCATTCGTTATTTTATGACGATCCCCGAGGCGGTCAGCTTGGTGCTTCAAGCAGGTGCCTATGCCAAGAGTGGAGAAATTTATGTCCTCGATATGGGCGAACAGGTTCGCATCTATGATTTGGCAGTAAATCTGATCCGCATGAGTGGATATGAACCCGGCGTGGATATCGATATCGTATGTACCGGTCTTCGTCCCGGCGAAAAGCTCTACGAGGAACGACTCATGGACGAGGAGGGTATGCAGAAAACAGCAAACGAGTCTATCAGCATCGGAAAACCCATTGATTTTGATGAAAGTGTTTTCTATGAAAAACTGGATAAACTGTATGCTGCGGCATATGCCGAAACCGATGAGATGAAGGAACTGGTTCACGATCTTGTTCCTACTTATACCGTCGATAAAAGAAACGCTTGAGTTTCATGAGAAAAGGGCTGTCGCATTGAGGCGACAGCCCTTTGGTTTGTTTTGATTTAATATAGCCTCTTTTTGAACGTTTTTGCCATGGTTTGGGTGAAGGCATGTAAATCCTTGGCGACAGATTTTATCTGTTCGGTCGTGTCTTCTGTTTCCGATACGATAGCCTCTTGAACGGAAAGCTTTACCAAATATGCATTGTTCATAGGATCGCGATTGGCAGGGAAGAGAGCTCCGGTGCCGGTTTCGGAATAGCGGTCGTCAATTTCGAGGAAAAGGCCGATCGTATCTCCCGCACCCATTCCCTCGTCAAGCTCAACGCGAATTTCAATGATATAAATGTTGTTCGAAACAATGGCTGTGGCATAATCTTCTTTGGGAGTATCATGATACTTTTTTGCGGTGGAATGATTGGTGCCCCAGATTTTTTCGTCTACAACAGAGCGAATGCCAAAGGCGTCCGTATGAATGGCGAACATGTGGTCGGAGGAGAAGGCGTAATAAAGCTCAGCACCGTCATCGTTCCAAGGCCAGGTGGTCTCAAATCGCCATTTCTCTCCGCGGGACATCAGCGTTTCGTCGCAAATGACCGCGCAAGCGTAAAGATAAGTATCGTCGTAGAGATAATATACAGTGCCTGCCGTGTTTTCCATCATGATTTCGGCATCTTCGCGAGATGGCGCATAATTGAGATTTTCTCCTTTGGGTAGCACATAGCAATAGCTTTCCAAATAGATCTCATCAAGTACACCGTCTATCTCGGGCGTTCCGAACAAAATTTCTTCTGCCGCTTGCGGTTTTTCCGGCTCATTCGGAAGATTTACCGAGGGAGAAGAGGGAAACAAGACAAGAAAGCAGGCGCACAGAAATAGGGAAATGATCCTCATATTAGTTACCAAGCCTTCGTTTGGCAAAGGCACCCTTTCGCATAAAACTCCACCATCTATCATTATAACATATTACAGAGTGAAAAGCAAGTGCTTTTTGCGATACTGCGGACTGTCCGGCAAAAAGATTTGAAAAAAGAAAGGTACGGTCATCATGATGATAAATTCATTGGCATCGAAAACGAGAAAAATAACACTTCTGCTTTCTTTTTTCGCGGTTTTGATTTTTATTTACGGTAATTCTATGCTGATCGGAGATAAATCCGCGAATGAAAGCATTCATTTCTTTAAATACCTCATGGAATGGCTTTCGTTTTTACCCTTTTTTACGCATAATTTTGTTCGCAAGCTGGCGCATTTCATCGAGTATGCCTTGCTCGGCTTTCATCTCGCTCTTTTCCCATATTGCTTTCTAAGGGCGCAGAAAAGAGAATACCTGCTTTGCCTAAGCATAGGTGCCTTTGTTGCTTTGACAGATGAGGGGCTTCAAGCTTTGGTACCGGGACGAAATGCTTCTTTCATAGATGTGCTATTAGACTTTTTGGGCGTCATTTTCGGCTTTTTACTTGTGTTTGTTGTTTTTTGGATTGCTTCAAGGCGAAGAAGAAACCACTGAAAAAGTGTTTTTACTGATTAGAAAGGAAGTCTTTGCACAGAAAGGAATGGTCATAAATATGATAAAAGAAAAGATAATCCGTGTATTAAAAGCGATACCGCGGTTTATGTATATAGTTTTGGGGATTGCCGTTTTTGCGTTTTTCTTGCATCTTATTGCGATTCTTTCGCCTCGTGCCGCTGATGTGCTTTGCGGAAGCATTTCTTTTGCCGTGCGCGCCTTTATTGCGTATATCACATCGATTTTTCCTTTTTCTTTGGCGGAAATTTTTCTTCTCGGTATTCCGCTTTGGATCTTTCTTCTTGTCTTGTTTATTCGGCGGCAAAGAAGAAAAGGCGTTTCCGGAGTGAGACTTTTGTGCCTTTTTTTGGCTGTTTTGCCGATTCTGTATATACTTTTCGTATTTACGATGGGCTTTGGATATGCAGGCAGTAATTTGGAAGAGAAAATGTCGCTTTCTATGGAAGATGAAATTTCTGCCGAAGAGCTTTTTGCGGTGGCATCTTGGCTTGCTCAAGAGGCAAATGCTCTCGCTCCTACACTCACGTATGGCGAAAACGGAGAGAGTCTTATGCCATACGGTCATCGCGGTATGAATCAAAAATTGATTGAGGCGTACCGTACACTTTCGCATCAATATGACTTTGTTTCTACGTTTTCCGTCGGTGTAAAACCGGTGCTCCTCAGCTATCCCATGGCGTTTACGGGTATTACCGGTGTGTACTCCTTTTTTACGGGCGAAGCCAATTTGAATACCGCGTATCCCGATTACAGCAATGTGTTTACCGCGGCTCACGAAATGGCGCATGCCAGGGGAATTGCGCGGGAAGATGAGGCTAATTTCGTTGCATTTTTGGCTTTGGAATCTTCGGAAGATGACTATTTGCGCTATGCGGGATATGTCAATCTTTTGCAATACGTCTTAAACGCGTTGGCAAAAACGGATCGTGAAAGATATCGGACTGCCTATTTCTCGCTCTCCGAATCTGTCAAAAATGAGTATAAAGCTTATAACGCGTTCTTGGATAAAGTGGATGGCAGTGTAGCGCGAGATGTTGCCGAGAAGGTGAATAACACTTATTTGCAAAGCATGGGTACGGAAGGAACGATCAGTTATGACCTGGTGGTTAACCTTGCCGTGGCCTATTACAAGGCTAAGTAAGAAGTAACCCCTTTCGAGAAACCCACATATTCTGTTAACAAATAACGGATTTGTGAGGTGAAGGAAAGTGGCATATCAGATCATGGGAGCCACGCCACTCTATGGAAGGGTTTGTGCGCAAGGCTCCAAGAATGCTGCTCTCCCCATTTTGTTTGCGGTGCTTTTGACGGAAGAGCCGATTGTTTTATCCGGCGTTCCCGACATTGGCGATATACAGAAAACGCTTTCTCTGCTCGCTCATATGGGAGTATCGATAGAAAAAAAGGACGAAAAACTCGTCCTTTGTGCAAAAAACGTAACTCCGCCATCCCCCTTTGCACCCGAAATCGGTGCTATGCGCGCCTCTTCGTATTTGCTTGGCGCAGGGCTTTTTCGCTTTGGCGATATATGCATGACTTACCCGGGCGGTTGTAATCTTGGCGAACGACCTTTGAATCTTCACAAAGACGCATTTTCACTATTGGGTGCTCTTTGGATTGAAGACGAAGGATTGATCCGAGTTTCAGCACATGCTATGCACGGCGCACGTATGTTTCTGTCCTTTCCGTCGGTTGGAACAACGGTCAATGTTGTTTTGGCGGCACTTGCCGCCGAAGGAACAACCGAAATATATGGGTATGCGAAGGAAGCTCACGTTATGTGCTTCCTTCGGTTTTTAAGGGCTATCGGTGCGGATTTGCGTATCACGTCTCATAAAATAACAGTAAAGGGGAAAAGACCGCTTCACGGAGCATCCTTTCGGATTGATTCCGATGAGATTGAGGCGGCAACCTATATGATCGCTTGCGCGGCAACGGGCGGCGAGGTGACTGTGGAAAATGTGAATTGCCAAGCACTTGTATCGGTATTCCATGCGTTTGAACACATGGGTGTGGTGTACCAAAAAGAAAGTGGTTCCGTTACGGTTTGGGGCACACATTTAAAAGAAGGAGCCACTCTTCTTTGTGCGCCTTATCCTGCGTTTCCCACCGATCTCCATCCCCCTATGGCGGTATTGCTTTCACAAACAGAACGAGGAAAAATTACAGACTGTGTGTGGAGAAATCGTTTCGCATACCTATCCGAGCTCTCAAAAATGGGCTTTAACGCAAAGCAGAAGAGAAACAGCATTGTAGTGCGGCGATCAGCTTTGCATGGCGCACAGGTATCGGCTACCGATCTTCGCGGCGGTGCGGCGATGGTTCTTGCGGCACTGACTGCCAAGGATGAAACACGCATTGACAATACACATTATATCGAGCGTGGATATGAGGGCTTTTTGCCTAAGCTCCGATCGCTCGGCGCAAACATTAGGGAAGTGTAGCTTCAGCGCCGTTTATGACGGCGCTTTTTTCCTTTTTGACGTTTGGCGGCTCCGACAGTTCCGCCGAGTACGGAAAGCACAAGCATCACCGTGTATGAGATGAGGGTATGGGCAACCGAAAAATCACCTTCGCCCAATAAACGTGAGAGCAAAAAGAGGAAAAGGACAAAGAGAATTCCATGCAAGATGCCCGCCAAAGCACCTTGTTTTTTTTCTGTTTTTCCCGCTATAATGCCGCCGAAGAAAGCTGTTAGGGCGGGTAAGAGTGTGCTTGTAACTTGAAAAGCGTGTGTGGGGTTTTGATAGTAAAGAAGAATCGCACCGGATGCAAGAAGGAGAATAAGACCGAAAACAAATGAAAAAAGAAGAGAGAACAGCGTGCTTTTCAAAAGCCCGGTTCCCCGTCTATCTGCCAAAAATGCATGTTCCATAGAAAAACCTCCGCAATCGTCTTGATACAGACTATGCGGAGGCTTTCCTATTTATGCGCTTATTATTTGGTTTCGTCAGTGGTATTTTCCTGTTCGTCTTGTGCTGCGGCTTTAGCGTTGTTCTTATCTTCCTTAAGCGGAGGGGCATCGTTTGCGACAGCAGGCGTATCTGCTTTTTCGACAGGAGCGTTTGCTTTAACAGTTACTTCGCGAATAGCAGACTTCAAAAAACGGATCTTGGTTCTGTCTTTGCTTGTTACAATGGTAATGGTATCGGTTTTGATGCTGATAACCTGACCGACGATGCCGCCGATGGTGATGATCTCGTCACCGATCTCCAAAGAATTGCGCATCTCGTTAGCTTCTCTTTCTTGCTTCTTTTGCGGACGAATCAAGAAAAAGTAAAAGAATACCACGATAAGAACCAGCATACCAATGGTCATCAATGAGTTGTTCATTTATTTGTTCTCCTTTAAATATATAATCTTAATCATTATAGCCCAAATATATGAACAAATCTACGCGTTTTTTCCTTTTTTCGGAAAAGATTATTTTTTGAGTGCTTTTTCACAAGCCTCAAAGAGACCGTTGATATAGGCGGCGCCGAGTGCTCTGTCATAAAGACCGTAGCCGGGTTTTCCGGTTTCGCCCCAGATCATTCTGCCGTGATCGGGACGGACGTATCCGTCAAAGCCGTTTTCGACAAGTGCTTTTGTTACCTCGTACATGTCGATACTGCCGAAGCGAGAGAGGTGACCGCTTTCTTCAAAACTACCGTCGGGAAGCAGAAGGACATTTCTCATATGCATGAAGGCAATGCGGTCTAAGGCACTGTATTTCTTTACCATATGTACAATATCATTTTCAGCGGTAGAGCCCAGCGAGCCAACGCACAGGCAAAGGCTGTTGGCAGGAGAGTCTACGATCGCAAGCATTCTGTCGATGTTTTCTTCGGTTGTAATAATACGCGGAATACCGAAAATCGAATAAGGCGGATCATCGGGATGGATCGCCATGCGAACACCGCATTCCTCGGCAACGGGAATGATCTTCTTGAGGAATTTCTCAAGATTCTTCCAAAGTCCTTCTTCGCCAAGCATCGTGTATGCCGTAATCAGCTCGCGGACCTCTTCTTGGGTATAGCTGGCATCCCAACCGGGAAGGTGAATATCGTCGGTCAAGGGATTGAGACCTTCCAACTGTTCCTTGTACATGACCAGCGAGGTAGAGCCGTCAACGCCCTCCTTGTCGAGTTGGGTGCGTGTCCAGTCAAACACGGGCATAAAGTTATAGGTGATGCATTTGATGCCGTATTTAGCGCAACGGCGAATGTTTTCGCAATAGACATCGGTCAAAGCGTCTGCGTCTTTACCGCCGAGTTTAATGCTTTCGTGAACGGGCACAGATTCGACAATGTCAAAAAGCATGCCGTTTGCTTCTACCGTCTCCTTCATTTTCTTAAGGCTCTCTTCGGGCCATACTTCACCCGGTTTTACATCATAGATGGCACTGACTACCGAACGCATACCGGGAATTTGACGAATATAAGAGAGAGAAACGGGATCACTCTCGCCGTACCAACGGAAAGAAAGTTTCATAAAATAAACCTCCAAATATATATTTTAACTACCGATTTCATTATAACCTTTTCTTTTTTGAGTGTCAATACCGTAAATTGTCCTTCCTTCGGCTTTTTCTATGCGTTTCTTGCACTTTTATGAAAAATAATCTTGAAAAACAGAGAAGTTTATGCTAAAATTAACCTATCACAGTAAAGAAAGAAGAACAAAAATGAAACTCAAACCCACAAAAGAACAGCTTGCTTTTTTAGATTGGGAATTCGGAATCTTTTTTCATTTCGGAATTCGTTCTTTTTATCCCGGTCACAAGGATTGGGACGGCATTGAGATGCCTGCCGAAGGCTTTTGTCCCGATGCGCTGAATTGCGAAGAATGGGTAAAGGCTGCCAAAGAAGCGGGGGCGACATATACCATTCTTACCACCAAACATCACGATGGCTTCGCACTTTGGCCCTCTGCGTATTCCCGTTACAGTGTGGCGAATACGCCTTGGAAAAACGGAAAGGGGGATGTTGTGCGTGAGTATGTGAGCGCATGCCGCCGATACGGGATCAAAGTAGGGCTTTATTATTCCCCCGCACAATGGGGAAGTATGGCTGTGAAATTTTCGGAGGCAAAGGAATACGATGACTATTTTATTCATCAAATAACCGAGCTTCTTACAAACTATGGCAAGATTGATTATCTTTGGTTCGATGGTTGCGGATCGGAAGGGCATGAGTATGATCGCGCCCGTATCGTGAAGGAGATTTTTAAGCTGCAACCGCAGATCTTAACTTTTTGCGATCCCGAGTGGTTTCCTTGTGTGCGTTGGGTGGGAAATGAGGACGGTTATGCGTCGCTTGAAAATCCTCTTGTCGTGACACACGTTGCTTTTTCGGAACTTGCACAAGAAGAGCAAGCACTCTCCGCCTCGCGTTTTCTCCCTGCGGAATGCGATTGTAAAATTCGTGCTACATGGTTTTACGACAGAAACGAAGAAACGCTTAAGACGCTCGATGAGCTCTTTGGTATGTACGAGATGTCGGTTGGGCACGGTTCCAATTTCCTTTTGAATATCGGTCCCGATCACCACGGTAAGCTTCCCGCGGCAGACGCTACTCGCCTTTCCGCACTGGGCAAACGCATTCGCACAGTATATGCTAACCCTCTTCCGTACCGTGCGCTTGAAAAAGAAGCGGAAAACACCGACGCATACTCCATCACACATTCTGATTTTGATATCGCGGAATGGGGCGTTTTGCCGACATCTCCGCTTGCTAATCGCCTTGTGATCATGGAAGACTTAACGGAAGGGCAGTCGGTCACATCTTTCCGTGTTTATGCGCATTTGCCTGTCTACAAGAAAAAGCGCATTCTGATTTATGAGGGGCGAACGATTGGGCATAAGCACATTTGCACCTTCAGTGCGATCCGAGCTTCGAAATTTACGCTTGAGATAACAGGACATGACGGTGATTATAAAATTCTTGATATGAAAGCGTACTTTTCCAAATAAAGCCGGGGCTGAGTCAATGACTCAGCCCCGCGGCAATTTCTGCCCCCCATATTTTTTAAAGCGATTCCTCGGCGGGAATTTCGCGGGCAAGGCAAGCGTTTTTATAGCGTTTGTCCGCACTGACTTCGCGAATGATTTCAACAAAAGAGGGAAGGGTAAACGCTTCCTCTTCGCTTTGAAGTTCAATTTCAAGAATGGCTTGCTTTTGCCAAAAAGGATAGATATCGATTTCTGCAAAATGCTTGCCGCAGGGCAAAACAAAGCGGGTTTTACAGATAGGTGAACGCTCGGGATCGGCATTTTGAAGAAGTGACTTATAGGTTTCCTCCGAAATTTCCGACTCATATTCCTCAGCAGAAAGAACAGAGACTCGAATTTTGCGTGTTCGCGTGTAAGTTGTTTTTCCAAGTGCGGTACGTGCTCGAACGCGGTCGGTGATTCCTTGCGGGGAGGTGAGATAGGTTTGCACAATTTCGCTGATGCGCACATCCTTTTGCGCTTTAAGCAGGTTTAGATCGGGGTAGCGGATTAAAAATTTACGCTCGCATTCGATGGGAGTATTCATGACGGTGGAACCTTTCTTTGTGAACTTAAGGATGTGTTTTTTATATGCCGAGACCTAAAAAACGCAAAAGTGTTTCTTTTTCATTGATTACTTTTTTCTCTAAAACAGCGTCGAACGCAACGGAAAGCAATCTGCCTATTTCTTTCCCTGCGGGAATGCCGCATTCCTTTAAATCGTTGCCGTTGATGGCCAAAGATTTCAGCTCCAAGCGTTCCTCTTTTTGAAGCAGTTCGCGTGCGGCGTTTTCGTAAAGCGAGAGTTCTGCTTCTTTTTCGGCAGAGAGCTCCTCTTTTTGACCTGTGCGGTCGGCGCGCACAAGTGCGAGCCAATCGGTTAAAAATTTTTCTCCAAAGCGTGATCTGAAACGCGCGAATTGACGTGATTGGGGATCGGGAAGAGTGTCATGATACTTTACCAAAAGAAGCACGCTTTCTCGGGTTTTGTTGTCAAAACGGAGCCTTGAAAGAATATTCTCGGCAAACTCGGTGCTTTTCTCCGCATGGCCGTAAAAATGCCCTTCGCCCAAAGCGTCTTGGGAGAAGACAGACGGTTTGCCGAAATCATGCAAGAATGCCGCAAGGCGGATATGGGGAAGAGGCGGTGCCGCCTCAAGCACGCGAAGCGTGTGTTCCCACAGATCAAAATCGTGATGGCGGCTTTTTTGATTGAATCCGATCAACGGTGTAATTTCCGGGATGACCATGGATAAAACATCGGCAAAATCGCTTAATATCCGTCTTGCCGCTTTGCCGACCAAAAGCTTCACGAGTTCTTCTCTGATACGCTCGGGACTAATCTTTAAAAGGCCGTCTTTCTTTTTTTGCATGGCGCGGGCGGTGGCGGATTCGATCTCAAAATCCAAGACCGATGCAAAACGCATGGCTCGCAAAATGCGCAGCGCATCCTCGGTAAAACGGCGTTCGGGATCCCCTACGGCACGAATGCGCTTGTTCTTTAAATCGCTTTGACCGTCAAAAAAATCTTTCAGCCCTTCTTGTGGATGATAAGCCATGGCATTGACGGTAAAGTCTCGCCTTGCCGCATCTTCTTTGAGACTTCTCGTAAAAGTAACGGTATCGGGGTGTCGGGAATCGGTATAGTTCCCGTCTACACGATAGGTTGTGATTTCAAGCGGCACTCCGTCAATCAATACCGTCAGCGTGCCGTGAGAGAACCCGGTTTCAACCGTGCGGAAGCCTTGAAAAATCGCCTGCGTTTCGGAGGGAAGGGCATTTGTCGTAATGTCATAATCGTGCGCAGTAACACCGCGTAACGTGTCGCGTACAGCCCCGCCTACCACATAAGCTTCAAACCCACCTGCATTCAGCAAAGCGAGAGCTTTTTCTACATATTCGGGTAATAAAAACACGCCTCTTCCTCCTTCGTTTTTGTATATTTTACCACAGGTGTCGTCAAAATGCAAGACGCATTTAAAAAAGAAAAAACTCTTGCGAAAAAAATCGAAAAAACTCTTGCATTTACGTGTCGGATATGCTATACTTATCGTGTAAAAAATAATAATCTTATCAAGAGTGGCAGAGGGACTGGCCCTATGAAGCCCGGCAACCTGTCTTAGGACAAGGTGCTAATTCCTGAGAGATGAGATTCATGTTATTTCTCCTCGGGATAGTCTCGGGGTTTTTCTTTTGCCAAGAAAGAGGTGTGTTATGAGTAAAATGCTGTTTACGTCCGAATCCGTGACCGAAGGGCATCCCGATAAAATCTGCGACAAGATTTCGGATGCGATTTTGGACGCCATGCTTGCAGAGGATCCCATGTCTCGCGTTGCTTGTGAGACTTTTGCCACCACGGGTGTTGTTACCGTTATGGGCGAAATTACGACCAAAGCCGTCGTAGATATCCCCACCATCGTTCGTAAAACGGTGGAAGAGATCGGTTATGATAGAGCAAAATACGGCTTTGATTGCCATACATGTGCGGTTCTTACTTCTATTCACGAGCAATCTCCCGACATTGCTATGGGTGTTGACAAATGCGCCGAAGCCAAGTCCGGCGAAATGGCGGACGAGCTGGATACGGGTGCTGGCGACCAGGGTATGATGTTTGGGTATGCTTGCAATGAAACCAAGGAACTGATGCCTTTGCCGATCTCGCTGGCACATAAGCTTGCCATGCGTTTAACCGAAGTGCGAAAAATGGGCATTTTGCCTTACCTTCGCCCCGACGGAAAAACGCAGGTTACCGTTGCTTATGAGGACGGAAAGCCTTCTTATGTTGATACGGTCGTTGTTTCTTCTCAACATTCCGATGAGGTAGATAATGCCACCATTCGTGCCGACATCATTCGTGAGGTAATCCGCTTTGTGATTCCTGCGTCTCTCTTGAGGGAAGATACGAAGATCTATGTCAATCCTACCGGCAGGTTCGTTGTAGGCGGTCCTCAAGGTGATACGGGGCTTACCGGAAGAAAAATTATCGTTGATACATACGGCGGTTACGCTCGCCATGGGGGCGGTGCTTTTTCGGGAAAAGATCCCACGAAGGTTGACCGTTCGGCATGTTATGCCGCGCGGCATGCCGCCAAGAATGTAGTCGCCGCAGGGCTCGCCGACAAATGCGAGGTGCAATTGGCGTATGCCATCGGCGTTGCGCGCCCTGTTTCCGTTATGGTTGACACATTTGGTACGGGAAAGGTCGAAGATGAAAAAATCGGTGAGATTTTAGCGTCCGTCATTGATTTCCGTCCTGCCGCTATTATCAAGCGTTTTGATCTGCGTCGCCCCATTTATAAAGCATTTGCCGCTTACGGTCATATGGGAAGAGAAGACTTAAATGCTCCTTGGGAAAAGGTCGATGTTGCCGATGCGCTCAAGGCGGCACTGAAGGCTTAATTTTGTGCCCATCCTTTCTCTTTGCGCATACTCTGAAGAGGGAGGATGAATCATGCTTGTTTTTTTTGAGATTCTTGTTTGTTGCTTGGCAATCGTTGGAATTTATGCCATCTTTTTGCGCATTTCCGTGTGGCTCATGCCACATGAAAATTTGGTGATTGCCATTCGGTGCGATGGGATGGATGCCGACACGCTTTTGGCACAAGCGCAAAGATTGAAGCTTTACGCGGAATCGGATGCCGCCGTGGAGCAAAAGCCGGTGGCACTTTTGGATGAAAGTTCACCTATGATAGAGCATGCCCTCCGTGAGGAGGGCATAGCTGTCTATATCAAAAGAAAGTAAAGAAGGGAGGGAAGCTTATGCCGGTGATAACCAAAGAACCCGATACGCTGATTGGCACGGTGGAAGAGATTGTGTATCATAATGACGATAACGATTACACCGTGATGGAAATCATTGATCGAAGCGGACATTTGGTGACTTGCGTCGGTAAAATGGCATATGCGGCAGAGGGAGAAGACGTGACACTCTACGGTAAATGGATCACGCATCCCGAGTACGGTGAACAGTTTAGCTTTGAGCAATATGAGCGTGAGCTTCCCACCGGAAAAAAAGCGGTTTTGCGCTATCTCTCTTCCCGTGTGATCAAGGGCGTAGGGCCGGCAACGGCATCCCGTATTGTTGCCAAATACGGCGAAGACAGCTTTGATGTCATTGAACATCACCCCGAATGGTTGACCGAGATTCCCGGTATTTCGGAAAGAAAGGCTGCCGAGATCCACAAATCCTTCTGCGAGCAAACAGGAATCCGTTCGCTTATGATGCTTTGCCGCGACTTTTTTCCTACCTCTGTGGTCAGCCGTATTTATAAAAAATGGGGTACTGCCGCGGAAGAAAAGATGCGCAAAAATCCGTATTCGCTGTGCGGAGAGGTTTTTGGCGTTACTTTTGAGAGAACAGATCGCTTTGCTGCCTCTTTGCATTTTGAACCCAATGCGCCCGAACGGATCGAAGGCGGGATTCTTTATATTTTGGAATACAACGCGCAGGCGAACGGTCACACGGTTTTGCCCGAGGACAAGCTGATCGCCGCCGCTGTGGAACATCTGGGGGTAGCGAAAGAAGAAGCTTTGGCGAGCATGGCTGTTTTACTCACGCGTAAAAAGCTGTATCTGCTTGAAAAAGGCGGAACAAGATATATCGCTTCCGCCACTTATGGCGCGGCAGAACAAAATATTGCCGAAAAACTTGCTCTATTAGACCGTTCCTGCTCACTGTTTGGAGAACGGGATGCAATGCTTTTTATCGAACGCTTAGAGGATGAGTTTGGCATCACATATGCCAAAAAGCAGAGGCTTGCCATCATGAGTGCGCTATGTAACGGTGTCATGATTTTGACGGGCGGGCCCGGTACGGGTAAGACAACTGTTGTGCGCGCCCTTTTGCGTATTTTTGATGTTTCGGGGCTTAAAACAGCAGTTCTTGCGCCTACAGGTCGTGCCGCAAAGCGTATGTCGGAGGCGGCGATTTGCGAAGCCAAAACCATTCACCGCGCCTTGGAAATGGAACGAAGCGACGAATTGTTTCCCGTTTATCGCCGTTGTGCTACCGATCCACTTGATGCATCGGTTATTATTGTAGACGAGGCTTCCATGATTGATGTGATGCTGATGTCAGCACTTCTTTCGGCACTGAAACGCGGTTCGCGTCTTGTTTTGATCGGAGATGTCAATCAGCTGCCTTCCGTTGGGGCGGGGTGTGTCTTGTCCGATCTCATTGAAAGCAATCGTTTTTGTACGGTATGCTTGGATGAAATTTTCCGTCAATCCGAGGAGAGCTTAATCATTACCAATGCTCACCGTATCAATCGCGGAGAAATGCCCGTGCTTGATGTCAAAAATAAGGATTTCTTTTTTGTACCGACACCGGAGGACCGTGTGGCAGAAACGGTTGCGGATTTGATCTGCCGCCGTTTGCCCAAGGCATACGGTAAAAAGATCACATCCGAAATTCAAGTGATCACCCCCTCGCGAAAAGGGCGTGCAGGTACCGAACGTCTTAATACGCTTTTGCGCGAAGTAGAAAACCCGCCCGATAAAAGCAAAAAAGAGATACAAGTGCATGGGATTCTTTTCAGAGAAGGGGATCGTATCATGCAGGTGAGAAACAATTACGATATTGTTTGGACCAAAAACGGCTTGGAAGGATCGGGTGCCTTTAACGGAGACACCGGTTTTCTTCTTTCGCTTACGGAGGACGGTGCGAAAATTCGCTTTGATGACAGGGATGCCTCTTACGCCAAAGAAAATTTGGAGGAATTGGATCATTCCTACGCTATTACCATTCATAAGAGCCAGGGAAGTGAATATCCCGTTGTGATCATTCCTCTCTATTCTTGCGCTCCCATGTTGGAAACTCGAAATTTGTTTTATACTGCCGTCACCCGTGCTTGCCGCATGGTCATTTTGGTCGGTAATCGCGCGGTTGCCGAAAGAATGGTAGAAAATAACCGCCATATTATGCGGTATACTACGCTTAAAATGCGCTTGGAAGAATAATAACACTCCAAATTTCGCCAAAAAAGAAAATAAAAAGCTCTTGACAAAATAAGGAGAATCAAGTATACTGTAAAAGCAACCAAAACTCGCTATGGGGATGTAAAGGCTTCGACGGGGGTTTTGAGGTACGATAAGCGTGGCGGGCCGGGTAACCCGTATAATGCCTACTTTTAAAAATAAACGACAACGATAAAGTTGCATTGGCTGCCTAACTGATCGCCTCTCAGAGGCTTTCAGTGGCAGTGCCGCGGCTCCTTAGCCGCCCGTTCCTCCCTTGATGACCGCGACTTGGGACTGAACGTCATGTAGCGGTGAACTTGCGCAGGGCTTTCGCCCTTGACTCTGCCAAGCAAAAAAGGGCTACCGCAATCGGGAGCGTGTCTGTTCGCGTCCGTGCGCGGGAATTTAAAATAACAGACTGCCCACGGAGAAGGTTGTATCAACGGATTTTCGGACACGGGTTCAATTCCCGTCATCTCCACCAGCGGCAAGTTGCCGCCCCCAATCATCGGGGGAATGCGGTGCTATGCCAAACTTCATACCACGATGGCGGTGTTCGGCTTTAAAAACCACTCCTCCATTAAAACAAAAGAAACCGCGCACAAGGCGCGGTTTCTTTTGTTTATATCACTCATAATATAGGCAGAGACTTTTTTTGCTTGCACAGATTTCCTTGGTTACTTCCCAGAATTTTTGCGTATTGCTTTCCGCTATATCATTTTTACGAAATACAGCATAAAGATTTCTGGAAGAAATTTCTTTCGGAAAAACAAAATAGACAATATCGTCTAAACCGAATGAAGAAACCTTTACCGAGGAATCGCTGGTGAGCAACGCGCCGAGCCCTGCGCACATCATATTAAAGTGAACGCCGCTGTGTCGGGCGTTCGCAACGCTGTGTGCCGAAACAGAATAATAGCCGAGCATGTCAGACATATATCGGCCGGTGCTCCCCGTTTTGTTGAAAGATAAGAAGGGAATATCGTGGAACAAGTTCATATCCGCATTTTCTTTTTCGGGAGGATAGCTTTCGCTTATAACCTCATTTCGAGTGATAGCGAAAGGGCGGAGGGCGGGAGTCATAAAGCTCTTGTGCATTGCCACTATCATGTGCTCTTGGTATACAGGATAACCGAAGTATTTTTGTTTATCAAAATGGTAAGCAAAAAGAATATCGAGTTCTTTGTTGTCTAATTTCTGAAAAAGATTTGCGCCGGTGCCGACATTGCCGATGTCAAGCCGTACTTCAATGTTGGGGTAGCGGCGATAAAACGTGCCGCATATGGTGGGCAAAAGATAATATGCGGTAAAACAGCTGCTTCCTACCGTGATGATTCCTGCGGTGTCATTTTGTAAACGTTTTAGACGGTGATGCATATTATTCTCGCTTTGAATGATTTCTTCGATCATTTCAATGTAGATTTCGCCTTCCTTCGTCAGAGAGATCGGCTTTGTAGTTCTGTCGAAAACACGAAAACCGAGCTCTTTTTCTTTGCTTGCGATCGCGGCACTTAAGGACGGTTGAGAGATATACAGCGCCTTTGCCGCCTTTGAAAAGCTTTTGTTTAAATATACTTGATATATGTATTTCACAGTTTGTTCCATAGAAACCTCCATAGGGATATCCATATAATTATTATATCTTTATTTGTATTTGATTATATCATACCTTTGTGCTATAATCAAGATATAAACAAAAAAGGTGGCAATATTATGAAAAAAATCTTGAGTTTTTTGCTGATTGTATCAATTTTGCTTTCATTTGTGTCATGTAATGCATTGGAAGAAAAACATTCCGATTCCGTCGATGAAATTGCTCCTGAGGAAAGCACTCAGAACGGCAGTGAAGCGGAGGGGGGCAACAGTGAGAATGATGAAAATAATGAGCAAGAGGATTGGAATATGTTAGACAGTTCAAAAATTATTTTTATCGGAGATTCCTTTATTTATTACGGCAAGGTCGTATTAGACGGCAGTGAGTCGAGATATGACGATAAGGGTTATTTTTATGAGTTGTGTAAACAAAACGGTATAGAAGTATCGGTTACCAACTGGACATACGGCGGAAAGGGCATTACCTATATTTACGATAACTATATCGATGATATCCGAGATCCCTATTATGATTATGTCGTGCTTTCTGGCGGCAGAAGTTCCGCGAGTCAAGCGTCTACTTATTTTGATACTCTTGAAAAATACATTGAGTTTTTCAGAGACGCAAATCCGGATGTTCAATTTTTGTATTTGGTGAGTTCGGGTGCACACAATATTTCTGTTGCCGAATCTTTCCCGGTGGAGATTTTGAACAACCTGAAAGAATTTGAAAAAATGGGGATTACGATAGTAGACTGGGGCAAGCTTGTTGCCGATATCATAAGAGATGAGGTCGCCGTTTCGGGTGCGGAAGAGGAGTATAACAAAAACAGCTTTGTAGTGCATAAATCCGATGCGGACGGATATCATCCCAATCAGTTGGCAGGCTACATCACAGCCCTTATGACCTATTGCGCTATTACGGGAGAATCTGCGATAGGTCAACCCTATGATTTTTGGAATGATACAAGCATTTGCAGTGCTTATGATGCAGATCGCTATATCCAAACGTACTATACGAAGGGAGACACAAACTATCCCGAAATATTTGCTTCCGAGAGTGATATGAACGGTTTGCAAGAGTTGATCGATGAATATCTCGCAAAAAAGGCATTTCGCGATTATCATTTTGAAGTGCAATAAGTGGAGACAGACATGAAATCAAGAACACATATAGATATGACGACCGGCCCACTTTGGGGGAAGATTTTGAGATTTATTCTGCCGTTGATCGCTACAAATCTGCTCCAACAATTCTATCACGCGGCAGATATTATGGTTGTAGGGCTTTCACCGGATCCCAACGCGATCGGGGCGGTTGGTGCCACGGGAACGTATCTTGCTTTGATTAGAAATATTTTTATCGGTTTTTCGGTCGGTGCGGCTGTGGTTACGGCGCGGTATATCGGTGCCAAGGATGAAGAGAATGTATCGCGCGCCGTTCATACTTCCATCTGTATGGGTGTTTTATTTGGACTGCTTGGTGCAGTTGTCGGAATTTTTTTGACACGTCCTGTTTTGGTTTGGATGGGCTATACCGGAAGTCTTTTGACACTTGGCGTACGCTATGCGTATATTTATTTGGCATGTCTCCCTTTTTTGGCGTTGACTAACATTCTCTGCGCGGTTTTTCAAGCCAAAGGAGATACAAGAACCTCGCTTTTTGTACTGTCTGCTACGGGCATCCTTAATATTTTTTTAAACTTGTTTTTCGTTTTGGCCGTCGGTCTTTCCGTTAGCGGAGTTGCCATAGCGACTGCTGTCGCCAATTTGGTTTCGGCAGTCATTTTGTGGAGATGCCTTGCAAATAAAAAAGATGCATGCAGTGTTTCATTTAAAAAACTTTGCCTTTCTCGCGAACATTTCGGGGCTGTTTTTCGTATCGGTTTTCCTGCGGGAATACAAAGTGCCCTTTTTTCACTTTCGAACATTATAATACAGTCATCGATCTTAGAAGTCAATCACGCACTGACACCGCCCGGTAGTCCGTATGATCCCGTTATCAAGGGAAGCGCAGCGGCGGGAAGTATTGAAAATTTCATATTTGCCGCTATGACAGCCGTTAGCACCACCGCAAGTGCAGTGATCGGGCAAAATGTCGGAAGCGGTAATGTTCGTCGCGTTCGGCAAGCTTTTTGGTCGCTTTTCCTGATCGCGTCTTTCATCGCGCTCATTATGTCCGGAGGATGCATTTTGCTCCGCGATCCTTTGCTGGCACTTTACGGTGTAGGCAGCGGTGGGGATGCGCTTTCTCAAATTGCATATGAAAGTGCCATGACACGTATCTTTTGCAAATGGACTGCGTTTCTCTTTTATGCCATGTTTAACACATGTGCGGGGACATTACGCGGAATGGGGAAGTCCTCTTCTGCCGCCATGCTTGCGTTTGTAGGAACTTGTGTTTTTCGTGTGGTATGGATATACACTGTTTTTCGTAAGGTTGGAACCCTCAAGGTTATTTTCCTCTCCTATCCTGTCTCTTGGATTTTGACGGGCGTTTTTGCTTTGGGAATGGTCTTGTGTATTTTAAGAAAAAAACTGCGCTCCGACAGTGAAGTGCAGAATAAACGTTGAATCAATGAAGAAAACGGTAAGCCTAAAACTTGCCGTTTTTTATTTTTAATATTCACAAAATATAAACCGTTTATTTTTAACGTTGGTATGTTTTTCGGTTAAAATAAACATGAGCTCAAATAAAAGTTCAACAAAAATCGCGGAGGACTTTAATGGAAAAGACGAAAAAACTAAACCTTCGTTTTTGGATATCTGTCTTGATACTCGGCCTTGCGGGGCAATTCGCATGGACGATAGAGAATATGTATCTGAATGTATTTCTGTATCATACGGTCTCATCTTCGGCGGATGCCATTGCCGTCATGGTAGGTGCCAGTGCTGCTGTTGCTACATTAACTGCACTTTTCATGGGCGCACTTTCCGATAAGCTCGGTCGCCGCCGTGTGTTTATCATAGGCGGATATATCCTTTGGGGTATTTCAACCGCATTTTTCGGGTTTGTTTCCCTGAACAATATTTCAGCTCTGTTTCCCGCCGCCAACGCGGTTCTTTTAGGCTCGATTTTGATAATTGCGCTTGATTGTCTTATGACCTTTTTCGGTTCTACGGCAAACGATGCCGCATTGAATGCCTATATCACAGAGAACACCGATGCAACCAACCGCGGCAGAGTGGAAGCGGTTTTAGTCACGCTTCCTCTGCTTTCCATGCTTGTCATTTTCGGCTTTTTCGACGGATTGACCAAAAGAGGCGCATGGCAACCCTTTTTCTTGATTTTTGGTATTCTTGTGACCGCAGTCGGTATACTTGCGATTTTTTTGCTTCCGAAGGAAACCGTCGTAAAAAGAGAAGATTCTTATTTTAAAAATATCTTTTACGGTTTTCGTCCCTCCGTTGTACGGGAACACAAGCTTCTCTATATCGCTTTTGCGGCATTCGCCCTCTTTCATATTTCCGTCCAAGTCTTTTTCCCTTATCTTATCATCTATATGCAAGAATATCTGCGCCTTGATAACTATGCCATAGTGCTTGGCGTGGTTTTGCTCGTATCTTCGCTAATCAGTGTTCTTTCGGGCAAACTCATGGATAAGATCGGCAAACTGACCTTTGTTTTTCCCGCATTGCTTGTGATGTCGATCGGACTTTGGTTGATGTTTTTTGCGCGCGGTGCTGTCTCGGTTGTTTTGGCGGGCATTGTGATGATGGGGGGCTATATGCTTGTGAATGCCGCCCTATCAGGGATTATTCGTGATATGACACCGAAAGAAAAGGTCGGCTTGTTTCAAGGGGTTCGCATGATCTTCCAAGTATTACTTCCCATGATCATCGGTCCTTTTATCGGCAGCTTTATTATTCGCAACAGCGAAAGGGGTGTATATGAAGAACTTGGTGTGGTAAAACAAATTCCCATACCCGGGATTTTCATCGGTGCTGCTGTTGTGTTGATTTTGGCCGTGTTACCGATCGGATATTTAAAAAAGAAAGAGCAAAACAAAGAATAAAAAGAGAGCTGTTGACTTGCCTTAAGAGGCATTCGGTCAACAGCTCTTTCTTTTTATGAAAGTGCTTTCAAGGTGATGATGCGTGCGTCGTTATCCTTCAAAGCGGAAATCACGATGCCATCTTCGGCAAGATCTTTGCCTAAGACCTCTTTGCTGTCGTAGGCGTAGATCTTTTGGGGATCCAAAACGGGATAAACGGTTAGTTTATCTTGATAGATGAGCTTGGTAAATGCTTGGATCTCTATATAAGAAAGATCTTCGTTGGCGTATTCGAGCACATTGATGTTTTTCACGTCGCAAAGAATTCGCATGGTGGCGTTTGCGAAGAAAGCACGCTTTTCTTTGTATTCTGTCAGAAAAGCTTTCAGCTTTTGCTTGTAGGACACGGGGAAGTCTGCAATATTGCAAGAAAAGCCAATGACTCCGCCCGAGAGAAATGCAAAAGTATATTCGTCGGAAACATTTAAAACAAAATCCCAAGTTGCGTTATTACAGCTGATGGGCAGTGTGCGCAGTTCTGTTTTTTTATACTCGGGAAAACCCTCGCAGAATGTTTGCACATTCCATTTTTCGATGCAAGAGGGGGGCATGCGGAGTGCGGTGTTTTTGAAGATGGTCAAGCCTTCATACGGGCCTTGGTTGTCAGAAATCCAAAAGCTGTCAAAGAGCTTTGCCTGCTCAAGCTCCATGCGGAAACCGCCCGAGGCACAGTTTGTAAGGTAGAGGTCGGGGTAACGCTCTTTCAGTGCTTTGACATACAGTTTTTGTCCCTCTAAATAGCGGTAAAAGCCTTGGAAGGAAGGATCATAAGCGAAGGAGTTGTTGAAATCAAATTTCATATAGGAAAGATGATACTTTTCAATTAGTCCGCAAGTGATATCAAAAATGTATTGTCTGGCATCGGGATTGGCAAAATCGAGAAACTCTTCATGAATGTAATATTCCGGGTGCGCTTTAACGGATTCAGTATGCGAAAGTGCTCGTTCGGGCTCTAACCACATGCCGAATTTTAATCCTTTTTGGCGCACGTATTCGGAAATTTCAGAAACTCTTCCGCAAAAACCTCCTGTCATATTCTCGGTCCATTCACCGATGCAAAGATCCCATTCCGGCTTAGTGCCAAACCATCCCGCGTCGATTACAAAGGTCTCAATACCGAGTTCCGCGGCGGTATCTGCTTGGCGAAGGATATTGTCTATGCGGATATTGTCGAATTCAAGGAGCCATGTGTTATAAAGGATGGGGAGAGACTTTCTCGGGAAGAGTCGGTTAAACACGGCGTGAAGCTTGTACGCGCCAAGATCGCGTTTAGAATCGGATTCAAAGAAGAGAAGTGCAGGAAGCGTAACGGTCTCCCCCGGGGCAACCTTTAGTGCTAAGGCAGAATCGTTAAAACCGCAGTCAACCGCCACACCGTCGTTTTTGTCGCCGATGCGGTGTTTGGATGCTGTTATCTTCCACGCGGCATTCGGGAAAAGATGAATCACAAGCGTTTTTTCGCTCTGTGCGTTATAAAGTGCCATCATGGGCGTTGCATCTTGACAAGTTCTGATACCGCCGCTTGCGGCTGAAATTTCCGCATTTAAAGGCATCCAATCGCCGACGCTCTCGTTTTGCCAGTTGTTGGTTTGAGTATAAATCTCATAGTTCCCGCCTTCAAGTGTGAAACGTGAGAACGCACGGTTGATGATGATCTCACGGTTGGAAAGGTTGGTTAAAAAATCTTCGCGCAAAACGGCGTTCTCCGGGAAAGTGGTCATCTTGCTTTCCATGCGGACGCTTTCGGTTTCATAAAGATAGCCGTCATCTGTTTTTGAAATTTTTCCGCAGGTTGTTTTGCCGTCGATGATACCGAAAGAACCTGCCAAGGAGAAAAGGCCGGAAAGGTTATCAATATTTCCGAACAAATCAAAGTATTTATTTGCTTTCATCTTTGGTACTCCTTAAAACAAAGCGTCCCCTTTAGAGACGCTTTATTTGTGTTTTATTTTTTGGAACGGTTGATGATGGTGAGCAGATCCTCAAACATATTGTCGGGAATGTTGCCGTGATCCGCGGTGCTGTCATGCATGGGAGAAGCGGCATTTCCGGCAGACTCATTTTTGGGCATATAGCCATTGTTTGCGGATGCGCCAAATCCGGTCGACTTGGGAGGTTGGGCGGGGTAAGAAGGTCTCATAGGCTGTTGCTGCGGCATGCGGGGAGTACCGCCGATTCCTGTTCCGGCGGGATTTCCGTAAGCAGGTCTGCGCATGGAAGCGGCAGGCTGTGCCGTTTCGGTGGTATCTTGGGCACTCTCAAAGCCGGTGGCAATGATGGTGACACGCATCTCGTCCTCGAGCGAAGGATCAAATGCGGCACCCCAAATGATGTTGGCATCGGGATGGGCTTCTTCTTGGATCATAGAGGATGCGATATCAATGTCTTCAAGGCTGACATCGGGGGAAGCGGTGATGCTGACCAAAATACCCGTAGCACCTGCAATAGAGGTTTCAAGTAGAGGGGAAGAGATGGCGGACATGGCGGCGAGCTGCGCTTTTTCGGGACCGGTTGCGCTTCCCACACCCATATGTGCGAAGCCGGCATCTTTCATAACGGCGGTTACGTCGGCAAAGTCAAGGTTGACAAAGCCGGGAACATTGATTAGCTCGGAAACGCTTTGGACACCGCGGCGTAAAACATCATCCGCAATTTCGAACGCGTTGATCATGGTGATGCGAGTATCGGATACCTGCTTTAATCTTTCGTTGGGAATAATGATCAAAGAGTCAACATACTGCTTAAGGTTTTTGATTCCTTCCTCCGCTTGAACCATTCTGCGGCGGCCTTCAAACGCGAAGGGCTTTGTAACAATGCCAATGGTGAGAATGCCAAGATCGTGAGCCGCTTGTGCGATAACGGGAGCTGCACCTGTACCCGTGCCGCCGCCCATACCGGAAGTGATAAATACCATATCGGTATCTTGGAGCATTTCTTTAATGGATTCAATGCTTTCTTCGGCGGCGCGTTTGCCGTTCTCGGGATTGGCACCGGCACCGAAGCCGCGTGTAATTTTTTCGCCGATAAACAGCTTTTGCGCGGCGTTAGAAGAGAGCAGAACTTGAGAATCGGTGTTTACGCTGACAAACTCAACACCTCGAATATTGGTAGAAATCATGCGGTTGACAGCGTTGCCGCCACCGCCACCGACGCCTACAACTTTAATACGTACACCGCTTGTATAAGTATCATCCATCATGTTATAAGACATAAGAAAAACCTCCGTGTTTTTAAAAATCGTTTATTACGGTTGAAAGCGCATAATTGCGCTAAACATTTACCTATACTATTATAATACATTAAAACTTCCTGTTTTGCAAGAGCTTTTTTTTAACTTCATGAAGTGTTAACAAATTATTTTATATTCAATTGATAAAGCTTGGCAGAATAAAGAAAAAGCAGGTTAAACCTGCTTTTAAATCAATGTTTTTTGAGAAGGGCGGAATGCGTTTACCGCATCTTCGACAAGAAGTGCCGTATGGGGTGTATCGAAGACCTTAATGTTTTTTTCTAAGCGGAAGATTTTTTGTGGGGCTTCTTTCAGTTCAAGAACCTTTTGTAAAAGACTTTCTGCGGAAATTTCACTTTCCTCTAAGATTTGAACGGCGTTTTTTTGCGCATATGCGTGTGCGTTTTTACTTTGGTGGTTTCCGGTGACATTTGGGGAGGGGACTACTATGGCGGCGCGCCCGACATGAGAGAGCTCGGCTAACGTCATAGCACCGGCGCGGCAGAGAATGATGTTTGCCGCTGCCATATAAAGCGGCATTTGATCTATATACGGTAAAAGCTGTTTCTTTCTGACAAAAGCATTGTTTTTCTGTTTCATCTCTTCAAAGTACCGTTTTCCGCAAGCATGGATGTGCAATACATGATGCTTTTCGAGAAAGGGCATTACTTCCGTACAAGTTTTGTTGATCTGTGCGGCGCCTAGACTCCCTCCGAATGAGAGAAAGATAAAAGCGTTGGCAGGCAATCCCAAAAGGGCACGAGCCCTTGGACGGGAGATCTCGGAGAAACCGCTTCTGAGAGGCGCACCGATGATTTTAGCTTTTTCGGGATGCCGAAGCTCTTTTAGGCATTCTTCGAATTGCAAGAGAATTTTATTCGTTTTTCCTTCGCAAAGGCGAAAGGCAAGCCCGGGGATGGCGTTGGCTTCAAAAAGAATGCTTGGAATCTTAAGCGCGTGCGCCGCTTTGATAAACGGATAGCTGACGTATCCTCCGGTTGCGATAACCAGATCGGTTTTTGCGCTTAATAATATTTTTTTAGCTTGTGACGGTGCTCTAAATGCTTTGAAAATAGATTTTAAAGCTTGGCAGGATATCTTTCTCCGCAAGCCTTCGATGGATATCTCAAAGAAGGGATATCCCATTTTTGACGCGGCATCGCTTTCCATGGATTTTTTTCTTCCGGCGAAGCAGATGATGTCTTGCGGATGTTTTTTTTGAATCATTTCTGCCATGGCGAGGGCGGGGTTGATATGTCCGCCACTACCGCCGCAAGCAAATAAAATGTTCATCTTAGGATCAATCCTTTCTAACGGGCAATATGTGAATCGGAAGATAGGGAAAGAAGCAATCCCATTTCAGCAAAGAGCATCACGAGGGAAGAGCCGCCATAGCTGAAAAAGGGAAGAGAGATTCCTGTGTTGGGGAGGGTGTTTGTGATTACGCATATGTTAAGAAGAGCTTGAACAACGACCTTTAATGTAAGACCTAAAGCGGCGAGGGAGGAAAAAGGATCGGGATGTTTTGCCGCGATTTCCATCCCGCGATAGGCAAAAAGCGTGAATAAGGCGATGGCAAGAGCCGCACCGATAAATCCCAGTTCTTCGCAAAGAATGGTGAAAATAAAATCGTTTTGCGGTTCCGAGACATAGAGGTATTTAAGTCTGCTTTGACCGTAGCCCAATCCGAAAAAGCCGCCCGAGCCGATTGCCATGAGGCCTTGCAATGTTTGCCAGCCTCCGTCGCGCGGATAAAGCTCGGGATTGAGCCAAATGGTGATGCGGCGGCGGGTGTAGCTGACCGCCAAGGCGAAAGTGGCTACCGCGCCGATGCCGCCTCCGCACATAACTCCCAAGATTTTTCCGTTTCCGCCGGCAAGAAAAATCATGGATATCGCCAATACGCCAAGGATGATGATGCACGAAAGATGCTTTTCCGGAAGAATAAAAGCACAAAGCAGAACTAAAAAAAGGAGAGGAATAAAGATGCCGTATAAAAAATTCTTCTTCTTTTTTTCAAGCTTATTTGCGACTTTTTCGGAAGTATAATAATATGCCAAAAGTAAGACCAGCGCAGTCTTGGCAAGCTCAGACGGTTGAAATGTCAAGGGACCGATGGCTAACCAACGTTTTGCGCCTCCCGCCTCTGCGCCGAATAAAGGCACCAGCAAAAGAAAGAATAGGGTGATACCGTATAAATGCGGAACATATTTTCGAAGTTTGTGAAGAGGAATGTGCGCACAAGCAAACATCACAATAAGTCCTATAACGGTCCAAAGCGCTTGCCTTCTGACAAAATAAAATGCATCGGAAAAGCGAATGGAAGCATAGGCGGTACTGGCACTGAAAACCATCAAGGAGCCGAACACCGAAAGCGAAAGAATAGAAAACAACAAGAGACTGTCAATATGCGGCATTTTTTCTTTGGGGCGGGAAAGAATGCGCTTTTTCTTTCCGTTTTTTAGTTTTGCCATAGCACCTCCTTTTATGCAAGATGCGAGAGATAGGACGCGAGCACGGTCAAAAATACGCCGGAAAGGACAATTTTGTTTTCGCTCCATCCCTTCTTCTCCAAATGGTGATGGAAAGGTGCCATCAAAAACAGGCGTTTTTTTGTTCGCTTATAGATCAATACCTGTAAAACAACGCTGACGCCTTCCAAGATATATACGGCACCGTAGATGAGAAGCGTCATTGGATTTTTCGTCAAAAACGCACCGCCGCTGATCAGCGCACCGAGAAAAAGAGAACCCGTGTCTCCCATAAAAATTTTTGCGGGATGCAGATTGAAGAATAAAAAACCTAACATACTTCCTGCGAGTGTAATTCCGATTGCCAACAAGGCATAATGCGAAGAGAGATATCCTTCCGTCGCAAAATGGATGCCTATGATAAAAGCGACAGATGCGGCAAGTCCGTCGATACCGTCTGTCAGATTGGCACAGTTTACACACCCCGTAATCAAGAATAAAAGAAGAAAAAAGGAAAGAAAACCGATTTCAAGCGGCACATGGAAAAAGGGGAGCGTAAGCGGATAGGGGGGACTTGCAAAGCGTGTCAGACAGTACAAAAAAACAGCACCGCCTGCAATTTGAAGAACGAGCTTCTGCCAAGGAAGAAGACCTTGATTTTGTTTGTTTTTTAGCTTGACAGCATCGTCAAAAAGACCAATTCCGCCGCAAAAAAGCGCGAAAAGCAATACGCATGCGGGTGCAATCAAATTTCTTTCTCCGAGCAAAACGCAGCAAAGCACGGAAAATAGGGGAATGATCCCGAGAAAAGCGACGCCGCCCATGGTTGGTGTTCCCGCTTTGCTTTTGTGCCAAGATGGACCGATTTCAAGAATACTTTGCCCATATTTTTTAGCTCTTAAAAAAGGAATCAGTCGAGAGACGGAAAAGGCGCAAAGTAACATGCTTCCTAAAAATGTAAGCAGTAAAATAATGAAAAATGCCATATTTAAACTCCCTATACTTTCGTACTGTTCGAAAGCAAAAAAGATAATTCTTTGACCATTTGATCTGTGTGAAGGTTATGGGATGCTTTGAAAAGAACGGTATCGTTATCTTCTAAATATTTGAAAATTTCGAGGGCATATGCATGTGCCTCACCCCCATGAAGCAAATGTGCGATGCCGCTTTTTTTTTCATTTACGGCGGAATAATAAATCGGTGCGAATTGTCCGAAAAGAAAAACGGCATCGGCAAAAGCGGCGGCATGCCCTATCGTACGGTGTAGAGATTCTGACATTTTTCCAAGCTCTAACATGTCTCCGATCACCAAAATCTTTCTTTTGCCTTTTTGTGCCTTTAGATATGAAAAAGCGGCAAGCATGGATTCGGGAGACGCATTGTAGCCGTCATCAATTAACGTGATGCTTCCGCATTTGTGAACCAGTCTGCGGATGTCCTTCTTTTTCGCCTCAAGAAGTCCTTTTTGGATCTCCGTCTCGGAAAGACCGTAATCTCTTCCCACCGCTTCCGCAAAGCCGAGTGCACTTGCCATGGCAATATCCGAGACGCCAGGGTATGGCACGACTTGCACGATAGAGACGGCGATCTTCTTGCTTTGCAAGTAAGGCTCTCCTTTTTTTATATATAGTGTGCCGTTCTTTTTTAAACCGGCTGTGATTCCGAGTTTTTCTTTGGCTGTGTTTTTGAGATTGCCGAACGCTCCGACATGTGCGTGACCGATCGCGGTAATGATAGCGTCGTCGGGGGATAATAGACGCGAGAGTGTCTCAATTTCACCCATTTTGTTACTGCCAAGCTCTAAAACGGCAACTTGTGTTTTTGTGGGAACGGAAAGCAGAGAAAGCGGAACTCCCAGCATGTTGTTATAATTGCCGAAAGAGGAAAAAACCGAAAAATGGGTGCTGAGCACCGTATTTATCGCGGTTTTGGTGGTTGTTTTTCCGACACTTCCCGTGATACCGATCAATCGGCAACCGCTTTGCCGCAGCCTTGCTTCATGCGCCCATTGAAAAAGGGCTTGCTGTACGTCGGGACAAAGAAGGTGAGGGATTGTGCTTTCGCTTTTGCGTTCGGCAATCACGCCGACGGCACCGTTTTTTTGCGCTTCTTTGATGTATTTGTGTCCATCGTTTTCGCCGCGTAATGCGCAAAAAAGATCTCCTTGTCTCACTTCACGAGAATCTGTGACGATACGGGTGGGCGTTTGTGAAGAAAAGGCACCTTCCGCCCCAATGCTGCGAGCAATCTCTTGCAGTGGCATTTTTCCGATGCCAAGCTCAAATACCATACTGTTCCTCGATCCATTTTTCTACGATCTCGGTTTCGGAAAACGGGTGCCTTCCGTTTTGATCCATGATGTATTCTTCGTGTCCTTTGCCGAGCAAAAGCAGTGTGTCGCCGTTTTTTAACTTCGCTAAGGCGGAGTGGATGGCAGCTTTTCTGTCTTGGATCACCGCACGTTTTTCTTTCTTTTTCATACCGCTTATGATGTCCGAAAGAATATTTTCAAGCGGTTCTTTTCGTGAATTGTCGGAACTGAGAAAGACAAAATCCGCATAGGTTTCGGCGATCTCCCCCATTTTTGCCCTTTTTTCACGCTCTCTTTCTCCGCCGGCACCGAACAGTACATAAAGCTTGCCTTTGGTTTTTCTTTTCACCGTAGCAATCGCTTGCGCCATGGCGTCCGGTGTGTGCGCGTAATCAATAACAACAGAAAAAGGAATATTCTTCTTGAAATGCAATTCTTCAAGCCGTCCTTTGACTCTCGGAAGAGTATACATGGCTTTTGTGAGCTTTTTGGGTGCTATGCCGTATAAGAGTGCGGCGGAAAGGGCGGCTAAGGTGTTGTAGGTGTTGAATGCACCGAACAATGGGTAGTCGACGGAGAATTCACCCGTAGGAAAGACGCAGGTATATTGTGTGCGAGAGGCATCTTTTTCATGCAGATCTGTAATGTGAAAATCGGCACTGCGTAAAATGGCAAAGCTGTATTTAGGGCAGCGGAGCATTGAAAAAAGTCTTTCGCCGTATGCATCATCTGTGTTGATCAGTGCTTGTTTGCAGGACGTGAACAACCTTGCTTTTGTCAGAAAATATTCTTCCATCGTTTTGTGATAATCCAAATGATCTTCGCTTAGATTCGTAAATATTGCGGTGTCGAATTGAAGGGGCGCTGTTCTTTCTTGGTGCAAGGCATGGGATGATACTTCAAGAACGGCGTGTGTGATCCCTCGCTTTGTGAAATCGTCCAGTGCATGAAATAAATGCTTCGGAGACGGTGTGGTTAGGGTGCTTTGCCCTTCCGATAAGCTTTTTTCGCCGTCATAAATCCCGACGGTTCCGATGTAACCCGTATGTATACCTACCGCATTATAAAGATAAGAAAGAAAGCGTGCGGTACTCGTTTTGCCGTTGGTTCCTGTAATGGCGGTTAGAGAAAGCTTTTTTTGAGGTTCTCCGTAAAAACGGCTCCATGCGAAAGCGCATGTGCGTCGAATATCAGAAACATAAAAGCAGGGAATGGACGTAGGAAGATCTTTTTCCGATTCTTCGGCGACAATCGCGGCAACTTCCTTTTTTTCTGCCTCCTCTAATATGTGCTTGAGATCCTTGCGATTCCTTTTAAGGAGAATAAAAGCAGAATCTTTTTGCGTTTCGTGCTCTTCTTCGCAAAGAGCTGTGACGGTTGTGTTTTTGGCAGAAAAAGCGGAACGGAAAAGAGAATCTTGCAGTAATGTGGATAATTCCATGGATATATTCCTTTCTTATTCACTGTCGTCTTGGTGGAAGAGATAAATTTCAACCACTGATCCTAACGGAACTTTGCTTCCCGGAGGGAGTGACTGGGAAGCTGTGACAGCACCAACGGCGATTTCATGACTGTTTATTCCTTTTATCGAAACATTGCATCCCGCATCGGCTAAAAGGGATAAGGCTTCGCTCAAGGATTTTCCCACGACGTTGGGAACGGATGTTTCGTGCCTTTCTTCTTCTGTGTAAAGAATAATCTTTCCTTGCTTTTTTGACAGAATCGTACCGCTGCTCGGCACTTGTGTTTTTACCGTTTCTCCGTCGCCCAACACCGTGGCGGAAAGACCAAGGGAGGAAAGGATGCTTTTTGCTTTTGCAATGCTCATACCTTCTATATTGGGTACCTCTACGGTATCGGTGTTTTCTTCTTTTTCAATACCGAGATAGGGGAGAATGCGCGATAAGAGGGAAGAGACGAAGGGGGCTGCGGTAACACTTCCGTATTTATTGGCAGATGTGGGTTCATCTACGATAAAAATGACAGCGATCTCGGGCTCGTCATACGGTGCAAAAGCGACACAAGATCCTATGCGTAAAAAAGATTTTCCGTTAGCATCAAGGATTTCAAATTTTTCACTGGTGCCTGTTTTGGCGGCGATACGGTATCCTTCCGTATAGGCGTTTTTTGAACCGCCGTCTCCGGAAACCCCTTCTTCGAGAATGGAAGAAACCAGAGCCGCCGTTTCGGCGGAAACAGCTTGCCTTTTTTGCTCTGTTTGATATTCAAACAGTACGTTTCCTTTTTCATCGTTGATGGTGGAGAGTAGGTGCGGCGTGACAAGTACGCCACCGTTTGCGACTGCTGAGACGGCGCATAACTGACCGATCACGGAAACCTTGAAACGTTGACCGAAAGAAGCGGTGGCGAGCTCTGTTGTGCCGATGGAGGAAAGGGAATGAAAGAGCCCTTTGGCTTCGCTCGGTAAATCGATGCCGGTTTTTTCACCGTAGCCAAATGCTTGATAGTATTGATAAAAGGTTTCCTTGCCGAACCGTTCCGCGCTTTGCATCATAACGGGATTGCAGGATTGCATCAAGCCTTGCGCAAAGGTGAGAGAGCCGTGTCCTTTTCGTTTATGACAGGAAATACGGCATCCGCCTACGATGTGGTATCCGGGACAGGAAAAACGAGTGTTGGGAGTCACAGCACCGCTTTCCAAAGCCACGGCGGCGGTGATGATCTTGAAGGTGGAACCCGGTTCGTATATCTCACTGACAGCTTTATTACGCCACATTTCATAAAGCAAAGAATTTTTTAATGTTTTATATTCACTGTCACTCGGCGCGTATCCGCTTGCTTCCAGCTTTTTAATGGAATTTTCGTCGAGCGTATAAGGATCGTTTAAGTCAAAGCTCGGTGCGGTTGCCATGGCGAGGATTGCTCCTGTTTTGACATTCATTACAACGCCTGTGGCACGGTTTTGAACATCGGATGCAATGATTGCCTCTTCAAGTGTTTGCTCCAGTGCACTTTGTATATAGAGATCTAAAGTGGTGGTGATGCTTCTTCCGCTTTGCGCGGGAATAAAATCGCTGAAGGAAAGCGGCAAACGAATGCCTTGGGAATCGACGGCACTCATATATTTTCCGTCCTTACCACATAGTACATCGTTATAATAGGCTTCCAGCCCGAAAAGACCGCTGTTGTCGCTTCCGGTAAATCCAATGGTGTGGGATGCCAAAGTGCCGTACGGATAATACCTTTTTGTGCTTGCTTCGACATGTATCATGGAGGAAAGTCCGTTTTCTTTTGCAAAGAGCAGAACTTTTTTTGTGGTTTCCTCGTTTACGTTTCTTTTGATCGTTTGATCAAGATAAGCACTTTTTTGCGCCTTTTGATAGACACTTTCATAATCAACCTGCAATATGTCTGCCAAGCCTTGAGCGATAATACGGTCGTATGCTGTGTTTTTTCGTTTGGAAGATTTTTTGATGTCAACGGGAGAAATATAGATACGCCATACAGTTTGATTGGTAGCGAGGATGTTTCCGCCGGCATCATAAATAACACCGCGTTCCGCAGAGAGGGAAGAGCCTACGGTGATCTGTTCGATGACCTTGCTTTGGTACGTCTCGTACCCTACGATTTGCAGACGGAAGAGGGTAAAAAGAAGATATATGGTAAGAAGGATAAGAATACACAAAAGGATTTGCAATCTTGTTTTTTTGACAGCACTCTTTGAGGAAAGTTTTTGAAACATAAGGATCTCCCAAAAAGAAAAAATGATAGCGAGATTCGTGAGAATCACCGCTATCATTCTATGGGGAAGGGAGAAAAAATATGAGGTTTTCAGAAGGAGAAGGAAAGTTCTTCGCAAATACCGTCCGGTGCAACATTTTCCCAAGGGGTAGCTTCGCTAAGGATCATGCTGTCTTGGAGCTCAGGCTCGGATAAGAGATGGGCGGCGGTTTGCTCAGAACGGAAGTTTCCGAGTGCGGCACCGGAGAAAAGAACCGTTCCGGAAATCAAAAGGAGCATGCACGCTGTGGTGATGTTCTGAAGGCTGAAAAAGCTTCTTTTGGATTCAGACGCTTTTCCGCGGGGGAGAGAATTGGCGCGAGTCATGATATCTGCGGATGCGTGATGACAGAATTTTTGCTTTTTGCCGGCACGCTTGAGAAGCTGTTGCGCCACTGTACCGTTCTTACAAAAACGTTCTTTCATTCTCTCGTATAAAGGGTTAAACTCTATATTGTTGGCTTGATAAGATGCACTTTTCATCGGCTTCGGTTCCTTTCTAAATTTTTTCTGCGACACGAAGTTTAGCACTTCTCGAACGCGGGTTAACTGCCAGCTCTTCGGCGGAGGGCAGGATGGGTTTCTTGGTAATGACGGAAATAGACGGTTTTTTGCCACATACGCAAACAGGGAAGTCTCGCGGACATTCGCAACCGCTTGACAGTTCTTGATACGCTTTTTTGATGATGCGGTCTTCAAGAGATTGGAAAGAGATAAAAGCGCACCGCCCTCCGGCTTTTAGGTGAGATACCGCGGCGCGTACCGTCGGTTCTATAGCATCCAGTTCGCCGTTGACTTCGATGCGAATCGCTTGGAAGGTTCTTTTGGCGGGGTGATGCCCTCCTTCACGTGCAGCGGCGGGGATGGCGGCACGGATGATATCTACCAGCTCGGATGTTGTGGATATTTCTTTTTTCTTTCTTTCGTTTACAATGAACGAAGCAATACGCGGAGCAAATTTTTCTTCGCCATATTCCCAAAGAATTTTTTTGAGCGCATCTTCGGAATAACTGTTGATTACGGTTTTGGCATCGAGCACGGCACTTTTGTCCATTCGCATATCGAGGGGGGCATTGTGTTGATAGGAAAAACCGCGATCGGGTGTATCAAATTGATAAGAAGAGCAGCCGAGATCTGCCAAAACGCCGCCAAGGTTATCAATACCCATGCGATCCAAAACAGAACCAAGCTCGGAAAAATTTTCGTGCACAAATGTGATTTTGTCTTGGTATGCTTCCAAGCGACGTGACGCGGCACGAATGGCATCTATGTCTCTGTCGAAGCAGATCAAGCGCGAATCGGGACCAAGCCTTTTGGCAATTTCAAGAGAATGGCCGCCTCCGCCGGTTGTGCAGTCCACATAAGTAAATCCGTTTCTGATATTCAACGCTTCTATACATTCCGATAACAAAACGGAATAGTGTGTAAAAACAATCGTATCCATGTTTCGTGGTCTCTCTTTTTAAAAAGTGGGGAAGGCACGAATTATAAACCGAGTTGAACGAACAAGTCTTCCATTTCAGCAAGGTCCAGTTCTGCTTCCTTGGTATCCCAAGTGTTTTCGTTCCATACTTGAACGTGATCGCCGATACCTGCGATAACGGCGTTTTTGTCGATACCGGCATAAGCAAGCAAGTTAGCGGGGATTAAAATTCTTCCGTGGGTGTCGGGAACTACTTGCGCAGTTTTGGAAAAAATAAAGCGTTTTAGTTTTCCCACCTTTGAATCGGGGAGTTCGTTGAGTTTTAAGGAGAATTTTTGCCACTCTTCTTCCGAATAAATAGCAAGACACTGATCCATGATCTTGCGAGTGATATAAAAGGACTCGCCGAGCTCTTCGCGAAACTTTGCAGGGATAAACAGTCTGTTTTTTGCGTCTACGACATGTCTGTATTCGCCAAGCAGTGTCATATTCTTTCTCCTTTCTCAATATTTTTACTGTTTTGGGCAGATTTGGAACACTTTTAATCATTTTGAACCACTTTGCACCACTACGATATTATTATAGCTCTTTCGGATGAAAAATGCAAGGGAATCTCTTGTTTTTTAAAAGAAAAAAGTGTAGAAATTTTTGCGCTTGTTTTGTGTATATTGCACAAATACAAGGTGCGATAATGGGATTAAAAGGAAAAAAGAAAGCAAAAAACAGCATTTTCGCTTGGGCAAACAGTAAGTAGCAAAACAAGGGTGATTCGAGAAAGAAAAATCAAGTTTCTAACGAAAAAAAGAGGGGAGAGTGTTGCAAAGTGGGACGAAAAAACTTTTTTGCAGAACAAGCAAAAAAGTGTTTACATATCTAAAAAGATGTGCTATAATATATAAGATAATAAAATTAGCTCTACGGAGAAGAAAAACGTGTTTTTCTTTTTTTGCGGGAGGGAATATGGGTATTTTTTCAAGATTGCGCGGCGGTGGCGGTGCTGTAACGGCAAATGTGAAACGCGCTAAAGAACTCCACGGACAGCTGATCAAGTATGTAACGGAGCGCATAGACGGCAATGATAATGTGGTCGGCAAAGGCGGTTCTGTTTCCGTGCGCGATACACAGCTTCTCCTTTTCAGTTCCGAAAAAATCCTCATGCGTGCCGAGATGGATGCATTAGAGGTGTCTTATTTGCTTTCCGGCGACGGTGTTGTACTCACTGCACCCAACTTGGAAGATGGCGGGGCTGTTCATTCCTATATCGCATATTTCGTATATCACAGAAAATAAGGTTTCTTTTTCTTGGGAAAGGGGAGCAAGTTTGGAAATAAATTTTTCCCCTGCCTTTTGTGGCTTCTGCGCCGTAAAGCGTGACACGAATTTGCCATAGGCAAACCGCCGCAAAAGGCAACCTCGCACAGAAAGGAATGGTCATTAATATGAGTTTTACCTATCATGTCTGCCGTGCGCTTCGACTTTTGCACGGAAAATTCCGTCCGTATACCGCGGCAGTTATTCTTGCCGGCGGTGTAGGGAGCCGAATGGGTAAGGACCTTCCTCTTACCAAACAGATGATGCTTTTGGGAGGAATTCCCGTTCTTGCTCGGTCTGCCATGGCTTTTGACGCATGCGAGTACATGGATGAAATTGTTGTAGTGACGCGTGCCGAAGAAAAGGATGCGGTTCTTCGCATGATGAAAAAATACGGTATCAAAAAATTCACTGTTGCTGTGGAAGGCGGAAACACGCGAAGAGAATCTGCTTTACGTGGCTTGGAGGCCGTTTCGGATAAAACCAAATATATTGCAATTCACGATGCTGCACGTTGCCTGATCACCCCTTCGATGATTTCGGATGTCACGGCGGCGGCATATGCCAACCGCGCCGCAAGTGCCGGGTGTGCTTCTGTTGATACCTTAAAACGCGTCAGCACAGAAGGGTATATCAAGGAAACCTTGGACAGAAAAGAAATTTATCGTGCACAAACCCCCCAGATATTTGACATCAATCTTTATCGCGCCGCCATCTATTCTGCCGAAAAGGAAAAGATAGAGTTTACGGATGACAATATGCTTGTAGAGCACATTGGGCATACCGTTAAAATGGTGGATGTGGGCGAAGAGAATATAAAGATCACAACAAAATTAGATTTAGAACTGGCTAAAACGATTTTGCGTGTGCGCATGGAGAAGAACGGATAAAGAAAGGAATGCGAATGAATTTCTCTTTTAAGATCGGTCACGGATATGATGTGCATCGTTTGTCGGAGGATCGTGCCCTTATCCTTGGCGGTGTTACCGTTCCTCATACGAAAGGGCTTCTCGGTCATTCGGATGCCGATGTGCTTTTGCATGCCGTGATGGATGCGGTGCTTGGCGCACTCGGCGAAGGCGACATCGGAAAGCATTTTCCCGATACTGATTCTTCTTTCAAGGATATTTCGAGTATGATTCTTGCCGAAAAAGTGGCAACATTCATGCTGGAAAAAGGATTTATGATCGGTAATATCGATGCTACGGTCATTGCGCAAAAGCCTCGTCTTGCGGCATATATTCCGGAAATGCGTCAAAATATCGCTCATGTCTTCCGTTGCTCTGAGGCAAATGTTAATATAAAGGCTACAACGGAGGAGCATCTCGGTTTCAGCGGCAGGGAAGAAGGCATTGCCGCACATGCGGTATGCCTTTGCGTAAAACAATAAAAAAGAGCCCCCTAAAGCGGCGGCTCCTTTGCAGTATTTCGCACATTTGTAAAAAGTCATACTTCTAAAGCTTTCACATCGGCAAATGCACGGCGAATACGTTTTTTCTATTTCATTTTATGCGGTAAACGGAAAAAGCGATACTCGTTACTTGTACCGCTTTTTGCGACGCAAGTGCTTGATTTTGCGATTGCTTCTTGAAGAACGCTTTCTATCAAAAGTGTAAATATAAAACGAAAGGCGGATGAGATATGGTTAAGATTTCTCCTTCGGTTTTGGCATGCGATTTTTCGCGTATGGGAGAGGAAGTAAAAAACATTGAGACGGCGGGTGCCGAATGGGTTCACTTGGATGTCATGGATGGCGCATTCGTACCCAATATAAGCTTCGGTATTCCTGTGATTGCGGCTTTGCGTCCCCATTCCTCGTTGGTTTTTGACGTTCACTTGATGATCGAAGAGCCGGTCAGATATATCAAAGAATTTGTCAAGGCGGGAGCCGATTACATTACGGTTCATTTGGAAGCGTGCTCCGATGTTGCAGCAACACTTGCCGCTATTCGTGCGGCGGGGGTAAAGAGTGGTCTTTCCATCAAGCCCGCAACGCCTCCCGAGGCGGTATATCCGTATCTTGAGCTTTGCGATATGATTTTGGTTATGACGGTTGAGCCCGGCTATGGCGGACAATCTTATATGCCTTTTTGCGGCGATAAGGTTTCTGTCCTTCGTAAAGAGATTGATCGCCGCGGCTTGCCGATTTTAATTGAGGTAGACGGCGGAATTCACGAGGGCACAGCACCGCTTGTAAAAGCGGCAGGTGCAGACGTTTTGGTGGCAGGCTCCGCTGTTTTTGGCAAGCCGGATTATGCTTCGGCAATCAATGCTCTAAGATAAGATCTGTTTTCAAAAAATTTATAATGCTGTTTTCCAAAACCTATTTACAAAAGATGGGTTTTGAAGTAAAATAGAACAAGAAACTATGGAAGGAATCGCGTAACGCGAAATAATTATGATGCAACAGACACCCAAGTATCGCCGTGTTCTTCTTAAGCTTTCCGGTGAGGCGCTTGCCGCAGGCGGCAAGGATTTGATAAACCATGAATTTGTCTTGAAAATTGCGGAGGTTTTAAAACGCTGTATTGCCGCAGGCACCGAGGTCGCTGTGATCGTCGGCGCGGGTAACATCTGGCGCGGCAGACAAGGGAAGGAGATGGACGCAACGCGTGCGGACTCTATGGGCATGTTGGCGACCACCATCAACGCTTTGGCATTGCAAGATGCCTTTATCGGTGCCGGAATCCCTTCTCATACCATGACTGCGGTTGCCATGCCTCAGTTCGCAGAGCCTTTTGTACGTGATAAGGCAATTTCTTATTTGGAAAAAGGTCATGTCGTTATTTTCGGATGCGGTCTTGGTATTCCGTTCCTTTCCACCGATACGGCTGCCGCTGTACGTGCCGCCGAAATCGGAGCCGATATCGTTTTAATGGCAAAAAATATCGATGCAATTTATACCGCGGATCCCATGCGCGATCCCACGGCGAAAAAACTGGATACGATCTCTTGCCGCGAAATCCTTGAAAAGCGTCTTGCTGCTTTGGATTCAACGGCTACGGCATTCTGCATGGATCATAGCATTCCCGTTTTGGCGTTTGGTCTGTCGGATCCCGAGAATATTTACCGTGCCGTGATGGGCGAAAAGCTCGGCACTGTGATTACCGATTAAATTTATACATAACATACAAGGAGAAACACTATGAAACTCGATTGCAAACCTTATGAAGTCAAAATGAAAAAATGCCTTGAAAGCTATGCGTATACATTGTCTACGCTTCGTGCCGGTCGTGCCAGCGCGGATGTTCTTTCTCCCATCAAGATGGAGTATTACGGCAGTCCTACTTCCATTTCCGAAGTTGCCGCTGTAAAAGCTACCGATTCCCGCACTCTTACCATTCAACCTTGGGACGCTTCTACTCTCAAGGATATCGAGAAGGCCATTCTGGCTTCCGACCTCGGTATCACACCTATGAATGACGGCCGTGTGATTCGGCTTGTGTTCCCTCAGCTCACTGAGGAACGCCGTAAGGAAATGGCAAAGCAGATTTCCAAATACGGTGAGGATGCAAAAGTTGCGATCCGTAATGTTCGCCGCGATGCAAACGATGCCACCAAAGCCGCCAAAAAGAAGAATGAAATGACGGAAGATGAAGTGAAAGCAAGTGATAAGTCGGTGCAGGATTTGACGGATCGCTTCATCAAAGAAGTTGATAAAATGACCGAAACCAAAACAAAGGAAATCATGGAGATCTGATCTTGTTCGGAAAAAGAAAAGAAAAACGGAAAGAATTCTCTTTTGAGGAGCACGGTATTCGCCATATCGCTTTTATTATGGACGGAAACGGCCGTTGGGCGAAAAAAAGAGGAATGCCGCGTGAATATGGGCACAAAAAAGGTGCCGAAGTCTTTGATCGCATTGTGCGCCATTGCTTTGCCCGCGGTGTTTCTTTTGTGACGGTATATGCTTTTTCTACCGAAAACTGGTCGCGTCCGAGACATGAGGTGGATTCGATCATGGAGCTTCTCTCCAAGTATCTTGATTACGCGGAAGAAAAGTTCGTGGAATATGATGTGCGATTGATCTTTTTGGGCGATAAATCCAAATTGGCGGATGATTTGAGAGCCAAGGCGGAACATTTGGAACAGATCACGGCATCGCATCCTCGCGTTTTGAACATTGCGTTGAATTACGGTGCGCGAGACGAGCTGACACATGCTTTCCGACTTTTGGCAGAGCAGGGAAAGAAGGATATTACCGCTGCGGATATACAAGCAAACCTATACACCGCTTTCTCCCCCGATCCGGATTTGATCGTGAGAACGGGCGGAGATTACCGCATTTCCAATTTCTTGCTTTGGCAGGCTGCGTATTCCGAATTCTATTTTACACCAACGCTTTGGCCTGCGCTGACCGAAAAAGAGGTGGACGAGGCGATGCTTGATTTTTCGCGTCGCCATCGCCGTTTTGGAGGGCTCTGAGAAGTTCTTCCTCAAGTGTCATTTGTCAACTTTGATCGACTCCTCGAAAAGGAAGCCTTTTACAGAGGTATGGTATTGTTATGAAGATAAGAATTATAACAGCAATTGTTGCCACGGTGCTCATGATACCTGTTTTGATATTCTCCGACACCGTTCTTTTGCCGATTGCTGTGTCATTTTTTACAACGATCGCGGCATTTGAGATATCATCGACCGTGGGTGCGCGGAAAAAGTGGTATTATGTGGTGCCGTCTATGCTTTATGCGGCAGTGATTCCTTTACTCACTTGTGAATTTGTATATAGAGGGGTATTAAGCTATTTCCTTTGGCTTGTTTGTTTTTCTTTTCTATATATGCTTTTGGTTTTTGCCGCTACTGTTTTTGCCAACGGAAAAGAGGTTTTTTCTACCGCGGCAGAGCTGATTATCGGTACTGTATATGCAACGACGGGACTCGCTTCCATTGCTTTACTGCGAGTGTTTCCAAGCGGAGGATATCTCTACCTTCTGCCCCTTATCGGTGCTTGGATGACGGATATCGGTGCTTATTTTGTCGGTGTCTTTTTGGGCAAACATAAGCTTTGTCCTGCCATAAGCCCTAAGAAAACCATTGAAGGCAGTGTGGGGGGATTGGTGTTTGGCGCAATTTCTTATGCTGTTTACGGGTTGATATTGCAGTTGGCTTTTGATGTGACACCGAACTATTGGATGCTTATAGGTACAGGTTTTGTTGTCTCGTTGGCTTCGCAAATAGGTGATTTGACGGCCTCGCTCTTGAAACGTGAACATAATGTCAAAGATTACGGAAATCTTTTCCCGGGCCATGGCGGTGTGATGGACCGTTTTGATTCTGTAATCATCGTAGCACCGCTTTTGGTAGTGATTTGTCTTCTGCCGCAGAATTTCTCCTTTTTCTTTTGAGTATGGGTTGCCCTGCCTTGTCTCTGTGAGATAGTGCAGGGCACTTTGTAACTGTTATAAAGGAACGGTCATAAAATGAAAACCAAAAATGATATTTTTCCTTCTTCCGTTGCGGTGCTCGGTTCTACGGGATCGGTTGGCACGCAAGCATTGGAGGTAATTAAAGCGCATCATATTCCCGTAGAGTTTTTGACCGCGCATTCCAATGTGCGCTTGGCGGAAGAGCAGATAAGAGAATTTTCTCCGCGTGTTATGGTTATGGCGGATGAAAAGGCGGCACAAGATCTTCGTACGCGTGTTTGTGATACCGCTACGAAGGTGCTTTCTTCGGCTGATGCTATTTTGGAAATGATCGCAAACAGTGTTTCTCCTACCTTGATTCATTCTATCCTCGGTGAAGCGGGGCTTCGCCCTTTGATGGCTTGTATCGATGCGAGAAAATGCATCGGACTGGCTAATAAAGAGTCCCTTGTGATAGGGGGCGATATTTTGATGGCGGAGGCAAAAGAGAAGGGTGCTCGCATTGTTCCGGTGGACAGTGAGCACAGTGCTATTTTTCAGTGTATCGCCAACGCACCTGAACGTGAGATCAGAAAAATTTTTTTGACAGCTTCGGGAGGTCCCTTCTTCGGCTATACGAAAGAAAAATTGGCTACTGTTACCAAAGCACAAACTTTAGCGCATCCAACATGGAAAATGGGTGCCAAGATTACGGTTGATTCGGCGACCTTGATGAACAAAGGGTTTGAAGTCATTGAGGCTGTGCGGTTGTTTGGTGTCGCGCCATCTAATATTGAAGTGGTCGTTCATCGGGAAAGTATAATTCATTCGGCAGTGGAATATATTGATTCTGCAGTCATCGCCCAAATGAGTGTTCCCGATATGCGCCTTTGCGTACAGTATGCACTGACATATCCGCATAGAGCACAGGGATTGACGGCACCTCTGTCGCTTGCCGATATCGGAAAACTGACTTTTCATAAGCCGGATACCGAAACTTTTCCTTTGCTCGGGGCGGCTTTTCAGGCGATTTCTCTTGGAGGCGGAGTGCCTGCCGTGCTCAATGCGGCGAATGAGGTTGCCGTCGAAGCATTCTTAGCGGAAGCAATATCTTTTTCCAAAATTTCGGCTGTTGTACTTGGCGTATTAGACTCCATGGCACATGCGAAGAAGGCGCAAACCATCGAGGAGCGAATTGCTTGCGATCGTGAGGCGCGGGAAAAAGCAAAAGCATTTTTGTAATTAGAGATAAAAGGATTTGGTTAGAACATGGGTTTTGTTACGATTTTGATTGCCGTTTTGATGTTCGGTGTCTTGATTTTTGTTCATGAGCTGGGGCATTTTTTGGCGGCGCGCGCATTTGGTGTTCGCGTCTATGAGTTTTCTATCGGCATGGGTCCGAAGCTTCTTTGGTATGATTCCAAAAAGAGTGGTATTCGGTATAAGCTTTGTATGATTCCTCTCGGCGGCTATGTCAGTATGGCGGCAGAAGGGGAGGATGATGCGGCGCCTTCCGATGATCCGCGCGCGATCACCAATCAAAAGCCTTGGAAACGGTTTATCGTTATGGCGGCGGGCGGTGCAGTCAATCTTTTGGTAGGCTTTATTTTGATGTTTGCGGTCGTCATCGGTTCTCCTATGGGTTCCACTGTTGTAGCTGAACATGCATCTCTTGGTGAAGGTCAAGTCTCTACTGCTGAATACGGGCTTATGCAATACGATGAGATCATCGAGATCGACGGCAAGCGCGTGCGCACTATGATGGAGTTGGATTACGAGATCATGCGTCGCGGCATTGAGCCGGTGGAAGTTGTTGTTTTGCGTGACGAAAACGGAGACGGAGTAGCAGAAAAGGTCTCCTTGACGGTTACGTTCCTTACCGAAACATCGTCGGGGCAGGTGATCGGTGCGCGTGATTTCAGCGTATATGCGAAAGAAAAAACATTTGGCTCTGTTGTTACCGACACTGTTTTTCGCGGCGTTTGTTCCGTACGTATGGTGTGGGAATCTCTATTCGATTTGATTACGGGCAGATATGGTATGGATGCGGTCAGCGGTCCTATCGGTATCACGGAAACGGTGAGCGAAACGGTGAGTTACGGTGTGATTCCGTTGCTCTATCTTGTGGCACTGATCAGTATCAATCTTGGCGTGGTGAATCTTTTGCCCCTTCCTGCGCTTGACGGCGGCAGACTGGTATTTGTTTTGATCGAAATGATCTTCAGAAAACCCGTTCCGCGCCATATTGAAGCTACGATTCATATGATCGGGCTTTTTGCCTTGCTTGGGTTATCATTCCTTGTGGCGGTTGTTGATGTGAGACATCTTTTGGCATAAGAAAGGAATCGCTTAAGTATGAAACAGTATAGCTTTCCGAGAAGACATTCTCATCAAATACAAGTCGGTCATGTTAAAATCGGCGGGGATGCTCCTGTATCGGTTCAATCCATGACCAATCGAGATCCTCTTGATTATGAGGCAACAAAAGCACAAATTGAGGCGTTGGAAGCTGCGGGATGTGATATTGTCCGCTTGGCACTTCCTACGCTTCCTTCCGTGCAAGTGATTCGAAAACTGAAAGCGGATGGAATCCAAATTCCTTTAGTTGCCGACATCCATTTCGATTATAAAATTGCACTTGCCGCGATAGAGGCAGGGGTGGATAAAATTCGCATCAATCCCGGTAACATTGGAGACAAAACGCGCGTTCATGCCGTTGCCGACGCATGCAAAGCGGCGGGCATTCCCATTCGAATCGGGGTAAACAGCGGTTCTTTGGAGAAACACATTCTCGAAAAACACGGTGCGCCTACACCGCAAGCACTTGCTGAAAGTGCGCTTTATCATGCGGAGTTATTAGAGGATTGCGCCTTTCATGATATTGCCATTTCCGTGAAAGCGTCGAGTGTTCCGGAAATGATTCTTGCCAACAGAATTTTAGCAAAAGAAACCTCCTATCCTTTGCATCTCGGTGTTACCGAGGCGGGCGGTGTTGGCATGGGCAACACAAAGAGTGCTGTCGGCATAGGAGCTCTTTTGGCAGAGGGAATCGGGGATACGATTCGTGTCTCTTTAACGGCAGATCCCGTTCTTGAAATCAAAGAGGGAAGAGCTATTTTGTCTGCACTCGATATGTTGCCCCAAAAAGAGTTGAATATTGTTTCATGCCCCACTTGCGGCAGAACGAAAATTGATCTTATTCCTCTTCTTCACGAATTTGAACAGGAGATTGATCGCTTGCATCTTAGAAATGTACCTCTTAAGGTGGCATTTATGGGGTGTATTGTCAACGGTCCCGGTGAAGCCAGGGAGGCGGATATCGGTGTTGCGGGAGGCTTGAATGAAGGTGTTATTTTTCGGCGCGGTGTGGCGGGTGAACGTGTTAGTTCAAAGTGCATTGTGCCGACACTAATCCAAGAAATCATGAAAATGAAAGAAAAGAACAATGACTGAAAACAAAAAGTTTTTTGACTTTTTCAAGCATTATACACCGGCAGAAGAAGACCGAGAGATGCTTTCTTCTGCTGAGAACGTTAAGGTCCGCGTTGCGAAAAATCCTTTGCGCATAGAGATCTTGGCAGATTTCCCGACCGTTATTCACAACGCGCAGCTTTATCCGATAGAGGACGAGCTTTGTGCTCTTTATGAAGCGGCATCGGTTCGTATTATGCCCACTTTCCCGAAAGAGCTTTTTTCTGTAACATACATGGTAGAGGTCATCGATGAAGCTGTTCGAGTGGGCGTCATCGCACGCGGATTTTTTGATCAAGCTTCTTACGAAGACAATGGAGAGACGATATCCATTACCATTCCGTTTTTGCCGGACAGCATTGATTTCATGAATCATTCCGGCACGACAGATACATTGGGGAATATTCTCAGATGCCGTTTCGGTGTGGAAAGAAAAATTCGTATTGTTTCTTCCGACGATGCGGCGGAACGAATTCAACAGCGTGCGAAACAGCATGATAAGATTCTTGAGGAGTACGATGCGAAAGCGTTGGAACAATTCCGTGAAATGATGCGCGCGAAAAGCGCAGAAGCTTCGCAAACAGATAGCAAAGAGATCTCACACGAGGATTTTGAACGCTTATTTAAATTAGAAGCAAAAGGCGAAACCTTTGAAAAAATCGGTGATGATCTCTACCGCATCGGCACGATGTGTTTTGATGCGAAGGAAAGCGAGGTTTTGCTGGGCGACGAGTTCGATTTAGACAAAGGCGTCGCTATGAACAGCATTAAAGAGGCGCGCGGAACGGTTGTCTTTTTTGGCGAGATATTCGAGGTGGAAACAAAAGAAAACCGAGAAGGTACACGCATTCAGGTATCGGTCGGCATTTGTGACAGTTCCTCCTCGATTTATATCCGTAAAACTGTGGATAAAGAAGGTTCCGGATGGCTCGGCGGCATGAAGGAAGGAAAATGCATCGCCGTTAAGGGAACACTTTATGCCGATAAATATGATAACGAGACGACCATCTCTCCCAAAGCCATTCGAACACTTAAGTTGAAAAAACGCACCGATAAAGCGGAGAAAAAGAGGGTAGAGCTTCATTTACATACCGTGATGTCTGCCATGGATGCCATCATCCATCCCGAGGATGTTGTGGAAACCGCAACCCGTTGGGGACATTCCGCTATTGCGGTGACAGATCACGGTAATGTACAAGCTTTCCCCGAGGTTATGCTTGCGGCGGAAAAAAAGAATCCCGATTTAAAGGTTTTATATGGCATAGAGGCTTATTATGTCAATGATGAGGCACCGGCTCTTTCTACGGGAATGAAGGGCGACAGTTATGATCAACCGACCGTTGTTTTTGACCTTGAGACCACAGGGCTTTCTTCCGCGGTTTGCGAAATCATTGAGTTTGGTGCGGTGAAAATTTTGGATGGCGAAATCGTTGACCGTTTTTCAAGCTTTTCGAAACCCTTAAGTCCTATTCCCGAGGAAATAACGAGGTTGACGTCGATTACCAACGAAATGGTCGCCGACGCGCCGTCGGTTGATGATGTACTCAAAGACTTTCTTGCTTTTTCAAAGGACTGTCTTTTGGTGGCTCATAACGCCAAGTTCGATACCGGTTTTGTCCGCGCCGCGGCAAGCAAAGTAGGAGTGCCTTTTACCAACCCTTCTCTTGATACCGTGGCGGTTTCGCAATATTTGAACACGGGGCTTAAAAATCACAAGCTCAATACCATAGCGGATGCCTACGGCTTTGGCGATTTTCATCATCACCGTGCGGTAGATGATGCGGAGGTTTTGGCGAAGATTTTTCTTGAAATGATCAAACGGCTTCGCAAAGAGGGCATTGGAGATTATAAAGCTTTGGGCGAAAACATGAACCAAAGCTCGGATCCTTTACAGCTTCGCCCCTATCATATGATCATTTTGGCGCAAAACGAAGCAGGACTTAAGAATCTTTATCAACTCATTTCGAGTAGCTATTTGAAGTATTATAAGCGCAACCCCCGCATACCGCGTACCGAGATCGAAAAGCATAGAGAAGGACTTCTCATTGGTGCCGCTTGTGAAGCGGGTGAGCTTTATCGCGCGATTTTAGACAACCGTTCCGAAGAAGATATCGAAAAGATTGCTTCTTTTTACGACTATTTGGAAATCCAACCTCTTTCCAACAACATGTTTTTAGTTGGCGAAAGCGGCGGTGTCGCGAGCGTTGAGGATTTGAAGAATATCAACCGACGCATTGTTGCGCTCGGCAAAAAACTCGGCAAACCCACGGTTGCTACTTGTGACGCGCATTTCCTTGAAAAGCATGACGAGGTTTACCGAAAGATTCTTCTTGCCGGTTTGAAGTTTAAAGATGCCGACAAAGATACCGGTATTTATTTGCGTACTACCGAGGAGATGCTGGAAGAATTTTCTTATCTCGGAGAAGAGTTGGCTTACGAGGTCGTTGTCGAAAACACCAATAAAATAGCCGATTCTATTGAAAAGCTCCGCCCGATTCCGAAGGGCACTTATACCCCTTCGCTTCCGGGCTCCGATGAAGAACTGCAAAGACTTTGTTGGGAACGTGCTATGGATTGGTACGGTTTTGAAGGGAAAATTCCCGATCTTGTTACCAACCGTCTGAATAAAGAGCTTGAGTCTATTATTAAACACGGTTTTGCCGTTCTTTACATGATCGCGCAAAAGTTGGTTGCGTTCAGCGAGAAGGAAGGGTATCTTGTCGGTTCCCGCGGCTCGGTTGGCTCTTCTTTTGTTGCTATCATGGCAGGTATTTCCGAAGTGAATCCTTTGCCGCCGCACTGGCGTTGTACCAAATGTCGATATAATGAATTTGTTACAGACGGAAGCTACGGTTCCGGCTTTGATATGCCGGATAAGGTTTGCCCGCATTGCGGCACTATGATGTATTCTGACGGTCAGGATATTCCTTTTGAAACCTTCCTTGGATTCTACGGCGATAAATCTCCCGATATTGACCTTAATTTCTCCGGTGACGTGCAAGGACGTGTTCATAAATACACCGAGGAGCTTTTTGGAGAAGGACATGTTTTCCGCGCGGGAACGCTTGGTACACTTGCCTCCAAAACTGCCTTCGGCTTTGTTTCCAAGTATTTGGAGGATCATAAGATTGAGCTTCCCAAAGCCGAAATTTCGCATATTATCAGCCGATGTGTCGGTGTAAAACGCACCACAGGACAACACCCAGGCGGTATTATCGTTGTACCAAAGGAATACGATGTGCATGATTTTACTCCCGTGCAGCATCCTGCCGACGATCCTAATTCCAGTATTATTACCACGCATTTCCCCTTTGAATTTTTGCATGATACCATCTTGAAGCTTGACGAGCTCGGACACGATATGCCGACCAAGTATAAGATGCTTGAACGGTATACCAATACCAGCGTGCTCGATGTGAAAATGAACGATGCTTCTGTTTACAAGCTTTTTGAATCAACAGCCCCTTTGGGCGTTACGCCCGAAGAGATCGGCGCACCGCTTGGAACGTTCGGGCTTCCCGAGATGGGAACTCATTTTATTCAGCAGGTGCTTGTTGACGCAAAGCCGAAAAACTTCGCTGACTTGATGCAGATTTCCGGTCTTACGCACGGGACCAACGTTTGGCTCGGCAACGCCCAAGATCTGATTCGTGACGGTATTTGCGATATTTCACAAGTTGTTGGTACACGTGACGGTATTATGCTTTATTTGATCCGCCATGAGCTTGATAACGGTATGGCGTTTAAGATCATGGAGGATGTTCGAAAGGGAAGAGGCTTAAAGCCCGAATACGAAGAGGCAATGCTGGCTCACGATGTTCCCGAATGGTATATCGCCTCTTGTAAAAAGATCAAATACATGTTCCCGAAGGCTCATGCCGCAGCTTATGTTATGGCGGCGATCCGTCTTGGATGGTATAAGATCTATTACCCCATGGAGTTTTATGCCGCATTCCTTTCGGTAGCACCGGGCGGATTTGATGCGGAGATCGTCATGGGTGGCATAGAGAATATCTCACGCACCATCAAAGAGATTGAGGAAAAGGGCACAGCCGCGACGCAAAAAGAATCGGAGCAAGCAACCACGCTTCTTTTGGTGCGTGAATGCTTGGCACGCGGTATTCGTTTTCTTCCTGTCAGTCTTTATCATTCCGATTCCAAATACTTCTTGCCGGAAAATGGCAAAATCCGAATGCCTTTTAGTTCCTTGGGCGGACTTGGCGAAAGTGCCGCAGAGAAAATCATTCAGGCGCGTTCTGAGGGGGAGATCTACTCAATTGAGGACCTTAGACAGCGCGCAGGGCTTAGCAAATCGGTGATTGATCTTTTGCGTCGCGTGGGGGCTCTGGACGGCCTTTCCGAAACCAATCAGTTTTCTTTCTTTTAAAAAGAGGGACTGTCTTGTTAAAACAGCCCCACGAAAAAATATGTAATTAAAGAAGCATAAGAAATATTAAGATGCCGGACAGTTCTTCGCCCTCTTCGCCCCCCATCAGTAAAAAAGCAAGCAGAAGCAAAAGTGTGTCGGAGGAAAAAGATTTTGCAATTCCGTGCAAGGGCGGAAGTGCGGTGATTTCGTGCTCTTCCGCCGAAGGTATTTGATCTTGGTTTGAATTGCTTTCTTCCGGGTTTTCAAAAGCATTTCCGGCATAGTTTTCAGGAATTTGAATCTCTTTTTCCTTTTCTTCTTCTGCAGGGTGTCCGTACTTTCTTACATACATCAAAGCCTCTTTTCCGATTGCAGAAGCGCAAGTGCCTCCGAAATCATTAGAATACGGTCAAGTGCTTGCCTCCGTTCGGGCGATAAAAACGGTTTTAAAGCCAGCAATAGTTGCCGCCTCTTTTCATTGGCGGTAAGCTCTTTGTCTTGGGGAAGGGCGCATGGTGGCGGCAAGTGCTTTTCTTCGCACTTTTCATTCTGCCGTGACAGCGTTGCCTTTTCCTCTTTCTTATCACCCGACATTCCGCCGAGCAAGGATGATAACATATTCATGGCACCGGGATTTGACATGACCGAGGATAGAAGCTTAGATAGATCGGGAGAAGTATTTTGCTCCATTATTGACCTCGCTTTCGATAAGACGCTATCATGGATAGTGCCTTTTGATAATCGGTGTTTTCAGCACCCGAAAGAAGGCGGCGTAATTGTTCCATTTCTTCTTTTGGCGGTGGGGCTGCGGATATCTTTATTCCGTTTGCTTCGGCGATGCGGCAGATCAGTGCCCAAAGTTCCGCATCGGATTGCGCTAAAAGCATTTTTAAGGCATTGGGATCAAATTGCATGACGCATACCTCGATTTTCTTAGGTTGCTATCAGTATATGAAAAAAATTTCAAACAGTGAAAATTACGATTGACTTTTTTGAAAAAGGAAACTCAATAAATGGATATTTTGGTTCTTTCGGATTCGCACGGTAATCGCACAAATATTGTAAAGCTTTTGAAAAACATGCCGCATGTGCGCTATCTGCTGTTTTGCGGTGATGGAATCAAGGATTTAGATGGCTTGGAAGAAGAGTTCCCGCGACTGATCGTTTGTTCTGTCAAAGGGAATTGTGATATGTTTTTCAGTGCCGATGTTCCGACAGAACGTTTTTTTGAAATAGAAGGCATTCGTATTTTGATGATGCACGGACATACACATTTTGTCAAAAGCGGAGTGGATGCCGCCGCACGGTATGCCATGGTGAAAGGTGCCGATATTCTTTTCTTCGGGCATACGCATGAGCCTTTTGAACAGTATTTTATTTCGGGGGAACAGCGGCTTTGCGCTTTTAATCCCGGAAGTGTGGGGAAGAGGCGAGGCGACGCCTTTCATTACGGTGTATTGGTTATCAAGGAAAAACGTTTTTTACTTTCACACGGTTCATTCCGTTAAATTATCAAGAAAAGAGGCGATGTTATGGGACCGCGTTTCGGACCTCCTCCGTTCAGAAAACAACCGGAAAAGGAAAAACCGAAAAATATCAAAGAATTCTTTGTTTTTTCGGCGAGGAATATAGCAGGGTTCTTTTCCCGTCTTTTCTACATCATTCGTTTGGTGTGGGAAGCCAATCCTTTGATTTTGTTTTTGATGGTCTTTTTTTGCATTTTCGACGGTATTTTACCCGTAATTGGGGCGTACATATCCAAGGATTTGCTCAATGAGATTGCATCTCTTCTCTCGCAAGGGGAAAAAATCACCAATGTAGGTGCATTTGTTACGGCATCTGCGTTTACGCTTCTTTTTGTCTATTTTGTTTACCAGTTTGTCAGCCGTATTTCCAACAGACTCGCCACGGTGGTTAATCATTTGGCTGGAGAGTTGGTTTCCAATCATATCAAGATTAAAATTCTTGAAAAGGCAAAAACGGTAGATATCGCGAGTTTTGATCGCCCGTCTTTCTATGAAAAACTCGAAAATGCCAACAGAGAAGCAGGCATGCGGCCGATCGGTATTTTGCGTTCGACCTTCAATGTAATCAGTGCGCTGATCAGCTTAGTCAGCTTTGTGGTTATCTTGGCGGCTTTACATCCTCTTGTGCCTTTTATCATCGCTTTGATGGCATTGCCCGGGGCTGTCATCAATTATGTCTATCGCAACAAACAGTTCCGCTATATGCGTCACCGTTCGAAAGAACGCAGACAAATGGAATATTTTTCGAGCCTCGTTGTCAATAAAGATATGGCAAAAGAGGTGCGCATTATGGGGTTGGCAGATACCTTTATCGATAAATATAAATCGGTATTTCGCAAATATTTTGCCGGTTTACGCCGCCTTGTGATCGGAGAAGGGCTTTGGCAAATAGGCTTTGCCTTGGTTTCCTTGCTCTCCCATTTGCTGTTGTTTGGTTTTATCATTCTACATGTAGTCAACGGCGGTATGGAAATAGGAGATTATTCGCTTTATACAGGGGCTTTAAATTCTATTTCCGCAGGTGTTACAACCTTGGTGACGGCGACCGCAACCATTTATGAAGGCACTCTGTTTATTGATAATATGATGATCTTCATGAAAGAAAAGGTAACGGTTTTGCCGCAAACAGATACGCCGATTATCCCCGAACGCCATATTCCTCATACCATTGAGTTTAAAGATGTTTCTTTCCGTTATCCCGGCAGCGATCGGGATGTGATCAGCCATATCAACCTCACCATTCACGCCGGCGAAAACGTCGTGTTGGTCGGGCTCAACGGCGCTGGAAAGACTACATTGATCAAACTTTTGACTCGTCTTTACGATCCGACCGAAGGTGCCGTTCTCTTGGACGGACGCGATTTGAGAGAATATGATGTAAAAGCTCTTTATGATATTTTCGGAATTATCTTCCAAGATTTCGGGAAATATGCCGTTACGGTTGCGGAAAATATTGCTTACGGGGATATCTCCAAAGGGGTAGATGAAAAGGCAGTTCTTGCAGCCGCAGAGCAGGGAAATGCTACTGATTTCATTAAAAAATTGCCGGCAGAATACAATACTCCCCTGATGCGTTTCTTTGAAGAAAACGGCATTGAGCTTTCCATCGGACAGTGGCAGAAGCTTTCCATTGCCAGAGCTTTTTATAAGGATTCCGACATTTTGATTTTGGACGAACCTACCGCTGCACTCGATCCTTTGGCGGAGCAAGAGGTCTTTAACCAATTTGCGCACCTTGGCGAGAACAAAATATCCGTGTTTGTTTCACACCGACTTTCCAGCGCAACCACTGCCGATAAAATTATCGTTTTGAATGACGGAAAGGTTACCGAGTTCGGAAATCACGAGGAACTTATGTCTAAGAACGGCGAGTATTACAAGCTTTTCTCAACGCAAGCACAGCATTACGTGAAAGGCAATAAAGATACCTCCGCAACAGAATAAAACAACCCCCTATTAGCATGAAATTCACGCTGATAGGGGGGTGATGTTTAAGCCCATTCTATTTTGGCAACACGTACAACCAAGGATCTACCGTAGGCAAACCCGGTACAAGTTACGGCAAGGCTTTGTTCTGTTTGTTCAAAAACAAGATCTTCGCCATTGTCGATCCATGTAATTTTTTGAATAGGTTTTTGGATGCCGTAGAAGGTACGAATGCCGTTTCCGGTATCGCCGTTCATGCCGTCGGCATCCGCGCGTTTTAATCCGTATACAAACAAGTAAGTATCTTTCCCGTCACACAAACCAAAAGAGCGTCCGTCGGAGGTGATGCCGCAAGGCTTTACTTCGTAAAGAGGAGCGCGGCTGTATTCTTTCCAGTGGGAGATTTCTTCAAGTAAGGCTCTTTGCGGGAGTGCTACCGAGCCGTCACCGCGAGGACCGATATTAAGCAAATAGTTGGCACCTACTTTTCTGCAAGAGCAGAGTGATTCAATCAGGGTAGCGGAGGATTTATAATTGCAATCCTCTTTTGCGTATCCCCAATAATCGCTCATGGTTTCGCACATTTCTGCCGCAAGATATTTGCGCATTCCGCGACGGTCCATGGGCTCAGGTCTGCCATTTTCGAAGGTTACGCTGTCAAGCTCGGCACAGCCGATCGCACCTCTTGCCGCCATGCCGGAATTGTTGATCAAGATGGCATCGGGTTGATACGAACGGATCATGCGATAGAGCTTATCTTCTTTCCAGTCTGCATCTGTTCGACTCCAGTTTCCGTCGAACCAGAAACCGCCGATCGGACCGTAATTTTTGCACAAAAGCTCAACCGATGCGTTCAAGTATTCAAGGTATGCGGGAAAATCGTTTTTAAAGCGATCATCATACCAGTCAAGCGTGGTGTGATAAAGAAAGGGAACTATGCCCTCCGAACGGCAACCTTCCACAAAATCTGCAATAAGGTCTCTGCCGGCTGCGGAATGGGGTGCGTCATAATCGTTTAATCCTTGGGTATCGAAAAGGGAAAAACCGTCATGATGGCGCGCTGTTAAGCAAGCGTAGCGCATGCCCGCTTTCTTGGCAAGGCGAGCAAGCTCACGTCCGGAAAAAGCGTCAGCAGTGAATCTTGGCATTAACCGGCGGTATTCATCATTTGGAATGTTGTAAAATAACATCGGTTTTTCTCCTTTTTCAAGGAGGGAATAAAGCCCATAATGAATGAAAAGACCGAACCCGAAATTTTCGAATGCCGCAATGCGCGGAAGGGGAATAGGAATTGTATTCATGATACCTCTTATTTTACAATCTTATATTTTGTACCTTGCGGTGTGTCTTCCAGTACAACACCTTTTTCGGCGAGTTCTGCGCGGATGCGATCCGCTTCCGCATAATTCTTTTCTTTTTTAGCGGCTTTTCTTGCCTCAATCGCAGCTTCGATTTCCTTAATGAAGGCATCGTCATCGTTTTTTTCACGAACGAAGCCGAAAAGCTTGGTCATTTCGTCAAAGAGTGCTTTTCCTTTTTCAATAGCGGCACGGGAAGCAGGCGATGCGCCGTTCATGGCTTGGTTGAGTTTGCGGATTAAATCATAAATGCATGCAATGCCGTTTCCGGTGTTGAGATCGTCGTCCATAGCTTCAATCATTGCTGTTTTGCAAGCTTCAAAATCAGCGATAAGGGCTTCTTCGCCTTCTTTAAGCGTATCGCCGCTTGCGTTCTTAACATAGAATTCAAGCGCGTCGGCACAGCTGAGAATTCTTTCCACGGCGGCTACGGATTGCTCAATAATCTCTTTCGAGAAGTTGATGGGAGAACGGTAGTGCGAGGAGAGAAGGAAATGACGGATCGGCAAATAGCCGTATTTTTCGGCGATCTCACGAACCGTGAAGAAGTTGTTGAGCGATTTCGACATCTTTTGGTTGTCGACATTGATATAGCCGTTGTGCATCCAATAACGGGCAAAGGGATGACCTGTGCAGCATTCGGATTGTGCGATTTCGTTTTCATGATGGGGAAAGATCAAATCTTGACCGCCGCAATGAATATCAATGGTTTCTCCAAGGTATTTTCTGACCATGGCAGAGCATTCAATATGCCATCCCGGTCTGCCTTCGCCCCAAGGCGATTTCCAAGCAGGTTCGCCGGGCTTTGCCGCTTTCCAAAGCGCAAAATCAAGCGGATCTTCTTTTTGTTCGGAAATGTCAATGCGTGCGCCCGAATCGAGATCCTCAATGGCAATACCGGAAAGTTTACCGTAATCTTTGAATTTACGGGTGCGGAAATACACATCTCCTCCGGAAGGGTAAGCAAACCCTTTATCCACTAAGGTCTGAACGATTTCAAGAATCATATCAATGTTATCGGTAGCTAAGGGGTGCACGGTGGCGTGGCGCACACCGAGCCCTTCCGCGTCGGTGAAATATTCTTTGATATAACGTGCGGCAATTTCACTGTAAGTGATGCCTTCTTCGTTGGCGCGGCGAATTACTTTGTCATCAATATCGGTGAAGTTCTGAACAAAGGAAACCTCGTAACCGCGGTATTCGAAATAGCGGCGAAGCATATCAAAAACAGTAAAACAACGCGCATTTCCAACATGGAAAAAGTTGTATACGGTAGGCCCGCAAGCATACATTTTCACTTTGCCGGGCTCAAGCGGAATAAATTCTTCTTTCTTGAAGGAAAGGGTGTTGTAAAGTTTCATGTGGAAAACCTCTTTCTTAAAAGCATCGTATCAATATCAATAGTCATTATAGTCTTTTTTTGCTTTTTTGTCAAGAGAGGAAGAGGTGTCTTTTTCGCTTTCTTTGCCCTTTTTTATAATAAATAGCGTAAAAGCACCTGAAAAAATCAAAAAGAAGCCTAGAAAGAGTCGAAGCCATATGGGCGGAAGGAAGCTCTTAAACCACCTGCCGAGGAAAACACCGGGGATTCCGAACAAAATAATATCAAAAAGAAAGGCGAAATCTAATCGTTTTTTTCTTGCATTGATGCATGCCGCAACGAGAAGGGCGGTTAAAAAAAACAGAAGATTGAAAAAAACGGCTTGCTGTTCTTCCAGCGAAATACCTTCTTTCAGCCAAAGTAAATAAATTCCTCCGCTGCCTACGCCAAGTCCGGCGAGTGTCGCAAGTGCAAAGGTAATGAGATTATGCCAAAAATACATCATAAGCGGCTTTAAACAGTGAGAAGAGTCCGGAACCGATCAAAAGAAAGGCGAATAAAAAACGTATGAAGTTCAGCGGTATTTTGTTGAGTAAAAAAGCACCTAAAATACCGCCGAACAGTGCAAACCATATAAAAAGCGCGGAAGAGCCCGTAAGCGTGGGAGCACTGTTTCGATAGGAAAACAGAGAAACCGCCGACAAGACCAAAACACCTGCCGACGAGGTTGCAAAAGCGGCCTTTTTATTCTCTTTTTTGTTTGCGGCGAACCATAAAGGAATGCCGCCTCCCGTGCCGAGTATGCCGTTGAGGATTCCCGCAGAAATCGCGGAACAAATATGCGTAATTTTGTTTTTATACACTTGAAATCCTTTCTTTGTACGAATAATCGAAAAAAGACGAAAAAAACTTCATTCTTTTACAAACAAACACTTGTATTTCTTTGAAATTTTTGGTATGATATTATATATAGTTATGATGCAAATTCATTTGTTTTTTATACATGATCAAGGATATAGAATCCTTAGGAAAGGGAAAATATGGCAAAGAGAAAAAAGAACATAGCAGAAGAGCCTCGTGAAACAGAAAAAGAGGAAACGATCGAACGTGCGGTTTGTGATGAACCGGAAGAAGAAAAAACGAAAGCTCCAAAGCCGAAAAAAGAAAAAGTAAAGAGGGAAAAAAAGCCGCCGAACGAAAATAGCGTATTTCATCAAATCATGCCCGCGGTGATGCTTGCTCTTTGCGCTTTCGTCGGCATTTGTGTTTATACCGGTCTTTCTGTTGGTGTGGTCGGAAATTGGATTTCGATCTTGTTTTTCGGATTGTTCGGTTTTACGGCGTATTTTATCCCGTTTTTGTTCCTTTTGCTGGCTCTTTTTTGGCAAAAGGATGTTCGCGACGGCATGCTGGGAAGAAAAGCATTGTTTGGTACATTTGCTCTTCTTTTGATTTCGGTCTTGTTTTATACGTTTGGCGTTGCCGAAGAGCAAAAAGGTGCATTTTCTGCTTTTTGGCAGATGGGGCTTCAAAAGCAAGGCGGCGGAGTGCTTGGTAACACCATCGGCTTTGCGTTGAATTTTTGTGTTGCAAAACCCGGAACCATTATCATATCGATTTTGGCACTTTTGCTGTTTGCGGTTTTGTTTTTCAATTTCCGCCCCAAATATCTTGCCGCGGCGATTGGTGCTTGGGCACAAGAAATGAAAGAAAAGCGAGCGCAAGCCAAAGCGGAGGCGCAAAAAGAAAAAGCTCGAATGAGCGTGGAGGAAAGCAAACGGGAACGCCGTGAAAACGCCGAGGAAGATTTCTACGGTAAAAAGGCAATTGTAACAACCGTTCCAAAACGCCCCGAGCCGCAACAACCTCCTAAGGCGAGAGATTCGTTTTTGGTGAAGCAGGAGGGTGAAACCACTGTAAAACCCATTTCGCGCACATTCTTTGATGCGGCTGCCGAAGATGAAAATTGGACTGCAAAAGAAGATGTCACTCAGCCCGTTGTTCCTGCGGCAACGGTTGCAAAGCCTGTCGATTTTGATGATGACTTTTTTAATGACAGTCCCCTTGATCCCGAGTTCTTAGTTGGAGAAGAACCTCTCATTCCGGTCGTGACAAAGAGGGACGCGTCTGAAGTTTCCCCGATTTCTTCGGATCTTGTTATGGATAGAGATAAGGTCACCGTTGTTTCCGACAAGCCGATTCCGGAGCGTCCTACGGTGCCCGTCATTATGGATGATTCTTGGGAAGACGCCGAGGATGAGGAGGATGAACTTTTGCCCGAAGTGCCTCAAACAACAGAGCAGGCATCATCCGATTCTTCCTCTGACGATGATGTAAATGAAGATGAGACAGAAGGAAAACTGATCATCAACAAGGCGCATACAATCGAACATTTGGGCGCAGATACTTTCATTGATGAATCGGATGAACTCTATAAATCTCAAAATCCGGATACCTTCTTTTACAGCTTTCCACCGTTGTCTCTTCTGCATGAAGATGATGTAGCCAATCAAGAGGACAGTGACCAAGAGATCACCGAAAAGGCGGCTCGCTTGAAAAAAACGCTTGAGAGCTATGGCGTTCAAGCTGAGATCAAATGCATTTCTCGCGGTCCGCGTTTGACTCGTTATGAGCTTGTTCCCAAGGAAGGTGTACGCATTCGTGCGGTGGAAAACTTGGTTGATGAGATCGCCATGAACTTGGAGGCGGTGTCCGTTCGTATTGAGGCCCCCATTCCCGGAAAGGCGGCTATCGGTGTGGAAGTACCGAATGTGAAATACAGTACGGTTCGCTTGCGTGGACTTTTGGATACCGATACCTTCCGCGATGCGCCCGGCAAAACAACGGTTTGCCTTGGCGTTGATGTTGTTGGTGTTCCCGTTTTTGCCGATTTGGATAAAATGCCCCACCTTTTGGTCGCGGGTGCTACGGGTATGGGTAAATCGGTTTGCATCAACTCTATCCTCATTAGCCTTTTGTATAAGGCACGTCCCGATGAGGTTAAGCTGATCCTCATTGACCCTAAGAAGGTTGAGTTTAAATCTTATTATAATATTCCGCATTTGCTCGTGCCCGTAGTGACCGAGCCTCAAAAGGCGGCGGGAGCTCTTTCTTGGGCGGTCAATGAAATGGAAAGACGTTATGATATCATTGAACGTACCGGCGTGCGTAATATCAAGGCATATAATGCAACCTTGTCCGATCACCCCGAGCGCGAGAAAATACCGCAGATCGTTATTGTCATTGATGAGCTTCATGATTTAATGCTTCAAGCGCGTGATGCGGTAGAGGATTCGATCGCTCGTATTGCCGCTAAAGCGCGTGCGGCAGGTATTCTGCTGATCATTGGTACACAGCGTCCTTCTGTTAACGTTATTACCGGTGTTATCAAGGCAAACATTCCTTCCAGAATTGCATTCCATGTGGCGTCGCAGGTTGACTCCCGTACGATCTTGGATGCCGTCGGAGCAGAGAAGCTTTTGAACGACGGTGACATGCTCTTCCTGTCGCCCGGTATGAAAATGATGACACCCAAACGCGTGCAGGGTGCTTTCCTCGATGATGACGAGGTAACGCGTGTTGCTGAATATTTGCGTAAAAATTCTTCCGGCGTGCGCTATGATGAAGCCATTATGGCAGATATGGATCGCGAAAGCGAGAAATATAACAAGGAAAAGAAACCGATGGACGGTGACATGCCCATGCCTGACGGCGAGAGCAGTGAAGACGATCTTCTTTACCGAGCAATTGAGGTGGCACTTGAAAGCGGTAAGGTTTCCACTTCGCTTTTGCAAAGAAAGCTTTCGCTCGGTTTCGGTAAAGCGGCGCGTATGATCGACCGCATGCAGGAAATGGGCGTGGTGAGCGCACCTAACGGTCAAAAACCCCGTGATGTTTTGATTTCGCTTGATGAATACCGTGCTATGCGGTTGAAAAATGACGAATAAGCAGTATTGATTCAACATTTTAGAAAAGGGAAGCTTTCACATGGTGAAAGCTATGGTTGCGATTATGATATACATGCTTTTAGCAAACGGTTTTGAAGAAGTGGAGGCACTTGCGCCCTTGGATCTTTTGCGCCGTGCCGGTTTGGAAGTGAAAACAGTCAGTATCGAAAAGGAGCGCACCGTGTACGGTGCGCACGGTATTGGTGTTTTGGCTGATTTGATGCCGGAAGAAACGGGAAACGAAATCTCGCTTCTTATTCTTCCCGGAGGAATGCCCGGCTCGGAACGCCTTGATCAATCTCCCATAACGGATAGAATGATTCAAAACACCATTTCTTCCGGCGGAAGATTGGCAGCCATTTGTGCCGCACCGTTCGTCTTTGGTAAAAGAGGCTTGCTTCAAGGAAAGCGCGCGGTATGCTATCCCGGATTTGAAAAGTATCTGGACGGAGCTTTGATTTGCGAAGGCCCCGTTGTGACGGACGGTATGTATACTACCGCCATCGGCATGGGTGCTGCGATTGCTTTTGGCGCGGAGCTTGTCTCTTTGATGCTTGATGAGACGTGCGCGAACAAGATTTTAAAAGCCATTCATGCCTAAAAAGAGTGGTGCAATGAAAAAAATACTTTCTCACGAGCCTATCATAAAAAGCCGTATGCCTTTGATTGCGGCGGCGTATGTGTTTGCACTGCTTTTCTCCTTTTTTGCCTCTTATTTTGTTTATCGGCAAAATTTAGGATTTGTGCATTTTGCGTTGTTGCAATTCATTGCATTTTTGCTTCCTTTGATACTTTATAAGCAGGCAGAAGTCGGACGCGGTGTCAACTTCTCCCTTGTGGCATGTAAGCCTTCTTTCATACCGCGTTTGTTGCTTTGGATCCTTGGTATTTCTTTGATCAGTTTCGGTTTATATGCCTTCTTCCTTAAACCCTTGACACTTTACGGTGCTTCTTTCGCTTGGCCGACAACCGGGGCGGATTTTGGTATGCTCATAATCTCCTTTGTCTTTTTGCCTACGGTGTGCGAAGAGCTGTTGATCCGAGGTGCGTGGCAGACCGAAGTGGAGAAGGAAAGTGTTTTTGGGACTGTTCTTGTATCGGCACTTATGTCGGCTTCTTTTGGCTTTCAGCCATACGCTTGTCTTTATTTGTTTTTAAGCGGTATTTTTGCCGCTATGGTTAAGTTGCAAAGCGGTTCTACGTATGCTTCGCTGATCTTTTCACTTCTTTGGAGAGCCGTCTTTTTGCTGGCAATTCCTTTGATTCCCATTGCAACTTTGCCGCTTTCATGGCGTTTTGCGCTTGCCGCTGCCTCTTTTGTGCTTGGCATCATCGCTCTTTTCTTTGCATTCGACAGAAAAGCATGGCGTTTGGCACGCGACAGAGTAAATGAAGAGAACAGCGGAAGTCTTTCCGCTGTGTATGTATTGTGCGCATTGGCGGTAACGCTGTCTGTTTCGCTTTTGCTTTTGCGCTTTTTGATGTTTTGACTTTTAAAAAATAAGAGAGAGTTTTCGCGTAGCGAAAATCGGAATGTATGATGGTTATTGAACAAAAACAAACTCATATTGCTTATCATTGTCCTCATTGCGGCACAGCTGTATTGGGCTACGTGGGAGAGTTCGCATTGGCTGCCGATATGCTGAAATTAAAATGCGCGTGCGGAAAAAGCGAACTCACTGTCACCTATACCAATGATAAAAAAATACGCTTGGCGGTTCCTTGTCTTTTCTGTGATACACCGCATAGCTTTGTAGTGACACAGTCTCTTTTCTTCGAACGTGAAACCTTTTTGCTCGGATGTCCCTATACAGGTGTTGATATTTGTTTTATGGGTAAGCCGGAGGCATTACAAAAGGAGCTCGACCGCAGTGCGAAGGAGCTCAATGCTATGTTCGAGGAAAACGGTCTTTCTTTGCCTTCTCAGCGTGAGGGCGATGAAGATGATGAGGGCGAACAGATCGACGATGAATTGTTAAGAGATCCGCAGATTTATGATATTGTTCGGTTCGTTGTCAGCGATTTGCATGCCGAAGGCGCCGTGAAGTGTCCGTGTGGCGTAGGCGGCTATGAAGTCGAGATTGTTTCGCAAGGAATCCGTGTATATTGCCTTGAATGCGGTGCGGAGCAAATTTTTCCGATCAACAGCGTGAGTGCCGCGATGGATTTCTTGCATTGCGATGAAATAACGCTTCTGCCGCATAAAAACAGCTGATTACACTCCGTAATAATTCGCGAGCCCTTGGTAAATTCCTTCTGCAAACAAATTTGGGTTTTCGTACAGCAGTGTTGCATCATATTCATTGGTGATGAAGCCCAGCTCAAGAAGAACCGCCGGCATTGCGGTGCGGCGAAGCACATATAGCCCCGGGCGGTTGAAAATGCCTCTGTTGCGGAGCCCCGTTATTTCGGAAAGCGAGGTGAGTAAGCTTTCCGCGATGTTGTAAGAAGCCCCTTCTTCGCTGTATATGAGTGCTTCTTGTCCCGAAACACTCGAGTTTACGGATGCGTTGGTGTGCAAAGATAAAAATACATCGGCACCCCATGCATTGGCATCGTCAACACGGTATCTTAAACTGCTTGCGTTGCTTGTGCCGAGCTGTGTATCTTCGGTAGGGCGGGAAAGACGTGTAATGAACTCCGGGTTTTGATCTAATCGATCTTTTGTTGCAACACCGATGCGATATACCAGGTCTTGTTCTCTGTATCCGTTTCCTTCCGCGCCGGAGTTTGGGCTGACGGGGTTATGCCCTTGGTCTATATAAACGCGAATTGCCAAAATTAGATCCTCCGTTCCGGAACTGTCGTTAGGTTTGCGGCAGTCCTTTTCTATTCTTTATTTTATGCTCCTTACGAAAGGTTTGCTAATATCATGAAGGAATTACAGCGAATTTTAAGTTTTACACGACGTGCCGTGGACGATTATCAAATGATCAAAGCGAATGATAAAATAGCTGTCGGCATTTCCGGCGGCAAGGATTCTATGGCACTTTTGACTGCGCTTTCCGCCTTAAGGCGATTTTATCCGATTCCTTTTTCGTTATGTGCCATTACGGTGGATATGGGCTTTCCTACGGCTGATTTTTCGGCTGTTGCGGCATATTGTGAAAAAATCGAGGTGCCGTATCGAATAGAAAAAACCGATATTGCCGAAATTATTTTTGAGGTGCGCAAGGAGCCGAACCCCTGTTCTCTTTGTTCTAAAATGCGTCGCGGTGTTTTGCACAGTGTAGCGAAAGAAATGGGTGCTACGCGCGTGGCTTTGGGGCATCATTTTGACGATGCTGTAGATACTTTTATGTTGAATCTCTTTTTCGAGGGAAGGGTGGGATGCTTTTCACCTGTTTCTTACCTTTCGCGTTCGGATTTGCATTTGATACGTCCGCTGATTTATGCTCCCGAAAAAGATATTTCGTATTTTACTCGGCATTCCGATGTTCCGCTTTTAAAAAGCCCCTGCCCCGAGGACCATAATACCGAACGGGAAAAAATGAAAGAGCTTTTGGCAAAACTTGAAAAAGATTATCCCGGGCTTCGGCATCGCCTTTTTGGTGCTATGTGCCGTGGCGAAATTGACGGCTTTCGGTCGTTTGATAAAAAATAAAAATATGGGTTAGCTCGTGATGATGTGCCCCCTGTCAAGTAGACAGTGAAAAAACAAAAAGAATTTACAATTGAAAAAGATTCTTTCATCTCCCCCTGCTGCGCAGCAGGGGGAGATTTTCGTCACGCCGCGGCGCGATGAAACTCCATCGGAGTCATAC
>JAZNND010000024.1:0-27792 GCA_045580085.1 Eubacteriales bacterium
CTTGGCTCCCAGAACGACATGGCTACGACCCGACTTACTTGTACACCGTTTTCCCAAAGCTCGTCGCAGGAAAGGTCAAGATCATCATTCCAAACGATACCATAGCCACCGACGTCCACGGAAACGCAAGCAAACTCCGCCTGATTATCCTTTAATTCAGCAAACAAGGGTATTTTTTCAAATAAAGGCTTTACATCATAAAGCTTGGTTACACCCTCCGAAAATTGAACGCTCAATTTGTATTCGGGAAGCGCAGAGACATTTTTAATCTTGTGAAACATTATGCTACCTCCTTATTCAAGTGGCGGGATTTTCTTAAACTCCTGTGTTTTCCATATTTCCATCAAAGTATCCCTATGCATAGAAATCCATTCCTGCACCATATTCATTGCTTTACCCGGGAGATGCCCTTCGAGAACCTCGCCCGTCATAAAATCTATTGCTGCAACATCTTCATTATAAATAGCGTGGATATGCGGCGGATTGTGCTCACTCTGCAAAAAATACATTCTTATGATAATTCCGTAAAATCTCGATAATACAGGCATTATTATTCTCCTTTCGATTTTACCTTCAATTGTATTATATCACGATATCGTGATTGTGTCAATGCCTTTTTAAAATTTATTTTCTTATATATCGTCAACATCGCCACCCGATGCTGATAAAAGCTGTATGAACGACACAAAAAGTCATTTTTGTGCGTTTTGACGACCAATTTACGGTGTAAGAAAAGTTACCAATTGGCAATCGCAATAGCCAATTGGTAACCTTGAATAAGTATCGCCTTTGTTTTTGTTATTTCATACAAAAATTTCTTTTATTCTATCAGCATCGCATCCGCGATGCTTACGGGACGCGTGATCTGATTTTGCTCTAACTTTCCCGTTCATTCAAGAAGCAAGCAAGACAAGGCGCAACGCAGAAAGCAAGGCGCAGGCGTAGTTCCCTACGTCAAGCCGCTTTCGAGGAGCAACGCCGTATTGCGCCGCTTATTGGATGAACATACAGTCGCCAAAGGAAAAGAAACGATACCTCTCCCTCACCGCCTCTTCATAAGCTTTCATGATGTGGTCTTTCCCTGCAAGAGCAGAAACCAACATCAAAAGAGTGCTTTCGGGAAGATGGAAATTCGTGATTAAGGCGTCGACTGCTTTAAACCGATAGCCGGGATAAATAAAGATCTTTGTTTCGCCCTCCATGGGGTGTACAACGCCGTTTTCATCGGTAACACTCTCGAGCACGCGCGAGGAGGTGGTTCCGACGCAGATAATTCTACCTCCGTTTTGACGGCGGCGATTGATCTCTGCCGCGCACTCGGGGGTGATTCGAAAATGCTCGGCATGCATTAAGTGATCTTCCACTCGATCTTCTTTGACCGGTCGGAAGGTTCCAAGACCGACATGAAGCATGACCTCCGCATAACCTACACCTTTAGCCTTGATTTTCTCTAACAGCTCGGGTGTAAAATGAAGCCCTGCGGTGGGGGCGGCTGCGGAGCCTTCTTCCTTAGCGTAGACGGTTTGATATCTGCTTTTATCCGCGAGGCGCGCGGTGATATAAGGCGGAAGCGGCATATTGCCGACAGCATCCAAAATTTCATAAATACTGCCGTAAGCATCCGTGTCATAGCTAAAGCGCACAAGGCGATTGCCGCCTTCCACCACGTCCGTGACCTGCGCGGTCAAAATATCGCCAAAGCGGAAACGTGCGCCGACTTTGGCGCGTTTACCGGGACGCACCAGCGTTTCCCATGAACCGTCCTCTCGCATACGCAGCAACAAAAGTTCCATGGAAGAACCCGTTTTTTCGGTAACACCGATTAAGCGTGCGGGGATGACCTTAGAAGAATTGACCACTAAGATATCCTCGGGGCGAAGATAATCTATGATATCATAAAAACGGTGATGAGAAACCTCACCGCTTTCTCTGTCCAAAACAAGCAGACGTGACTCGTCGCGCTTTTCGGCGGGGGTTTGCGCGATCAGCTCCTCGGGGAGCTCATAATAAAAGTCCGAGGTTTTAAGCTCGGTGGGGATGCGTTCGTTTACAATTTCCATAACTGACCGTTTCTCTATTCTGACATATAATATAATAGTGTCAGGCAAAAGCCTGCTCTGTATATTTTAACATATTCTTTTGCCAAATGCAATAGAGAAAGGGTTATATGAAGGAAAAAACGGTAGAAAAACTCTTTTCCGGGGTGGCAACCGCGCTGATCACACCCTTTAAAAACAATGCGGTCGACATCGCCACTTGGCGGCATTTGATCGATTTTCAGTTACGCGCCAAGGTTAACGCACTGGTGATTGCGGGAACCACAGGGGAAGCTCCGACACTTTCGGAAAAAGAGCGTGATATTTTATTGGAGGAAACAGTCAGAACAGCCAAAGGCAAATGCCCTCTCATCATGGGGTGCGGTTCCAACGATACCTCCCACGCCATTTACTACGCCAAGCACGCGGAGGATCTCGGCGCGGATGCGGTTTTGGTGGTAACGCCATACTACAATAGAGGAACCAAAGAAGGCATCAGAACACATTTTCTTTGCATTGCCGATGCGATAAACATCCCGCTGATTTTATACAATGTTCCTTCCAGAACCGGAGTGGATCTTTCGCTGGAAGATTACAGTATTCTAACCGAGCACCCCAATATCGCGGGTATCAAAGAAGCCGGAGGAAGCATCGAAAAAACAGCATGGCTGTGCCGCAATATGAAAGGCCGTGCCAAGGTCTATTCCGGAAACGACGGAATGTTTTTGCCGGCACTTGCCGTGGGAGCTGACGGGATTATTTCCGTTGCCTCCAATCCTTGCCCCAGGCGTATGGGCAAAATATTTAAGAAATTTGAGGAAAGAGACACAAAGGGTGCCATACGCGAAAACGAAGCCCTGCTTCCTCTTATCGAGCTTTTATTCCGCGAAACCAATCCCGCGCCCGTCAAATACGTTATGTCTTTGCTCGGGTTTGGAGATGGAGAGGTTCGATTGCCCTTAGCGATGCCCGAAGAAAGCTTACAGAGAAAACTGTGCCATGAAATCGCACTTTTGACCGAAGAAGGCTAACGCTTTTTCTTGACTTTTGCATGGATATTTGGTATACTACATATAGAGAATATCCATACCGTTCAGGAGAGGAAAAAGCAGTGACAGAACAAGAAGCCAAGCAAAGAATCGAAAAACTTCGCACAGATATACGCTACCATGCCAAGCGATATTACGAGGATGACGCGCCCGAGATTTCGGATTATGAATATGATGCACTTTACCGTGAATTAAAAGAGCTTGAAGAAAACTTTCCGCAATTCGACGCGCCCGATTCTCCAACCAAGCGCGTGGGCGGAAAAGCACTGGATCGCTTTGAAAAATTTACGCACCGTGTGCCTTTGGGGAGCCTGACAGATGTCTTCTCTTTGGAAGAGCTGACGGATTTCTTGGATAAAAGTGCCGAGAAAGCGGAGGATATCGCCTATTCGGTTGAGCCCAAGATCGACGGACTTTCGGTGGCGTTAACCTATGAAAACGGTATTTTTGTCAAAGGTGCAACGCGCGGCGACGGAAATATCGGAGAAGATGTAACCGAGAACCTGCGCACGGTACGCTCCATTCCGCTGTCTTTGCGCGAACCGCTTCCCTACCTTTGCGTACGCGGCGAGGTCTATATGCCGCGTGAAGTGTTCCGCGCCCTCAACGAGCGACGGGAGACGGAGGGCGAAAAACGATTCGCCAATCCCCGCAATGCGGCGGCAGGTTCACTTCGTCAGTTAGATTCCAAAATTACAGCATCAAGGCAATTGGCTATTTTTGTGTTTAACTTGCAAGAAGGTTCTCTTTATGCCGACGGTCATGCACCTACTTCTCATACCGAAGCTCTTGACCGCCTTGCCGAGCTTGGTTTTTGCGTGCTTCCGCACAGAAAACTTCTTTCGCAAAAAGAAGATATTCTCGCCCACGTGCAAGCTTTAGGCGAGATGCGAGCTTCTCTGCCGTTTGATATTGACGGCGCGGTCATCAAAGCGGACAGCTTTGCTGTGAGAGAGACACTTGGAGAATTAACCAACGTACCGAAATGGGCGGTAGCCTATAAGTATCCTCCCGAAAAGCAAGAAACGGTTTTAAAGGATATTGAGATTGCGGTAGGACGCACAGGCGTGCTTACCCCGACGGCAGTGCTTGAGCCCGTGTTCTTGGCAGGAAGCACCGTTTCACGCGCGACGCTTCATAATCTTGACTATATCCTCAAAAAGGATATCCGCATCGGGGATCATGTGATCCTGCAAAAGGCGGGAGACATCATCCCCGAGATCGTAGAAAGTCTGCCAAACAAACGCACGGGAAGCGAAACACCCTTCCGCATGCCCGAAACATGCCCTTCTTGCGGGCATCCCGTTACCAAGGACGATGAAGGCGAGGGTGCGGCGATCCGTTGCACCTATCCCGCCTGCCCCGCACAAAAGGCAAGAGGAATCATTCACTTTGCCTCCAAAGGTGCGATGAACGTGGACGGGCTTGGCACACAGCTTATTACGCTTCTCTTGGAAAAGGGCCTCATTACCGATGCTGCAGATCTTTACACCCTCCGCGCGGAGGACGTGGAGAAGTTGGAACGCATGGGTGAAAAATCGGCAGATAATCTCATTGCCGCTATTGAGGCATCCAAAAAGGCGGGATTAGAAAGGCTGATATTTGCCTTTGGTATCCGCCAAGTCGGCGAGAGCGCAGCCGACGCGGTGGCTGCCCGTTTCCGCACCCTTGACGCATGCTTTGAGGCATCCTTCGACGATTTTGCTTCCATTCCCGACATCGGTGCCATCACGGCACAAAATCTTTGCGAATTCTTCGCCTCGGACGAGGCAAAGGATCTTAGAAATCGCTTAGGCGATGCGGGGGTGCTTTTTGAGGCGGTCAAGGCACCCGCCTCAGATACTCTCGCCGGGCTCACCTTCGTTTTAACGGGTACCCTTCCCACACTTTCGCGAGACGAGGCAAGCGAGATGATCAAGGCACAGGGCGGAAAGGTTTCGGGCTCGGTATCCAAGAAAACATCCTACGTTGTGGCAGGGGAGGCGGCAGGCAGTAAGCTTACCAAGGCGAATGAACTTGGCATTCCCGTCATCGACGAAGCGGCACTCCTTGCGATGCTAAACGTATAAGGCACAAAATTCAACGGGCCGTCTCTAAAACGAGACCGCCCGTTAATTTTATCAATATCTTCGATACAAACGATTAAGATCACGCAAACGATCGCGATCCAAGGAAGCTAACTGCTCCTTTGTGATGCGGAAGCCCCAGTTTCCGTTTTCAACACCGGGAGTGTTCAGACGGGTATCCGCACCGAAAAAGAGCAGGTCTTGGATAGGAAAAACGACCAGTGCGGCATGTGACGCGAACATGGTACGAACCGCGGCACGGGCACCGACATCCAAATTGTCGCCATCGTATCCGCAATAGCGGAACAGCTCGCGGCGTTTATCGGCATCGGCTTCCCATATATATGCCAAAAGTGTATTATTATCATGCGTGCCTGTATATGCCACGGAATTTTCGCTGTAATTGTGTGGCAGATGTCTGGACTCGGCTTCTCCGTCAAAAGCGAATTGGAGAATTCGCATCCCCGGGAATTTACTATAAGAAAGAAGCTTTTCCACCGATGCCATCCGTTCTCCGAGATCCTCTGCGATAATAAGCGCATCGCCGCATTCCTCTTTCAGCATGTCAACAAAAGCGCGGCCGGGGCCCTTGCGCCAAGCCCCTTCTTTTGCGGTTTCGGCATCGGCGGGAATATCAAAATAGGTATCAAAACCACGGAAATGATCAATGCGCACACCGTCAAACAAAGACAGCATATGGCGCATACGGTCACGCCACCAAGAGAAGCCATCCTTCTTCATGGCGCGCCAATTATAAAGAGGATTGCCCCAGAGCTGACCGTCCGAGGAAAAAGCATCGGGAGGAACGCCCGCTACACCCTTCATTCTGCCTTCTGCATCCAAGTCGAACATTTCGGGATGGAAAAAAACATCAGCACTGTCATAGTCCACATAAATGGGAATATCACCGATGATAGAAACTCCCTTACGGTTGGCATAAGAACGCACACGCTTCCATTGGCGGTGAAAGGTATACTCAATGAACGCCCATGCGCGGTAACGCTCCGGATCATACTGTTCGTTCGTCCATTCACGCCACGGTTTTTCACCGTTTGCGGCGCGGCGCGCCATGAAAAGGCAGAACTCTTTGCTGTAGGGATGCTCATCGATGAATTTTTCCACGGCAGAAAAATCCTCTACGCGCGACGCAGCAAGAAACAAAAGCGGAAGCCTATCCTCCCAAAGCCTTTTAAACTCGCAGGTATAGGGAACGTATTGACGGGAATCGCGGAGCTCTTCAGGGGTGATAAGCCCCTCTTCGCACAAAAGCTCAATGTCAATAAAAAATGGATTGCCGCTGAAAGCGGACATGGATTTATAGGGAGAGTTATGCTCATCCGTCATACAAAAGGGTAAAACCTGCCAATAACTAAACCCGGATTCCGCAAGGAAATCAATAAACGCTTCCGCGCTTTTGCCAAAGCTTCCCTCCGAATATTCTCCGTAAAGACAAGATATCGGCATAAGAACACCGCTGCTTCTATTCATTTAAATCACCATGCCTTTTAAGATATATATTATAGAATACACGATTTTGAACCGAATTACAAGAGTTTTTAAAAAAAGATTTTATTTTCTTTCAAGTTTTCGGCAAATTATTGACTTTTTTCGATACAAAAAGTATAATATGGATAAAGGAGCTTGCTTATGCCAAACGAAAATGATTTCTACTACGCAGAATATGCAAAACCGGTCGCCAAAAAAGGAAAAAATAAGCGGCTAAGACTTCTGCTTGTTTTAGCCTATATCGCATTTGCCGCGATATATTCCATTGCTTTCACGGTTCTCATCAAGCTTCCGCAAGTGATCGCGCTCGTTCCGCTTTTTATTTGGATCGCGGTCTATTTCACCTGGGGCTTGGTCAGCTATGAATGCGCGGTGCGCGTATCTTCCGGAACGGTTTCTTTTTTAAAACTGAATGGTAAAAAAGAAAAAACTCTGCTTTCTTTCATGGCAAAGGACGCTGCGGTGATCGCACCGTATGCCGAAGAATACACCGCCCCTTTAAAGGAAATCGGTTCGATTCTTTTGGATCACCGTGCCGATAAAGGAACCCAAACAGCATACTTTGCTGTTTTTCCGCACGAGGGAAAAAATTGCGCGGTTATTTTTGATGCGGAGGATAAGGTAATACACGCCTTGCACTATTACAACAAAAATACGGTTAAAGATTTAAATTACATAAAAAAATAAGGAGCTGTTATGAATAATAAAGAATTCTTCAAATCCGCCGGCTACGGCATGATGATGCATTTCGGTCTTTATTCCATGCTTGGGGGAGAATACAAGGGTAAAAAAGTCATCGACTATGCGGAATGGGTGCAATCCAATTTTGCCATTCCGATTGCGGAATACGAAAAGCTTGCCGCCGCCTTCAATCCCGTTTATTTTGACGCGGACGAGATCATCAAGCTTGCAAAAGACTGCGGCATGAAGTATTTCGTTGTAACCACCAAACACCACGACGGTTTTGCACTCTTTCACTCCAAGGTGGACAAGTTTAACGTGGTTGACGCATCTCCCTTCCGCCGCGATATTGTGGATGAATTTGCCAACGCATGCGCAAAATACGGTGTGAAGCTCGGCTTTTACTACTCGCAAGATCTCGACTGGCACGAACCTCACGGCGGAGGCTATTTACACCGCGGTGTTCCCTGCTCGGGTGTTTCGTGGGACAACAGCTGGGATTATCCCGAGGTGGAGGGAAAAGATTTCTCGATCTGTTTTGAAAAAAAGATTCTGCCTCAGATTGAAGAGATCATGAGCAACTACGGTGATATTTTCCTCGCTTGGTTTGACGTTCCCATGACCATCAACCGTGAGCAAAGCCTTCTCATTTACGACACCGTCAAAAAACTGCAACCCGATTGCTTGATCAACTCACGCCTCGGCAACGGTGCGTATGACTATGTATCTTTGGGCGACAATGAGATTCCCGATTCCAAGGAAGAATGGGAAAGACTTTCGAAAGTGGATCCTGCCACCATCGACTATCAGAACATCTGCGGGTTCAAACCTTGCCCTGACGGACTTTATGAATCGGCGTGCACCCTCAACCACTCTTGGGGCTTCTCGTACAGAGATCACAACTGGGTAAGCCCCGAACAGCTTTATCGCAACAAGCATCACTTAAATGATCTGGGCATCAATTATCTTATCAACGTAGGTCCCGACCATCTCGGCAGAATCCCCGGCCCCTCGGTGGATGTTTTACGCCGTGTGGCTGAAATGGAAAATAAATAAGGAGAAAAACAAAATGGGAGTTTTACAAGGAAAAGTTGCTATAATTACAGGTGCCGGCCGTGCGGTTTTATCCAACGGCGCGTGCGGCTCAATCGGCTACGGCATTGCCACAGCGTATGCCAAAGAGGGTGCCAACCTCGTAATCACGGGCAGAAACGTAAAAAAACTGGAGGACGCAAAGGAAGAGCTTGAACGCCTTTACGGTATTTCGGTTCTTACCGTTGCCGCCGACGTTAACGCAGGCGCGGACAACGAAAGCGTTGTGGGCGATGTAATTCAAAAGACGATTGAAAAATTCGGCAGAATCGATGTTTTGATCAACAACGCGCAAGCATCGGCATCGGGAGTTACACTTGCCGACCACACCACCGAACAGTTTAACCTTGCCCTTTACTCGGGGCTTTATGCCGCCTTCTATTATATGAAGGCATGCTATCCTTATTTGAAAGAAACCAAAGGAACGGTCATCAACTTTGCATCGGGCGCAGGTCTTTTCGGTAATTACGGTCAATGCGCTTACGCCGCCGCCAAGGAAGGCATTCGCGGACTTACCCGTGTTGCCGCAACCGAGTGGGCGCGCGACGGTATCACAGCCAACGTAATCTGCCCTCTCGCTTGGACGGCACAGCTCGAGCAATTTGAAAAGGCATATCCCGAAGCATTTGCCAAAAACGTACACACGCCCCCCATGGGACATTTCGGCGACGTGGAGCATGAGATCGGCCGCGTATGCGTTCAGCTCGCCTCCTCGGATTTCAAGTATCTGACAGGTGAAACACTGACGCTGGAGGGCGGTCTCGGATTACGACCTTAAGCAATAATAACATCATAGGGGCTGAGTTCAGTGAACTCAGCCCCGTTTTTTATTTCTTATACGACTTGATCATCTCCGCAAGGCGGCGCGCACTTTGAGCGAGATCATAAAGCCCACGGTCGACAGTCTCGGGAGTAAACGCTGTCAAGTAGCTGTCTGCCTCAAGGGTAAGATAGCCGCTATAGCCGATATCGGCAAGAGCTTTGGCTACATCTGCCCAGTCAATATCCATCGAGAATGGGATTTGGTGGCTATCATGCCAACGGTCATTGTCGTGAATATGGAGTGCTTGCAAATGTGAACCGAGCGCACGGATCATAGCGGAGGCACTTGTTCCAAGCCCCTTCATTTCGGCGTGCCCGATATCAAGGCAGGCGACAAAAGAGGGATCGCCGACCGCATTTAAATGGGCAAGGAAGCTTGCCTCATCCGAGCAGGCGGCGGGGAGTGCTTCATTCTTTTCACCACTCCAGTTCCACATATTTTCCGTGGCGATCTTAATGCCGTAATCTTTGGCAAAAGCGAGAAGCTCAGCATACATTTCGGCATTGGCATCAGCCGAAAGATTGTTGTCGGGATGAATGATACAAATCTTTCCTCCCGCCTCTGCGGTGCATTCGATGGCACGGAAGAGGTAGCCGAGCATACCCTTGGTGCGGCTCGGGAAGGGAGCGTGAGACTGATTACAAACGATGCCGTTATCAAGGCCTATTTGTTTAAGCCTTCTCGCGAAAGCAAGGTAATCGCCTTTTTGCAAAGGATGGTCTGTCATGATGGGACAACGATTTGCCCAATCCCAGTTTCTCATGGCAAACATAGAAAAATCCCACGCATCAAAGCCTGCTTTAGCAACCAGCTCAACCGCCTTTTCTTCGCCAACATGTTTTGAGGCAGAAGAGATCTCTGTAGAAATTTTCATAACATATTCCTTTCTGTATTTTTATTATTTTCAAAAACCTTCTTTATCGATTTTACCGCGCAAAGCATAAAGATGCGCTATAAGCTCCTTCTCGGTCAGAACCGTGAAAAAAGGGCTGCGCTTGCCGACGGTGTGCCTGAGTGTTCGATGTTGGGTACAGAGCAAGGCATGTCGAAATGCGGGATTTTCTTCGAGCAAAGTTTCATATGCGCGAGAAACCAAATAGAAATATTCCCGCTTTCTGCGACGAATCCTTTTCCCTTGCCAAAAAAGATTACCTGTTATCTTAAACAGCCATTTACCCTTCCCTGCCGCTTTGGCTTCCTTACCCGCCAGCGAGCAAACGCGCTTTTGTTCTTGGGGATCCTTATACTTTAACCCTTGCAAGAAGCCTTCCATGGAAGCACAGAAAACACCGTCAAGTGTAAAAGAATGAGGATAAAAATTAGACAAAGCATTGGCGGGATAGTCACCGCGGGAATGGATGTCCACAGTTTCACATGGGGCACTTTGCAAGGCGATCTCAATGCCGACAACACTCTTTTCGTTCTGTTCTTCTATGGAATAATATGCCTCCATATCCATATAGGAAGCAATTTCTTCTTCGCCGTACCCAAGTCTTTCTTTTGGGAAAGCGGCATAGAGCGTGCGAAAATCGGGAGCGCGGTGCAATTCTTTCACCAAAGCATAAAGCACTTCCCCCGTTTCGGCATGAGAAAAAGCGATATAATCGCCAACGCCGAGTGCTTTCCGCTTTTTGTCGTACAAGCGGAGCTCAATATCTTTTTTTCCGTCTTTCATCGCGCGAAAGGGCTTTTCACGCAATTTCATTTCATGAATCATGGCTCAAAAAACAGGCTTTCCTTCCCATTCGGGAACGGCGGGAATGCCCATGATCTTGGCGACCGTGGGAGCGATATCCAAAAGCGAAAGCCCAAAAAGCTCCTTTCCGAGAGCAAACTCCTTACCGACAAAGAAGAAGGGGATGACCATATCCTCCTCAAGCTCGGTGCCATGCGTGCGGTCATGTCCGCCGTGGTCGGTCATAATAATGACGGTATATTCTTCCTTGCAGTGCTCCACCACTCTTTTGACATTATCGTATGCCATGGAGATACGGCGCAGATATTCGTCGCTCATCCAGCCCGTGTCATGTCCGCCCTTATCATCGGTCTCTGCCAGATATAGAAAAACAAAATCAGGGTGACTTTCATCTATACGGGCGAGTGCTTGATCGGTCAAAAGCGTATCGGTGCTCTCAGCAGAATAGGAATTCATATAAACGGAATAAGTAAGGCTCCCGGGGAAAGCGATATCCCGCATGGGCTCCCAACCGTAGAACATGGCAGAGATGCCGCCGTTTTCTTTGATGCGCTCAAAAAGACCTTTGACGGGGCGCACTTCGGGTGTGTATGTATTGGTGAAATTGCCATGACGGATCGGAGGCACCGAACGCGACATCGAGAAGTGGCAGGGGAAGGTGACGGAGGGGACCATGCTGCGCGCATCATACGTATAAGAACCGAGCTTTTCAAGCTCTTTTATATAAGGGTTACCGCAGGCACGCAGTCCGTCGGAGCGAACCCCATCCACCGAGATTAAGATCACTTTATTCTTCATTGTTTGTTCCTTTCTTTTGTTTCGGGTTGCGTGGTGCCAAAAGGAATACGGCAACGAGGATCAGCACAACACCAAGCACCGTTAAAACGGTAATCTTTTGCTCTAAAAGAAGAAAACCGAGAATCACGCTCGCCATCGGCTCAATGACAGAAAGCGAGGCGGCAATGCCTGCGGGAACATGCTTGAGCGCGGAGGCGTAAAGCAAATACGGCACAGCACCCGTGCAAAGCCCCGTAAGAATTAAAAGCGGAACGGTGGGAAGCGGTGCCAAGGCAACCGTACCGAACGTTGCCGCGGGATTGCAGATCAAAAGTCCAAAAAGGCTCATAAAAAGGAATGTGTAACAGTTTGCCGTAAGGGTGCCGATATTTCTTTTCATGACAAGCTTGGTAAAGATATTGTAAGAGGCGAAAGAAACGCCCGAAAGAAGTCCGAGCAAGAGCCCGACGGGATGAAAGGTAATATCTCCGATGATACCGGAAACAAACACGCATCCGAGCAACATAAGAAGAACAGACAGCCCTTTGGAAAGACTCATTTTCTCACCAAGGAAAGCAACCGAAAAAAGCATAACGAACACGGGTGCCGTATACATCAAAACGACGGCTGTCGCAACGGATGTCAGCCCAATGGCTGTAAAATAGGACGCGGAAGAACCGAGCAAGCAAAGCCCGCATACAGCGAGCAACAAAATATTGGGCAAGGCGGTACGAAAGGCGGCTCTGTCACGCACGAGCATAAACGCGGCAATCCCCAAAAAAGAGACAATGGCGCGAATGGTGGTGATACCGACACCGCTTAAACCGTACGGGGTTAACCAACTGACAAAAAGGCAAGAGCTTCCCCATAGAACGGCGGAACAAATGACAAAAAGAAACGCGCTTTTTTTCATACTGATGTTCTTTCTTATGTATAGTGAGATTCTTGGGCTGTCTTATGAGAGGCGGCCCTATATTTTTCGGCAAAAAGGCAAAAACAGATTGAAACAGGATTTATCCCTTTTTACCGCCGCTACTCTGCGCGGCTCTCTCCAAAAGCAAAACGGTATGCCCGTCAAGCTTGCCCTCAAAAAATTTGTCTAACACACTTGCAAAACGCGCATTGCCCGAATCGGCAAGATGGAAGAGAGTCATGGAAGAACGGAGCTTTTTATCGTCGGGCGAGCCGAAAACCGAAAACGCATCGTTTATGGGCAAGGCGAGAAGGATATCGCAAAGTTCAAAAAGGCGGGAGGAAAGAAGAGGATGCATTAAATACGCTTTGGCTTCTTCTATCCCATCAATGCCGTAGTATTCGGACATCACGCTTTTGCCGAGCCCTTTGAGCTGGGGAAAGATAAACCACATATAGTGGCTTTGCTTTCTCCCTGCCAAAAGCTCCGCCTTTGCTCTTTCATAATAATGCGCTTGCTGATCTAAAAAACGCTTTAAGTCATATAGTACTGACATGTGCTTTCCTCCGCAAAAGGATTCATTGATCAAACCAAACGAATATCTGCGTTTCCGTCTTCACGGTAAAGAATGCGATCACCGTTGCCGAAGATGCTGTCTTGGTACGCCAAGAAAGCTTCCTTAGAGGGGAATGCGGGAGTGAAGGCGGCGAGAATCTCTTTGGCACGTTTGCCGCCGTCCGACAGCAACAATTTGAGCATGGCAAGTTGCCATTTGGCATTAGTGACGCATGCGGTAACAGGATCTGAAATGGCATAATCCGCACCGTGGCTTGTACCTGTCGCGCCGCCCGCATAGGGATGCACTGCGGGCATGATGGCGGAAAGATCACCCATGTCGGTGCTTCCGGTGGAATAAGCATCGTACGTTTGAAACTCGATATCGGGCATGGCAAGTGCCGCGGCATCGGCGGCGAGGCGGATCATGCCGTCGTCACAAACCAGCGGCGCATAGCCGGGAATATCAACGATCTCAATATTTGTTCCTAAAGAAAGTGCGGCACCGATCAAGGCACGGTTCACGCTTTTATTGGTTTCTATAATAGCATCAAAAGTACGGCCTCTGACATAGCTTTCCATACGAACGGTCTCGGGAATGGCATTAACCATATCGCCGCCGTGGGTGATAATGGGATGCACGCGGATGAGATCCTTCTCACGGAAGGTTTCGCGAATGGCGTTGACGGCACCTATGCCGCAGTTTGCGGCATAAAGAGCATTTTTGCCACGCCAAGGAGAAGCACCCGCATGCGCCGATTTGCCTTTATACACAATACTTTTTGCCACACATCCGACAGATCCCTTCATGCAGTGAAAGGCGTTGGAGGCGTGCACCATAAGCGCAATATCAACACCATCAAAATAACCGCGATACAGAAATTCTGACTTTCCGCCGTAGTACTTGATCTTCCCTTCCGCTTTGAGCTTTGTGCGGTATTCGATCTCAAGGAGTTCTTCGGCAGGAACAGCACAAAGGCGAATCTTGCCGCAAAGCCCTTCCAAAACCGCGCGATCGGTCAATGCGGCGGCGATGCCGAGCAGGGTGGCGCATTGTGCGTTATGTCCGCAAGAGTGAACAGCACCCGTTACGGGATCGGCATCTTTATGCGCAGGACAAATGATGGAATCAAGCTCTCCAAGCACAAGAATTTCAGGGCCTTCTCTTCCCGTATCGACAACGGTATAAAAACCCGTGATGCCGTCGGCATAGGTCAGCTTATACCCAAGTTTTTCAAATTCTTCCGCCATATATTTCGACGTTTTATATTCTTTATAGCCCGTTTCGGGATTTTGCCAAATATAACGCTCGGCTCTTAAAATAAGATCGCGATAACGCTCTACGGCAAGATGGATATTTTGCATGAGAATATCTCCTTTTTTTATTATCTTTTTTCCTTCAAGCACGCGTTACACATTTTATTTTCTTTTCCGTGCGGCAAGATACGAAGCGGTTGCATTTCGGACCGCAAGATAATTGTTGGTTAAGACCGTATCTATTCCCATTTTAAAATATTGCTTTGCCTCTTCGGGATCATCTGCATAAAAAACATTGCAAAGAATGCCGTTTTCATGCGCTTTTTTAACCGTTGCTTCATTGAAATAGGGTTTAAAAAGCTGAACTTTGGGAGCACCGAGTGCAATGGCACGGTCCACCATGGACATGGGATCTTCATTTCCGTCCCATCCAACACAGCAAGCGATATCCGGAGCATACGCCATTGCTTTTTTCAGCATACGGTCGCTCGTCGTCATAAAATACACATGCTTTTGCGCATCGTACTTTCGAATGAGAGAAACAATTTCGGGTAGCATGTCCTTATCAAAATCCGCATCCCAAATCTTAATGTGAATATTCATGATGACTCTGCCCGAAAATTTCTGCAGGATTTCTTCAAATGTGGCAATGCGGAGACCTCCAAACGCTTCACTGTGCCGTGAGCCGAAGTCGAGTTTCAAAAGCTCTTCGTAGGTATGCTCATAAATTTTTCCTACACCATTGCTGACACGTTCAAGCGTGGCATCATGACAGGAAACGAGCACACCGTCCGTTGTGGACCAAAGATCGAACTCAATCTCCTCAGCTCCGAGCGCAACGGCGGCACCGAAGGCAGGCAAGGTGTTTTCGGGCAAAACGGTACTGAATCCGCGATGTGCGCACAAGCGCGGATAGGGCATTTTATCCTCAAAAGGCACAACGGAGGCTCCACCGTTGCGGTAAAGCCAAGGGCGTCTTCCCTCTTCAATGTATTCATAGTGCGCTTTGGGCTTACCGAGATGGCCTGCCGGCTTATAATACTTTTCATGGGGATCAATATCGACCGTGCCAATACCGACAGAGCTTTTCATGTTGAGCAGTTCCTCACCCTTCGGGGTAACAATCATACTGCTGCCGCAAAGAGGACTGTCTTCTCCGAGGGAAACCGACGCGCGCACAAGATACGCATTGGTTTGATAGGCAAGAAATTTGCCGATGATGGAGAGTGCCTCGTGCGTATCGGTGCGTTGGAGCGAGCAGCCGATGATGACATCAACATTTTCTCGCGCGATGCGCGCAAAATTCTCATAGAAATAAAAATCGTAGCATGTGAGAAAGGCGAAACGAATGCCCTCAAGGGTGAGAACATAGGGAACGGCGGGCTCGTAGCTGTAGTCTACGTCGAGTTCATGCCCGCCTTCCGCATCGGTCTTGACTTCACTCGGTGCGGGGTGCGCTTTGAAGTATCTGCCGCAAATATTCCCTTCCCGACCAATGGCATGGGTGGTGTTACGGATGCCTTTCTCCGTCTTATATCCCGCGTTAACAAACACGATAGCATGACAGCGGCGTGCCGTCTCACTCGCCTTTTCCAAAAGGCGTTCGTTATAGGTATCGACCATGGCGTAATAGCCGTCCTTACCCGAGACATCTGCCAAGGCATCGCTGTATTCGGGCAAAACAATGATATCCATGCTCTCATCGCATTCGTCGAGCATGGCAAGAAGAGCACTAAAGCACGCCTCCGCATCGGTAGTGCGGAAGGAATAATGGGGTTGCAAAACAGATACTTTCATTCGTTTTTCTCGCTTTCATTCGGTCAAATATATCCCTTATCCGTATTTTAAGGAGTAGGGCATGTTCCGTCACCGGACGGCAGTTTTATTACCTCGGCAATATAAAGTCGCGTGCGTCTTCCCTGCCGCTGTTGATCATTTCAAAATCCTTTTGCGAAAGGTAAAGATCGGTGGCGTGATTCGGATTTCTCATATTCGTCTTTTAAAGTTACCAAACACCTCATTGACTTTTTCAAAGCTGGCAAAGGTGTCGGGATAGGTTTTGATGATCTTCATCATTTCGCCAATCTGACGCTTGTTGATGATGCAAACAAGCATATATTTATCGCTGTCTGTGTACATCCCGTGCACCGAGATTCGTGTGACACCGTGCTTTAGTTTTTGCATCAGCTCTTCGGAAAGCTCGGCAGGACGGCTTGTGATAATTTCAAATTTATAGCCGTTTTTGATACCGCTTAAACCGTGATCAACGAGGATGTTGGCGATAAAGAGGTTCAAAAGCGTACAAATCACGGGGGTGAGCTTCATGCCGTAAACAAAGAAGGCGATAAATACCACACTCGTGTCCATGATAAAAGAAACGTAGGCGATATTCAAGTCGGGCTTTGCCTTTTTGATGAGCGCGGAAATACCATAGGTGCCTCCACTCGCACCGAAGCGACGGAGCATCAAGGAAAAACCGAAGCCTGAGATGACACCCGTGGCAATGCAAGCAAAGACGACGTTAAAGTCTTCCCCGCTTGTGGCGAGAGAATAAGGCAAAACTCCGATTGCCTCATAGAGCTTCGGCAGGAAGGATTGCACGCACATATAGAGAATGAGCATAAAGCCGAGCTTGCGGTCTATAAGAGCACTGACAAGGATAAAAATGGGGAGATTGAAGGCAATCATTAAAATCGACCAACTGACATGATCGGAAAACAAATGATGGGTAATGGTGGCAAGACCGCCAACACCGCCGGGGGCAAAGCCGTTGCTGTTTTGAAAAAAATAGTATGCCGTTCCCACAACAACGCCTGCAAGAATGGCGGTGAGAATATCTAAAAAGAGTGTTTTGGCATGTAATTTCGAGGTGCTCATTTCGCATTCCTCCGTGCGGCATCAATAAAATCGGTAAAAAGTTTACGGTTATCGGCATCTATGGCGTAAAGCCGTTCGGGATGCCACTGGTAAGCCCGAAGATAAGGACGGTCCGTGGCATAAACGGCTTCCACAATACCGTCTGCGGCGTGTGCCATAACGGAAAGCCCCCGCCCAAGATCCTTTAAAGCCTGGTGGTGGAAACTGTTTCCGCACATGCGTGTTTTGGAAAGAAGCGAAGCAAGAGGAGTATTTTCTATAATTTCAACACCATGTGAAGGAGATGTCTTGGGTTCGCTTTGGCGGTGAAGAATTTCTGTTTCAAATTCACTCGGTATATCCTGCCAAAGCGTACCGCCGAGAGCAATATTCAAAAGTTGTGCGCCGCGGCAGATCGCCATGATGGGTTTATCCGAAGAAAGGACTTTTTGCGCAAAGGAAAACTCATAAGCATCTCGAAAGGGCTGAAAGGGACCGCTTTGGGGATGCGCCGACGCACCGTAGCGATGCGGGTCAATATCCACGCCACCCGTAAAAAGCACACCGTCGCAAAGCGAAAGATAAGCATCAAGCACATCCTGCCCTTTAACATAGGGGAAAAGAATGGGGATGCCGCCGTTTTCCTCTATGGCTGCAATATAGCTGTGCAGTACTCGACTGCATTCATCATCCACAGTAGAGGCTGTGACACCGATAACAGGTTTCATTGATATATTTCCTTTCGAACTTTTCATCCATACTGTTTTTTGATGTTTTGCGAAACTCTTCGATATCAAAATCCATAATAGAATCAAGTTGCATCTTTTTCATTGGTTTGACAAACATAATTATATCACGGAAGAAGGGAAAGTCAAGGCATCGGCATGCAAAAATATTTCGAAATTAAACCGATTATTCGGCATAAAATTTTAAGTAAGTCCGATCATCAAAGCTTTGATTTCCTTTTCGCAATCCTTTGGTGGAACGGTTTTCTTTATAGCAAAGAGGATCTTTTTCAAGCAAGTCTTTCAAGCTCTTTTCGCTCTCTTCCAGCGTATTTTTCAAGATCGGATATCCATCGCTGGCAAGAACGATCTCGGTCCCTGACGGAACATCAACCCATTCAAACTTCGGCATCTCTCCGTTGCACGAGAGTACCGAATAACCGTATTCATCCGATGTGTTTTCGAAAGAACCTTGCTTTTCCATCAATTTTACGATCATCTCACGCGCCTCATCATGCTCCAAGAGCTCCTCTTCGGTTTTACCGTCTAAAAGTAGCGCGTGAATCAAAACAGACCTCAGTTCGGAAAAGACCTTGTCCACCGTTTTGTGCGGCGCGTGAAGAACACCGTCGATCATGTATTGACAATCTCCGATGCTCCAAAGTTGGCGTTTGGCGCGGTTATAAATCACGGCAGAGGCACACAAATGAACATTGGCTTCGCGCAAACGGTTTTCTCGATCAAAGGCAATCAGCTTTTCTCGCAAGAGAGAAACGGCGGTTCGCACATCGATACGGCAGTCAAAGCCTTTTAGGCAATCTGCCAACAGCTCAACCGCCAAGCGTCCGCCTGTTTTTCCATTCCATTTCGCACTGTTCTTTGAGGTCGCTCCGTCAAAAACCGCATAAAAATGATCATCCATGTAGAGGAAATCTTCGTTGTCCTCCTCTTTCCCTGTTTTGGAAAGTGTAATCATTTCTGTCGCCGAAGGGCAAACGGCCGGCTCTACATCGGAGGTTTCTTCCCGATTTTTCGAAACAATGTGCTTTTGATCGACCAAGTTTTTCTGCAAAACAGAAAAGAGCCTTGACGAAAACGCTTCTTGGGAAAGATTAAACTTTTTGATCCAGTGATAGCGTTGCAACTGCAATTCCGCCCCTTCCGAAAGAAAAACATCTTCCAAAAAGACGGGCGTTATGATTTTGCCGCGGTTTTGTGCCATTGTAATTTCATTACGCACATTGGCGGACAGCAAAGAACTGTGCGAGAGCATTAAGATAAAAACATTGCCCCCTACAATATGCCTGCCGATTTCTTCCGCCCAATCGCTTCCGGCTTCAATCTCACTGTCATACCATACGTTATAGCCCGCCGCACGAATTTTTTCGATGATGGAAACAACTTCGGAAGCATCGTTATGAGAATAACTGACAAAAGCAAAGGCATCGTTTTCCCTGAATGCCTCTCTGTCATTCGTTTGACAGTGATCGGTTCCCACCGCCTTGGAGGGTTCTGTTTTTTGCGATCCCTTTTGCCGCCGAATGGCTATCATGGTGCGATAGTATTGATAATTTCCGATGAGCAAAGCATAATCCGCTTTGCGGGAATCTTCAAGGTCAATAGCACGGCGCAAAAGTTCATTGGCTTCTTCAAATCGGTCTTTGAATGCTATGATACGTGCTTTGGTGCTCAAAAATTTGGCGTAACCGGGATCTAACTCAATGGCTTTGTTGACGCAAAAAAGTGCCGAATCGTACCATTTTTCAATTAAGCGGCCTTCATCTTCCGGCAAACATCTCTCGAGAATGGTGGCAAAGGCATTGGCAAAGGTGTGATGATAGCCTGAATTGTCGTACATTTCACAGGCATTTTCATGCGCTTGCTTTAAGAGCTCATCATAATCAAACAAAGTTTCACTATGGATATGATACATGATGCATATATGCTTAAAGGATATGCGCTCCGTAAAGCCCTTGTGTGTTTTTGCTTCTTCGATCAGCGCAGAAAGAATGCTGTAATCGCGATTTCGTCTATATACGGTCTCTAAACAATAAAATGCCTCGTAAGAAACATCTATGTCCTCATCCATAATCTCTTTGAAAAGTTGCATGGAGCATTCATCTTGATGTTGAAGGGCAAAGGATGCTATCTTTTTTTCATATTCCCGAGTTCTTTCATCGGGAAGTGCTCTCAAATAAGCAATGATATTCTCTTTATTCACTTTGAGCCTGCCTTTCTTAAAAGACTTTAGGATTCTGTCGGTTTATACTTGGCTTTTTCCTAGTTGCCAATGTTTTTTGCCGAGTACCGTTCGGGGGCAAAGTTTTCAATATTGACTTCGGCGGAATGGATAGCGAGAGTGTCACAAATAACCGACAGCACTCTGCCGCCGATCTGCTCGATTCCCTCGTTGGTATAGAAATGAGTTGCATCGGAACGGTAGCTTTCGGGAAATGTTTTAGTAAGCGCGTACAAATCATTGATAACGGTATCTGTGGCGGAAAGCACACGCAAAGCGGCGGCATTGTATGCCTCAATGATGGCATTGTGGCGCAAAAAATCGGGGGTGTATTTCTCTTCGCATACCGAGGTGGAGGTGGCAAAGACGATCTTCGCCTTAGGGAAGAAGGCGCGCAAGCGTTTGTCAACTCGCGCAACCGTTTCTTCATACCAAGCAAGGGGGGTGAGGGGCGCATCGCCATCGACTTCAACGCAGTCCCAAAGTCCCGCATTCCAGTGCACGAGATCTACATCATCGCCCCAACCGCCGTTTCTTTTCCATTCTACGACACAGCGAAGGATATTCAAAGCAAACTTACAGTTTTCCTCGGGATAAAACACCTTTGCAGTATCCGAAAGTGCTTCTTTGACATATTTATCATATCCCATGCGGATGGAATCCCCAAGAAGTACGATTTTTTTCATATAAGCTCCGTTTCTTTCATGATTTAATGTTCCCACAAAGGGATATCCTTGAGCTTGCTCCAAATAAAGTTGCCCATATTCTTGCCGCCAAGGTCATTTAAGTGAATATTATCAAGCTGATAGTCGCGCGATTTAACACGAGCATAGCCAAAGCCCGCATCGGCAAAAACATTGATGACAGGAACTCCGTTGAGCTTTGCCGTACGCTCGATGATTTCGGCAAACTCAAACTGGGGAATGCCTCTTGACTTTATCGGGGTATCGGGTGTGTTTTCGTTACCGCCGATCATGATAATGACAACGATCTGCGCCTTGGTGTTTTCTTGCAGATAGCGCAGGCAGCTGTTGAAGCATCCGCAAAAAGACTCGTCGTCGGTATCATAGATGTTCCCCACCGTCGCGCCCTCATTGGGAAGCACCTCAAGCGTAATAAGATCTGCCTCGCCCTTGCCGTCCTCCATGTTCATAACGGCACGCTTAACATTCCCCTTGCCGTAGCCGTCGGGCGTAAGACAACCGCCGGGGATGCCGTAATTAACAACCTTCATACCCGAAAGCTCCTCTACGACGGGCACGTATTTTCCTTGTTGGATGCTGGTCATAGAGGTGCCGTAAGCATACCATGTTTTTCCGTTCCAATGATTCATATCTTTAACTCCTTTACCAATCAAAGCAATTCCATTTTGCTACGTGCCGTATCGTCCGTTTTCGTCTCTTCATCAAAGACTCGTTCTACATCCTCCACCGTCTTAAAGGCAGCATAATATCTCAAGCCAAACTCCATCAAAGAAGCATGATTAAAGTGGAGATTGTCGGGATTAGAGGTCAGTCCCTCCGCTGCGGCAAAGGCTGTGCGATGTGTTTGCTCGGCAAAGCGTATGAGTGCCTGATTCACATAGGGATAATTGACAAGTGCGGGAGACTCTTCTCTATCCTTCAAAAAGTCACCGAGGCCGCCAACCACGATCGGGACGTTTTCCGCACCGAGCGCACGGCGCAAAGCACCCATGATAGAGGTGATCTTATCGAAATAAAGAGGATAACGTTCGGGGGAACAATCCCCCTCACCTTGGTGCCAAAGGATTCCGACGAGATGCGCCGTTCGCATGGCAAGCTTGGAGGAATAGATCGCATGGTCAAATAATAGGCTGTTTTCCTGCCACTGATCAAGACAAGTTCCGCCATCCGCACAAGGAATGATACCGACGTCCACGTCGGGATGCTCCTCGGCGTACGCTTTGGCGAAGGACTCGGCAAGGCAGGTGCCGGCAAAGGATCGGTCATTGTTGACGGGGCGATACATAGGCTGCCATCTACCATTGCGAAGAACCTTAAGTCGCTTTCCGCAGTTATCGAGAGGCTCTGCCTCGGCAAGCGAACCTCTGCCTGCCATATTCGACTGTCCGATGATCAAGAATGCGTGTATCATGTTTTTCTCTCCTCACTGTAGGTTGAAAAATTACGGTTTGCTGACGATCCATGCGTCGGCGACGGTACCGTTTATGATATCCTCTTCCGTCATGACGGTGAAAAGAATTTCCTTTGCGCCCATACGCTCTCTGTCATATGTTACAAAGATCTTATTTCCGAAAAAGTCAGCATCGGGATAAGAAATATCCGTTCGAGTATCGAGACAATATTCATATTTCCATGTAGCTCCGTCATCCTCCGAAAGAGAGAGCGTTATGTTTTTTCGCACTGTTCTGTCATTGTTGCGGATCATAAGCAATCTGCCGGTATGGGTACGCGCAACAAAAAATCGCGCATCAGCACTCACGATGCCCGAAAGAGTGGCTTCCGTCCAAGTCTTTCCGCCATCAAAGGAAAAACTTTCGGCAAGCTCACCCAAAGAACTTCTGGCAAACATGCGAATGCTGCCATCCGCCTTTTGATACGCCATTGCCTCATCAAATTTTGTTTTCAGCTTTTTGGCACCGTAGCGATGTTCGTAAGTTACACCCTCATCCGCCGAGATGCTGTAACCGTACCGATCTTCCATCTGGTCGTAATTGAAATTTAACCAAGTCCCCTCTTTCGTCACCAGCGGCTTGCATCTCAAAAAGCCTTTATCTAAGTAACGCGGCGGAGAAAAAGTGGGATTCTCCTCGTCCGGATTTTGACAAATGATTTCCCAACAAGCATGCGTAAAGTCTCCAAACAAATACCCCTCCACCGCGCAAAGAGGTTGATTCGAGCTTGCCTCGGGCATAACTTCAGGCATCAACTCGGTGTTGTTTTGCACCCAATATACATGCAAAGTGCCCTTAGGATCCGTCCAAAGCTGAATATCAAGCGCATGAATAAAATGTTCTTTACTGCTCGGAATAACCAAAAGAGGCGAAGACCAGCTCCTCCCTTCATCATCGCTGTATACGAGCAGATTATAATTATCCATATGAGGCTCACAAATGCCTCCCGCATACCAAGCCAAATAGATTCTGCCCTTCGGCGTGACAGCTACGGTAGGACAGCCTTGGAAACGTCGGATTTTTTCATCGTAGCAAATATTGGTAGGGCGATATAACACAGCGCAAGCGATACTTTTGGCGTTGTTCATTTTATAACCGTTCCTTTCTCGATATTTAATATTGCTGTAAAACGAGCTTTTTAGCTTAAAAACAACACTCTTTCAACTGTTTTCCTTTGCGGTGGTAATGGAGGCAATGAGTCTGCGCCTGATTGAACCGCATTTGTTGCGCAAGTCCTTGTAGGCCATTTCCGTCATTTTACCTTTTCTGAAAATCAGTTCAAGCCAATATTCGGTTTCAGAACATTCTTTCAAAGAGATTTCAAGCTTGTTTATAAAATCCGCTTTGCTCTGTGCGTATTTTGCTTCGTGAATGTTCGCTCCGATAGACGATGAAGAACGAACAATTTGATTTACATATACGGAGCAACCTTTTATTTCATCGCAAAAGTCGGATATTTGGATAGCAAACTCTATTGCATCTTCTCGCAGTTGGTTCTTGTTATCGGTCATTTTCAATAATGCTTTCTCTTATGTCGATATGTTGCTTCGCAACTCGATATTTGCTCGCTTTGCGAGCAATCGATATATTTCTCGCTACGCTCGAAACTCGATATGTTGCCTGCGGTAACGAGAGTCGATTGCGCCTTTTTCTTGCCCCACAGGGCATATCGAGCGCTTTAGCGCCATATCGAACGCAAAGCGTATATCGAGCGACGCGTCAGCGGCGCATATCGACGTCGAGCCGACGTGTGAGACATACGACGGACTCGACTTGTGTATCATTGTCCAAACTCATTTCCATATCTTCCTCTATGATCGGCAGCTTGAATTTTATGGATTTCAGCCACTGTCCATTCGGTTTGCGTTCTTCAAAAATATGGATTTCGGAGATCAGCGATTCCATAAGCTGTCGGCGTTCCTGTTCATCCATTACGGCGTACAGCTTGTCAAAATAAATCAATACCTTATAGATATTATCGGCTGTTAACTTTTCCGCTTCGATTACCGTTTTCTTTGCTCGGGCTTCAATCAGTAAAGACTCCGTATCCTCGATCTTATCATACATCTTGTATAGGCGATCATCGAGGTCTGCCTTTCGTTTGATGTAGTGTTTATCGTCAGGATCGAGGGAGTCAATTTCTTCAAACAGTCTTGATTTAGTAGAATAGCACTGTCGAAGCTGCTTTTCGTAGTTGGCGATCTCTTGCTCGATTGCAACGGTATCCACCTTCATACTGATTTTCTGTTGCATCAATGCCGCGAACTTTGGATTGCTGACCAATTTGGTGATAACCTCTGCCACGGCAGTTTCCAAAAGTTCTTCGTGAATTTGCTTCTTATAATCGCATTTATGCCCACGCGTCATTGTGCGGTGCTTGCAGCCATAGTAATAGAAGTCCTTGTATTTCGTGCCATCTGCTTTGTGCTTGACGCTCTTGTTACCGTACATACCAGCTCCGCAGATTGGACATTTGAGCAAACCTGTCAACAGATGCACCTTATTGTCTTTACCGTGATTGACTTTTTCATATTTTCTTGCCTGTGCCAATAGCTTCACCTGTGCGTCGTGCCAGAGTTCTTCGGAAACAAGAGCTTCATGCAGACCATCGACCAACAAATAATTGTCCTGTTCTACAAGGCGATAGTCATTTCTTGTACCGTGCACCTTTTCCGTTCTGCGTCTGCCATAGGCAATTTTACCACAATAAACAGGATTTTTCAATATCCTACGAATAAGAGCCGCATCAAATAGAGGATTCTTTCCGTTTTGACGTTGGATTTTACCGATGCCATGATTGGCAAGGTATCGGGCAAGTCCATTTGCACCCATATCGGTATGCACATATTTGTCAAAAATGATACGAATTGCTTCGGCTTCTTCCTCATTGACGAACAGATTGCCTTTTTCAAGCGTGTATCCGTAGGGGGCAAAGCCGCCGTTCCATTTACCCTCGCGAGCTTTCTGGATTCTGCCCTCCATCATCTGAACACGGATATTTTCACGCTCAATCTCGGCGACCGCTGACAAAACGGAGATCATCAGCTTTCCTGCATCCTTGGAGGAATCGATTCCGTCCTCAACACAGATCAAATTGACACCAAAATCCTGCATTACCTGCAAGGTGGATAAAACATCTGCCGCATTTCTGCCAAAACGAGAGAGTTTGAATACTAATACATAGGAAACACCGTCCTTGCCAGATTTGATGTCTTCCATCATACTGTTGAACTCTAATCTTCCCTCGATGGACTTACCGGATTTACCGGCATCCTCATACTCACCTACAATCTCATAGTCATTGTACTCGGCAAATGCTTTCATTCTGGCTTTTTGAGCATCCAGAGAGTATCCATCCACTTGTATCGTGGTGGATACTCTCGTGTAAATATATACTTTTATCTTGTCTTTTTTCATATCGTCTTCCTCATTAGTGCTGCCGTATGTAACACCGCTATATACTTTCGCACCGAAATTGCTTTCAGAATAGGTTTGGACACTCATCACACGCATATTATATCATATAATATCGGTCTTTTCAATAGATTCCTCGAAAAGTTTGGAATTATTTACATTTTCTTTTTTTGAACTGTCCAAACAAACCGACGGTTCGGGAAGATTTTCAATATCCAGAACCCCCGCGTATTTTTCAATTAAGTTTGCCAATAAATCAGCAAAGCCGCTCCATTCATCCTTTTTTCTATTATCTATAAAGGCGTACCTCCTGCGCTTTGCTGTGACGATATGTATATGCTCTCAGACCAATTAAATAATTTTCGGTTTGCTTATCGTAAATTTCGCTTTTTTCTCTTATCAAATCATTCCTCCCTTCGTTTTGATAATTTCTTTGGTTAACAACTCCGCTATTACAGTTTAACTCCGCCACATCGAGCCATTTCCTTTGCTCGCCTTTCGACCAAGTATATCAGGCAGTACTGTGTACGCTTTCAGCCATGGGTGCGCTCATATCATCGCACACTATCCATAACGCCTGTATAACTCTCGACTGGGGCTATTCAATTTGATAAAGGACATTTTTGGTCTCTTCACCTAATAAAAACGCTCGAGGGTGGTGTTTTTCTGCAAAAAAGTTGAAATGTTCAAAAAAATTAAAAAACGCACCTTGTTTTGCGGTGAAATTCCGCATTCAAAGTGCGTTTATTGAATTATATAAAAAGTGATATCTCGATTTAGTCTCTGATTCTTAATTTCTTTACATCAAGCGTTTGTAAGGATCCCGAAAGCTCCACAAGCTCGGTTTGCAAGCAGAACAGATTTACCGCCGTTGCAACAAACTCAAGAATAACGTTCAATGCAATCACTACGGCAATCGCCTCCGTGGGAATACCGAGTTGCATAAACAAAATCGTGTAACACGTAAGTGCGGCTCCGGGAACAGGCGGCGCTGCTATCGCCAGAATTACGCTGATAATAAACACGGTGAGCATCCAAATCGGTGTGATAGCAACGCCGTATGTCTCTGCCATACCAAATGCAGCGGCAACGAACAAAACGATTGCACCCGGCATAAAGATCACCTGCCCAAGCGGTATCCCGATATCAATCAGCTTTTTGTCAATACCGAGTTTCTTTTCGCAGGTCGAAATATTCGTTTGATATGCCGCAACAGCCGATGCGGTAGTAAGACCGATAATATACGTCGGCATCAGCTTTTTAAGAAGCACGGTAGGTGCCACCTTTTTTCTGACGGACACGAGAAGCAAGTACGCTGCCATCAAAACCAGATCACCGAGAAGCATGACAAGTATCAGCTTGTAGGATTTCGCAACGGAAAGCAGATTGCCACCGACGATCATATTGAAGATGCTGCCGAACACGAAAAACGGAATAAAGGAGCTTACCGCGCTCATAATGGTCTGCATCACAACATTTAACTGATCGACCACATTCATCATTATCGGAATTCTGTTTCCGAGGAACAGCATCGTAAGACCTACGATAATCGCAATGAAAATGATTTGCAAGGAATTGCCCTCAATAAAGGGCGCAAAAAGGTTGCTCGGAATGATATCCAGTATCATTTCGTATAGATCAGAAAACTCAAAGGCGGCTCCACCGATAGCAGACGTTTGAAACATCAGAGCAAAAAGAACTGTCATTGCCGCGCCGACGATTATTGAAACGAGAAGAAATCGTCCAATCATTTTCTTTCCGATCTTACCAAAGGTAGCCATATCACCGATACCGCAAATTCCCCAAACTACCGATAAGAAGATGATGGGACCTGCGATTGCAGATAGGAGTCCCATAAAGGTATCAAATACGGGGGCTACAAGATCGGTGGCGATAAAATCGGATACTTTATCCGGCAACAGAAAGCAGAAACCGCCAAGAGCAATCGCAGA
>JAZNND010000025.1:0-27110 GCA_045580085.1 Eubacteriales bacterium
TGCGCAGCAGGGGGAGATGAAAGAATCTTTTTCAATTGTAAATTCTTTTTGTTTTTTCACTGTCTACTTGACAGGGGGCACATCATTAAGAGCTAGCCCGCCTCATTTTACGCAACAAAAGCTTATAATGAGGAATTCTTCTTTCAAAGATTTGCAGGGGCAGAAAAAACTGCTTTAGGTTGTATTTCGGTGCTTCACGACCTGTGAATCTTTCTTTTTTACCATGAAGCGATTATTTCGTGATCAAAAGTTCGGTTTGGGGATCGCAGAGAATTTTTGGGTTTGCGAAGCCTTTTACCGTGACGCGCGTCAGCGTGATCCGTTTGATGTTCTCGCCTTCAAGGAAGGGGATATCTTCAAAACCTTTGCGCGGTGTGACCGTGCAATCTTTCATACAGAGGGTGAGAGGTTCGTTTGGAGGACAATTGAGTCGGACGGGAATGGATACGCCTTCTATGACGCAGTTCTCAAAGGCGATGCTTTCTAAAGAACGGTTACAACACCAAATATGCCCAAAGGGAAGGCGCATCACCGAATCGGGATTCTTAAAACGGCTGTTGCGGATGAGAATACTGCCGGGTGTTTTTCGGATGGCAGCTCTTTGATCGCAGTAGTACAAAAAGACGTTATGACAGGAATGGCGGCATTTTTCTGTGGTGTCGGCGCGGTTTTGCTTTTCTTTTTCAGAGAGATGACCGCGGAACCCGTAGGTCGCGGGAGCGATGCCGATACAGTTTTCCACTAACATATCGGTTCCGCCAAAGCGGAAAATACTGCAAGAGCTTTCAAAGTAGCAGTTTCGTACCGTAATATTGATGTTGTCGAATCCGGCGATGCAGTCGTCGCCTGTTTGAAATTTACAGTCTTCAATCGAAATATGATCGCATGTGCGAACGTCAAAGCCGTCATGCCCTGCAAGCACGGTAATGTTTTGCACCGTTATATTCTTGCTGTTTTGAATGGCATGCGCCCAGTTGGCACTGTCGCGGACGGTATAACCGCGCAGTGTAATATTCTCGCAATACCACATATTCATGGCGTGCGGACCGCGATAATGCTCTTCGCCTTCGGGATCGAAACAGTTTTGACCGTTGATCTCAGAGCCTTTTTCACCGATGACGGCAATATTTTTGGCACGGTACGCGCGAATGATGGCGTTGTTCCAACGGCTGAAAGGGTAGACAGAAACACAGTCCGATTCGGGCAAGGCTGTGGGGGCTTTTGCGCTTCGTTCTTCTTCGGATATGGGTTCGCTCTCGTCGTGCATATAACCAAAGTAGTCCTCGGGATCGGTGCTTCCCAAAAGCACGGCGTTTTCTGACAGATGAAGCGTAACATCCGAACGCAAGCGGAGTCCCCCCGTTAAAAATCTGCCTTCGGGAACCGTGACCTCGCCGCCGCCGTTTAAAAAGCATTGGTCGATTGCTTCTTGTATCGCTTTAGTGCAAAGCGTACCGTCGGTTTTCGCACCGAAATCGGTTACACAAAAGATTTTGCCTGCCATCGTTTTTCTCCTTTGGTTTATTGATGTGCCGCTTTATATTTACTCGGCGACATTCCCATCTCGCTTTTAAAGACTTTTGAAAAATAATTATAATCGATAAAGCCCGCGCGCTCTGCCGCTTCCGCGATGCATGCACCGCCGGAAAGAGCTTCTGCCGCCACCGAAATGCGTTTTCTTTTGACGTATTTTGCAATACTCATGCCGAAATACTTATAGGATATATCATACAAGCGGTTTCGGCTGATGTGGAAGACTTCAGAGAGTGTATCAACCGAGAGATCGCTTGCAATATTGTTTGTGATATAATTTGAGAGATGAAAGATGATATTCTCCTCATCCACGCTGATCAGCTTGGCGATCCAAAGATAGCAAGTGCATATTTCCATGACGCTTGCAAGTGAGCCGATTTGCTCCTCGGAGCGTTGGTGCAGTTTTTTGCAAGTCTTGGCGATGCGCTCGGCATCATTTATGAAATTTGCGGCATAACGCATCAAAGCGTTGTCGTCGCATCCGCGTTCTTTGATCTGCCCGAGCATAATGTAGCCGAGTGTAAGATCGTTCATTTTAATGGGTGCTACCGCTTCAAAAAGCCCCGCGTGGCATTTGTAGATGCGGAGCCGTTCGCTTTCTTTGCAGTCCCGGCAGGCGCGCTCATCGTTATCCTTGCACAAAGCTTTGGCATCGGGATTTTCTTTGAGCATGGCGCAAAATGCACAGCTTTCCTCTGGATAGGCAACGATCTTTTTAAATTCACTGTCGAAAATGACAGTTCTCGTTTTTGAAATATTATAAAAGTTGATCAGTATTTCTCGGAGTTTTTCGGTCTCAAGCTTTAAGTTCATACGGATACCCCGCTGTTTTACTTATGATTTATTTCATTATACTACGTTTCGCCGTTATAATCAAGACAAAAGGTGAAATTCAAAAAGAAAAGGAAGCCCAATCGCTTCCTTTTTAGTGCGTTTAGAGCAATTCCCCGATGCGTCTTGCGACTTCTTTACCGAGTGTGGCAAAGGCGGCCTCGGTAAAGTGGCAGGTGTCTTTATAACATTCACTGCCCCAGTTGCTTGCAAAGGTGTTTAAGTCGTTGATGACAATGCCGTTTTTCTCCATAATCTCGACGGCAATGCGGTTATAGGTGTCAACCGCCTCATTCGTGCGGGGATTGACACCTCCTGTTGAGCCGCCCACGGGATTCATCGGCGTTGTGGTGGCAAAAACGAGCTTTGCATTTGGGAAAAACATTTTCAAAAGATCAATGATGATCTGCAAATTTTTGGCATACTCCGCCTCGCTCGTCAAGGGGAGCGCGTGACCGTTAAAATGCGCCACGTCCCATTGTCCGCAGTTGAAATGAACCAGATCGACCTTTGCGGGCTCGTCAAACATGCCCGCCCATTTCTTCATGCTGAAAATAACGTATTGCGTGCTGCGGCAGTTGTCGGTGAAAAAGAAGACCTGCGCCTTATCCGCAAGCTCTTCTCTGACCGTTTGGCAATATCCCTGACGAATGGAGTCTCCGATGAGAAAAATGTTCGGCTTTTCGTCACTGCAAGAAAAGGCAACGGCCGATGCGCCGTTTTCTACCCATTTTGCGTCAATTGTTTCGTTTTTCATGTGATTTCTCCTTTATTTTACTAAAATAAGATAGGTGCAATTGGCTGTCAGATCTATTTTGACGGGTGCGCCGTCGCTAATGTAGGAGCAAAGAGGCTTTAGCCTGCCCTCTTCCTTGAGAAGCTTTATTTCTTCCGCGTTGGGCTCACCGGCGATGCCCATTTTTTGATACAGGCGGTAGGGGTTGGTGTGAGTCTTATCAATGCAATATACCGTTACCGTCTTTCCCGTGATATCTTCGCCAAAGGAAAGCTCCTCCGTTCTGTCCGGTAGGTCCTCCTCAAAATATTGGGAGCAATAGGTGAGGAGGGTAGAGTAATCTCCCGTCTCGCTCTTGGTGGAAACAGCAAAGATGTTTTCGTTTTCGGTACGGCTCCCTACCAAAAGCTCTTCCATTTTTGAGGTCATCAGGTGCGCGTTGTAGATGGGCTTGGCAATGAAATTCAGAGTAAAGAAATTGCGGAAGCCCGAGAAATCGGTCACCATCTCGTGTTGTCCCGAAAGGCAGATCATGAGCTTCGAAATGTTGATGCCCGACTCGATGAGCTGATAGATCATCTTGGCGAAAAAGGCGGAAAAAACCTCATGCTCGCGGAAGATGAGCGCGGGACATTCCTCGATGTTGTAAAAGCCCGCTGAGGAAGCACCCCACTCGTCGATGATCAGCTCGGTGTCCTCAAAGCCGTAGCGACGCATGACCTCCATATAAGGGTCAATGCGGTACACGAACTGGTTTTCCGTCGCAATGCGCCTTGAGCCATTGTTGAGTCTTGGCACGTTTGTACCGTAGGCGTGGAGCGCGAGATAATCCATCTCTACCCCCGTCTCCCTTACGTGGGCAAGAAAGCGGTCGAGGAAGCTTACGTTATGCGCTAACGCAGGTCCACCGACACGGATGCCGGGCGACGCACGGCGCACGCCGCGCACGAAGGCGTCATACAGCTTGCAATAGGCGGCACTCTTGGGAATGTAATCTCCTCTATCAAGATTGCGCATCCAAAAGCCGCCGTCAGGCTCGTTGTGGCACTGGCAGTGCCACGTGGAAACGGTATTTTCGCCATAACGCTCCACTAAATGCTTGGTATATTCGTAGCAAATCTCTTCCCAAACCGCGTAATCCTTCGGGGGCGCGGAGTTCCACATCTTTCCCTTGTAGCGCGTTTTGTTCTTGGCACAGCTGAAGGAACCGCCGTCGGGTTCTGCGATGCAATCCGGCACGCCGGCGTAGGCAATCAACAGGTCGTACCCTTTTTCAAGTAAGTAATCGATGCGCAAATCGCTTAGGCGAAAGTCATAGCAAATTTCGCCGTTTTCGCCGATGTATACGATATCCTCAAACATGGAATAAATGCGGATAGTTTTGATTGCACCGTCCGCCGCCATGCGGTCAAGGATGCGTCTGCCCCAAGGGTCCTCAATCGCATCGGTGGGATGGAATAACGCGTGGTTCCAAAACTTCGGTTGCCTTTTGATGACATCCTTCTCAATTCTGATCATAAAAATCTCCTAATACTTTCTGTCAGCATCAGTATATCACAGTTTCCTATGCATTTCAAGTACGGATATGATCAATTTTAATATGATTTGATTAAAAAGCCCCCAAAGGACCTCGCGGACTCATTGGGGGAGAAAAAGTATTCTCTTTATTTTTCTGCGATCACCGTTGAAACACTCTCGGCGGGGAGTTCGAGATAATATCTTTCGCCGCCAAGTGTGATATGTGCTTGCATGTGCCTTGCGTTGGGATTGATGATAACGGCAATATGCTGTCTGTTGCTGTTTTGAATCTCGACACCCTCAATGGCGCGAATATCGTCAGAGGAAGGATAGAGAGACATACAAGTGCCAAAGGCATCGGCGGAACGTAAATAACGTACGCGTGAATTCTTCGTTATGTATGGAGCGAAATGACGGAAGGCGGTATATTGACCGCTGTATGAGAGATCACCGTTACGACAGTCACGGGTAACAAGACCGCCGCATATGCCGCTATACAGCCCTACGCACGGACCGCCGAATTCGTCAAGCAAAAGATTCCAACCCGTAAAGGAGTGATATCCTGTTTTAAAGGCACGGGCGATCATGATTGCCCATTTGCAGTGATCGTCGTCGTAATGCTGGGTGAGACGCGGTCCCGCCTCGGTGAAATGACAGGGCAATGAGGGATAGGCTTTTGCCAGTGACGCTGTTTCCTCAATCGCGCCGTCGTAGTAGTGAAAAGCAAGTCCGGCGCAAGCGTCCGTCAGCCCTTCACAGTGCCCGAGCTGCCAACGAACGCGTTCAGCACCGCGAAAACTATGGTCAAAAAGCCAGATTTTGGTATCGATGCCCGCCGCATCGAGATGGCGGCGTAAAATGCCTGCGAATTTTGCCTCAATCTCGGGATGCCAAATGCAAGAAGGCATAAGTCCTTGCTGCTGTGTTTCGGGCTCGTTTTGGATCGTTACCGCCGAAATTTTGATGCCGTGTGCTGCATAAGCGCGAATGAATTTTACAAAATATTCCGCATAACACTCAAGATAGCATTCCCGCATATATCCACCCGAAAAGCTTTCGCTCGTCTTCATCCAAGCGGGTGGGCTCCACGGCGAAGCAAACAGAAACAGGTCGGGGCGAATCGCAAGAATCTCCTTTATCATTGGGATCACATATCGCTCGTCACGATGAATAGAAAAGTGCTCCAATGCCACATCACCCGGAACATCATCATAAGAGTAGACCTCGGGGGAATAGTCGCTTGAACCTATGCAAAGACGTCCGACCGAAAGGTTTGCGCCCTCAATCGCATAGATATGCTTTAAGAGAGTGTGTCGCGTCTCTGCCTCCATTTGACTGAGTACGTAGCATGATGAGGGTGTGATGGCAACGCCAAAACCGAGAAAGTTCTCCGTAGCCTCGCTCGCTTCAAGTGTGGGCAAAATGGGATTTGGGAGCGTGGGAAAAACCTCGCGCACCGTAAAAGAATGGTCTTTGCAGGTGAGAATCTGTTTTGCTTTCATAGGATGCTCCTCTTTGTATTTTTTCTCATTATATCACCGAAATATCGAGAAAGCATTAGTATTTTTGAGAAAAATATTGTATTTTTCGGCAAAACGTGTTACCATAAAGAAAAGGAGAACGCTATGAATAAAAAGAGACTGACTGATATGCTGAATCAAGATCACCGTTTTCGCTTAACGAGCGTGCTTGCCCAGCAATGGCGAGAGAAAAAATACAGCTATAAAAAAACACCGCGCCCTGATTTCGGAATTATGTATGTTTTGCACGGCACCGTTCGCTTCATTATGGAGGAAGAGTCCCTCGACGTGCATGAAGGCGGCGTTGTTTTCTTACCCAAGGGGTGTTATTATGAAGCGGAATTTATCGGGGAGACGGAGGATTTTCTTGTGAATTTCGATGGTGAAGAGCTTCCCACATGTAAGGCACCGCTTTTTTTGCGTGAAGCATCTGTGACTCTTGTCTCCTTCTTTGAAGCACTTGTAGAGGATGCAGCGGAGGAGCGAACACATTCACTTGTCGCATTGGGACACTTTTATCTTTTGATAGATGCGCTTGCCGTGGAATCCGCGCGTGATGAAAGCCGGGAGAGTGCACTCGTACAACGTGCGTGCCGTTACCTGCAAAGCGATGAAAAACTTTCGATTGCCACTGTCGCGCGGCTGTGTGCCATCAGCGAAAGCGGTTTGCGGCGTCTCTTTAAAACACACACGGGAATGACGCTTCTTGCGTATCGCCGCGCTTATCGCTTAAAGGAAGCCATGCGTCTGCTTGAAAACACCGACCTGTCCTTGTCCGAGATCGCCGAACGGCTTCACTTTTTTGATGCGGCGCATTTCTCTCGCGTCTTTCATCATATGTTTGGCATCACCCCGAGAGAATACGCCAAGGAAAAGAAAATGCGTCTTTAAATTAAGAAGGGACTGAGTCACTGTGCACCCGGTCCCTTTGTGCTTTATGCTATCAAGTCAAAGGCGCAACCTTTGCTCGCTCTCTGTTTATGATAACTCCCGCCGCAAGATCGGGAAGCCATCCGTGAGGTGGATTGAAAAAACAACCGTGTTTGCATCGATCACCGCGCCTTCCCCTGCCTCCGCGGCGGCAAAACCGTAACACCTCCACCGCAAACGATAAGTCTGTATATCACCGTACTTTGTCAGTATCTCTTTCAACTGTGGCTTGATTTTTCGTTCAAAGCAGATTCTATAATCTTTTTTACTGTTTTCGGGAAAATCCCACGTATCGCCCCAATGACGGTACTTGGCAATGTTTTCATGGTAGTGAGGTTTCGTATATCCGCCGCCGTGCCTTTCGTGCCAGTCGAGGCACTGAGAATAATAAAGCCCCAGCCTGATACCGTATTTTCGGCACGCCTCGGCGAGCTCGGCTATAATATCTTGCCCAAAGGGCGTTCCGTCGACCGAATTGTACGAGTCGACCTCAGACTTAAAAAGTGAAAATCCATCATTTCGCAGATCAAGAAGAATAAAGTGGCGGCAGAAATATCAAGTTTCTGCTGAAAAATGGCATGTGGGCTTCGGTTTATGAAAAATGTTGCCCTTGATTCGAAAATTTTGATGGCAATACACCCATTTGTTTTTTGAACGTTTTTGTGAAAAACGAATTATTTTCAAAGCCGCAAAGATTTGCTGCCTCGCAAACATTCTTTCCGCGTGATATATATTCCGCCGCTTTCATGCATCGATAGGCATTTATATTTTCAAAAATCGTTTGTCCGGTGCTTTTTTTAAAGATTTTGCACAATGTATATTTATCCGTCAGAACATGCTTGGCAATGGAATCAAGCGTGATCCTTGTTTGGTAATTCTCGCGGATATATAAAAGAACTTTTTTAGCGGTTGACAACTCTTTTTGCTCTATACTTGCTCTGTCCTTGACCGTTGAATACCCCTCTGTTATCTTAATCAGTATATCAAGCAACAGATGACTGAGTCTTGCAAGGCGAAGAGCACTTTCTTTTTTGTATATATCACATAGTTCTTCCAAAAGTTTCAATATTTTTTTATTTTGCAGTAGCGGCACGAACGAAAGAAGGTGATGGTCAATTCCCATTTGTTTGCAGAAATCGGTGCTTACGATGATGCAGGAATAAATCATATTCGTATTGCTGAAGGTATAATGGATGGCATCCGAGTCAATTAGGATAATGTCGCCTTTTGAAAAAGCATGGCACTTGCCGTCGATCAGAACAAATCCTTCTCCTTCCTTGCAAAATTGGATTTCAATATTTTCATGCCAATTCTGACTTTCGCTGCGCAAGAGAGCCGTTCGCTTAATATTTTCGTTTAACAGAAAAGGCAACCCTCGCGGTGTTTCACCATATTCTTCATAGCGTAAGTTCATATGATGTTCCTCCAATATAGTGTTAAAACTATCCAATATAGATGCTTGCAATATAGGATTTTTTTCAATATAATATTATCACAAAGATAAGCACCTGTCAAGAGAACGGCTTGTGTTTTACCGTAATGGCAATTGTTGATTATCTTGATTTTTAAAAAAGGAACTTATGCAAAAATGCAAACGGTTTCAATCATTTTCGGCGTGGGAGCCATGCTGGCTCTGTTTTCCATATATCAGCAGAAAACGCGCAAAGGAATCATTTTATCAAAGCTTTCGGCAGATGTATGTTGGGTAGTACATTACTTATGCATCGGCGGAATAGCCGGCGCTATACCGAACTTTGTCGGTATATTCAGAGAGCTGGTTTTTGTAAATCGCAAAAAGCATAAATGGACTGATTGCGTTATATGGCCTATTCTGTTTATTCTTGTCAATCTTGCTCTTGCGCTAAGAACTTTTCATTCGGCATTTAACATACTTCCCATTGCCGCATCTGCCCTCGTAACGGTTTTGCTTTGGCTTAATAACCCGCTGCTTACAAAGCTTTTTTCAATTCCCGTTTGTGTATCATTTATGATATATGACGTTTATGTAGGCTCTTACATCGGAATTGTGAACGAGGCAATTTCAATTTTGTCTATTTTTATATTTTTAATAAAATATTATTTAAAACGGAGGAATGAAAAAATGGCAAAGAATGTTTTTTCTGCCGATTTCAAGACCGAAAAGGAATTGATTATTTCGGCAGGTGCGCCGATTGAGAGCATTGGAAGAAGAATATCTGCCGATGCCGCTGAAGCTTTGATAAAAAAAGGAAATGCATTTGCGCAGGAAATGAGCGACCTTTTTATTTCCGATTTTGAAAAGCCGGGAGATAAAATGGTACATGTATCCACGTTCATCGTTATCGAAGACACGGTATATATGACCTATTACGCTAACACCAAGGAACCGTCCGAGGATCCGAAAAATCAAACCGCAAGACTTGTTTGGGCACCGATTGATGACATAGACAATAAAACCTATCTTGATCTGCAAACAACGGGTGACACGGTAGGTGGAAAGACCATTGATATGGTCTATGACACGATTCTTATGCGCAAGGATGAGAATACACTGTACATTATGTGGACAGCACGCACCGAAGAAAATTATTACCGTTTTTATTGCCCCTTTGATGTAAGGACGAAAAGCCTCGGCGATATCGGAGTAAACAGATTCAAAGTGGGTGATGTTACCAATGATCTTTCGGCAAGCGGTATCAGATCGGCTTTGGCGGAGAACGGTATTCCTATGAAAAAGACGTATTCCGATATCGGTATTATGCAAAAGCAATCCTACCGCATGGAAAACGGCGTGAATTATTGCTATTCGGGGCTTTACAGCGGCGACTTTACCTGCATTATCAAAAGCCAAGATTTAGTTACATGGGAGTACGTTTCACAGCCGGATTTTATCAATGATTCAAAATGGGAAAACGCGACATACGTGCTTGGCGATAAAGTTTACTATTTTGTTCGTCAGCAAGACACAAACAAATGCGGATTTTTGACCGCTTACAATTTGCTTACCGATACTTGGGATCAACCCATAGAAATTGAGGATTGTCAATCGAGAGGTGATTTTATCCTCTATCGTGATGCTTTGTATCTTTTCCATGCTCCGATTGACCGCGAGCATATCGGAATTGTAAAAATCGATACTGAGGATATCACCAAAAGCGAAGTCGTTTTACAAGCTAAAATGCACACGAGTTGCTTCTATCCATTCGTTCAAAATTATACCGAGTGCGAGCTTGCCATGTCCTATACCGTAGCAAGAAAGCATATTAGACTCGCAAGATTTACTTTGAGCAAATACATCGAATAAATAGTGAAAACACCGTTGAAATCCGAAGCTTTAACGCTTGAATGACAACGGTGTTTTTTGTTTTGTTAAAATGAGGCTTTACGACAAGTGAAGCAGCCCCTTTTTAAGCATTTTTTCTTTGAAAGTTACTCTGCCGCTTTTAGCAAGATAGATTCATTTGCAGAACGCTCTTTTTTCGCCGACCTTGCGGAGAATATCGACGGTGGGGGCGGGAATGCGCCCAAGGTGATCGGGGCTGACGTTTAAAAGAAGATTGGCACCCTTGTCATTACACCGTTTTAAGATGTCTAAGACTTGCTCGGGGCTTTTCCAGTCGTTATCAAACGACTTGTATCCCCACGTTTTGTTAAGCGTGATGGGGGATTCCACGAGCTCTTCGGTGTATTCCTCCGGTAGACTGTTGTCTCCGCAGGAATAATAGTCGCCTAATCCGTTTCCTATTCTGGTGTTCACGAGGCAGGAGGGCCGATATTTTCGTACCATCTTATACAGCTCTTCGGATTGGGTAAGCGTTTGCTCATCCATGGGAGTATCAAACCATATAAGGCAGATATCACCGTACTTTGTCAGTATCTCTTTCAACTGTGGCTTGATTTTTTGTTCAAAGCAGATTCTATAATCTTTTTTACTGTTTTCGGGAAAATCCCACGTATTGCCCCAATGACGGTACTTGTCAATATTTTCATGGTAGTGAGGCTTCGTATATCCTCCGCCGTGCCTTTCGTGCCAGTCGAGGCACTGAGAATAATAAAGCCCCAGCCTGATACCGTATTTTCGGCACGCCTCGGCGAGCTCGGCTATAATATCTCGCCCAAAGGGTGTTGCATCGACCGAATTGTATGAATCGACCTCAGACTTAAAAAGCGAAAATCCATCGTGGTGCTTGCTTGTTATAACAATATACTCCATTCCGGCATCACGGGCAAGCTTTACCCATTCCTCGGCGTTAAAATAGATAGGGTTGAAAATCTTTGCAAGCTGTTCGTACTCGGCGATCGGGATCTCACAGCTGTGCATGATCCACTCTCCGATGTTTTTTATTCGCTGCCCCTTCCATTCTCCGCCGAGAATGCTATAGAGTCCCCAATGAATCATCATACCGAATTTTGCTTCCTTAAACCATTTTTTGTTTTCTTCAAGCGTCATCATAAAAAACGCCTCCTATATTGACAGATATCGATTTTTGAGGTAAAATTATTTTGTTGAACTTAAGAATATTGTAGCATAGTCATAATATAACAGTCTATGTTTGTATTCGATTGAAAAATGTTCAAAATCGACGAGGTGCAAAAAATGGAAACGATCGGACGCGTCATTTGCTATGGATCGGCAACAGTCCCCGCAAATTCTTGGTATTGCAAAAAGCACGTTAGCATCAATCGCCTCTATTATATTCATGCGGGAAAAGGGGGCTACGAGCATCATGCTAAAGTATATCCGTTACGGCCGGGACATCTTTATTTTATCCCTTACACCGCGGATTTTACCCCCTTCAGCGACGCTTGCGATCCCATCGTACACACCTATATTGATTTCGAGCTGATACCGCCGATCATCACGGACGGAATCATCTCGGCAGAGGCAAGCCAAAATGATAAAATTTTATCTGCCGCATCTGTGTTTGCCTTGGGCGGATCCATGAGCAAGCATTGCGACCTCGGCGCATTGTATCAAGATCTGCCGTTTTGGGAGCTTTGCAAGGCGAGCGTGATTTACTTAGTCAATGAAATCGCCTCGGTAAATCAAATTCCCAAAATAACGGATGAGGTTGTGTTAAAGTCGCTTGCCATGATGCATGCGAGAATGAAGGAAGGACTGACGATAAACGAAATCGCTCGGGAATGCTATATGAATCCCGATAGCTTTATCCGCCGTTTTTCTCGTATCGTGGGCGTCACACCGTATAGGTACTTTAAAAATATCAGATTGCGAACCGCGCGTTGCTTAAGAGAAGCAGGTATGAGCCTTTCACAAATTGCAAGCGACATTGGCTATTCGGATGCGTCTGCGCTTTTGCATGCCCTGTGTGACCGCTAATAAATATGATAAGTTTCGGTGCAAAGATTTTGGCTTTAAGCTCTGTCCGACTCGTTTTTGAAAGCACCAAACGAGACGAAAAATTCGCAATGTAGGCAAGAAAATCATAAAAAGCAAAAATGAGCTGGCTCATTAAGAGCCAGCCCACCTTATTTTACGCCACTAAAAGCGTAAAATAAAAAAATTTCTTTGAAAGATTTGCAGTAGCAAAAAACCAACCGAATTCGGTTGGTTTTTGTTGTGTCATGACTGGTGAGACAGCCCGTTCTTTATGGGGAAGAATTACTTAAAAATCTGTCGAGAAGGCCATGAGATGCTCTGCCGTGATGAGCTTCGTCCTTTGCCATCTCATGTACGATCCCGCTGCAAGATTTTGATACCAACCGTGCGCAGGATTGGAAAAATCGACTTCCTCCACATTAACCGCTGCATTTTCTTTGAGCAAGCGTTGCTCCAATCGCTCATAAATACCGCCGATGGACGTTAAAAGCTTGCCGTCCTTATAGGTTCTACCACCAAGAATATGATTTACAAGTCCCTGCGTGGCAACACCGCCAATACAAGCTCCGCGCTCAATCAAGAGCACTTTTAACCCTTCTTCCGCCGCCGCAAGTGCCGTTGCAAAGCCTCAGACGCCGCCACCGCAAACGATCAAATCGTATACAGCGGATTCTTCCTTCAATTCCTTTGTGTATATCATATCAATTCAATCCTTTAGATTTTATTCAATCGGGATAATTTCAAAGAATAGCTCGAATGCTCCCTCGGCGTTTGGCTTTTCATAAAAAATGCAGATCTTTTCTCCAAGCAATGCGATATCCGAATATCCTCCCATTTCGGAAACAAGGAAGCTGCGACAGGTTTTGAAGTTATCATCGGATATCTTGATCGTCAGATTTTTTCTTTCGGTCATGGAATCACAGTTGGAATGATAGATTCGTCCGTTTCGATGTGTCATACTCCCCATACAAACGGGATCGGAGAGGTTTTCCTCAAAGCAAAGCTCATACCAAGCCGAGATGCCATCCGCACTTTTTGCCAACCCACGTTTCTTGCTATTGCCCTCGTGACGAATGGAGATCAGAATTTCATTAGCCGCTGTAACAGCTAGCGCGCACTCGCTTGGATTTACCAAATCATTCTGAAGGATCGGCGCGCCAACACTCCATGTGATTCCACCGTCATCGGAATAAAGCGTTGAAATGAAAGAAGGATGATGCTCTTTTTCGTTTTCCCGGTTGTATGCAAACCAAACGGGAGCAATCAGTCTTCCGTTGTGAACGATCCCATGTCCCGGTCCCACCGCAACTACATTGTAAAAGAAATTCACACTGCTTTCGAAGTCAACGCGCTCAGCATCGCTAAAGCTGTTGCCGTCATCGGCGCTGACCCGTTTCCAAATTTCCTTGTAATTCTTACAGTAAAGGAAAACGATCTGATCTCCGTTGACGAACATAACGGGATTGTTCAGTGTGTTTCCGCAGCTCTTTATAAAAAGGACGGTTTCCCAATGCGTTCCTTCATCCTCGCTGCGGGCGACCTTGATATCTATATCCGCCCAATCGCTGCGTGATTTGCGGCACTCGCAATAGCGCAACAAGGTTCCTTTGTTTGTTGCAACGATACCCGGGATTCTAAAATCAGTATAATCGGCAATTGCTTTCTCTATTACCATAGTCATTTTTCCTTACGTACGTTTTTTTACAAACGGTATAATTTCTTTTGCGATCAATGTCTTCTGTTCCTCGCTGACCTTGGAGAAGGGGGGGAGGCAATCGCCAAAATCAAATCCAAGCTGATTCATCACTTCCTTTTCGGCTTGCATGACACCGATTTTGCAAAGAACGGTAATGATACGGTTTGCCTCATTTTGTACGGCTCTTGCCTGTTCGAGCTTTCCTTCGGAAAACAGCTTTCTGATCAAAACGAATTTGTCCGCCATAAAATTGTATGTGCTACCGATTCCACCGTCCGCACCCATTGCAAGCCCCGAGAGCAACATTTCGTCGTATCCGTTCATGATCAGCTTGTCAGGATAAAGCGCTTTGCATCGTTCCATCGTAAAGAAATCGTTTGACGTATATTTTATTCCCGCAAAGCGATCGTCGTCAAGAAAGGATGAAATTTCATCCATTCCCATGCCAACTCCCGAAAACGCAGGGATGTGGTACACAAGCATTTTCATGCCCGACGCCTCTGCCAGGCGAATATAATAATTTCTGATCTCCGAGAAGCTGAATTTATAATAAAAGGGAGCTACCGAGGATATCAGATCATAGGAAAGCTCCTTTGCATACTTTGCCAGCTTGATCGCATCTCTTTCGTTCAGGCTTCCCACGTGCGCGATCAGTTTGGCATCCCCTGCGTTCTCTTTAACGATCCTCATGATCTCCATTCTTTCTTCTGTACTGAGCATCAATGCCTCTGCCGTGCTTCCGCATACGTAAAATCCATCGGCTCCGAGAGAAAGATTGTGGCGTACAAGGTCGATCAATTCTTTTTTCTTAATTTTTGCGTCATCGGTGAACGGAGTTAAAAGCGCTGTGTAAATTCCTTTCAAAGACTTCATATCGATTGGATCCTTTCTGTTTGAATTTTCTTTGCAATCTCATTATATCTAAAAAAGCGGCGCAAGCAATTCTTTTTTTGCTGTTTTTTTTACTTATATTGCTATTTTTTGAAAAGAGTGATATAATAAGATAAGCAAAGGAGGATGATGGAATGCGCAATCTGATATATAAACAAACCGGACGCGATCCCTATTATCGAATATGGCATAAACCGGAAAAAAGCATATTTATTTTTGTACAATCGGGCAGCGGAAGTATCGTTACAAAAGACAAAAGTTATCCGATGAAAGGGGGAACGCTTTGTTTTATCGGAGAGGATAAATATCATTATACTTTTCCCGATCATCCTGAAGCATACATGCGAAGCAAGCTACTTATATCATCGGATGAGTTATCCAAGCTCCTTTCGACACTGTATCAATCTCCACGACTTTTAAAAATATTTAATGAACGGCAGTTAAGCATGGGAATGCTCGATGCAAATGATCGCCAACATGCGGAGCAGATATTTGATCGATTGAGCCGGATTCCATTGGATTCAGAGTATTTTCAGGCGGAAATATATTCGGCAGTTCTTCAGCTCGTGGTATTGTTAAGCAAGAATATCAATGTCAAATCGCAAGACAGCTTTGGAGCGATGCAAACGGCGGTGGAATATATCAACGACCATATCACCGAGGATATCACAGTAGAAAGGATCTGTGCCAATATCTATATGAGCAAATATCATTTTTGCAGACTGTTTAAGGCGAAGATCGGTTTAACCGTGATGGAATACGTGCTGAAAACCCGAGTTATGATGGCAAAGGATTTGCTTTGTTGCAGCGATAAGTCTGTTACTGAGATCAGTGAGGACTGCGGATTTAGCAGTATTTCGTATTTTTCACGCGCATTCAAGAATGAAACGGGAATGACACCCATGCAGTATAAAAAAACAAAACAGATCAAATAAGGGGACATTTAGTCCCTAATTCATTCCAGGATGTATCAAATACAGAGAAATCCGCCTGCTCGATCGATGTCAACATATAAATGGAGCATTCCAAATTATTCCTATCGCACAAAAAACCTTGCTTTGTGTTTGCAATCATTAAGACGCGCAAATAGTTTTCTTCCTCTGTACGATCGTGGCGAAGCTTTGAGAAGATCTGTGATTGAAGAAAATGCGAGAAACTATGCGTTGGGAATCACAGTAAAAAGCATGACTGAGCACTGGGATAGCATTTGTGAGGTCATTGATTTGCTTCCGAACGGTGAAAATCTGCTTGAAAAGTATAGAATACTTGGCTTGAAAGAAAACACTTGCAGATATTGACGTTCCTGATCATTTGTCGGATGTGATTTTGCGCACTCTCTGTTGGCCCGTAACCAAGTAACGCTTATGCGGTTGCGTATGTGTATTTCGACGAAAACAACGGCATCTGTTCAACCATAGATGTTTTTATAAAGAAACGGTTAAAAAAGACTTTGATTTATGACGGTGTTCGAATTGGTACATCTCAAATTTTACATGCTGACTTAATTTCAGTTGCCAAGCTCGTTCATTTTTTCATATGTATCACAATGCCACCGGAAAGAGTCCTTAATTGTAACAATCCCGCAAATAATTTTCAAAGCCCGTTCGCACGAGTGGGCTTTTTTGCTATACCCCAAAATCAAAACGAGTGCAAAAAAAGAAGGGGCTAGCTCTTAATGCACAAGTCCGTTAAAAACGGACAATTGAAATAAAAGGGCCTCCTATGGTATAATTAAAGTACCATAGGAGGTCTTTGTTATGTCAAGAAATTACGGAAAATTAAAAGAACACGAAAAAGAGATATTAAAATTAAGAGGAGAAGGAAATTCTCATCAAGCTATTGCAAACAAATTAGGTTTTAGCAAGTATCAAATAAAGAAATTTTTCGAGCGATACAACAAGAGGCAAAGGAATTTGGCTGTTGCAAAACTTCCAAAAAAGAAAGGCAGACCAGCCAAGGATAGCATAGTAACAGAAGAAGATAAGCTTGCCGATCTTCGCTACAAGTTGGCTCGGAAAGACGCACAAATCAAACAGTTAGAGATGGAAAACGAACTGATGCGGGATTTTCTCTCGCTCACAGAAAGGAAGTGAGGGCAAGCGTAAAATATATGGTGATCTATCGTCACAAAGATAAATATTCAATTAGCGAGATGTGCCGGTTCTTTGAGGTGTCAAGAAGCGGTTACTATGACTACGTCAAGAGAATGGATATTCCCGCATGGGATCTTCCGCTTGCCGAGAAGATACGAGAGTGTCAGGAGCGTAGCCATAGCACCTACGGCTATCGTAGAGTGCAAATATGGCTTGAAAGGCAAGGAATCCATAAGAATCCCAAGACCGTCCTTCGTGTTATGCAGAAATACAATCTGCTTTCCGTAGTTCGCCGGAAGAAATACCGAAATTACGGCGAATATCTACACCGATACCCTAATCTTCTCAATAGAGATTTCCACGCTGACCGCCCTAATCAAAAGTGGGTAACGGATATTTCATACATCAAGACAGGACAAGGTGTACTGTATCTTTCGGTCATTCGTGATCTCTATGACAACAGTATTGTTGCCTACAAAACAGGCACTGAACAAAATATCAATCTTGTTCTTTCCACGATCAGAGCAGCTAAGAGAAAGGAAAAGGTCACCGCAGAGTTGCAGCTCCACAGTGACCAAGGCTTTCAGTACACCTCGCAAGCGTATTATAGCCTAACAAAATCATATCACATTACGCCGTCAATGTCAAGACGTGGGAACCCATATGACAACGCTTTAGCTGAAAATTTTTTCTCAATACTCAAAACGGAGTGTATTTACCGTGCGAAAATCCGCACCTATGAGGAGGCGCGCCTCCTCATAGGTGCATACATACAGTTCTACAACAACGAACGTATTCAACTTAAAACAAAACTGACACCACTCGAAAAGCGATGTCAGTTCGTTGCTTAAAGTCTAATAATTACCATAGAGCCCTTTTTTGTGCTGTCTGCACAATTTGGTGCAGTTCATAATGAGCTAGCCCCTTCGGTGCTTTAAAGCCTTGATTTTATTATGTTTTCGAGATTAGCCGAAGTATCTCTGTAGCAGCCCCTGGAATGCTCTGCCGTGACGGGCTTCGTCGCGGAGCTTTTCGTGGGCTATGAGGTTAAAAAGCTTTGCGGTGCTTAAATTTTAGGCTTCGTGGAAAGCTTTGAAAAAGTGGGGCTCTCCAATATAGTTCCAATAGGGGAGGGCAGCACAAGACTTATATCAGTGTTTCCAGCTTTTTAATTTCGCACTTTATGCCTTCTTCAACGGAAGAAAAATTATCTTGCGACAGCCCCGTTACACGTAATATTTTTGAGCAGTCAATATCTCGATTGAATTTTCTGTCATATTTCCACATCCACGGATTTTTTATAATTTTGGGCGTATTTCGAACATATTCGTCTTCGCTGCACCAACGGATCTTTACCCCCGTCAGCGTGCTGTATGTTTCAGCAACCTCTCCCCAAGTTAATCCGTGACCGGAATAGACGGTAAACGCTTCTCCCATCGCATCCACCTTAAAAAGCAGATTTGCAATCAGTTTTCCCGAGTTGCCTGCCCAATCAATACCCGCCGCATAATCCTTGACAATACTCGGCAACAGCATTTCTTTGCCACTTTCGGCAAATTTCAATACGTCCTTACCGGAATAAAGCAAAAGATCCAACCGTATTTGTGAAAAAGAAATCACAGGACGAACGATCGTCCATGGCTCGCCCGCGCGCTCTTGCCTCAGATAATCCTCACATTTCGCTTTAGGAACAGCATATTTTTCATTCTTAAGAAAATCCTCATCAGCGACCACGTCGAAAAGTCTCGGTGCATCTTCCGTAATGGGATGCTGCTCGTCCGCATAAACTCTGTATGATGAAAGAAATATGAGATGATCCGTGTTCTCGATTAGAAGAGGATGTATCTTTTTGTACTCTTCCACCTCTTTATAGTGAATAAAATTAACGATTCCGTCGTAATGCTTTTTGGAAAACAGCTCCCCCAAAAGTTCTTCCGTCGCCATACTTTGATGAAACGCAAGACGCTCGTGATCCGATATCTTTTCTTCGGGGCAGATAACCTCGACAAATGCGCCGAGACGAAGAAGCTCCTTTGAAACGTATGTACCGAGCGTACCGCCGCCCGCAATCAGTAAAACTCTTTTGCCTGAATACATGTCAACACCTCCAAATTTTTTATAATTATACCATATTGACAAAGCAAAGAAAACATGATATTCTATTTGTGTAACATATTATTCTGCAGTTTATACAGGTGTTTTTTTATGCATGACATAATATTCTGCAAAAACTTTAAATTTAATGAATTTTGCTATCGGGAAACCACACACCGAGATAACAGCCATGGCGTCGACTTTCATTTTGTTGGATTTATGAAGCACGGCAGAGGACGTATCGTAACACGGGAGAAAGTTGTCGAAATCGAAGAAAATGAAATGTTCTACATTCCCAAAGGTTGTAAATACCACTCATACTGGATCGCCGAGGATAACGTTCGCTTCGACTCTATTGGATTTTTGTATTTTCCTACAGCATATCCCAATGGATACGATCTGCAAAAAATTGCTTATACCGATGAGATATCAACCGCATTTGCGCCTCTTTCAAAAAACAAGGTTGTCAACGCCACGTCGATTGGCCATCTTTATCATTTACTGGGACTTTTGGAATCGGTACTGACTGTCGCTCCCATAAACAAAGACCTTGTGATTTACGAAAAAGCGGTTCTGCTTATGCATAATGATCCGCATCTGACAATTCCCGAATACGCCGCACGCTGTGAAGTAAGCGAGTCATTGCTTTATCATTACGTAAAAAGGGTTTCAGGAAAAACCCCCAATCGGTTGCGTCAGGAGATCCTGTGCCAAAAAGCGGCAGAATTATTAGTTACTACAAGCTATACAATTGAAGAAATATGTGATAAGCTCGAATTTAGCTCGGCAGCCTATTTCAGAAAGGTTTTTGAGAGTATTTACAATAAATCACCGTCTCAAATGCGAAAAGAAAAAAATATGATCTAAATGATCTTACACTCAAAACTTCCAATATACAGGCTTCCAATATAGCTTCCAATTTGCTCAAATGAAAAGCGCAAAGCTCCAATAAACTCCACAATTACAGTGAAAATCAAACCCAAAGAAAGCATAAAAGAAGAGCGACCTTTCGGTCGCTCTTTGTGTGTTTCAAGCCTTGATTTATTATGTTTACGAGATTAGCCGAAGTATCTCTGTAGCAGCCCCTGGAAGGCTCTGCCGTGACGAGCTTCGTCACTCCACTTTGAAGACTGCGGGTGATCAAAACGGCTCACGGAACCGTCCTGTGTCTTGTTATACTTTGTCATTGGATTTCCAATCTCAAGCCTACCCTCCTATATTTTCTGCCTGCTTGATAAAAGCATTCTGCTCGGCTTGGCTCAAATTCACAAAATACGCATTCCAACCGCAAACACGCACTTGGAGAGTAGCATACCTTTGCGGGTCTTTTTGCGCCTCTTTAAGAATCTTGGCATCAAATATGTTTCCATGTAGAGCAAAGCCCTCCTTTGCCATATATATCTTTAGAATCGTCAAAAAAGCCTTAAGCCCATCTTCTCCCGAAACAGCCGAAGGATGAAGTAATATGTCAAGCACCGATCCGTTGGGAAATTTTGAATGGTCTATCTTGGTAACCGAATGGATAAGTGCTGTGATTCCGTTTTTGTCCATTGATACGGTAGAGCAAAGATTTTTGGAAAGTATTTCCCCGGCCAAGCGTCCGTCGGGTGTAGCCATTGTCTGTTCGCCAAGTCTTACATATCGGTCTATACTGAAAAGTGCCGCTTTAAAAACACCGCCTCTGCCGTTGGGCTTGCTGTTAACGAGCGAAGCGCAGAAGTCGGTAATATCTGTTGTGAGCTTATCGGCGAGTGGATCACTGTTACCGTATTTTTCTTTGAGATTAAGTGCGCGCAGGCGAAGCCTCTCTCCGCCCTGCCAATTTTTCTTCAGTAGTTCGCAGAGCCCTTCAAATGAAATAAGCTTTTGGTCATATACCAGGCGCTTCACCACGGCAAGCGAATCTACAAGAGACGCCAGACAGTAGAAATACATCGAGCTATTGTTGTATTTTGCACCCCCATCGTAAACGTCAACACCGCGGCGCACACTATCTTCGTACATGGCGGAAAGAATGGGATCGGGGTTTATTTCATCATAATACTTTTCAATGCTTGAAATATAGCCTAATGACTGCTCGCACATCAAGGTAATATAAAATTTAACCGCCGACAAAAAATCGTCAAAGCATTTCACTTCGCCTCTTTTCGGCATTGCCTGAACACCCGATTTTAAATCCACACCGTCGGTAATAGCGTACTCTATCGCTTTGGTAAGATTCAATCCGCCATTTCCGGTACATCCGATCTCCTTCCCCCAAACAGCAGGCTCGTAGCAACCGATCGGCACATAGTCGAGGGCATCCTTTTGTTCAATGCCTACGTTCATCAAGGCTTTTACTGCCACGTTGTCGTTTACAAAAACAAAGCTACTGTTGCCGCCCCTAATATAGGAAAGAATCATACAAAGAAAGCTATCGGGGGTCTTTTTTGACACTCTTATGTGAATTTTGGGACTGTGTATATTCAGCTCGTTGTAGGTCTCTGCTATGAGATATGTAACCTCATTGGTGACCTCATTTCCGTTTTCGTCAAGACCGCCAAGGCAAAGAGGAAGATCAAAGGGGACTTTTGCCACCCAGAATTTGTGAAGAAAGAATTTTATCATTTCTTTTATTTCACTCTTGGTGTATGTACCGTTCTTTATGTCGTTCTCGTAAAAAGGCGTCAGCAAAACATCAAGACGCCCCAAAGTGCGCACTCTCGTTCCGGCAACGTACTCATGCATAAAGAAATAAAACACCAAAAGCTGCATTGCCTCATAAATGTTAGCGGGAGCAGCTACGGAAATCGCTCGCAACGCTTTGGCGTTGTCCGCATTGTATGGTTCGATGGCATCGGCAAGTCTACCTGCAACGCACATCATAGCCTTGAGAACGATTTTACAGGAATCATAAAAAGCTACTTGTTTTTCGCTCAGATTCTCCTGCTCGGCAGCCAGATTTACTCGCTCAAAAAGCCCTGCCAGGCCTACTTTCAAAAGCAACCTTGAATTGGGAGAGGTGTGTCCGTAATCACCTCCGCCGTGATGTGATCCAAAAACTTCCCCTGCCTGCTTAAGTTCTGCCGTTTCTTCTATAAGATATTTATCGGTAACGATCTTTTCCCAGAAATTACGTTGCTTTGCCATGATACCGTAACCGCAAAGCTTCTCTTGGAAAATATCGTCCGGATCTATTGCAATACATGAACGTGTAGCAATAAGCTCAAAGGTTTTTGCTTTCGCGGTGGCTTTGGGCAGATTTGAGTTTGTAAGCTCGTTACAAAGCGCCACAAGCTCTTCTTTCGAGAGCCCACTTTCTTCTATCCAGTTTGTGTCTGCATACTGCCCGGCAATTTTTTCTCTTACATCCAAAAATCGTTTCATTGGAACATCTCCTTAAAGTTTGCTTTGAGTATACCATAAAAAACGGATACAATCCATAAAAATTTCAATACTTCTTGACTTATTCAACACAAAATAGTATAATGAGTCAAGGAGGAGGCGATAGTATGGAGGCTTTCACAAATCACAATTTCAACATTTCCAAAATCGTTACCGCGTGCTTTGTCGCACCCGGAGGAGGAACACCAATACACAGAAATCGCCCCAGTCACGGGTTGGCTTTACATATGGGCGGTGAAAGATATTATAAATTCAGCAGCGGTAAAAAACTTTTCGTGTGCCAAGGAGATTTGGTCTATCTGCCCAAGGGTTCCGACTATGTAGTGGAGAGCGTTAGCACCGGAGGTGTCTATGCTATTAATTTTGAACTATTCGAAACAGTCGATTTTGATCCGTTTGTTATGAAAGCAAAAAACATCGGCGAGTTTTCGGAAAGCTTTAAACATGCTGAAAACGCCTGGCGCATAAAAAAGAACGGCTTTGAAATGAAGTGTAAATCAATATTATATACAGTCATTCTTGACATAATAAAAGAATATTCTTGCAAATATATATCAACCAAAACAGAAAACCTTATCATACCCGCCGTGACGTATATTCATAGCGAATATACTAAGAAAATAATAAGCATTGCTAACCTTGCAGAAATGTGCGGCGTAAGCGAAACATATTTCAGAAAGATATTTTTCAATGTGAAAGGCTGTTCGCCCGTAGATTATATCAATAGTCTTAAGCTTTCACGCGCAAAAGAGCTTTTAAGCTCCGGGATGTATACAGTATCAGAGGTGTCCGAGCAGTCCGGATTTCACGATGAAAGTTACTTCAGTCGTTTTTTTAAAAAGCAAACGGGCCTTTCCCCATCTAAATACAGATAATCCCAGAATAAAATTGCAACTTTTTTGAATTCCGGTTTGACTTCCATTTTGCTCAATTCAAAGCATGGAAAGTTCCATAAAAGTTCCGCAATTTAAGCCCAATTTAAGTTCAAAAAGCATAAAAGAAGAGCGACCTTGCGGTCGCCCTTCGTGGCTTTAAGCCTTATGGTTGTTGGCTTTTGTGATTACTTAAAATATCTGTCAAGAAGGCCTTGGAATGCTCTGCCGTGGCGGGCTTCGTCCTTTGCCATCTCGTGGACGGGGGTGTGGACGATGTCAAAGTTTTTATGTTTCGTACGCCGTAAGGCAATACTCTTGCATAGTTTCAATAAATTTATGGAGAAGCGGGTTTTCCGACGTGTCCTTTCGCACAAGCGCATACAGCGTGCGATGCGAAACATCCGCGGGCAAGGCAAAGTAGTAGCTTTCGTCAGCATCCCCCGGAAACTTTGACAAAAACAGATCGGATGCAAAAATTGCGCCCAACCCCTCGCGCATCATATAGTAGCGCATATCAAAGGACCTTGCGCGGCTTACGAGGTAGGGAGACACCGTGTGCTCTCCGAGGAGCGCAAGGAGGCGTTGATCCGAGTCGGATCCGTCTCCCGTTTTGATGAAAGGCAAGCTGCGAAGGAGCGAAGGATCCGCAAGCTCCCCCTCCAGCTTTGCGACCGTCGCACTGAGCGAAGGTTGGGAAACGAACAGCTTGCGCGCCTTGATTGCTTTGCTTTTGCTGCTTTCGCTTTTGCTTTGCGCCTGCAATACAGGAAGTCCGCCTCAAGACAACGACGGTGTAACCGGCAATGAAAACAGTAACGAAAACAGTGACGAAAGCAACGACGAAAACAACAATGATGATACAGACGAAGGAAAGGAGCCGTTACCTATGGATAAAACCTATCGCATTTTATTTATTGGAAACAGCTATACGTACTATAACGATATGCCCACCACTCTTTTCTGTGCGTTTGCCCGGACAGCGGGCTATACGGTAGAGGTCACTGCCATTACCAAAGGCGCTCACAAGCTCTCCCAGTTTGCCGACCCCCTCGACACCTATGGTGCACAGGTCGAGGCGGCGCCTTCGGCAAAAGCGCGTTCCAAGGAACACGCCGTCTTTCTCCCCTCGCGTCCTCAATGAGAAAATGCTTGTCGTCCTCCGCCTCTAAAATGCGTACCCGCTCTCCGCTTTCCGTCAGCGTACCCTCGTAGCGCGTATGCGGAAAAAGCCGTTCAAGCGTATGCCGCTCGCCTGCGGACACCTCGAGCGGTAAGAGAAGAATAAGAAGACATACGGTTATGATGGAAATGAATCTTTTCATGCTTGTACCTCTGCTTTCAGTATGCGCGGAAACAACGAAAAATATCTTGCCAAGTTTCGGCGCTTTGCTTTTTGAAAAGTGAGAAATGCTATTGCAATTCATGAAAAAAATGTTATAATGAAAAAGGAGCTTGACGTCTCACGCTAACGCATGAAAGGTGTAAAACGATATGAAAGCTGAAGTTCGCATCATAGAAGGCAAGCCCGCGCTCTTGATCAACGGTGAGCGCATCCTGCCCATTCTTTACGGCTTAAGCGATATTCCCGGCTCACGTCCCGCGACGGTGCAGGCGGCAAGAAATATTGCGAGTTTCGGCAAGGCGGGCGTTCATCTGGTCGTAACGGATGCCGACCTTCGTCTGGGCTGGCATAAGACCACGCCGTTTGACCCCGATCCGCTTCTTTCGGCGGTTGCCGCCGTGCGTGACGCCAATCCCGATGCTTACGTGCTTTTACGCCTTCACGTCAATCCGCCCTACTTTTTCTTGCGCGATCATCCCGAGGAAAACGTGGTATATCGTACCAAAGAAGGAGATTTCAAAGGAATCGACGACGGCGAGCAGGAGCGTACCATTGCCCATGACGGCGACCGACATATGCGCGCCGGCATTGCCTCGCGCGTCTTTCTCGATGCGGCAGAGGAAAAGCTCCGCCTCTTTTTGCGCGCCTTAAAGAAAAGCCCTGAGGGCGAGGCGGTCTTTGCCGTACAGATCGCTTACGGTGTTTACGGCGAGTGGCATCAGTGGGGCTGTGACGTTTCCGCACCCATGCAGGCGGCGTTCCGCCGTCACCTTACCGAGCGTTACGGCACGGACGAGGCGCTTCGCGCCGCATGGGGGAGAGAGGACGTGTCGCTTGCTACCGCTCCCTTCCATCCCGAGATCTTCCAATCGACCGAGGACGGTCTTTTCCGTGACGGCGCGCTCTGCCGTCCCATCGAGGACGCGCAACGCACCCTCATGCGGACCCCCGCCGAGGCGATCGCTCGGCTTTGCCACGCGGTCAAGGAAGAGGCGCCGCATATGCTCTCGGGCTCCTTCTTCGGCTACTTTTTGTGCGGCGGAGGCGAGCATATCGTAAACCTCGGGCATATCGGCTTCCCCTATCTCTTTGACCGCAAGGACGATATTGATTTTCTGGCGGGTCCCTTCGCCTACGGCAGGTGTCGGAATGCCGATCGTATGCCCGTAGACCGCGCGCTCCTTGAAACGATGCGCTTGCACGGCATTCTCTGGCTTTCCGAGATGGATCAGCATCCCGCAGGCACGGAATATGCCGTGGGCGGAGATCCCGCGCGCGCCGACGAGACGGTAGCGATGCTGCGCCGAAACGTGCTTCGCCCCCTGCTTGCGGGCATGGGGTGTTGGTATTATGACCACCGTCTTGTGCCCTTGGTGCTTCGGGGCGCTTCCTCCTACGCCGCTTCCATTTACCGTAAAAAAGGCTGGTGGGATACCGAGCTTTGTATGAGAGAGGTAACAAAACTGCAAGAAGTTGCAAAGAAATGTTTACATTCTAAAGTGATTTCCGACGTGCTTGTGGTATATAGCCTTGACACGCTTTATCAAATGTACACGGCACCCTATCCCGACGAGGACTTGCACGATGCCTTGGGGAAAAGCGGCGCGCTTTACGATACGGTACTGCTCGAGGACCTTAATATAGCAGAGCTTTCGCGCTACCGCGCCGTCGTTTTCGCCAACACCTATCGCATCCCCGTCTCGCGTGTCTCGGCGCTTCGCGAGATGCTGAAGGATAAAACCCTTCTTTTCCTCTACGCCCCCGCCTTTACCGACGGAGACCGCTTGTCCGAGGAAAACGTGACCGCCCTCACGGGCTTTTGCGTGGAACGCTGTGGACCCTCCGATACCGCAGAAGCGTGCGAGGCGCTTGGCGGTGACGCCTACGTCAACCCCTATGGCGCGCCCGTCCCCTCCTTCCGTATTACGGGTACGAAATCGGGCGAGGCGTTCACCCCCGTTGCCTATTACGGCGCGCGCGTGGGTGAGTATCGCACCTACCCCGATGCTACCATTATGGAGTATCCCTCCTCCCTTGGCGCGGTTTGCGGGGCGCGCGCGGGCAATGCTTGGTATTTTTCCGCCCCCTGCCTGCTCCCCTCGCTTATGCGTGAGATCTTCCGTGAGGCGGGCGCGCATCTTTACACCGACAGCGGTGAGCCTCTTATGGGAAATGATAAGCTTTTGCTTCTTCATACCGTGACGGGCGGCGAGCGCGTGCTGACCCTTAAAAACGGTAAAAGGGTCACGTATCGGCTGCCTCCGCAGACGGCGCTCGTCATCGACGCGCAAAGCGGAGAGCGGCTACTGTAGCTGTTTTTTTTCGTGGGCTAGCTCATTAAGAGCTA
>JAZNND010000026.1:0-24462 GCA_045580085.1 Eubacteriales bacterium
GTTGAGCTTTTGTATAAACTCAATTGCCTCAAGGTTTTCGTGGCCGCCGTGTTTGTTGGCTATCCATTCGCCGTCCTTACGGTCGTAATCAAGGTAGAGCATTGAAGCAACAGCATCAATACGCAATCCGTCAAAATGGTACTTGTCAAGCCATACCGCAGCACTTGAGAGCAGGAAGCTCTGCACCTGTGTTCTGCCGTAGTCAAAAACCTTTGTGCCCCATGAATAATGCTCGCCCTTGCGCGGGTCAGCATATTCGTAGCAGGGCTCACCGTCAAACTCATAAAGACCGTGTGCATCCTTGGGGAAGTGCGCAGGCACCCAGTCCATAATAACACCGATGCCCGCTTCATGGAACGCATTGATGAAATAGCGCAAGTCATCAGGCGTACCAAAGCGCGAGGTGGGTGCGTAAAAACCGCAAACTTGATACCCCCAAGAGCCGTCAAAGGGATGCTCGGCAAGCGGCAAAAGCTCAATATGGGTATAGCCCATATATTTGACATAAGGAACAAGTTTATCCGCAAGTTCTCTATAGGAAAGATAACTGCCGTCCTCCTTGCGATCGAAGGAACCCGCGTGGAGCTCATAAATATTAAGAGGGGCGGAAAGAAAATGCTCACCCGTGCCCGAAACGGTCTTTTTACGGTAGGAAAGCCATGCTTCGTCCTTCCAAGCAAAGCATGAAGGATGAACGACCAAAGACGCGCCATCACTGCCGCCGCGCGAAGCAAAGGCAAACGGATCGCCCTTCAGATGAATGCCGCCCGAGGCGGAATCGATACGGAATTTATAAGCCTGCCCTTCAAGAGAGCTTTCGCTTTCAATAAACAATTCCCAAATGCCGCCATCGGTTACCCTCGAAAGAGGTTTTCCGAGCGACCAATCGGTGAAATCGGAAACCAGAGTTACAAAGGAGGCATGCGGTGCCCAAGTGCGAAACACATAGCGAAATACGCCTTCTTTTTCCTTGCATTCAACCTTGTGACAGCCGAGGTACAAATAAGCGGAATCGCTTGTGCCCTGATGAAAATAATAGGGGGCGGAATCAAATTCTTTTTGTTTTTCCATACGGCTCCTTTTTGATGTTTTTTCTATTCTGAGCAAAAGTTGCTTTTTTGTTTTTCTTACTTATTATTTTAACACATTTCTTACGAAATGACAATGTTTTTTGCTTAAAATAACGCCCAAACGGAATAAAAATGTTTCTAAAAAACCTAAATACGGGATAAAAAAGAAAAGAAAGGCATTTTCGGATGACATATGCCAAACGAAAAAGGAGAAATCGAACGAGCTTACCGAGTGTTTTACCGTAAATCCAAAAGCCTGCCACCAAAGAAAAGAAGGCGTAAAAACGAAAAACGCCGTTATGAACTTCGTATAAAAACAGGGTGTAAAACACCCCCAAAAGGGCGATGCATAAAAAGTCACTTACGAAGGTGATGGAAAAGCGCAGCACAGCGAATGCTTTTTTAGCGGGCAGAGCATTTTTCTTTTTCCCGAACACGGCGCGGAGAAAGCGAAAAAGATCGTAATAAAATCCGCTGAAAGCGCCGAAGCAAAGGGAGGAAAAGAAGAAAAAAAACTCAGATAAAAGCGATACCGTCATTTGGAGAAGAGGCGAAAAGGACCTTTCCCTTTTTCGCGTTTTTCCTCATATGCCAAAACCGATATCTTTCCTATAACCGACAATTCTCCCCGTTCCACACAAAATTCGGTAATACGCAAAGAACTACCCTCAATGACTAACTCACCAAGGGTAGTTCTGCATGTGACTGCTGTTTCATCAAAAGCAATCACATCCTCTACGCCGCAAAGCTTTAAGCTTTCGCGGTTGGTTAAAAGAAGTGTTGCATTTTCAGAAGAATGAATCTGTTGCATAAAGCACTATCCTTTCATTTGAGACATTTCTGTTTCAGCTTATGAAAGGAACAAAGCTTTTATGACTGCGCCAGAACCTCATACATATTGACAGCATCCTCTTTCCGAATGCTCTCTTGAACCGACTTGACACGAACGCTGACCGTTCGCGCGCCAAACGCAACGGTGATTTCATCTCCCACCTTCACATCGTATGACGCTTTGGCAGGGCGACCGTTTACAGTGACATGAGAAGCGTCGCAGGCGTCATTGGCAACCGTGCGGCGTTTGATGATTCTGGATACCTTCAGGAATTTATCCAAACGCATAAATTAGCCGTTCAGTTTTTCCTTAAGTACCTTGCTGGCAGAGAAGCCGACAGTCTTGGACGCGGGAATCTGGATGGTCTTGGTAGGATCCTTGGGGTTGCGGCCTTCTCTTGCGGCTCTCGCTTTTACCTCAAAGCTACCGAAGCCGATGATCTGAACTTTGTCGTCAGCTGCGAGTGCTTCTACGATTGCTTCAAGCGTAGCGGCAACAGCTGCTTCAGCGTCCTTCTTTTTAAGATCAGTTTTTGCGGCAACAACATCGATAAGTTGAGTCTTGTTCATGGGATTAATCACCTTTCTTTTTGATTTACACCATTATTGTAGCACATTATATACAAATAATCAATAGTTTTTTTCAATCTTTTTGACACTTTTTACAATTTTTTTGGTATTTTTTTGATTTTTTTAGTTTTTGTTTTCCATTTTTTGACATTTATTTCCATTTTATGACTTTGCGGAGCAAAATCGACAACTTACCAATCCCGGGGAAGAGAATGAGCTCTTCCCTGCCAAGGCAGTGCAAAAGAAAAACAAGAACGGTATAAACCACCGCCGCCGCGGCAATAGCGATAACAAGGGAGATACTGTTTCCGAGGTGAGGAAACAGAAAAAAATAGGCAAGCCACGCGCAAGCGGCAGAGCTGAGCGCGGCGGCGGCGGGGCGAAAAAAGGTTTTGCCGAAGCGAATGCGGAGACCAACCGTTTTCCGCACATAATGCAAATTGGAAAAAGAAACAGTGAGAAAGAATAAAACCGTGCTTAACGGAACTCCGATCTCCCCCAAAAGAGGTGTCAAAGCGAAGATGGATATGACCTTGACCGCAAGCCCGACCATGAGCGAACGGATAGGCTTTTTTTCTTCTTTTGCCGATTGGAGCACCGCACCCGAAACGGCAAAAATTGCGGCAAAGAATACTGCCGCCGCCAAAACGGACAAGAGCACACCTGCATGGTCTGCCATATCGGGATCGCCGCGAAAAACAAAGGTAAGAATGGGCGACGCCAGTGCGCTCATCCCAAGTGCGCAAGGCAAGGAAACCAAGGCGGCGGCGCGAAGCGCGATTTCCATTGCATGCTCGGCACGCACTCTGTTCCCCTGTTCCAATGCCGCGGCAACATAAGGAATCATAGCCGCCGTCAGCGGTGTTACAAGCACCGTAGGAAGGTTATAGAGGGTAAGCGCGCCGGTGGAATAATCCGAATAAAGGGCTTTGGCGAGGGCGGCATCGCCATAGAAGCGTTCCAAAAGCGGGCGCATCAGTTGCGCATCGAGAAGCGTTGAAACGCTCATCATGGCAGAGGCAAGCGTGATGGGAAGGGCGATTCTCATCACGGAAAAAAGAATGCTTTTACTGCTTTCCGCATTTTGAGACAAAGAAACATGGAAAAAGAGCTTCGGCTTTTCTTTGATATATTTAAGAGCAAGATATCCCGCACTCATACCGACTCCGACCGTAATGGCAAATACGGCAAAAGCGGCGGCTTTGGCTTCTCCGAAACCACCGAAATAAAGGGCTGTAAAAGCGAATAAAAGTCCAAAGCCTGTTTTTCCGAACGCCTCAAAAAGCTCCGATACAGCTGTGGGTTCCATGCGTTCAAACCCTTGAAAAAAACCCCGCAAAACGCTGTTCGCCGCCGCAAAGGTCAAAGCGGGCGCAATGGCAAGCAGGCAAAGAAAAGAATCCCCTCCCGAATTGAAGAGCGCGAGGGGTCTAGCAAACGCGATCAAAAGAACAGAAAGAAGAAGACCGCAAAGAAGAAGCGATGTGACTGTGACACGAAAGAGTTTTTCCGCCCGGGCAGTATCGCCAAGTGCGCGCGCACGTGAAACCGAAAGAGAGACGGCATTCGGTATTCCTGCCGTTGAAACGGTATAGAGCAAGGCATAAATGGCGTAGGCGGCATTGACATTTGCCATTTCGTCTCCCAAAACGGCATTCAAGGGCACCTTGTAGAAAAAGCCGAGAATCTTAACGGTAACGTTGGCAAGTGTCAAGAGCATGACACCGGATATAAGACTGTTTCTATGTTTTTTTACGCTCGCCGAGCAGACTTTTCCGTTTTGCATGTGCTTTCTTTCTTAACCGAAAAGAAAGGGCTGTCTTAGTGAGACAGCCCTTGAGATTATGGATCTTGATCAAAAAAAGCGTCGATACGTGCGGCAAGGGAGGGTTTATCACCGTCGCCATCGAATATCTTTTCGGCATCCCGTAAATATTCATATGGATATTTCGGGGTAAATATACGACCGATCTCGCGTTTTCCGTTCTTATCGGTACGCACGAGCTTGGTTACTGCTCCTGCGCCGACCGCAAAAATCGTTTGAAGCTCTTCCATCATAAAAACATTATAGTAGCATTCTCTTCCCTCTTTGGCATATCCGACATTTTCCTGATTGCCAACGGTGTTTTTCTGACGGTACATATAATAAGGGCGGTATCCTTCCGCCTTGGCTCTCATTTGCGAATATTCCACGCATTTGGCAACATCTCCGCCTGTGATGGAATAGATGTCATTTTTCTCTTTCAGGATATTGGAAGCTTTTTTGATGCAAAAGGTGTGCACGGTAAGATTGGAAGCACCGAGAGCGAGAATACGGTCCACCGTTGCGGAAAAGCCCTTGAAATTATCTCCGGGAAGCCCCGCGATCAGATCAATGTTGATATCGGCGATCCCGCTTTTTTCCGCGATAGCATAGGCGTGGAAAAAGTCGGAAACCGTATGATGTCTGCCGATAGAAGAAAGCACCTCATCGCTGAGGGTTTGGGGATTAACGCTGATACGTGTCACCCCGTGCGCCTTCGCCACGGCAAGCTTCTCTGCCGTAATGGTATCCGGTCTGCCCGCTTCGAGCGTAAACTCAAGAAGAGTGGAGACATCCACATTTTTTTCCACACGCGTAAGCAAGCTCTTGAGCTGTCGGGCGGTCAGCACAGTAGGTGTTCCGCCGCCGATGTATACCGTCGCAACGCGCAAACCGCGTGCCCGTGCCAAGGCAAAAGTACGGTCAATATCGGTTAAAAGGCGCGCCAAATAATCATCGAGCAAAGAAAGAAGTTTTCCCGAGGCAGAGACAAAGGAACAATACGCGCAACGGGAAGGACAAAACGGAATTGAGATATAAACACTGCATATATCGCTCGGCAATTTCTTTACCAATTTATTCTCAAGCGAAGCCACGGAAACGGCAAGAGATGCTTTTTTGGGATTGACAAAATACTCATCCCTTAAAATACGCTTGGTCATATTCATATCGGCACCGGAAGAAAGAATCTCATTGGCGACCTTCGCCGGCCGCACCCCGGTTAAAATACCCCAAGCGTTGGTATAGCCTAGAAGGGCTTTACCTGCACTGAAAACAGCTCTGCCGATAGATATCTTTTCAATACGGCCGCGATCGGAAATATCGGGAGTCGGCGATGCCTCTCCCACAGCCTCCACGAACTTGGCTCCCAACTTCATCGTAACATAGGTAGACACCGTATCGGCATTTCTTGAAACTTGAACGGTGATTTCGGGCACATCGGGGGCAGGCTTTTCGCTCTCGGAAAATTTGGAGCCCGGAAAAAAAATCATGCAAAGTGTTTGGATATAATATGCGTTATCACTGCCTTGAATCCGCAGAATCATTTGCCTTTTCCCTTTCCAAGCTTTGAAGAATCCATCACAATGGTAACAGGACCGTCAGCCTCTATCGATATTTGCATATCGGCACCGAAAACACCGCATTCCACGTGAGAGATGCGTTCGGAAAGCAGACGCGCAAATTCTTCGTAAAGAGGCTCCGCCTCGGCAGGAGGCGCACTCTCAAAAAAGGAGGGACGGTTGCCGTGGCTGTAATCGGCACCGAGTGTAAAATTCGAAATCACAAGAGCCTCTCCGCCAATATCGAGAAGCGAAAGGTTCATTTTGCCCCCCTCATCCTCAAAAACGCGAAGCTTGGAGATTTTTTCCGCCAAAAGAAGAGCTTGCTCGGAAGTATCCCCTTGCAACACACCCAAAAGAACGAGAAAGCCTTCCCCGCACTTGCCTGCGGGCACGCCGTCGGCGACCACGGAGGCGGAATGAACTCTTTGTAAAACTGCAATCATGAATTTGCCTTTCTGTCCGCATGGCGTTCAACCGAAAGAATGGTCGAGATGGCGCGCAAGCGAGAGACGATGGAATTATAATGCTCTGTATCTTTGCACCCCACCGTCAGATGAATAACGGCACGTGCATTTTTGGGAGGAGCTACATTGATGGTCATAACGGGAACACGCATTTCGGCAAGTGCCACACTGATTTCGGCAAGCACACCGATCTTATCTTCCGCCACGATGGTGAGAGAAGCTTCGTACTCCTCTTTTTGCGCCTGTTTTTCCCAGTGCGCAGGCAACCAACGGTCGGATTGAGAAGCGTCGGACGCACCCACGATGGCATTGGGGCAATCTCTTTTATGCACCGACACGCCAAATCCCCGCGTCACAAAACCGATAACGGAATCCCCCGGCAGAGGATTACAGCACTTGGCAAATTTGACAAGGCAACCTTCCGCACCGTCCACAATGATACCGCCTTTGCCGTGAGATTTTTTGCTTTGGCGGCTCTTTTCGCTCATATCCGCGAGTGCTGCCGCGTCCGCTTCCACGGTGGGTGTTTCCTGATTTTTCAGATATTTATTCGATTCATCGCGCAAGCGAACGGCAATACGGGACATTGAGATGCCGCCATAACCGACAGTATCGTACAGATCATCCACCGTTTGCACACCCAAACGTTTTGCTACACTCTCGGTGATCTCCGTCATTTCATGGGCGGTAAGCGCATGACCGAGACGGTGCAATTCTTTTTCGATCAGCTCCTTGCCGACAGCGATATTCTCGGGACGTTTTTCTTTTTTAAACCATTGTCGTATTTTGCTTCGCGCCGCCGAAGTGGTAACGATATTCAGCCAGTCACGGCTCGGACCGTGGTTGGCTTGCGTCATAATTTCAATGACATCACCCGTTTGCGGAACACGGTCAATAGGAACGATGACGCCGTTGATCTTTGCACCGACCATCTTATTGCCGACGGCGGTATGAATGGTGTAGGCAAAGTCAATGACCGTAGCACCGCTTGGCAAGGAAATCACGTCGCCTTTGGGCGTAAAAACAAAGATCTCCTCACCGAAAATATTTTTCTTAAAGGAATGGATATACTCATCGGGATCCTTGATATCGTCCTCGGTCTCAATGAGCTCCGCCACCCAAGCGAGCTGTTTATCCACCGCAGGATCGGCTGCCTCGCCCGATTTGTACCGCCAATGCGCGGCGATACCGAACTCGGCGGTTTGATGCATCTCATGGGTGCGGATTTGCACTTCAAAAGGAATACCGTCGCGGCTCATGACCGTGGTATGAAGCGAACGGTACATGTTGGGCTTCGGCATGGAGATATAGTCCTTGAATCTGCCGGGAATAGAGGTAAACATTTCGTGGACAAGACCAAGAACGGTATAGCATTCCTCAATAGTATTGACAATCACGCGAAGTGCATAAAAATCATAGATCTCTTCAAAGGGCTTGCCAAGCTCATAGATCTTGCGGTATAAGCTGTATACCGATTTGATGCGATCCTCCATCACGTAAGGAATAAAACTCTCGGCAAGCTTTTTTTCGATGCGGCCTCTGGCACTTGCCAAAAGCGTACGACTGGTGCCAAAGCGTTTATTGACATTTTCGGTCACCTCTTCGTAACCGATGGGATCCAAATACAAAAGCGACAGATTTTCAAGCTCAAGCTTAATACGTTGCATACCGAGGCGGTGAGCCAAAGGCGCATAGACATACATCGTCTCAAGGGCAATATCCCTTTGTTTATCGCCATTTTTCTTGCCGCCGAGGGTACGCATATTATGCAAGCGGTCGCAAAGCTTAACGATGATCACACGAATGTCCTTCGAAATGGCAAGCATCATGCGGCGAACGTTTTCGACGTGCTGTTTTTCTTTGTCTGCGACGGCAACGGAACGGATCTTGGTAACACCGTTTACGATTGCCGCCACATCCTCGCCAAACCGTTCCGCTACGCACTCGGGCGTAGCATCCGGACAGTCTTCCACGGTATCGTGCAAGAAAGCGGCGCAGATGGTATCGGTATCAAGACCGAGCTCAACCACGCTTTCTGCCACAGCAATGGGGTGATAAATATACGCTTCTCCGCTTTGACGGAACTGCCCTTCGTGGGCGCGTGCGGCAAAGGCGTAAGCGTCCTTAATCTTTTCTATATTATAACGATCGGGATTTTCGGAAAGCTTTTTTAAAAGTGTCCCGATGGGTTCATAAAAAGAATCGGGCATAGGAAGCTCCTTTCGTGTTATCTTTTGAGAAGGTGTGTTCTCAAGCGGCGCAATATACCGGAACGCTCAAGGTCCACCCTTGACGCGGTAAAACGCAAATGGAAGCAGAACACATCTTCCTCCGTTTCCTCCACACCCAGAAGATCCAATTCTTCCAAAATGCGAAAGATAAATTTCAGTTTGATATAACCGATGCTTTTTCCGTCGCCATGCAAAAGAGATGCCATACGGCGCATGGACATGGTATTTTCACCGCCCCGAACGTAACGGCGGATCACGGTATACACGGCGGCAAAATCGTCACGGTCGGGAATCACATCTTCGCCTTGCGCAATCGATGCGCCCTCAAAAATTTCTTTAAAACGCCGTTTCTGCTCTTCCAACGCCTTTTCTTCCCTTTCCGCAGGACGCAGATCCTTCAAAATGAGCTGTACGTTTCGTCTTCCGTACCATTCGTTAATATCAACGCAGAACAAGATATCAACTTTTTCACCTTGATACAAGTCAAGGCTTGCGGTTTCTTTGGAAAAATACATGGCGGTGATATGGCTGACACCGTCACTGATGATCAAGCGCGTGTGTTTACCTCCGCTGACAGGAATAATCTCTTCAAGCGTAACGGAATACATGGCAAACACCGGCACGGGGTTGGAAACGCCGTAAGGCTCCAACATTCTAAGTTCGGAGGCAAGCTCCATGTGGATATCGGAAAGCGAGAGCACACAATCCGCTTCAATGGTAGGAATCAAGTTTTCCTCTTCGAGGTGTTCCCTTGCGTATTCATTGATCTTTTCGCGAAAAGCGGGAAGTTCTCCGCGCGTTAAACTAAGTCCTGCGGCAAGTTCATGCCCGCCGTGTTTGGTAAGATGTTCCTCACAATACATCAGCGCATCCACAAGATTCATACCCTTGATGCTTCTGCCGGAACCTTTCCCGATATCTTCCGCTTTATGCGAAGCAGGATCGCATCCTTCAAACGAAACCAAGATAGAAGGCAATCCGTACCGTTCGGTAATACGCGAAGAAACAATTCCGATTACGCCGTGATGCCATGTATCGGCATCAAGCACAATTACGGGGTGAGTATCGAAATTATGTTCTGATTCGATCTTGGCGTAGGCTTCCGCAATGATACGGTTTTCTTCCGCCTGCCTTTCTTTATTAGTCTCACAAAGCTCTTTGGCGATAGCAGCTGCCTCTTCACGGCTTTCGGAAAGAAAGAGCTCCACTGCAAGTGTGGCACTGCGAAGTCTGCCTGCCGCATTGAGTCTCGGCGCAATCGTAAAGCCTATATAACCGGAAGTGATCTTTTGCTCAGCACGGCGGCGTGCCGTCTGATCGCCTTGCGGAGATGCAGCTTCCATCAGTGCCGTCAAACCGGGGCGACGGTATTTTTCCATCCGTCGCAGTCCGTAACCGACGATGAGTTTGTTTTCCTCACGAATGGGCATGACGTCTGCTATGGTACCTATGGCAACCAAATCGGCATATTCCTGGCACAAGCGCGCCACGCACTCTCTCTTGCTGTCGGATGTCGTATATTCTTCGTAAGCGCAAATAAGCTTAAACACCACGCCAACCCCCGCGAGATCCTTAAAAGGATAAGGGCAATCTGGGCGATGCGGATCGATAACGGCCTCCGCCTCGGGCAATGCGACACGGCACTCATGGTGATCGGTTACCACGGTATCGATACCGAGCGTTTTGGCGTAAGCCACCTCGTCCGTGGCTGTAATACCGGTATCAACGGTGATAATGAGCGAAACGCCTTTTTCGGCAAGCGCATCTATTGCACCGCGCGAAACGCCATATCCCTCGCCGGCACGGTTGGGAATATAATAGGAAACGCAAGCACCCTTGGAACGTAAATAGAGATAAAGCGTACAAACAGCAGTCACGCCGTCTACGTCATAATCTCCGTAAACCACGATATGTTCCCCGCCGTCCACAGCATTTTGGATGCGGCGCACAGCCTTCTCGATATCCTTCAGATCGAAGGGATCGCAAAGAAGCTCGCTTTCCATATGTATGAAATTATAAGCGGAATCGGCATCTTTATAGCCACGGTTGACCAATAGCTGTGCCAGTGTTCGGCTGACGCCAAGCTTATCGGATATTGCCTTTGCCGCGGCGCGGCTTTCCGGCTTGCCGTCATCCTTCAGGATCCATTGCTTACGCAAGGATTCTTTCTTGAAATTGCCTGTCATGAATACTGTTCCTTTCGGGAGATACTGCCAACAAAGGTGCTTTTAAAATCCTGTCACCTTATATATATCACTTAATTTTTATCTTGTCTATATTTTGCCATGAGTGCCAAGGCTGTGCGTACACCGTCGATGGCGGCACTTGTGATACCGCCCGCATAGCCTGCGCCTTCTCCCGAAGGATAGACGTTTTGCATACCAATGGCTACCCTATCTTCTCCGCGCAAAATGCGCACAGGGGCAGAGGAACGGGTTTCTGCACCCGTTAAAACAGCGTCGGGACGGTCAAAGCCTTCTATTTGACGTCCAAACGCAGTGAGCGCGTTTTTGATACCCGTCGTTACAAAAGCAGGCAAATAGGAAGAGGCAGAGGCAAGACGTACCCCTTTCCCCTCCATATAGGTGGGAAGAATATAAGAAGGCTCTTTTTGGCAAGTGTCTGCCAAAAAATCACCTACGGTGATCATGGGAGCCGCATAGTCTTTTCCGCCTGCAAGAAATGCCGCTTGTTCAATGCGCCTTTGCATGGCAATCGCACCCGTAGGAGTATTGCCGTAATCCTCACGAAAAACAGAGCATAAAACGGCACTGTTGGCGTTTTTACCGTCACGCGCGTGGCGGCTCATACCGTTTACGACAACACCGCCCTCTTCACTCGCGGCGGCAACGACCTCTCCCCCGGGACACATACAAAACGTATAGACACCGCGCTCTTTTGTATTGTGCGAAAGAGCGTATTCGGCATGTCCGAGGCGAGGATCTCCCGCGAATTTCCCGTAAAGAGCTCGGTCAATGTCCTCTTGTCTGTGTTCAATACGCATACCGACCGAAAAAGGCTTGGGTTCTATCGCAAAAGGGTGGGAAAGAAGCATTTGATACGTGTCTCTCGCGCTGTGCCCTGTGGCAAGCACCAAAGCACCGATCGGAATTTCACCTCTGTTAGTGAGCACCGACACCGCCCGGTTTCCCGAAAAGCGAATATCCGTCAGTTTGGTATGAAAAAGAACCTCCCCACCCGCTTGTTCGATACGGGAAAGCATATTTTCCACCACATGCTCAAGGATGTCGGTGCCGATGTGGGGCTTGGCAAGCGTAAGAATTTCTTTCGGCGCGCCCAAGGAAACGAAAGTTTCCATTACATAAGCGGAAAGCGGATCGCGAATACGTGTGACAAGCTTGCCGTCCGAAAAGGTTCCGGCTCCGCCGGCACCGTATTGAATATTGGTTTCGGGATCTAAAATACGGCAGGTGCGAAAAGCTTCCGTAGCGACTTTGCGTTCGGCAACACTTCCGCCGCGCTCAATCAAAACAGGTCGGTATCCGTGCTCCGCCAAAAGAAGGGCGGCAAAAAGCCCGGCAGGGCCCGATCCGACTACCATAGGGCGATCATCTAAAGGTATTTCCCCGTAAATCGGCATGGGAAAAGCTTCATCCACGCGTGGAAAAAGAGCTTTGTTTTTTTCTAAAATATGACGTGGAAAAAGACCGCTTGCCTTTACGGTATAAACGAAGAAAATGTTTTCCCGACGGCGGGCATCCACCGAACGGCGGTAAACGGAAAGCTCCGTTTCTTGGGATAACAAATGCACGCCGCGTAGGATGCGGCGTGCTTCCTTGACGGCATCGGCTTCGGGCACATGCAGGGGAAGCTTAATGCCGCTTATGAGAATACTTGTTTTTAAATACTGCATGACATGTCATACAAAAGATCGGCAGTCTCGGTTGTTTCCTTCTCTTCCGCCTCTTCCTTATGCTCATTGTAAGCAACCACAAGCCAAACGGAAACCGCCAACAAAAGGCAAATAAAATAGACTAAAATATAATGAATAGTCTTATTACGAACTTCATTTTTCGGTTGCTTCATACACCTATAACCGCAACTTTCAAGCATTGAAAGTTTCCTTTTCTTAAAATTCACTTGTTTGTTTTCTTTGCATCAAGAACCGCCTTATACTTACCGAGCAGTTTTTCACGCAAAACATTGCGAAGCCCCATCAAGCTGTATTCACGGGTGAGCGTACCGTCACAAGCAACGGAAACCGTTCCCGTTTCTTCCGAAACGACCACAATAACGGCATCACTGACTTCACTCATGCCGAGCGCGGCACGGTGACGCGAACCAAATTCTTGACCAATATCAGTATCCGTAGTCAAAGGCAACATACATCCTGCCGCGGCAATACGGCGATTGCGAACAACCACAGCTCCGTCATGCATCGGGGCACCTTTGTAGAAAATACCGTGAAATGCAGAAGCAGACGGCTTTGCATCAAGCTCCACGCCGCGCACCATAAAATCACCGAGCTTTGTGGTACGTTCAATAACGATCAAAGCACCGACATATTCGCCTGTTTCACGGTCGCGTTTGGAAAAGATCGCCACAGCATCGCAAATGGCATCGATCAAGGTCAACGTGCCTTCAATATCCTTACTTTCGCCGAGCGCACGCAAACTGCGGAAAGGGCGGTCGCCCACTTTTTCCAGTGCCGTTCGTATTTCTGCTTGAAAAATAACGATGAGTGCGATAACACCGACATTGAAAATAGAGCGCAAAAGGAAAGAGATGGCACCCATATCCAAAAGTGTCGCTATCAGCCAAGCGAGCAAAAGCACTATAATACCCGAGGCAAGATTGGCGGCACGGCGATCTCTCAAAAAGTGATAAACTCCGAAGAAGATCGCAGACAAGAGAAGAATATCCAATATATCGAAAAAGCCTATATTTGCAAAACAGTCTTTCGCAATAGCAAAGAACTGCTTGATGGCTTGCATATTCATAACGTGAAATCCTTTCGGCAGAATGTGAAAAGGGAAAATTATTCTATAGCTATATAGTATATTTTATCACAAACATATTAGAATTGCAACCTTCAATCATCTGTTTCCCAACGTTATATAATGAACAAACAGTAAATTATGTTTGTCTCGTTTTTTAACTTGAGTTTTTTGAGCAATTTTTACAAAGATCTATTTACAAAAAACGCCATCGAGCGTACACACTCGATGGCGTTCTGAAGTCCGTTATTCCTTAACAATGAAGCGAGAAAGCTTTTCCATAAGCTCGGGGCAGTCATCGGAATGCACAATAAGCTTAATGGGATTCAAAAGATCAAGGCTGTAAATACCCATAATGGATTTTCCGTCTACCACATAGCGTTGCGAACAAAGGTCAACCTCCACGTCCGTCATGCTAACGGTTTCAACGAAAACACGAATATCCTGAACGGTATTCAAACGAATCAATGCCTCTTGCATAATAACCTCTTTTCCTCGGTAAAACCGATAAGAATTTGCCGTTTGGGGCTTTCAAATATCATTATAGCGTGTCTTTGGCGCTTTGTCAAGGAAAAAAAAGAGAAAATATTTTATGTTTTCCGTCTTTTTGCACATTTTTGGCTGTCGTTCTGTGTGAAAAACCACAAAAATATTTTTTCCTCTTGACATCTTTTATTGCATATGCTATAATTTTCGTGTAAGTAATTTGCAAAATACAATCGCGCAATAGCTTTATACTTTCATATGGAGGTTTATGATGAAAAAGATTTTTGCACTGCTTTTAGCAATGGCACTTGTATTCACATTTGCCTTTGCCCTTGTTGCTTGTAACGACGACAAGAAGGACGATACTCCTGCAAACGACAACACTCCCGGTGATGATACTCCCGGTGATGATACTCCCGGCGACGAACCCGGCGAGGGCGGCGGCGACGAACCCGGTGAGGGCGGCGGCGACGAACCCGGTGAGGGCGGCGGCGACGAACCCGGTGAGGGCGGCGGCGACGAACCCGGTGAGGGTGGCGGCGACGAACCCGGTGAGGGTGGCGGCGACGAACCCGGCGAGGGTGGCGGCGACGAACCCGGTGAGGGTGGCGGCGACGAACCCGGCGAGGGCGGCGGCGACGAACCCGGTGAGGGTGGCGGCGACGAGCCCGGTGATCAGCTTCCCGATGTTGATGAAAACATTCCCGGTTCCACCGGCAGGCCTTCTATCGATGTTGATGTTGATCCCGAAGGCGGCGACGCAAAGGATGACGACGACGATTACATCCGCAACTAATTTCTAAAAACATAGATATGGGCTGAGCCGTTTGGCTCAGCCCATATTACTCATAAGGATAAACGATGGAAGAGATTAAAAAAGAAAGAATAGAACTGGAAGCTTTATATCCCACGATCGTTAACGTGCTTGAAAAAGGGGGGAGTTTTTTACTCTACCCCAACGGAAAAAGCATGCTCCCCACCATACGCCCCGGCAAGGATGCCGTATATCTTTCCTCCCCGAAAAATATTAAAAAGGGGGATATGATCTTATACAGGCGCAAAAACGGAGCTTTTGTACTTCATAGGATCGTAAAAGCAAAAGAAAACGGAAGCTATATCCTACGGGGGGACAATCAGTATTATAACGAAAACGGCATTCTTCCCTCTCAAATCATTGCGGTCGTGCGCCGATATGTGCGCGGGAACAAGGAAATTAACTGCGCTTCTCTCTCCCACCGCCTATACCTTTGCGCAAGGAACATCACCTTTCCCATACGGAAGTTTTTCTTTCGTGTCAAAAGAAGATTGTCAAAAAGGAAGGACGCCTAATGTCGGAAGAAAAAAAGATTTACAAACCCAAAGCGGCAGTCTCAAGCTGCGACTCTTGCATTCATTTTGTTTATGATGAGGATTGGGGAGATTACGCGTGCGAGGTAGATCTGGATGAAGATGAGCGTGAACGCTATGCCATGCGTACCATGCGCAGTTGTCCTTATTATCAATACAAGGACGAATATATCAATGTAAGAAAACAAATTTAAAAAGCAAAGCGGGCTGTCTCATGAAAGACAGCCCGCATCATTTTGTAGTGCCCAAGGGGCAAAATAACAAAATTTATTAAAAACGGTTCAGGAAAAAAGCGAGCAAAATTCAGCTCATATCCGATCTTTTGCGATGGTCTGTGTGCTTTTTCCGAGAATTATTTTACAGAAACAAGAGACTCGTCCCATTCTTTCGCAGGCTCATAGCCCAGAAGAACGGCGGTAGTAGCGGCAACATTGGAAAGACCGAAAGAATCTTTTGCTTCTTTTACGGTATACGCGTCACTGCTGTAATTATCGTAAATGATGCAAGGCACAGGATTCAGCGTATGACTGGTTTTAGCCTTCATATCGCCGTTTTTATCGACCTTGGGTGCCTTGGTTTTCTTGTCAATCTCATACATTTCATCGGCGTTGCCATGGTCTGCCGTAATAATGGCGGCCCCCTTCAACTCGTCAACAACCTTCAAAATACGTGCGAGCTGCAGATCAAGAGCCTCCATACTGCACTCGGTAGCCAAGAAATTACCGGTATGACCGACCATGTCTCCGTTGGGGAAATTAACACGCAAATAGCGGTATTTGCCGGAACGAAGTGCATCGATGAGCGCATCGGTAATCTCCGCGCATTTCATCCAAGGACGCTGTTCAAAAGGAACAACATCGGAAGGAATTTCTACATAAGTTTCAAGCTCTTCGGAGAACTTGCCGGAACGGTTTCCGTTCCAGAAATAGGTTACGTGACCGTATTTTTGCGTTTCGGAAATGGCATATTGTGCAATGCCCGTATTGCAGAAATACTCACCGGAGGTACAAGTGATCTCGGGAGGCGACACCAAATAGCGAGAAGGGATATGCTCATCACCGTCATATTCCAGCATGCCGGCATAGGTAACGGCGGGAACGCGAACACGGTCGAATTTATCAAAATCCGCACCGCCCTCGAAGGTTTTGGAGATCTCAATCGCACGGTCTCCGCGGAAATTATAGAATACCACACTGTCGCCATCTTCGATCGTACCAACGGGCTTGCCATCCTTTGCAATCACAAAAGGAGGAAGATCCTGGTCGATCACATGTAGCTCATCGCGGTAAGCAAGGACTGCTTCCTCGGCACTTGCAAACTGTCTGCCTTCACCGAGCACATGGGTATGCCAACCGTTTTCTACCATTTTCCAGTTTGCCTCGTAACGGTCCATGGTGATATTCATTCTGCCGCCGCCCGATGCGATCATCACATCAAAATCGGCATCACGCAGAGAATCCATAAAAGCTTCGAAAGGACGGATATATTCCAAAGCGGAAGTTTCGCCAACGTCTCTGCCGTCAATGAGGATGTGCACACGAACGGTTTTCACACCGTCAGCTTTTGCCTGTGTCATCATTGCCTTCAAGTGATCGATATGAGAATGCACGTTACCGTCGGAGAAAAGACCGATAAAATGGAGGGTACCGCCTGCCTTCGCCGCGCCTACGATCTCGCCCCAAGCGGCAGAGGCAAACATTTTTCCGCTTTCGATGGACTGCGAAACCAGCTTCGCGCCCTGTGCAAAGACTTGACCTGCGCCAAGGGCATTATGACCGACCTCGGAGTTGCCCATATCGTCATCGCTGGGGAGTCCGACGGCGGTGCCGTGTGCACGCAGAGGGATCATGGGATAATCCTTCATCAAACGGTCCAATGTGGGTGTGTGTGCCGCCTTGACGGCATTGGCACCGTTATCGGGCGCGATACCGACACCGTCCATAACGATGGTAAGAAGAGGACCTTCCACGCCGCTGAAAACAGAAGATTTCTTAAGAGTATTCATTTTACAAGCTTTCCTTTCTGTATCTCAATTTTTATTACTCAAATATCAGCGTCCTTGACATATCGGTGTGCATTTTCGGCAATGAACTTTTTTCGTTCATCAAGAGCGTCACCGAGAAGTGTCTCGAACATCCATGCCGTTCTTTCGGCATCTGTTGGGGTAACGGCAATCAGCCTGCGCGATGCGGGATTCATAGTGGTCTGCCACATCATATCCGGTTCATTCTCACCGAGACCTTTGGAGCGTTGCAACGTATATTTGGTATCGCCAAGCTTATTCAAAATTTCTGCTTTTTCAAATTCATCGTACGCAAAATAGGTATTATCCTTGGCGGTGATCTCAAACAGCGGGGACTCGGCGATAAAGACTTTTCCCTCTTCCAAAAGTTTGGGAAGAAGACGGTAGAAGAGCGTTAGGATAAGAGTACGGATTTGGAATCCGTCCTCGTCGGCATCGGTGCAAATAATGATCTTGCTCCATCCCAAACGATCAATATCAAAATTGCCGAGTTCGGATTTTGCTTTTCCGGAGCCTTTTTCGCCCTTTTGATCGATCTCGACTCCGCAGCCGATGACACGCAAAAGGTCCGTAATAATCGGGCTCTCAAAAATGCGGGCATAGGTGCTCTTCATACAGTTGAGCGTTTTACCGCGCACGGGAATGATGGCTTGGAACTCCGCATCTCTGCCAAGCTTACAAGACGTAAGCGCAGAGTCTCCTTCTACAATATAAAGCTCACGCACCGTTTTGTCTTTACTGCGGCACGCGACAAATTTTTCAACGCTCCGCGCAAGATCGGTATTGCCTTTGGAAAGAAGCTTTGCCGTATCGATCTTAACTTCATTCGCTTTTTCGCGGCTTCGCTTGGAAATCAGAACCTGGGTGGTAAATGTCTGTGCTGCCGTGGGATTTTCCGCAAAATAGACTTCCAATTTCTGCTTGAGAAACTCCGTCAAAGCACGTGTGATAAAGACATTGGTAATCGCCTTTTTGGTTTGGTTCTCATAAGAGGTTTGCGTGGACGCGCTGTTGATGATTACGACCAAGTTTTCCGCTACATCGGGGAAGGTGACCTTGTCTTCGTTTTTGTTGTACTTACCTTGCGCACGCAAATAGCGGTCAACCGCATAAACGAAGGCGGTTTTTACCGCTTTATCGGGAGATCCTCCATGCTCAAGGAAGCTGGAGTTATGATAATATTCCGTGGTATTGGTGGTTTTCGATACGCAAAATGCCACTTCTGCCTTGAGCTTATATTCGGGCTTGTCCTCACGGTCACGGCCTTGGGTTTCCATCGACCAGACGACAGGCTCGGTCATGCCGTTGCCTTCGGTGATTTCTTTGATATAATCACCGATGCCCTTCTCATAAAAGAATTCGCTTTCTTCAAAAACGCCTTTTTCGGTCTCGGTTTTCAAAAGAAAATGAATACCGCCGTTGACAACCGCCTGACGGCGCAGGGTGCTTTCAAAAAACTCCTTGGGAATAGCAATATCGGTAAAAACCTCGAGGTCGGGTTTCCAACGGATTACCGTGCCGTTTTTCTTTTTATCCGTACGCTCGATGTCTCTGACGGAAAGCTCGGAAGCCGCGCTTCCCTTTTTAAAACTGATCTCGGAGATCTGCTTTCCGTTTGCGGAAGTCACGAACATATATTCCGAGGAATACTGTGTGGCACATGCGCCCAAGCCGTTTAATCCCAACGAATACTCGTAGGCACCGCCATCATTATTCTCATATTTACCGCCTGCATAGAGCTCACAGAAAATAAGCTCCCAGTTGTAGCGGTCTTCTTTTTCATTATAGCCGAGAGGAACACCTCGCCCGAAGTCCTCCACCTCAATTTCACGGTTCAAAAAAACCGTGGTTACGATTTTTTCGCCATGCCCCTCGCGCGCCTCGTCCACCGAGTTCGCAAGGATCTCCAAAAAAGTATGTTCACAACCTTCCAATCCATCGGAGCCGAAGATGACCGCAGGGCGTTTGCGCACGCGGTCGGCGCCTTTCAGCATACTGATGCTTTGCTCTGTATAGGTATCGGCTGACGTGTTGCGTTTTGCCATCCTTTTCTCCCTTCTCATCTAAACTTCACATTATAACAAAATATATTGTACCATGATTTAGGGGAAAAAGTCAAGTTTTTTATTCCTTTCTTGGAAAAGTTTTTTATTTTCGGTCAGTCTTTATTTAAGCTTCTCGTTTGGTGCCTTTGGGAATGGAAATAATAAGACGGATTTCGTGCTCTTCCTCTTCTTTTCTGCTTTCTACGTTGACGCCGCAACGTCTCACCATTGCCATAGCGCGATCCACGGAATTGTAAAAAATTCGAATATCACGCAAAGCACCTCTCATTTTCCCGCGCGGACGTTTTTCTTTTTTTCCTTCTGCGCTTACCAAGATCTGTTCCACCAATTTTTCCGTTGCGGCAACATTAAGCGCATTTTTCTCCACACGGGCAATGACATCCTCCCACATAACATCGGGAAGTCTTAACAGTGCACGTGCATGCCTTTCTGTGAGATGGGAAGCCAAAATACGCGTTCTCACTGCCGTAGGAAAGCGAAGCAGACGCAGTTTATTGGCGACGTAAGACTGGCTGACGGAAAGGCGTTCCGCAATTTCCTCTTGTGTGAGCGCGTATTCCTCTACCAACTTTGCCATGGCGGCGGCGGTTTCAAACATGTTGAGATCTTCGCGCAAGAGGTTTTCCATCAGTGCAAGCTCTGCCGAAGCTTCTCCCTCCACCTCATACACCAAGGCAGGGATTTCTTCGAGTCCTGCCATAACGGCGGCGCGCAAGCGTCTTTCTCCGGCAATGAGCTCATATCCGTCTTGTGTTTTGCGAACAGAAATGGGTTGTAAAAGTCCGTATCGTCCGATGCTTGCCGCCAAGGCGGCAAGGGCGGCGGGCTCAAAAAAGGTGCGAGGCTGATCGGGATTGGGGAGAATCCGACCGATGGGAAGCTTGACGGTGTTGCCTTCTTTGCGTTTCTTTTTTAAAAAATTCATCGTTTTTATTCTTCCTTTCTGTTTTTTTCATCATAACACAAAGAAAAAGAAAAAAAGGGCGAAAGAAATGTGTAAAAAAGGCATTTCATGCCTTTTCCGAAAAAGTGCTCGACTTATTTTGCGACTAAATTCAAAAAATGAAAACAAAACTTTATTACCGTTCTTTTTTCGCTTTTCATTGACAAAAACCCGTAAAGTGATGTATAATTTATATAAGTACCGAAAGGAGAGGGCGTATGCGTGAGATCTGCATTTTAACCGAGGACAAAAGATTAAAAAGAGAGCTGACGCTCCTTTTACAAAAAGAATACGAAGTGACAGAAAACCCAAAAGACGCACTTTTGATCGCAGATGCCGATACGGTGGACGCTTCTTTTGCCGATCTGGTCATTTCTTATGAAAATATGCCAACCAACGCGCCTCTGCTTAAACGTCCTTTTTCAGCAAAAGCTCTTCAAGAGTTGCTTTCCTCCCTGCAAAACGGCAAGCACGAACGGCTGACGCCCACGGAAGAAAAGCTTTTCACACTCTTAAAAGAAGCGAACGGAAATCCGATTCCCCGTGAAAAACTGATACGTGAGGTTTGGGGAGAACAAGGCACCGAAGGACTTTTGAATCTTTATATACACTATTTACGCGAAAAGTTGGAAAAAGACGGCGTGCGCCGCATCTTCGCTTCACGCGGGAAAGGATATTATTACAAATGCTGACTTTGTTTTTAGAAGATCTCGCAAGTGCTGCATTACGTGAACGCGTAGAACAAGTTGCAAAAAAAAGGAATAAATGCATTCTGATCGTTCCCGAGCAGGAAACGCTCAACGCCGAGGCGCAAATGGCGCGCATTCTGCCGCAAGACGCTCCGCTTTTCTTTGAGGTGACCAACTTTTCCCGTCTTGCCAACACTGTCTTTCGTGCCAAGGGAGGCATTTCTTTTCACTACGCCGACAAAGCCGCTTCTGCGCTTTTAATGTGGAAGGTGTTAGATGCGGCAACACCCCTTCTTGCGCTGACCGACCGTACGCCCGATGGAGCGCGTGTAAAAGAAACGCTGTCCGCGCTCGGCGAGCTGCATGCCGCAAGGGTAGGCCCCGACAAACTGGAAGAGGCTGCAAAGCTTTTGCCGGACGGTGATCGCTTAAAGGACCGCATTTCCGACCTATCTCTCATTTTCCGCCTTTACAAAGGCGAACTCGCCTTAACATACGGCGATCATGCCGAAGATCTCGACCGTTTGAGCGCAATCTTAAAAAAAGAACCGTTCTTTAAAGACACAACCTTTTTCGTAGACAGCTTTACCAGTTTTACCGCGCAGGAATACCGTGTTTTGGATGAGCTTATTCGCACGTCCGACGTAACGGTCTCTCTGACGACAGCGCCAAACGATCACCGTTCTTTATGCTATGAAGAAACAAGAGAAACACAAAAGAAGTTAGCCGAATTAGCAAGCGCGGCGGGCATAAAAGTTCAGGCAGAATACGCATCGGAAGGTGTTTTCACGCCCGCCGTCGGTCATGCCGTGAAAGAACTTTTCCGCGCCGACAAGCATCTCTGTGTCTTTGAGGGAGAAAACAAGGATCTTGCGCTTTGGAAAGAAAAAGAACCCTTTACCGCTTGCGCGCGAATCGCATCGGATATTGCGGCGCGTGTGCGTGAGGGCGCACGCTATCGCGATTTCGTTATTTTCGTGCGCAACACACAAAGCTATCGCGGCATTTTGGATACCGCCTTGGAAAAAGAGGGGCTTCCCTTTTTCATGTCCGAGGAAAAAGATATTTTTTCTTTTGCCGCCGTAAAGATGATCACCACCGCTTATGCGGTTTTGAACCGCGGTTTTCGAAAAGAAGATATCATTGCTTTTCTCAAATGCGGTTTCGGTACTTTTGCACCTGATGATATTGATGCTTTTGAGTTATACGCCGATTTTTGGCACATCGGAGGACGCTTATTCCGAAAATCGGATGATTTCACCATGAATCCCATCGGCTATAAAGAAACCGTCAGCGAAAACAGCGAACAGATTCTCCTTCGCGTCAACCGCGTTCACCGCGAGCTTTTGCGTGTCTTTGCGGTTTTGGAAAAGAGCACCGAGGGAGAGGTCACGGTCACGGAACATTTGAGCGCACTGTACGCTTTTTTGTGCGAAATGAACTGTGAAGAACGTTTACATGCCTTGGCAAATGCCTCAAGTGCAATGGGCGAAAACGCGCACGCCGAAATGTTAAACCGACTGTTCGGCGCAATCTGTGAGCTTTTTGACCGTGCGCATGAAACGGTCGGGGATATGAAAATCTCCCGCGAAAGATTCGCGGACATTCTTTCTCTTCTTTTCTCTACCGTCGGGCTCGGACAGTTACCCATCTCCAAAGACGTTATCACCGTCGGCAATGCCGATATGCTTCGCGCGACGGATACAAAGTATGTATATGTCCTCGGTGTCAACGACGGTGAGTTTCCCGCCAATGTTCGCGCGGGAGGCGCATTTGAAGACAACGAAAGACGCATACTGTCAAAGCTTGGAATTCCCCTCGCCTTTGATCCGCTGATTCGGGCATCGAGAGAAAGCTTTTGCTTTTTACGCGCTTTAAGTTCCGCCAAAGAGCACGCTACCGTTATCTCCTATGAAAAAAGCGCATCAGGCGAAGAGGTTCTTCCCTCCTCCGTTTTCAAACGCTTAACCGCCATCTTTGGCGCACCGGTACCGCAAGAAATCGCGGAGCCGTATCATCCGCGTGCGGCGATCGAGTTGCTTGGAGAGCTCTCCGACACGCCTCAAAAAGCGGCACTTCGAGAACTTCTTGGCAAGGATGAACGCTTCTCGCGCCATTTTGAAGGAACGGAAACGCCGCTTTCCGATACGGATTGCCGCCTTTCTCCCACACTTGCCGAGCGTGTTTTCGAGGAAGAAATGAAAATGTCGCAAACGCGGCTCGACGCCTATGTGGACTGTCCTTTTGCCTATTACTGCAAGAGCGTTTTATGCTTGGAAGAAAACAAGGATTCCGCCTTTGGATTAAACGATATCGGCACCTTGATCCATGCACTTTTGGAACGTCTTTTCTTAAAGCTTGACGAGAGCAAGAAAAACATTCGCACCGTAAAAAAAGAAGAGATTCCCGCTTTGGTGGAAGCCTTAACACGAGAATACCTCGCCGAGATCTGCCCCGAAGAAATGAAAGACGCACCGAGGCTTGCGCATCTTTTTTCGCGGTTGCGCCGCACCGCCGAGCTTTTAGCGGAAGAGATATACGACGAATTTGCACAAAGCAAATTTACCCCCGCATTTTTCGAGTTCTCCATCGGCAAAGAGGGAGCCCCCGCCCCCATCATCTTCGAAACGGAAGACGGAGCTCGCATGATCTTTCACGGCACCATTGACCGTGTTGACACCTACCGCGCCGAGGACGGAAAGCTCTATTTGCGTGTGATTGATTATAAGACGGGGACAAAACTGTTTTCCCTTTCCGACGTAGAGAAAGGAAAAAATCTTCAACTGCTTATCTACCTTGTTTCTCTTTGGAAAAGCCAAGATCCGGCTTTTCTGCAAAAGCTGGGACTTAAAAATAACGAGCGTCCCCTTCCTGCGGGAATGCTCTACATGTCCGCTTCTCCCAAGGATGTCAAATGCCCTGCGCTCACCGATGAAAAAATCATCCGTGACAAAGCCAAAGAAAACCTGGCTGTCAACGGTTTGGTGCTTGAGAAAGAAGAAATCGTTCGCGCCATGGATGCCACGCTGTCCGGCAGATACGCACCCACGCCGCTTGACCGGTACGGCAAGATGAGTTGGGGTAAAAGCTTTGCTACCGTTGAAAAGTTAGAAGATTTGCTTGACGGCATGAAAAGCACCGTCGGGCGTATCGGTACGATGATGCGAAAAGGTGTTGCCACGGCAGAACCGTTCATCACATCTTCCAAAAAGAACCCCTGCGAATACTGCTCTTACTCCCCTGTTTGCAGAAGAAAAAATTAAAAAAAAAGGGCTAGCTCTTAATGATGTGCCCCCTGTCAAGTAGACAGTGAAAAAACAAAAAGAATTTACAATTGAAAAAGATTCTTTCATCTCCCCCTGCTGCGCAGCAGGGGGAGATTTTCGTCACGCCGCGGCGCGATGAAACTCCATCGGAG
>JAZNND010000027.1:0-19814 GCA_045580085.1 Eubacteriales bacterium
TATTCACCTACGCCGATCACAGCCGTTTTTGCGGGATTTCCGTTTTTATCAAGAGTAAGCACCCACGTATCGGTTTCGGAAAAATCGACCACGCCTCGTTCCTTGTACTCCTTGATCTTTTTATAGTTTCTTTCAAGAGCACTTTGATAGCATTCTATCATTTTCTGCTGATACAATAAAGCAAGCTCCGGATTCCTTGCGGTCTCTGTCCATTCGCGAACAGAGTAATACGAACGGCAAAGCTCCCAGACGATAGAATTTAAATCTTTTTCCCAGTTATCAGCTTCTTCACAATACTCAAGCAGCTTTTCGTATTCGCCCTCCAAGAAGTTACAAGCGTCGATGTACTTCCATCGATCATTTACGGCTTCATCCTCGGGGTCTCTGAATCGGTTATAAGAAACGTAAGCCTCACGGGCTTCCATGGTAAGGCCCGCCGTTTCCTTGAGAAAGCCGTCACGTACGCCCATGTATTCGGAAATACCGTCAGGGGAAATGCGTTCGGAACAGCCCGTCTGAATCATTGCAAGCTCTTTTATAGAGAAATACGATGAAGCAAATACCATGTCCGCTTCATTCCCCAAGGGGAAGTCACCGTCAAGACTCTCGTCTTCTTCCTTTTTCATCTCGTCGAGCCACTCGTAATAATAGTCATCGTGACTTATGGCGTCGGATTTTGCAGGCTCTATATGACGGCGGATGAAAAGTTCGGCAACACGATTTATGCGATTAGCAAGAGCAACGCACAACTCTTGTTTTGAGGAATCGCTCCCCGCAATTTCGCGGTAAGCGGCGATCCACTCATCACGAATCGTTTCGATCTGCTCTCGCGTGTACTCTTTGAATTTATCGTAATCAATTTTCAAAGCAATTTCCGGTTTCATAGTTATTCCCCTTAATCTTATTTACCCTTACCGAAGATAGCGTCAAACTCATCATTAGGGGCTGCGGAAATCTTATCCGCCTTTGCCTTGGGCGCAGATTTTGCGCTATCTTTAGTTTTTTTCGGAGCTGTAACCTTTTTTGCTGTACCTCCTCCAAAGATGGCATCGAATTCGTCATTAGAAGGCGTAGTTGCGGTTATCGGAGATGAAACTGACTTTTTCGCCGTTGCTTTCTTCGGCTCTGTAGCTTTTTTCGTGGTTGTAGAAGTTGCCGTTTTCGTTTCCATACCGGGGTATAGACACGATAGCTTCTAATTCATCTCTCAGCGCGAGAGCTTTATCACGATCCATTCCCGTTGCCACGGTTGTGGGTGCTTTATTCACCATGCCTTTAGCGGCGGCAAGTCCAAGCCCTAAAACTTGACATAATATTTTTGTGGTCTTTAACGGTTGATCGCCAACCTTCTCTAGAATAATGTTATAATAATGAATTTTACTCATATCTTGACTTCTTTGCAAATCAGCCGTAATCCTCTTCCCTGTTCTTGCAAATGAAATGCGCGGCGATACACAAGGCAATGCCGAGGACAGTGGCGATGCCGCCGAGCACGTAGCTTGCGCTCATAAGCCCGACTATGCCGACGATCAGCGCATAAATACCAACGCTTCCGAGGATATTGCCAACGAATGAGAACGCCTCAATGTCGTCATCCTCCTTGAAAAGATAGATGATATCGCGGATTATGTGGATCAGAATACGGATAGGTATGGTCACAAGGAATACGACGTAGCACAGTATAGTCAGCATCAGTGCGATAAATATATTGCTGCCACCCGAGTACTCCTCGTGCTCTTCGGCGAAGACGCCGTTTATATATGTTCTGACAATAACTCTGGTGCCATCTCCTTCCAGGAGTGCAAAAAAGATTTTCGCCATTGTTCTGAGATCGCGCCATAGATAAATAAACCATCCAAGGATCACCATGACACCGTAGAATGTCAGCCAGCTGGTAACGTTGAATATGCCCCATCCGGCATCTGCTACCGCCTGTCCGCCAAGCTTAAGCACGATTCCCGCCCGCTGCAAAAAGCTGAGATCAAGCTGTTTTCCCTCGGGATGTCCGAGCTTCAGATCCGCTTTGAGCGTGTACTTGCCGTTCTCAAGCGCACCGCTGTCCTCAGAACCGAACATAAGCATCACCATTACAGAGCCGTCTTCCTTATCAACGGTAAAGCCCTCCGTCTGTTCGACGGTGTTTGCATCGGAGGATAAAACGCTGTGCACATATTCGGTCAATGCGCCGTCACCAAAGGTATACTTTCCCTTGCTTGTGGTGAAAAAGCTCTCACCCTTCAAGCAGAAATTGCAGTGCCCAAGCCACGGGCCGTTCTCCATCTCGGAGATAAACGCCTCGTGCTCTCCGGCATCATCTCCAAGCATAGAGCGAATAAAAGAGGAGTCGTATCCTACGTTCTCAAAGGTTAAAAATACCGTAATATCATCATAATGATCTCCCGACTGCTTAATATCGAACACCAGCTCGCCGTCTACAACCTCCCAGGTGACGGTGGCACCGTTTTCCGTTAAGACAATTATGTTCTTTTCATTGAAATTCTTGGCAATGGGAATTTCATCGGTTGAATAGGTTTGCATTGCCATCATCACCGTCGTGGCGGCGAAGACAAGCATCAAAAATGCAACCTTCATTATCAGTATGGTTAAGTGTTTGGCTCTGCTCATAACTTTTTTCCTTTCTCCGTTTTATGAATTTGCCTGCGTGAAGGCACTGTCATCAAAGTAATAATCTTTCATCCATTCGATTGCCGGGGCATACCCCGCTTCGGCAGAAGCGGCGATCCAAGCTGCCGCTTCGTTCATATCCTGCACACGTTCACGACCAAGCTGATAGCAAATCCCGAGCTGATACATAGCGCAGGGCTTTCCCATCTTTGCTTGTTTGATTAAGGTGCGAAGCTTTTTTGATTTACTCATTGATGACTCCTTATGTATTTGTTATCGGCTTATTTTTCCTTGTCGGAAGAGCCTACTGTTACAGTAACACTCGTCCATTCGCTGTCAAGATACATTCCGTTCTCGTCAACGGCCTTGATGCGAACAGTTCCGCTTTCATAAACAGAAATGCTTGTGCTATATGTTTCATACTGTTGTCCGTTCACCGTGTAAACGTATTTATTTGCGTTTTCAACGGAATTCCAGCTAACACGGCGACCGTTGACCGTTACCGTAGGCTTACTGAGCTGCGTAGGAATAAAGGTATATTCGTCGGAAGGCTCGCTATCGTAAGCATAGTATCCGACAGCCACGATTTCAACCTTATCGCCCTTTTGTATCTCTCCGTAGTTGTCGTAATAAGTTTCCCTTTGGGTAAAGCGATATTCACCGTTTACGTAAATCTTGTATTCGTCAGCACCTTCAACGGCATCCCAAAGAATTTTTCTGCCTTCAAGTCTGATATTTTCGGGTGCTTCCAGACCCATCTTTATGCGGATGTTGTGCGAGGAGTAACCCTTGATGTCGTCCTCTTGTTTGTAATCCTCAAGGATCGAACGGTAAAGCACACGCAGTTCGTAATCACCGGCAGGGGCTAAGTCAGTGCCTACAATGAATTTGAAGGATATTGCCGGAATAGCTTCAATAAGGTCAGTGACTTCTTTGTTGGCATCGGGTGTTTCGCATTTCAGCTTTTCGATCCATTCGTCAAGCCACGCTTCCATATCAATGCTCTTAATATCGTTAGCTTCAAAGGGAACATGACATACAAACTCTCCGTCCTTATACAAAGCGAGCTTATGGACGTAAAGTGTTTTATAGTCATAATCTGTTTCGGTAAATACGTAACCGTTTTTAAGGTTTTCGTCTATCTCAATATCAAAACCGTAGCTTTCGTCACCAACCTCACGGAAATAGGGATAAGCAGTATACATATTTATTTCTCTGATTCCCGCGCCGTCACTGAGGTCAAATTTCAGATATATCTCAAATCGCACATCCTCGTGGGCAAAATAATCACGCAAAACAGCGTAGTAGTTATAAACAACGTCTCCGTCGTTCGCAACGAACAGTCCGCTGTTATCAACGTTTAATTCAAAAATATACTGATCCTCGGAAGAAGCAATTTCTCTCCATCTATCGTCCGAATAACCCGTGCGCTCCTTGTGTTCCCACGCTTGCAGATAATTATGATAGATGCCTGTATAATGCTGTGCTTCCCAAACGTATCCACCGGGACGCATATAATGCTTGTCGGAATCATTTTGCAATCTGTTAAGCAATGTGGGATCGTCAAGCATTTCTACAATAAACGGAGCAAAGTATGCGTCGTTCTGTGTAAATCCACGCACGACGACGTCATAATATTTCAAATCTGTATACTTTTCAATCTTAAATCCAAAGATCGCGTGCTTGCCAACCACAACATTGTTGTCCGAGCCGTAAGCATCAACCTCCGGCAACTCATAAGCAGGGGTGGTTACGCTAACCTCTTTTACGCGACCAGTATAATCGTGATCCTCGCTTGCATAGTAAATTTTAACAGTGTATTCGGTTTTTGAGTTTAAGTCGTAATATTCGGCAAAGCCCTCATATTCGGTATCGGTTAACACAAGCGTTTGTCCGTCGTAAACTTCCAAACGTTCAAAGTAGGCACTTATATCATTGTCAATATGAGCAAGTACTGTGATCTTGGCGCCGTTCTTTCCGTTCTGTGCAGCCAACTCACCGCGAAGCAATTCTTCATCAACGATAACAACGGCTTCGTTCGTGTCATCGTTCGTGTCATCGTTCGTGTCACCGTTCGTTTCATCGTTCGTTTCATCGTTCGTGTCATTGTTGGTATCGTCGGTGGTATCATCATCAGTAGTATCGTCAGACGTTACCGCCGTATAAGTTACACTATTGCTCCAATCACTCGTCGAATACGAGCTTCCATCACCAACAGCACGTACTTTGAATGTCTGTCCGTCCGTTAAAGTTTGGCTTGTGGCGGAGTTATCAACATAAGATAAATCTCCATCAAGGCTGATTTCAAATTTATCCGCATTTGCATCCGCACTCCAAGTTGCAACGTTGTCGGTCAACGTAACAACGGGAGTAGATAGTTTTTGCGGCTTTGCAGCAGGCAGAGCTTCATCACAAGAGGTTAGCCCTACGAGCGCTAATATAGTTATACATACCACGAACAGAAGAGAAAATAATCGTTTTTTCATCGTAGTACCTCCATCAAACTGAATTTAGTGTTTATTTTGGATTTGGACATCGTCTGTCAACAAAATGTGCAAACACTTATACATCTTAATTATATCACATAATCGCCGAATTTGCAAGATGATTATATTGCAAAATGTATGCGCTTTTGCTTGTATATTTTCTGATAAAAATAAGGTATAATATAGTGCAAAGAAGAGGTGATTTGTAATGCTTGAAATTGAAAAGGGCTATGAGTCCGTAAATAAGACCTTCCGTATTCCCGTTAATATTGTCGAACAGCTTGAACGCCTTGCAGGGGAAAACAATACATCCGTCAACAAGGTTGTTGTGCAGTGTCTGCAATACGCGCTCGACCACATCAGCACGGAAAGCGGCGACGAAGATTGAAAACACGAGGGAAAAGGCGTTTGTCGTATGAAAACGACAGTATTCCCTTTTATTCCCATTTCCATTATATCATGTGATTTACAAAATGTCTATAGTTTGACAATAATTTGTCATAAGTTCTTTTTTATATCATAAAAAGGTCGGCTCACACTTTGATGAGCCGACCTTTTTAATTCTTCTCAGTGATTCGAAAAGAGAATAAGTTTATCTTTCGGTCCCAATTCAACCTTAAGCTTGGATAAATCTCCCGTAAAGAGCGTCATTCTGCCGGTATCTTTTTGCACATACCCGAGAGCGATGCTTCGGTTTGCGGGATTGGATGCCTCATAGAGTGCGCGCACAAAACAATCTGCTGTTGTAGGCGCGGGCAATTCTTTGAAAAAGTCTTTCACAATCTTAGCATAGATTTCTTTACTAGAATACTGTCCCTCAACGGCATCGGTATCATAGGTCAGAATATCGTTATAAAAATCAAAGAGCGCACAGTCTTTTCCAATTTGCGTAATCATCTTGCTGACATAGCGATTGCTAATGACGACATTGCGAACGCTGTAGTGATGCACAACATCATAATTTTTAGGATTTAAAATCTCTACGACGATATCCATCTTTTCTCTGTCAAAATTCGGAATCGCTTTGCTCTTCTTCTCGACGATATCTTGAACATAGATCAAATATGTCAGAGCATTGGAATCAAGCTCGTCATTCGGCACTTTATCGTTTGAAAGAATCAAAATACTGGTATCCTCTTCATGCGCATCGACGAACGAAGAAATTGCCTCATAAATTTTTTCTTTATCATTAATAATGTCGGCATCAACACACTTGACATAAGGATATTCTTTATAGCGACCGACGTGGTCAAGATTTTTCGTATCATCAATAACGAGAACATTCATGATCTCGCCTTTTTCGGGTCGGTTCCATTCGTTACGGAACGCATCAAACCCTCCCAGAATAAAATGACTTTTACTGTTATGACCAAGAATGATTACATTCTGTTGCGGCATCCAAAAATCTTCATTAAGTTTAACACTGTAATCAAGCGGTGCCTTTTCTTCCACGCTTTTCAGATCTTTGGCATGATTGGCTATATAAAAAAGATGGCTTACACCCTCTCTGTCATTCATATAGGTCAGAGGCAGTGCCTTGCGATGGCGTTCCAAAAAACTACTGATATAGGCATCCTCATCAGCAGGCCTTTCTTTTTTTACACCGAAAAAAGCCCCTCCTTTATTGGAAAAGAGCGTACGATAAACTTGGTTCAATTCGGGCATGATTGAAAACTGTGCCAACATTTGTCCTAAGACGTGATTGACAGGGACAGGTACGATATGACATTTAGCACTATGCTTTCTTTTTTGCGCTATAACAAGTTCGACTAATTCATCTGTCCATGTATCATCGATTTCAACAACAATCTTTTGATCATTGCGCGAAGAAGCAGAATCGCAAATCTCCGCTACCTGTACAAGTGTTTTTACGGTGAGAGCATTTCCGCGTTGCTCGCTGCGTTCAGCAAGTTCAAAGCGACAAACCGAATTTTGATCATCTTTACCTAATATGATAACAGTCTTAGCTTTGTCAAGAGAGATATCGAAAAGCTGCTTCGAAGAAAACGCATCTCCGCGACGCACAATCCAAGTCAACCGATTTTTTAAACCTTTTTGACGAAGCAAGCGACGGCGTTTTCTGCGAGACAGCGGGTGCCCTACTTTTTCCTCTTCTTCCGCTATAAGCTCATCATTTTCCTTACGCACGGTATCGGCAAGACGTTCGGCAATTTCAAGCTCAACCTCATCCCTGCGATCGGAAACCAAAACCACGACCTTCTCGGGTTCATTGCTGAAAAGGAGCTCATTGAGAATCTCTGAGGCACGATTGTTCCAGTTTAAAACAACGGTATGTTCCGAAATAGACAAATGCTTTTCACCCGAAGACGCGGATGCAATGAACGCGGAAATAAAGTTGGTCAAGTAACCGATTACAGCGCCTGTAAACATCACCATACCAACAAGAACCACAAGCAAGCAAATAAGAATGGTTGCTATTTGTGCTTCGGTAGGATCATAAACAACATTGTCAATACAACCGGCATCCAACACCATGGTAATCGTACGGTAGAGGGATTCCCAAAATCCCATATCGTTGCGCAAAGGAGAAACAATAGAAATAATAAGGGCTGCAAGAGTAAAGAAAATAAGATTCAAAAGAATGATGACAAAAAGAACCAATTGGGATGGTTTTTTTGCCATGATAACACTGAAAAATTCCTTAAGTCTCTTCATAAAAAGTTCCTTTCTTATAACTCAGACGCATTCGGGGAAAGATTAAAATGTTCCAATACCAGCACAGCAGACGGCACGAGCAAAAGTTGAAGAACCAGCCCCGGAACGGCTGTGGTCAAATTGATGATCAAAAATGCACCAAACGAAAACTCGGTTTCGGTAAAACCGGCAATCAAAAAATCAGAAAAGCCAAGCACCAATCTGCCTATGACCATAGCGATAAAAAGCGCAACATAGAGCGAGGAGACTTTTTTACCGAGCAATCGGTAAAAGATACCGCTTGCCGCACCGTACACGGCAAGTTCAGCCGCCATGGAAAGCGCGGTAGGCATTTGAGGCATACCGAAAAGAAGCATGCGAAGCAATGGAGCAATAGCTCCTACAACACCTCCCCACGGTGCACCCGCGATAAAGCCACACAAAAATACGGGAATATGCATAGGATTCAAGACTCTGCCGATTTCGGGTACCTGCCCCGTCAAAAAGGGCAAAATCAAAGCAAGTGCCAAAAAAACAGCGGAATAAATAGTTCTTTTGAGATTTTTGTTGAATGACATGTTTGACATACGCTTTCCCTCGATCAATCCATGATCAGCTCGTAAAGCGCAAGAAGTTTTTCTTCCGCTTCCGCGATCTCTTTTTCAAGCTCCGCGGCGCGAATATAATCCGCCGCGGCATCGCCATAGAGCTCTTGCTTTGCTTTTTCGATTTTTTCTTCGAGAAGCGGAATCTCCGCTTCCGCTTTTTCTCTTCTTCGCTTGGCGTTGCGTGCATCGTTTTTGCGCTGTTTTTCCAGTTCAAACGCCTGTTTCGCGTCGCTCACGGGAGCTTCGGCACGCGCCGCCGCGGCTTCCGCCTTGGCGGTGTTTTTGTGGCGCAAATAACAAGCATAAAGCGTTTCGTCCTCATAAGGAGTATAGCTTTCCGCACCGTTTTCGCTCGTGTTTGAGAGAACCAAGGCACGCGTGCCGATGCGATCGATAAAATAACGGTCGTGAGAAACGGCAACAACGGTACCGGGAAAAGCAATCAATGCCGTCTCAAGTGCCTCACGCGAGCCGATATCCAAATGGTTGGTCGGCTCATCGAGCAAAAGAAGATTTACAGGCTTTAAAATCAGCTTTGCCAAAGTCAGCCTTGCTTTTTCCCCACCGGACAGCGCACGGATCGGCTTATCGACATCCTCTCCGCTGAAAAGGAAAAGGGCAAGCGCCGAGCGAATCTCACCGTTGGTCTTTTTGGGATATTCGTCATGAAGCTCTTCAAAGACTGTTTTTTCTTCATGGAAAGAACGAGTTTCCTGATCGTAATACCCGATGGAAACATTTTCACCAAAGCGGATCTTACCGCCCATGGGAGTAAGCTTCTCTGCCAAAAGTTTCATAAGGGTACTCTTGCCCGTGCCGTTGGCACCAAGCAAAAGGACACGCTCGTCTTTTTTTATCAAAAAGGAAAGCTTATCGATCAAGGGTTTGCCCGCATAAGCAAAAGAAAGCTCTTTGACCGAAAGTGCCTCTTGGCTGTACGCGACCTCACCTGTGAAGGAAAAACGGATCTCCTTCTCCGGTGCTTTTACCGCCTCAATCTTTTCCATGCGATCAAGCTGTTTTTGCTTGGCACGAATGGTAACAAAGTTATGGGCTTGTCCGCATCTGCGCTGAAACTCAATATTTGCTTCGATGCGAGCGATAATCTTTTGCTGCTCTTTATATTGCTTTTCATGCGATGCTTCATCCGCTGCCTCTGCCTGCTTAGCTTCCGTATAGGCACCGTGATAGAGCTTGGCGCGGGTATAGCGGATCATTAACGTTTTGGTAGTCACTCGATCGAGAAAATAGCGGTCGTGCGAGATCACGAGCACTGTTTTGGGATAAGCGGCAAGAAAATCTTCAAGCCAAAGCAGAGCATCGATATCGAGATGGTTGGTAGGCTCATCGAGTAAAAGAATGTCCGGTTCCGCCGCCAAAAGGCGCGCAAGAGCGAGACGGGTATGCTGACCGCCGGAAAGAGAAGAAATGGGGCGATCGTGTTCCTCCTCGGGGAAACCCATATGTACCAACATACTGCGCGAACGGGAACGGAATTCCAAGCCGCCCTTTTCCCGATAACGTTCATGGGCGGCGGCAAGCCGTGCGGAAAGCTTGACAAGATCCTCTTCTCTTCCCTCTGCTTCCGCTTCGGCAAGCGTGAGCTCAAGATCGGATATCTCACGTTCCAAAGATGTCAAGCCATCGAACATAGCAAGAACATATTCGAACAGTGTGATATCGCCGCCGCGAATCTCGGTGGCTTCATCCTGTTTTAAAATGCCGACGGTACGGTCGCTTGCGCGAAAAACCGAGCCAAGGCTTGGGGTATATTCTCCCGTCAAAAGACGGAAGAGCGTGGTCTTTCCCGCGCCGTTGACACCGATGATACCTAGGCGATCGCCTTCGTTCAAAGAAAAACTGATGTCGTTTAATATTTCGCGGTCGCCGACGGAGAAAGAAAGATGAGATGCACTTAAAACTATCATAGTACTCCAAAAAAGGGGGATCAGGGAAGCAAAAGCTCGCTTCCGCGTGGAATTTTTACGACGGCACCTTCATAAGGCGCAAGAATAAGCATGTGATCCACCGTATCGTTTTCGGTCAAAAGATGTGCGCCTTCGGGCAAAGAGATGCGCATGCTTTCGTCGCCGTTGTTAATCACAGTCAAAGCGGCAAAATCGGCATCTTCGCGAACAAACGCAAGGAAAAAGCGCGTGAGCGATAAAAGGCGGAATTCGCCGCCGGCATACAGTGCGTCTTTACGAATCTCTGCCATACGGCGATAATGCGCCAAAAGCTCTTTTTCCATGTTATGCCACGGGAAGGGAGTGCGGTTGAAAGGATCGCTGTACCCTTCTACACCAACCTCATCCCCATAATAGACCGTGGGAATGCCCGGCACGGTAGACGCGATGAGGTATGCCGCTTTCAACATAGTAAGGGCATGCTTTCTCGCATCTTTGTTCATACGCAGGGTAGAGAGGGTATCATTGCTCTTCCCTTCGGGGCTTTCGCCGCCGAGTGCCGTCAAAACGCGGAGTGTGTCATGCGTGCCGAGAAGATTCATCGCGGCGTCTGCCGCACGCTTGGGCATATTGGGAAGAACCTCCGAAAAATAGTACGATAACGCCGAAGGATCTTTATCACGCAAATAGCGGAGAATCCCCGTACGGAGGGGATAATTCATGACACCGTCGAGCTCTTCCCCCAAATAATAACGGCAACGGCGCGAATAGGCGATCTTGTTGGAGGCATCCTCCCAGACTTCCCCGTATAAAATAGAATCTTTGTTATGTTCATCGAGCCTATTTTTAATGGCAGCTATAAAATCGCTTTCCAGCTCATCCGCCACATCAAGGCGCATGCCGCCGATTCCGAGCGCGGCATATTTAGAAACGATGCCGTCTTTTCCCACAAAATATTCACGGCATGTAGGGGTGCGCAGGCAAAGCCTTGGTAAAATCTCAATACCCCACCACGCTTCGTATCGGTTTGGAAACTCGGTAAAAGTATACCAATCGGCATAGGGCGATTCTTGGGACTGGTAAGCTCCTACGCCGGGATAATTACCGTATCGGTTAAAATAAATGCTGTCAGCACCCGTATGATTGAAAACGCCGTCCAAGATGATACGGATGCCGTATTTTTTTGCCTCGCGAATCAGACGCACGAGTGCCTTTTCACCGCCGAAAGCGGCATCCACCTCCGCATAATCGCCTGTATCATACTTATGATTGGAGGCGGCGCGGAAAATGGGCGAAAGATAGATGGCACGCGTGCCCAAAGAGGCAATATAAGAAAGCTTTTCGGTCACGCCGTCAAGGTCGCCCCCGAAAAACATATTATTGGCAAGAGGAGCTCCCGGATAGGGAGGGTATTGGGGAATCCCGTTTTCCCAATCGGGATTGATAAAGGTTCCTTTCGCCGCGGGCGCATTGCCCGCCCGAAAGAATCGGTCTACAAAAACATGATAAATCGTTCCGCCATGAATCCATGTAGGCTCGGCATGCGTAAAACGGCTCAGCGTAAGCTGAAAAACGCAGGGTACCTGTCCGTCCGAATGGGCAAAACGAAGGTCGTTTCCGCCGTAAGCATGAATGGATCCGAATACGCTCTGCATGCGCAAGCGGCAAAAATAAAGCCCCGGCGAAAGCGTATCGGTGGAAAGATTTAAGGTATAAACATCATAGCCGTTTTCCAAAGCAGAAAAAGAAAGCGGCAGAACCAAAAAATCCTCTCTCCCATCCGAGGAAAGAGAAAAGGAAGCACTCCTCACACCGAGGGTGCGTGGAAAATAGAAAGAATAGCGCAAGCGGTCGCCTGCCAAAAAAGCATGGCGACCGTATGCGTTTGTTTCATTCTGCCAAACGGTGACGCTGCCGCGAAGTGCGGACAGCGATTCACCGTAAATGCGAAGAGACGACACTGAAATTACCTCCCGACGGGGTGCATATGCCAGATTTCTTTTGCGTAGGTTTCAATCGCACGGTCGGAAGCAAAGCGGCCCGACGCGGCGATATTGCAAAGCGATTTACGGTTCCATTCGAAGCGATCGGCATAATCCGTGATGGCGCGATTATATTCATAGCAATATGCGTCAAAATCGGCAAGACACATATAGGGATCGGCTACCGTATAACCGCCGTTGATCAAATAATCCGCGATGTGAGAGAAATCCATACCGCCGAGTCTGCCATAGAGGCGATCGATCACGCGACGCAGTTTTTCGGAATTATGGTAGATCTCTTTGGCGTTATAGCCGTGACGCCACATTTCTTCAACTTCATAAGTGTTAAGACCGAAGATATAGATGTTACGTTCACCTACGGCATCGTTGATCTCGACGTTTGCACCGTCGAGCGTACCCATGGTGATGGCACCGTTCATCATGAGTTTCATGTTGCCCGTGCCGCTGGCTTCCTTACCTGCCAAGGATATTTGCTCGGAAATCTCGGCAGAGGGGATGAGGACTTCTGCCATGCTGACATTATAATCCTCCATGAATACAACCTTCAAGCGGTCACGCGTCAAGGGATTTTCTTCAAGCTCTTTACCAAGATAATAAGCAAGCTTGATCAGCTCCTTCGCCATGACATAACCCGGAGCCGCCTTCGCACCGAAAATAAAGGTCTGGTTGGGAATGTCCGCATTCGGATTTTCGCAAATTTCGTTATAAAGAGACAAGATCTTCAAGACATTGAGAAGCTGTCTCTTATACTCGTGCATGCGCTTTACTTGCACATCAAAGATGGAATCGGGATCGATGATTCTGCCCATCTTGTTCTTGGTATACTCGGCAAAGCGCACTTTATTCTCGAGCTTGATCTTATCGAGTCTTTCGAGCACGGCATTGTCATCGGTATATTCGGTAAAGCGGGCAAGTTCCGCAGGGTTATGACGGAAGCCGTCACCGATGCACTCTGTCAAAAGCGAGGTGAGCCCGGGATTCGCGGCACACAGCCAACGGCGATGCACGATACCGTTGGTGACATTGGTAAATTTCCAAGGTGTCATCTTATAGAAATCGTGGAACACCGTCTTTTTCAAAATATCACTATGGAGCGCGCTGACACCGTTTACGGTATGCGAACCGACAACGCAAAGATTTGCCATCTTAACCTGACCGTAACCGACAATCGCCATGCGGGAAATGCGATCCCAGTTACCGGGATACATATTCCAAAGATCGGCACAGAAGCGGCGGTTGATCTCGGAGATGATGGAGAAAATGCGCGGCAGTTTCATGCGGAACAGATCAATTCTCCAGCATTCAAGTGCCTCGGGCATAACGGTATGATTGGTGTAGGTGACCGTGCGCGTTACAATGCGCCAAGCATCGTCCCAAGAATAGGAATAGACATCCATGAGAATACGCATCAACTCCGGAATGCAAAGCGCGGGGTGCGTATCGTTAATGTGAATGGAAATCTTATCCTCAAAGCCCTCAAGCGTACCGTAAGCACCGAAATAGTCGCTGATCATATTCTGCAAGGAAGCGGAAACCAAAAAGTATTGCTGTGTCAAACGCAAAAGTTTGCCCTCATCCATGTTGTCGGCAGGGTAAAGCTGACGAGTGATCTCCGCGGCGGAACGATCCCTTTCCATGGCATGCACATAGGTACTTTGCGAAGAAAACTCTTGCACAGAGGAATAAGCCTCTTTGGCACGCCAAAGGCGCAAGGGGTTAATAGCATCGGTTTCGGTGCCGACGATCATCATATCGTAAGGAACGGCACGAACCTCATCGTATTCGGTATGGGTGATGCGAAGCTCACCGTTCTCCCACGTCTCTTGGATCTGACCGCCAAAACGCACGCTGACGCTTTTTTCAGGGCGAGGATAGAGCCAAGGACCGCCATCTTGGAGCCAAAGGTCGGGGAGTTCTACCTGCTCACCGTCCACAAGACGCTGACGGAACAGTCCGTTTTCATACAGAAGCGAATAACCGACGGCAGAATAGTCTTTCGCGGTCAAGGAATCCATAAAGCAAGCGGCAAGTCTGCCAAGACCGCCGTTACCAAGCCCGGGATCTACCTCACAAGAATAAATTTCATCAAAGCTTTTCCCGTAAGAGGCATAAATCTCGCCGAGCGCGTCGTAAATACCGAGGTTTTGAGAAACGGTGCGCAAACTTCTGCCCACCAAGAATTCCATGCAAAGGTAGCACACCTTTTTGGAAGAGGTGGCTTTTTCTCTCTTTTTAAAACGGTTGCGGCGCTCAGTGACAAAATCCTTGATTGCGGCAACGGTTGCCAAATAAATTTGCTGTTTATCTGCCGATTTGGGATCGGTGATGCCGCGAGAGAAGAGCTTGGCTTCGATCTTTTTAGCAAGAGTTTCTCTCGCGATGGTCATATTGTCTTTTACGGTTTCTTTCTGTACTTTTTTTGCCATTGTTTTATTGGGGCCTTTCTTTGGGTTTAAGATTAATTTTCATAAAGTTCCATATATTTTGCGGCAGAGGCACGCCATGTAAAATCGCTCATCATAGCACTTCTTCGAAGGGCGGCTAAGCCCTCTGCGTTATCATAAAGTGCCAAAGCCTCTTTGATGCGGAAAAGCATATCGTGTGCGTTGAAATTGCGGAACACGAAGCCGTTTCCGCCTTCATCTCCGTAAGGGATGATGCTGTCTGCCAATCCGCCGACACCGTGCACAACGGGGATCGTACCGTAGCGGCAGGCAATCATTTGCGCGAGTCCGCAGGGCTCGGTTTTGGAAGGCATCAGGAAAATATCCGCGGAAGCGTAAATTTCCTTGGAAAGATTACGGTCAAATTTCAAAAGCGCGCGAGCGCGGTCGCCGTGACGTGCGCAAAGCATTTCGAAGATCTGCTCATAGCGTTTGTCCCCCGTGCCAAGAAGCACGAACTGCACATTTTCTTCCAAAAGTTCTTCGAAAACATGAAGCACAAGGTCCACACCCTTCCCTTCCGTCAATCTCGTGATCATGGCGATCATGGGCGTTTCGGGAGAAACGGGCAAGCCGAGCGATTCTTGCAAATGTGCCTTGTTCTTGGCTTTGCCTTCCTTAACACCGTCCACTGTAAAGGGGAACGGGATATCCTTTTTTTCGGGATTGAAATAATCCACATCCAGACCGTTGATGATGCCCGACATTTTATGGGCGTTGTCACGGATGATGTGCTCCAAACCGTACGCAAAATATGCATCGGAAAGCTCCTTGGCATAATTCGGGCTGACGGTGGTCACTTTGTCCGCACACACAACGGCACCCTTCAAAAGATTGATATCGCCGTTATATTCCATGATATTCGCATTCTCGTAACCGATATCGAAGATATCGCCGAGCATATGCATACCATAGCGTCCTTGGTATTCTATATTGTGGATGGTAAAGACGGTTTTGATACCGCGCAGTTCTTCGCACATTTGATAGCGGGTTTTAAGATACACCACCGAAAGCGCCGCTTGCCAGTCGTTGGCATGGAGCACATCGGGAATAAAGCCGGTTTGAAGCATGAACTCAATCACGGCATGACCGAAATAAGCATACCTCTCACCGTCATCAAACTGCCCATACATGGTAGGACGCTTGAAATACTGCTCGTTATCCACAAAATAATAATCAACACCGTTTTCCGTGAGTTTATATACGGCAAGATAAGCGGTTCGCCAAGCATAGGGGAAGGTGCCTTCGCACACACGCGTCATCCTTGCGCGATGCTCTTCCGATACCTGCGCATAAAGCGGAAGAATGACGGCAACCTCCATATCTTTTCCATATGCCTTGACTTCGGCAGGAAGCGATCCCATTACATCGCCGAGTCCGCCGCTGGCGGCATAAGGTGCCGCCTCACCGGTAACGTATAATATTTTCATAGCATGCCCTCTCAAAGATGTTTCTTTTTGGGGATATAGTAAGGCAGTTCCGCGCATCCGCCGAGATGCAAGCCGTCCGAGATCAGCACATCCTTATCCGCAATCACGGCATCCAGCGTTACATTTTTGCCGACATAGGTGCCGCCAAGTAAGATCGAATTGCGGATCACACTGCCGCGCCCGACGTGTACACCGCGGAAGAGAATGGAATTTTCCACCTTGCCTTCAATGACGCAACCGTCCGCGATCATGCTGTTCGAGACCTCGGAACTTTCACCGTAACGCGCGGGAGGTGTGTTGTGCACATTGGTATAAACGGGGCGTTCGCGAACACCGAGGAGCCCTTCTCTGGCTTTGGGATTGGTGGCAATCTCGATGCTCTTGGTATAATAATCCTTTGCATCGGCAACGAAAGCATAATAGCCGTCATACAGATAACGAACAATTCTGCCGTTTCCGACACGTTTCATCAAAATATCGCGGGTAAAGCTTTCAAAGTTATGCGCTTGCGCTTCCGCGAGAATGTTTCTGAGGTAGTTAGTATCCATCACATACATATTCAGCCCCAGCTCACCGTTGGTGTCACCGCCGAAACTCAACGATACCGAGCGAACCACGCTGTCATCCCCAACCGTTGCGGTGACACGTTGGTAGCGGGAGAGCCACTTTTGTTCGGGAGAAACCGTCACCATCGTGATATCGGCTTCTCTTTCCTCATGCATGGCAATGACGGCGGCAAGATCGATATTGCAGATGATATCGCTGTCGCAAATCACGATATGCTCTTCATGGATAGAATCGATGATTTCTTTGATATCGCAAAGTGCTTCGAGATGGGTGCTATAAAGTTTCGCGCCCTTATGATAGGCGTTTTGGTAAGGGGATACGATGCGAATACCTGCGCCGTGACGGGCAAGATCCCAGTCTTTACCGCTTCCGATATGTGCCATAAGAGAACGGTAATTATAGTTGGTAACAACGCTTATGTTGGCGATTTCCGCATTGACCAAGTTGGAAAGGGCAAAATCCACGAGGCGGTAGCGGCACGCAAAAGGAATGGCGGCAACGGTTCTATCAGCCGTCAAAAGATTGCTGGTTGTCGTATTGAGATTGGAAAAAATAATGCCTGCGGTACTCATTTACGCTTCCTCCTTTTTTCCGTCTTTTTCTACACGCTCACCCTTGGGGATGACAACGATCTTGGTGCGCGAACCGCGAGCCTCGCCGACCGTGGCACCTTCCTCAATGACGGCATCGCTGTCAACGATGGCGTAAGCCACCTTAGCGTCCTTGCATACGAGAACATCTTCCATGATCACCGCATCGCGTATCACGGCACCTTTTTCCACCGTTACGCCACCGAACAGAACGGAGTTTTCTACCTTTCCTTCGATATGACATCCCTCGGAAATCAAAGAGTTGGAAATCTCGGCACCCACGCCGATATACTGCGGCGGGCGGGCAAAGTTGCGGGAGAAGATGCGGAAATGAGGATCTCCGATATCAAAGACGGGTGTCTCACCGAGCAGATCCATATTGGCTTCCCATAGGCTGGAGATGGTTCCAACGTCTTTCCAATAGCCCGTAAAGGGATAGGAAAAGAGTTTTTCACCGGCGCGAAGAAGGTTCGGGATGATATTTTTACCAAAGTCATTAGAGCTTTCGGGATCTTCAGCATCACGCTCCAAATAATCAATCAGGGTTTGGGTGTTGAAAATGTAGATACCCATGGAAGCCTGATCATTTTTAGGCTCCTTGGGTTTTTCTTCAAATTCGTAAATACTGCCGTCCTCACGGGTATTGCAAATACCGAACCGGCTTGCTTCCTCCATGGGTACCGTGATGGTGGCAACGGTGCAAACGGCATTTTTCTCTTCATGGTATTCGAGCATTTTGCTGTAATCCATCTTATAGATATGGTCGCCCGAAAGAATGAGAACATAATCCGCGTCATACTGGCGGATGAAATCCAGGTTCTGATAAATGGCGTTTGCGGTTCCCTTATACCAATCGGAATGTTTTTTTCCTTGATAAGGGGGCAAAACGGAAAGTCCTCCGCGCACACGGTCCAAATCCCACGGTGCTCCGTTTCCGATATATTCATTGAGCGCAAGAGGTTGGTACTGCGTCAGAACACCGACAGTATCGATGTGCGAATTGACACAGTTGGAAAGAGGAAAGTCAATGATCTTATACTTCCCTCCAAAGCCGACAGCCGGCTTTGCGGTGCGTTCGGTCAAGGCATAAAGTCTGCTTCCCTGACCGCCGGCAAGTAACATGGCGATGCATTTTTTCTTGCAATACATGGGGAAACCTCCGTTATATGATCTTTGTTTTGATTTTCTTGGTTTCTTTTAAATAAAGAGCTTCAAAAGGATAAAGAGTTAGGGGCAAAAGCCTGCGATCCGCTTCACCGTAAGTCTTATAGGCTTCTCCGCTGCGTGCACCCGTGGTGTCAAAGACAACGGTGTATTCTTCGCCGTCAAGACGCGGAAGCGACACACTTTGCGTTGAGCCCGAGAAGGAAATAACAGCGATCACGCTGTTGCCTTTGCTGTCCCATCTTCGATAGGCAACGATGTTTTTATCCGCCTCATCCGCGAGAAGCCAAGAGAAGCCCGAGGGCGAAAAATCTCTTTCATAAAATGCGGGAGTGGCAAGATAGAAAGCATTTAACGCGCGCGTGAAATCACGCAAGGAGGCATGCATGGGATAGTCAAGCATAAACCATTCCAAGCCTTTTTTGTAATCCCATTCCGAGAACTGCCCGTATTCCGTTCCCATAAAGAGCATTTTTTTGCCGGGGAAACTCATCATGAACATAAGAGAGGCACGGAAGGTTTTAAATTTATCCTCATAACTACCCGCCATTTTATTGAGCAGGGAACGCTTTCCGTGCACGACCTCGTCGTGAGAGACGGGGAGAATATAATTCTCGCCATACGCATACATGATGGGAAAATTCAGCGCGGTATGATGATATTTACGGTGCACGGGATCTTTGGAAATATAATCGTAAAAATCGTTTGCCCAGCCCATGTTCCATTTGAGATCGAATCCGAGCCCGTCCTCCGAAACCGGCTTGGTAACGCCACCCCAAGAGGTGGATTCCTCCGCGATCATAAGCACATCGGGGAACTCTCTGTCCACTGTGGCATTCAGCTTTTTCAAAAAAGCGATGGCCTCTAAATTTCTGTGATCGCCATAGACGTTGGGAATCCATTCCCCGGGCATGCGATCATAATCCAGATAAAGCATGGATGCTACCGCGTCCACACGCAAACCGTCCACATGGAACTCACGCATAAAATACACGGCATTGGAAATCAAAAAGCTTTGAATCTCTTCCCTGCCAAGATCGAAAAAGCGAGTTCCCCACGAACGTGACTCCATACGGTCACGCCCTTGGTATTCATAAAGAGGCTGTCCGTCAAATTCGTACAGCCCCCATTCATCCTTGGGGAAATGGGCAGGCACCCAGTCCATGATAACGCCTATGCCGCAGGAGTGCATCTTATCCACGAAGGCCATGAAATCATGGGGTGTGCCGAATCTGGCGGTGGGGGCGTAATATCCGCATACCTGGTAGCCCCAGGAGCCGTCAAAGGGGTGCTCGGACACGGGAAGGAGCTCCACGTGGGTATATCCCATTTGCT
>JAZNND010000028.1:0-85559 GCA_045580085.1 Eubacteriales bacterium
ATCTCGCTTGTAGCGGATGAAAAGACTCTGTGTGAAAGATTATCAATGGATGTAAAAAGAGGTATTCGCTCTGAAGATGTAATTGAGAGAAGCATAGCAAGAATACCGATGTATCAAGCATTGGGTACCATTAAAATTGATACAAACGCAAAAGCTGTGGCTATGATTGCAAATGAGATAAAGCAGTTGTAATACTGACAAATTCCAATTTGACGAGGTGATTAAGGTGATAGATATTACTGCCTGGATGAATAATTTCTTGCAAGAGGTAAGTAAAACTTTTGAAAATCGTGTATGGTTTGTTGGCTTGCAGGGGAGTTATGGTCGCGGTGAAGCAACAGAAACGAGCGATATTGACATTGTCGTAATACTCGATCAACTGTCCGCCCTGGATATTCAAGCCTATAATGCAATGCTCGACAGTTTGCCACACAGAGAGCTGATTTGCGGATTTCTTTCGGGCAAAGATGAAATTATGCATTGGGAACCGTCCGACCTCTTCCAGTTTTATTATGACACAAAACCGATTAAGGGAAGTCTTGACGAATTACTGTCGGTGATTGACGAAAGTGCCGTCAACAGGGCGATCAAAATAGGTGCTTGCAATATCTATCATGGATGTGTGCATAATATGTTGCACGAAAAGAGTGGCGAACTTTTGCGTGGACTCTATAAATCCGCATCTTTTGTGGTGCAGGCAATCATCTTTAAGCAGACAGGAATTTATATGAAACATCAAAAAGAATTGCTTCAAGTGGCTTTTCACGATGAACGTGTCATTGTTGATACCTTCTTGAAATTAAAAAATGGAGGGATAGTTGATTTCTTACCGATGTCTGAAACCTTATTTGTCTGGGCAAAGAAGTGGGTTGCTAAAAACAGTTAAACCAACCCAATTTGTTGAGCTGAATAGGCGTTGAATGTTGGTGTGATCTTGGTGCAAATTTGGTGCAACTATGATGCCCTTTGGCAAGTTGTGAGTTATGATTGGGGCAAGCCCCATATTATGAGCGACTGCGTCTCGTTGAGGAAACACGGGCAATCATATCATAACGTGCCGTAGGCACTCATAGCTTTTACCGTAGGCAAAATCATAGCTCTAAACTCAATTTCAGCCGTTGCCGGGCTATTCTTTTATCGTCGCGCCATTTACTTTGAGTGAAAATTATGGTATAATATTCGCAAGCGTCAATGCCGCACGCAGGCGGTGTTTGTTACTCTTGAAGGAAGGGGGTAAGGCATTGAATATAGCAACGTATATACCCATCATTGTTCTATGGATCATCATATTTATCATGTTTCGCAATCGGCGGAAAACCATAATCGCAAGAAAAATGATGAAAAAAAGGAAAACAGGAGGAAAGAACGAAATGAAAGAATTGGCAGTTAAATTTATGGATAAAGAGTGCATCATTTACTCCTTTGACGGCCATCAATACGAAGGTGTCATTAAGGAAGTGAGCAACGGAGGAATTCTCATTGAGAGGGACGGTAAGAGCGAAGCCATCAATCTTGATTTTGTGGTTCGCATCAGAGAATATCCGAGAAACAAGAACGGAAAGAAAAAATCCGTGGTACTGGATTGACGCATTTTAATTTACTTGGAATGCAAGAAATGCCGGGGCAGATACGGCTAAAAACTCGATTTTTAGAGGGGCTAGCTCATTTGCAAAGTTGCAAAGCAACTTTTAGAGCTACCGAAAAACGAACAAAAATGCTCGTTTTCTGCCCCCTGCAAATATTTCAAAGAAAATTTCCTCATTTCACGCCGCCCGAGGCGTAAAATGAGGCGGGCTAGCTCTTAATGAGCTAGCCCCTTGTACGGAAAGGAAAGGTCATATGTATGACTCATGTAAATCAAACATTGTATATTCCTTTGTACGGAAAATCCTATGTCAGCCAAAAAGGATTGTTTCTGCGGGATAAAAAAGCAGAGGAAATTTGGAAAGCGGAAGGATTTTCACTGAAAGGAAAAGCAAAGTCCAAATGGCTTGCCTACTATATGGGAATTCGTTCCGCCGTGTTCGATGAATGGCTCAAGGAACAAAAGAAGATTTTAGAGGATGCGGCAGTCCTTCATATCGGGTGCGGGATGGACAGCAGAGTGATCAGAGTTGCCGTGAAAAACGGCAGGTGGTACGATGTTGATTTTCCTACGGTTATTGAGGAAAGAAAACGGTATTATACCGAAAATGACAATTATCAAATGATCGCAGCTGATGTACGCGACGGCACATGGCTCGACGGTATCAAAGAAAATAAATCCGCCATCGTTGTGATGGAAGGTGTGAGCATGTACTTGACGGTCGAGGAAATGCGGCATTTATTAGACGGTCTTTGCGCGCATTTTGAAAAGGTTGTTCTTTTGGCGGATTGCTACACTTCCTTCGCCGCAAAAATGTCAAAGCACGGAAACCCGATTAAGGATGTAGGGGTTACCACCGTTTACGGCATAGATGATCCCACGGTTTATCAAAGTGAGAAGCTTGTGTATGCCAAAGAACATGTCATGATTCCTCAAAAATACATAGACGAGTTAAAAGGTTTGGAAAGGTTTATTTTCGCAAAGCTTTATGCAGGGAGCTTTTCCAAAAAACTGTACCGCTTATTGGAATATCAAAAGAGATAGATTCTGTTTTCTGCGCAACCTATGGTTTACATCTCCCTACTAAACCAACGGTGGGTGTACTTTTAAGGTCATAACGGGTATACTGTATGCGAAAGGAGAAAACTTCATGGATCAATTGAAAATAGGAAAATTCATTGCCGAATGCAGAAAAAAGAAAGATTTAACGCAAATGCAATTGGCAGAAAAACTGGGCATCACCGATAAGGCAATATCCAAGTGGGAAAGAGGCATCGCAATGCCCGATTCTTCCATTATGCTTGAGCTTTGTGATGTTCTGGAAATTACCGTAAATGACTTGTTAAGTGGGGAGCGTGTTAACATGGATAACTACAACAAAGAATTGGAAAACAACCTAATCGAGATGGTTAAGCAAAAAGAAGAGGCAGACAAACGGTTGCTGACCATCGAAATCGTGATGGTAATCACGTGTCTTATTCCGCTTTTGGCGGCGATGTGCTTGGTATTTGCGATATCCTTGGCGGAATGGGTAGAAACCGTTATTGTTCTTGGCAGCCTGGTTCCTTTGCTGGTCGCCACTCCTTTTGCCATAAGAATTGAGCAGAAAGCCGGATATTATGTATGTAAAAAATGCGGTCATAAATGCAAACCGCAATACAGCAATGTTTTTTTGGCTATGCATGCTGGCAGAACAAGATACATGAAATGCCCTAAATGCGGCAAGAGATCTTGGCAGAAAAAAGTGATACACAAGGATTAAGCTGTTTTAGTAAATAAAATCGGAACACTGCGGAGCTGAGTGCATACTCAGCTCCTTTTTTTGAAAAATATTTATTTTGACCAAATAAAGGTTTCTTTTTACCATATAATTTCGAATCGCTTTGTGGTATACTGGGAGCGTAAAGGAGGATGGGCTATGTACGAAGATATCATTCAAGACGGTGACAAAGCGCGAAAAGCCTATAAAGAAGGAATTGATGCCTTCCTTTTGCGATTGGAAAAAGAGAGCTATGCGAAACGTGAGGCTTTTATGCCGGCGGAGGGATTTCCCGAAAAGATCGAGATATACCGCCAAAAATATATAGAAATGCTTGGTATCGACAGAATCCCTTCCGAAGAAACTCACGCACCGTCCTTAACCTATGTCGGGGAAGATGCGGATGCAAAGATTTATCGGGTTTCGGTTTTTATCACGCGTGAGATTCCGATGCAAGGGCTTTTGTTCGTGCCGCACGGCATAGAAAAAGTTCCTCTCATTATTGCCCAGCACGGCGGCGGCGGAACCCCCGAACTTTGCTCGGATATGAACGGAAAAAATAACTATAACCGCATGGTGCGCCGATTGCTTGGGAAGGGAGTCGCGGTTTTTGCACCTCAGCTTCTTTTGTGGAATCAAGGAGAAAGGCTCGAAACGCAACCCTCCCACCCTATTCCTTATAAACGCATCCCGGCGGATCAAAATTTAAAGCGTTTCGGTATGAGCATTACTGCCCTTGAGATTCGCGGAATCATGAATAGTATTACCTATCTTTCCTCGCTTCCGTTTATCGAAAGAGAGAAGATCGCCATGATGGGTATTTCCTACGGCGGATACTTCACTCTGCACACCATGGCGGCAGATCCCCGCATCAAAGCCGGCTTCAGCAATGCCTGCTTCAATGACAGAAATACTTATCCTTGGTTTGATTGGAGCTATCCCAATAGTGCTAACACCTTTCACGATGCTGAAGTTGCGGCACTTTGCGCGCCAAGGCGGCTCTATATCGCCGTCGGGCGGGAGGATGCCGTTTTTACTTATAAAACCGCCATTCCCGAGGCAGAGCGTGTCAAAAAGTATTTTGAAGCGTTTGGCTCTCCCGAAAACTATGTCTTCTTGCTTTGGGAAGGCGGGCATACCCTGCCATCCGAGGACGATGGCATTGATTTTATACTCTCTGCGTTGAAATAAGAAAGGAATTCATGATGTATAACATTAAGTTAACCGATTATGTGCCCGAACCGAAACCTGCTACCGCCGACCGTGTTGTAGCGGTTCACTATTATGCCGCATGGAAAAAGGGCGCGGCAGGACTTCACAACGGTTTTGACGATCTGCACGATTACCCCGAGCGCACACCGCTTATGGGGTATTATGACGAAGAAAATCCCGTTGTAACCGATATTGAGATCAAATGGGCATTGGAGCACGGCATCAACTGCTTTGTGTATTGCTGGTATCGCTTGAAGGAAAATGCCGATAAGCCCATCACGCGTGAAAGCTTAAGATGCGCGCACGCCGTTCACGAAGGTCTTTTTCACGCAAAGTATCAAAATATGATGCAGTTTGCCATCATGTATGAGAATAGCGGCAGATGGTGCGGAACAAATAAGAAGGATCTTTTTGAAAACCTGCTTCCTTATTGGTTCGATACCTACTTTACCCGTGAAAATTATCTGAAAATTGACAACAAGCCGGTGCTTTTTGTTTGTGATAAACAGAGAATGGATGAGGATTGCGGCACGCCGGAGGAAAACCGTGCCATCTTTGATGCCTGCCGTGCCTATGCGAAAACGCGCGGTTTTGACGGTATGATCATCGCTTGCAATGTTTGGGATTATAATACCGTAGATGCAGAGTTGTATGCAGATATCACCAACCGGGGCTACGATTTTCATTTTCCCTATAACGCTGGCTATGCTCCCGAGTACGATTTTCCGCCCGATGACGTGATCATCCGTGAACAGTGTGCCATGCTCGACAAGCGTCTTGCCCCCGATCCGATGCGCCAGCTGCCCATTGCTTCTTGCTTCCGTGACGCAACACCACGCACTTCTAAGGCGTGGATGGATCTCGGTTTCCGCTTTGACACCCAGCGCAGCTATTACCTTTCCCCCGAGGGCTTCCGTGAGGTCATCCGACAAATGAAAGAGAAGGTAGATGCGCTTCCCGACGGCGCATGGGGAAAACGTATTTTCATGATTGATAACTGGAATGAGTGGGACGAGGGGCACTACGTCTCCCCCTCTCATGAGTTCGGGTTCCGTTATTTGCAAGCCATTCGTGAGGAATTGACGGCAAGAGACAACCTGCCCGACTACCGTACCCCTGCCGATCTTGGTATCACAGGGCTGAATCTCTCATGGGAGGAACCCGATATGGGACCTTTGTGCGAGGCACGTTTAAAAGCGAAAAAATAACAGCAAACGCGAGGAAAAAACACATTGACATTTGTATCTTGCGGTGTTACAATAGGTGCTAGCTCATTAGTCATGAGCTAGCCCCTATAAAAATATTCGAGGTATTACTATGAAAAAGTATCTTTTACCCGAAAAAGGAAAATTTTACAAAGCTAATCTGCATTCCCACTCCACCGTCTCGGATGGCGCATGGACTCCCGAGCAGATGAAAAAAGAATATATGGCACGCGGCTATTCCATCATTGCTTATACAGATCATAATGTGATGGTCGATCATTCGTATCTTGCCGATGAAAATGTGAAGTCATATGTGAATATTGTGAGCATTTTTGCGATGTATGGCGCAAAATATGCCCTTTAAAACGGATTCGATTTAGGTTTGTATCGGCTACCTTCGCGACAGTAAATACAATCTAACAGAGCGATATCTCTTCTGCCGAAATGTTTGCACTCCGCGCAAGAATGAAAATCATAGCAACAACTTGGGCATCGCGCCGCACTGCCGCAACAGTTTCTTCCGCACCACGGGCATGTTTTTATCATATAAAATCATCCTTCAAAATATACAGTATTCTTTATAAGTATTATATACTATTTATATGAAAAATCAATATTAAATAGTTTTTTGCTGTATAATAAGCGAAAAAGGAGGATTTTAAATGAAACCTTTAAAAGAAAAGATCAGTATCACGATAGATGGTGATCTTTTGGAAAAGCTGAAGATCGCCGCAAAAGAGGATGACCGTCCGCTTTCGCAATATATCAATGTCGTACTAAAAGAACATATTAAGAAAAAAGAACAAAAACAATAAAAACAGGCAGTTCACAAGTTTGGTGTGAGCTACCTGTTTTTTAACTGCGTTCTTATCCTCTTTTTTGTCGGGCGTACCCGATGTTTTCGGAGGACAAAATATCAAAAGGCTTTTAGATAAAACTTTATCGCGCTTTAACAGAATATCCTTTGCCGTAAAGTGCGTTGGCAAGGCGGATCATATCGGGTAGCCTTTGGAGGTTTTCGATGTCCTCGCGTGCAAAGTCGCGGCAGAGCAGTGCGCCGAGAGACGCGTCTTGTTCTGTGGTAAGACGTGCGTGCTTTTTGGATAATTTATCGCTGATTCTGCCGTCTTTGATCGCGGAAAGCGGCATCTCTTCCCAGCCTTTTCCTCGCATGAAAGCTTCAAAACGCCTATTCTCGTGCAGGCGCAGATCGGGGAGATGATTGGCAACGGCATCCGCCAAAAGAGATAGATCCGCTTCACCGTCGGGGCTAAAGCAAAGCCCCATCAAATAGAGCTTGTAGGGAATCGAAACCGCGTAAGCGTCGGCATAGTCTTTGTAAAAGCTGACTTGGTTGTAAAGATCGCGGAGTTTTGCAGGGGTGTTCACCGCATCCGTTTCCCGAATGCCCTTGTTTACGGCATTCACGGCGATCGAAAGGCAATTCAAATACCGCGCGCCGATTCTTAAATCGCGGTAGGTTTCCTCGTAACTGCCGAAGGTGCGAATGTCGAATGAAGAGATGGGTGTGCTCACGTATTTACCTTCGGTTTTGTCAAAGCTCCAGTCCGAAACACAAAGCGCGGGAAGAATATGCTCTTCAATACTTTTGTGATCCACCAAGGCGTGAAGCAGGGGCATGCCGTTTTGGATGCCGTAAAAACGGCGTATGTAGAGGGAGGTTTCCATGTTAAGCGTTTCATTACCGAGTGCAACGATGATGTAGGTCGGAGAGAGGGAAGAAAGAACTTTTTTGAATGAGCTTGCCTTGACATCTGCCGAATGAAAATGAATCGAAAAGCGTTCCGCCAAAGCGGGGGATGTTTTTTCTAAGATTGCACGTGCCTTCTCGCCGTTTTGATCGACGACATGGATCTCTGTTTGAATGCCCTCCGCAAATGCCGTGCACATGGCTGTATTTCGCAAAATTTCGAGTCCGATGTTGCCTCCGCCCACCAACAGTACCGAGAGTTTTCCATTTTGAATGCCCTCGTAAAGCGGATGCTCGGTCATCAGTCTGTGCGCAATCAGGCGTTCTTCGTTGATCAGTCTGATGTTGAACGTCTCATAAAGGTGATCAAAAACCACTTCGGAAAGCTCTTCCTTGGTATAAAGCCAAAGGTTGACACGGTCGGTTTGCTTTTGGCTGTATTTTTCATAAAGTCTCAGCCCGGTTTCCAGATTGATACTTCCCGAAGCGTCTAACAGATAATAATTTCTGACGTGTGACAGCGTATGCTTGACGGAAACAATGTCGGTATCAATGATGTATGCGCCGATCTTTTTGATGCGCGCAAGGGCTTCGCCGTTGATATCGTCAACAGATGTGCAGACGGCAAAAACGAGACAGGCGCGTTTTTGTGTGCTCGCGATATCCTCGGCAATGGCAAGCGATCGCTCGTTGATGGCAGAGAAAAGATAGCTGTCGGTAAATTTTGAACGGATGTGATAGATCAAACGCGTTAACCGTTCCGAGAAGAATGAGAGGGTAATGCCAACGGTAAAAAGAGGCGCGACGATATAAAGGAAAAGTAAAAAGGCGGAAGGAAAAAAATGTTCTAACGATCCCATTATTTCAGAGGGATCGGAGTTGAGAAGCATCGCTCCCATGCTTTCAAAGACAGTCAGCCAAACGGCGTGTTTCTGTCCGTAAAAATGCGGATATATGGAGAAAAGGAGCAGGAAAAATACGCAAACGCCCCATATGCGAACGCCTTTTTTGAAATCCTTTCGGTTCAGAATGGAAAAGAGCGTGCCCAAAACAAGGGTGAGGGCGGTAAGACTCCATAAAATAACACGGATGATCAAGCTTGCTTCCATATCGATTCATAGCCTTTGCTGCAAAGGCTTCCTTTCTTACGGCATTGCCGTTTACAGTATAGCATGTTTTGCCCTGAATTGCAAGGGTGCTTAAGGAGACTGTTTAAAAATAGCGGTCTCCTTTTTCTTTTTCCTCAAAGTGACAAAATCCGCGCGTACCTTTTGCTATACTGTACAAAAAAGAAAGGAAGTCAGAATATGCAATCCAAAACCGAAACGTTGCTTTCTGTTTCAAGCGGAACGCTTACCGCAAAGATAGTGGGCGAGATTGATCATCATACTGCCAAAGCAATTCGCGAAAAGATAGATGCCGCCCTTCTTTTCCATCGCCCTCAAAAATTAGAGCTCCTTCTTTCCGAAATGCGCTTTATGGATAGCGCGGGATTGGGGCTTATCCTCGGAAGAATCGCGGGCGCAAAAGAGGTTGGTGCCGCAGTCATCATCCGCGGTGCCGATGTGCGCGCTTTGCGCATCATGGAGATGGCAGGTCTCTTTTCGCGGCATGATATCATCATTGAACGATAAGAAAGGAAGTTTATAAATATGAAAAAAGAATGCATCAGCCGTATAGATATTTCGCTGAGCGCGTTATCGCGTAATGAGAGCGTGGCGCGTTCGCTCGTGGCTGTCGCGGTCTCGCCTTTGGATCCCACGGTGGAGGAGCTTGCCGATATTCGCTGTGCCGTTTCAGAGGCGGTAACCAATGCCATCGTTCACGGATATAAAAACGGAACAGATACCTTAAAAGGGAATAAGGCACCCTTGGTGTACATATCGGTAAGACTCTATGAGATGCGGCGCGTCTGCATTGAAATTAAGGATCGCGGCGTGGGCATTGCCGATGTGAAAAAAGCAAGAGAACCTCTTTTCACGACCGATGAAACCGGAGAGCGAAGCGGCATGGGGTTTGCCGTGATGGAGGCATTTTCGGATGAGGTGCGTGTGTATTCCAAACCGGGGCGCGGTACTCGCGTGGTTTTGTGCAAAACGTTGGGTGCTCACGGAGAAAAGAATACTTTTGCCGAATAAAGAAGGGCGAAAGGCATGGACGAAAAATACAAAGAAAATCTTGCGCTCGTGGAACGCGCACAAAAGGGAGACGAGGAAGCTTTCGAAACACTTATCATTGCCAATATGGGACTTGTGAAAAGCATCGCGTCACGATTCATCGGCAGAGGTACCGATTTTGAGGATTTGACACAGATCGGAAGCATGGGGCTTATCAAGGCAGTGCGCACCTTCGATCTTTCGCGCGGCTGTGCTTTCTCTACCTATGCCGTTCCCCTGATTTTCGGAGAAATACGGCGTTTTTTGAGGGATGACGGACCTATTAAGGTTTCAAGAATACAAAAAAGGCTTGCCGCTTCTCTTATGGCGGAAAAGGAGAGGCTTGCCGCATGCGGGAGAGAAGATGTTTCTCTGTCCGAACTTGCCTGTGCGTGCGGTGTCAGCAAAGAAGAGGCGGCACAGGCACTTGATTCCGCCATGCCGCTTTGTTCTTTCGAGGAACCCATCGGAGAGGACGGAGGAAAAACACTCGAAAACACACTCACCGACGAGGGAGAGCATGAGCGTACATTTGAAAAAATCGCACTTGGTGCCGCCATCGAGAAATTGCCGAAGCTTAGACAGAAGATCATTGTTTTGCGTTATTTCAAAGATTATTCGCAGGATAAAACAGCCAAAATACTCGGTTTGTCGCAAGTGAAGGTTTCAAGAGAAGAGAAGAAAATCCTCTGCTTTTTACGAGAGGAGTTGTCATAAGCGACAGAAATCTTTTTTTCATTCGAAAGGCGACAGTGCCAAAAAGTGAAATCGGAAGCGGAAATCGGATTTTTTACCGTAAAATAGCGGCTTTCATTAAATTGCAAGCAAAGACAAAGGGTTTTTGTTGCTTTAAATGTTAAATAAATGTGAATTATCCAAAAAACACTTGATTTTTATGAGAACGTGGATTAAAATAGTTTTAGCACTCGAAAAGAAAGAGTGCTAAAAACAGTTTTGGAAAATATTACCCCCTGTAAGGGATAAACGGAGGACAAAATTATGACAATCAAACCCCTTCTCGACCGCGTTGTTGTTAAGCTTGTAGAGATGGAAGAAACCACGAAAACCGGTATTCTTCTTCCCGGCTCTGCCAAAGAGAAGCCCCAAATCGCCGAAGTTGTGGCGGTGGGCCCCGGCGGCATGGTAGACGGTAATGAAGTAAAAATGACCGTAAAAGTTGGTGATCGCGTGATCACCTCGAAGTACTCCGGTACCGAAGTAAAGTGCGACGGCACCGAGTATAACATCGTTCGTCTTGGCGACATTCTCGCCATCGTAGAGTAATTTTAGGAGGAAACAAAAATGGCAAAGAATATTATTTACGGCAATGATGCACGCACGGCTCTTTTGCGTGGCGTGGATCAGCTTGCCGATACCGTCAAGATCACCCTCGGCCCTAAGGGCAGAAACGTTGTTCTTGAAAAGAAATTCGGCTCTCCCCTCATCACCAATGACGGTGTGACCATCGCCAAGGAAATCGAGCTTGAGGATGCGGCTGAAAACATGGGCGCACAGCTTGTTCGTGAAGTAGCAACCAAGACCAACGATGCCGCCGGTGATGGTACGACCACCGCTACCATCCTTGCGCAAGCTATGATCCGCGAAGGCATGAAGAACGTTACCGCGGGTGCCAATCCTATGGTGCTTCGCCGCGGCATCAGCAAGGCAGTCGATGCCGCTGTTGTGGCTTTGACGGCAAACGCAAAGAAGGTCAGCGGCACCGCCGATATCGCAAGAGTTGGCACCATTTCCGCGGGTGACGAGGTCATCGGTACCCTCATTGCTGACGCAATGGAGAAGGTTACGGCTGACGGCGTTATCACCGTAGAAGAGTCGAAGAGTGCGGAGACCTATTGTGAGGTCGTAGAGGGTATGCAGTTTGACCGCGGCTATCTCTCTCCCTACATGGTTACCGACACCGATAAGATGGAAGCTGTCATTGATGACGCCTTCATTTTGATCACCGATAAGAAGATTTCCAACATTCAAGATCTTCTTCCCCTTCTTGAGCAGATCGTTCAGGCAGGCAAAAAGCTTCTCATCATCGCTGAGGATGTTGAGGGTGAGGCGTTGACCACGCTCGTGCTCAATAAGCTCCGCGGCACCTTTACTTGCGTTGCTGTTAAGGCTCCCGGCTTTGGCGATCGCCGCAAAGAGATGCTTCGCGATATTGCTATTCTTACCGGCGGTACCGTAATTACAGATGAGCTTGGTCTTGATTTGAAGGAAACCACCATCGATCAGCTTGGCCGTGCACGCCAGGTTAAGGTAACCAAGGAAAACACCATTATTGTTGACGGTGCGGGCAATGTCGATGAGATCCATGGCAGAGTAGCGCAGATCCGTGCCGCCATTGAGACTACCACCTCCGATTTCGATCGCGAAAAGCTCCAAGAGCGTCTCGCTAAGCTTGCAGGAGGCGTTGCCGTTATCAAGGTCGGTGCTGCTACCGAAACCGAAATGAAGGAAAAGAAGCTCCGCATTGAGGATGCGCTCAACGCAACCAAGGCAGCTGTCGAAGAGGGTATCGTCGCAGGCGGCGGGACAGCTCTCATCAACGTCATCGGTGATGTCGAGAAGGTTCTCGCACTGGTAGACGGTGACGAAAAGACGGGTGTTAAGCTCGTGATGAAGGCTCTTGAGATTCCTATGCGTCAAATCGCCGAGAATGCCGGCCTTGACGGCTCCGTGATCGTAGATAAGATCAAAACCAGCGGTAAGGTCGACTTCGGCTTTGATGCCGCAAAGGAAGAATATGTCGATATGATGAGCGTTGGTATCGTGGATCCTGCAAAGGTTACACGCAGTGCTCTTCAGAATGCGGCTTCCATTGCCGCAACCGTTCTTACCACCGAGGCGGTTGTTTCGGATAAGAAGGAAGATAATCCTCCCCCTGCAGGCGGCGCAGCCGGCGGCATGGGCGGCGGCATGGGCGGCATGTACTAAACTGACAGCATATTTTGATAATTTAGCCCCATACGCTCTTCTCGAAGTAGGCATTTACGTCTTCGGGGTGTGTATGGGGCTTTTTCTTTTTTGAGAATGACGAACGTTGGTTTTAAAACGGCTATGGCACAAGCGAAAAAGTTAAAAAACGAAACTTTTTCGGAAATGTGAACAGCCCACACCAATATATTTTTGAAGGTTTATTTATCTAAATGAATATCCATTTGAGGGAAGGGTATGGAGATGTTCTTTTCCTCAAATACCTTTTTGATCTCTTCGTTAATATCAAACGTTACCGTCCAATAGTCAGCACTGTTGACCCAAACACGGAGTGTAAAGTCAATGCTGCTGTCAGCAAATTTGGAAAGACGGCACATGGGCGCGGGCTCCTTGAGGGAAAGCTCATGGCTCTCCGCGATAGAAAGTAAAGTACAACGAACAAGCTCAGTATCTGTTCCGTAGGCAACAGATACGGTAAAATCTACACGGCGCGTGGCCTCGGCGGAGTAATTGACAATCTCGGTGTTCATAACCGCTGTGTTTGAGAGAACAATATGCTTGTTGTCAGGGGTGCGCAAGGTAGTATTAAAAAGATCAATCTGCAGAACCGTACCGCTTTGGGAGCCTATCTCAACGTAGTTTCCTACGATGAAGGGCTTGTTGATAAGCAAAATAATGCCACTCGCAATGTTAGAGAGACCGCCTTGCAAGGCAAGACCGATGGTGGCACCGGCGGCGGCAATTATTGCAATGACTGATGCCATAGGTACTCCCATAATAGCAACGGCAATAACGATTAGAATCACCCTAATTGAGACAGAGATTGCCTTTTCGGCAAAGAGCTGCACCGTTTTACCTGCCTTATCATGGATTTTTTTGCTGTTAGTTATCTTCTTGAGAATTTTTTTGCAAATGACAGAGCCGATGAAGTATACGAGAAGAGCTGCAAGCAGACGAAAGGCAATGTCTACGATTACATTGCCTGCTGTGGTAAACCACTGGGTTAAAGCTTCTGAAACGTTCATATGAAAATTTCCTTTCTTTTTTCTTTGTGTAATAAGCATAGCACTGTTTTTTTGCGTTTGTCAAGTGATCGAGGTAAAAAAATAAAACCAGAAAGTAAATTTTTTATATTGATATAATAAGTCTCATTAAAGTGGTGGATTTTAACAAAAAAATGCAAAAAAAAACGTGTTTACTATTTACATTTCACAAAAGATGTGCTATAATAAAGGTGGAAAAAGGTGAAAGCTTTTCTCCGTATCCTAAAGAAAGAGGTGTACCTTATGAAAGTAATCATGTCCGGCAGACAAATGAATGTCTATGAAAGTACCAAAGAAATGGCGGCGAAAAAGCTTGCCAAGTTCGATAAATTTTTCGACGAAAATGCCGAAATGACCGTGTCCTTCAGCATAAGGCACGGAGAAGAAACGGTGGAGATCACCATTCGTTCGGACGGGCTGTTGTTCCGTGGCGAAGAGGGAAGCGATACATTCGCCAATGCCATCGATAAAGCGGTAGACGCACTCGAACGCCAGATTCGCAAAAACAAAACTCGTCTTGAAAAGCAGATTAAGAGTGAGGGTTTGAAGATTGTTGACGACGACTTTGGCGACATCGATGAGGAACCCGAATTTCATATTCGCACCAAAACATTTCCTGTTAAGCCCATGTCGGTGGAAGAAGCAATTATGCAGATGAATTTGCTCGGCCACAGCTTCTTTGTGTTCACCGATGCCGAACATCATGATACTTGCGTCGTTTATAAGAGAAAAGATAACGACTACGGTCTCATTGTTCCTGCGATAGACTAACCGCTTGTCTGTAAGAATATTTACCGCTATGCTAAAGGGGCTAGCTCTTAATGAGCTAGCCCCTTTTTCTTGGCTAATAACTTGTTTTGTTTGGTAAAAATGTTCTTTTAAGTGCAACAATCGCGCAACCTTATGATCCGTATCGCTTATTCATGTAATTGCGAAGCACCTTGATGGCAAACTCCGCAGTCTCGACAGCCAGCTCTCTGCCGTAAAAGCCGAGGGCGAGCTCCATGTTGTATACGCCATGATAGCCAATCTCGTCAAGTGCGTTAAAGGTGTCATCCCAATCGATGGTGCCGGAAAAAGGCATTTTGTGCTGATCGGTTAAGGTGTCGTTGTCGTTAAGGTGCAAAACGGTTACGTCACTGCCGATGCGGCGGATGACATCACCTGCTGTGGGATTTCCGAAACGCATGGCTTTGTTGGAGTGGCCCGTATCGGCGCAAACCGTAAAGTGATCGGCAAAACGAGCGTCGCTCTTGATTGCCTCATAGGCTCTCATAAACTCGTTAATGTCGCCGAAAAAGTCTACGCTTGAAAACTTGACGGCATCACCAAAAGTTTCGGTGGCAATCTTTACGCCGTATTCCTTTGCATAGGGAACGGTACGGGAGAAAAGATCATAGCTTAATTTTTGCATCAGTTCAGGATCGGGATCGGGCCCGAGATAGATGCTGGTTGCGTTGTGGATAACGCATACGGGTGCGCCAAGTGCCGCCGTAGCAAGGCAGTCGCGGCGGATATTCTCCACCAAAGCGTCGTCCTCTTCTTTGATGTTGCGGAAGCCTGTGATTTTGCCGTGGGTTTGGGAAATGATAAGCCCAAGTTCACGCGCATATGCACCAAGCTCCTCAAAATAAGCTTTGATTTCCGCATCACTTTTGCTGTATACGGTTCCCGGGATGCGATAATCATCCCCTTTTTTATCGAGAGAAAAGTCCACCGCGTCCGCACCGATGCGCTTGGCGATGGCGAGTGCTTCGCGGTCGCCAAATAAGTTTTGCAAGCCGCCGATGGAAAAGCCGATTTTTTTGTTCATGTCATATACTCCGTTGTTTATTTTTTAAACCTCCCAAAGCTCACGTCTGCCCGTGGAGATGGCGGATGCTCCTGCCGAAAGCGCGGCGAAGAGCTCTTCTTTTTCTTCCAAAAGTCCACCTGCAATGATGGGCACGGATATTTGCCTCGAAAGCCTTTTGATGGTTTTGGTTGCGATGCCGGGCATGATTTCGATCATGTCGGGATGGGCGACGCGAATGGATTCAAGCGCGGTATCCACCGAGTGCGAATCCACCATGAAAAAACGCTGTACGCAGGAAAGCCCGCATTCTCTCGCACTTTTGACTGCAGAAACACGTGTGCTGATGATACCGTCTATCCCAAGAGATGCAAGGTATTTGACACCGGCGGTGTCCTTACCTATGCCGTCGGCAAGGTCAATGTGCAAAAAGAGTTCTTTCTTTTTTTCGTGCGCATGTTTGATGTAATCGGAAAGCTCCAAAATACTGGAGGACAAGAGAAAAATGACCTCACATTCGCTCTCGCAGGCGGCGAGAAAGCCGTCTTTGTCTCTGACAGCTGCGATAATGGGTTGCTCTTCGAAATTCATAAGGATCTCCTTTTTTACGAAAATTCCTTGTAAACAGTATAGCAAATAAGCGCGGGAAAGTCAAGCAAAAGAGAGAGCCCAAGTAAAAAAAACTTGGGCTTTTTCAAAATTAACGAACCTCACTTGCGTGTTGGGTAGCAACAAGGCGCACACCCGTGCCGCAAATGTTTTCGATCAGAACATCTCCGATCTTCGTGTCGGAGGAGGCGCGGACAGCGTTGATCTCTTTCATGGCGTCAAAGATCAGCTCCTTCGGAATGGGAGCATCCGTTTTAACGGGGAGAACACCGCCGCCGAGAACGCATACCGTGCTGGTCACGGTGCGTGTGGGAGCTGTGCATTCGGTCTCGGCATAAGCAAGACCTCTTTTGCAAGTAGCACCCGAAGCGGATACAAATTTTCCGTTTTCATCCAAAACAGCTACAAGATCGCAACCCTTCGGACAAACGATACAGGTAAGATGTCTTTCCATTTCTATTCCTCCCTTTATACGAGCGCAAAGCGAAGCTCTTTGCCTTCCAAAGCGCGGATCATATCGGCGGTGATCTTCACCGTCTCCATCTCACCGGGGGCAACCTTTTGCTTCTTTTTGCGTAAGATCTCTTTGTCACCATCGCTTACAACGATCGAAATATCACGGTATACGTCTGCAACGCGGAAATAAACCGTTACGTCTTTTGCTTCGGTTATCTTTTGCGGTACGGTGTAGCGTACCTTGCCGTCGGTCGTCAGTGTGATATCAGCCTTATCGGCACGTTCGCCGCGCAGGAAAGCGCAAGCGGCGGCACCGGCAATCTCGGCTTCCTCTGAAACATAGTCCACAAGGTCATGTACGTGCAAAACATTGCCGCAAGAGAAAATGCCGGGGATCTCGGTTTCGCGATTTTGGTCAACCACAGCACCGCCCGTAACGCGGTCAAGAGAAATATCCGCTTGCTTGGTCAACTCATTCTCGGGAATCAAACCGCAAGAGAGAAGAAGCGTATCGCAGGGAATATAAGTAGCTGTTTCAGGCTTGGGACGGCGATTTTCATCCACTTCGGAAATGGTAACGCCCGTCACCCTCTCCTTGCCGTGGATTTCGGTTACGGTGTGGCTGAGCATGAGGGGAATGTCAAAATCGTGCAAGCATTGCTCGATGTTTCTCGCAAGGCCGCCGGAGTAGGGCAGAAGTTCACAAACCGCCTTGACTTTAGCACCCTCCAGAGTCATACGGCGTGCCATAATAAGTCCGATATCGCCCGAACCGAGGATTACAACCTCGCGGCCGGGCATGTAACCCTTCATGTTAACAAACTTTTGCGCCGTACCGGCGGTGAAAATACCGGCAGGGCGTGTACCCGCAATGTTGAGCGCCCCCTTCGGACGTTCGCGGCAACCCATCGCAAGAATAATAGCACCTGCCTCAATGGTGAAAATGCCGTACTCTTCATTCATGGCGGTCACCTTGCGGTCGGCATCGATGTTCATAACCATGGTATTTAACATGTAAGGAATATTTCTTTCCTTGACCATGTCAATGTATCTGCCTGCATATTCGGGGCCGGTCAACTCTTCCTTAAAGCGGTGCAAGCCGAATCCGTTGTGGATGCATTGCTGAAGAATGCCGCCGAGATGTGCATCGCGCTCAAGGATCAGAATGTCGCGCAATCCATTCTCGTATGCGCTGACCGCGGCACTCATGCCCGCAGGGCCACCGCCGATGATAATAAGATCAACCTTCGTTTTCATTTCGTCCTCTCCTTTATTTCGTGCGCTTGTAGTTGATGATGGAGGCACCGCCGCACTTGGTGACTGCCTCGTAAGGAATGTTCTGCTCACGTGCGAGAAGCTCTACGATATAGGGAGAGCAGAATCCGCCTTGGCATCTGCCCATTTGCGCGCGGGTGCGTCTTTTTACACCGTCAAGATCGCGCGGCTTCGGGTTGGTGCGGATGGCTTCAAGGATTTCGCCTTCGCTGACACCTTCGCAACGGCAAATGATTTTGGCATAACGGCTGTCCGTCTTGATGACCTCATTCTTTTCTTCCGTTGTCATATCACGGAAGGCATGCATCGCTTTTCTTTTTTCAATGAAGTTTTCCTTCTTTTCTCCGAGAATACCGTCTTGGGCAAGAAGATCTGCCACATATTCGGCAATCGCAGGGGCGGAAGAAAGACCGGGGCTTTCAATACCTGCTACGTTATAAAAACCGTCCGTTGCCTTGCCGATGATGAAATCTCCCGTGCTGCCGACGGCGCGAAGTCCGGTAAAGGAGGTAATGGTTTTGTTATAGGGGATATTTTTAACCTGCTCGTGGGCTTGTACGCCAACGGCGGAAAGACCTTTTGCAGTGGTACGGGTATCGGTTTTATCGTCAATATCCTCGGCAGTAGGACCGAGAAGCAGATTGCCGTCAACCGTGGGTGATACTAAAATACCCTTACCCATAGCACTCGGCGTGCGGAATACTGTTTTTTCACACAGCGTGCCGCATTCTTTGTCGAGAAGCATGTACTCGCCGCGGCGTGCGTGAATGGTGAAACTTTCGTCGCCGATCAAACCTGCGATCTTGTCCGCATAAACGCCGGCGCAGTTGATTACCGTCTTGGTATCGATAGAACGTTCACCTGCAAAAACACGCCAACCGCCCTCGATCTTTTCAATCTTGTCTACGGCAAAAGCAAGTTCAAGAGATGCTCCGTTATCCATAGCGTTTCCGATGGATGCCATGGCAAGCTCGTAAGGGCAAATGATCGCGCCCGTGGGAGCATAAAGTGCATATTTTACGGTGTCGCCGACACCGGGTTCTACGGTAAGAAGTTCGTCTCTCTCAAGAAGCTTCAGCCCTTTAACACCGTTGCTCTCTCCGCGCTTTAAAAGCCCCTCAAGATGCTTTTTGTCCTCTTCCGAAAAACCGACTACAATGGAGCCGTTTTTCTTATAGCGAACGCCAAGGTCGCTTGCCACCTTTTCCATCATTTCGGAACCCTTGACATTCAGTTTTGCCTTCAAAGAGCCCTCCGCAGCATCAAAGCCTGCGTGTACGATCGCGCTGTTGGCACGGGTGGCACCCATAGCAACGTCGTTTTCTTTGTCGGTGATTACGATGTCAAGCTTGTATCTTGAAAGCTCTCTTGCAATCATACCGCCTGTGACACCGGCACCGATGATAAGTACGTCAACCATTCTTAACCATTCCTTTCTCTATGTTCATATTTTATTATAATCAAGCATAAAAAAAGCGCACCAAAGAAAGGGGTATATGCCCCAATCTTTCAGTGCGTCTCCAATTCTCTGCACAAGTATAAAATTTTACCTACAATATTATAGCACATCTTGGCGAAATGTCAAGAGTTTTTTTGAAAAAATAGCGGATTGCGCTTGAAAGGGGGCTGCCTCACGATGAGTGAAGCAGCCCCTTCGGTATTTAAATTAAGTCAAGTACGTTGCCGAGCTTATCCACCATGTGCGTGCAAAGCGATTCCATGCCTGCCGCACGGATGTTGCCGTCGTTCAGACCAATGGGAGCCACGCCCGCAAGAAGAATGGAAACCACGCCCGCGCTGGAGTCTTCGATGCCGACAACATGGTGACGGCGTTCGAACGGAATGCCGAGACCTACTCGCATCGTTTCTGCGTAAAGCCACGGATGAGGCTTGGGAGCAAGTTCGCCGAGCGTTCCCACTCTGCCTTTGCCGAGAGGATAGCCTGCGGTGATGATGGCATCATAAAAATCTACGGGATCGCCCATGCCGAGCGTTTTGAATGCGGAGATGATCTCGGGCATCGCCTTGCGGTAAAGACCGCTTGTAACAAGACCGATCTTGATTTTTCTGTCCTTCAATTCATAAAGGAAATCCTTCAGCCCTTCGGCAGGAGTGAAAGCTCCCTCTTTGCCTCTGCCGGCTAAAATTTCGTCCATCTCGTAGTCGGTGATCTCGTAATAATACTTACGCGCCTCTTCCACCGTTTTTTCAGGGCAGTATTTGTTGATGCAATAGGTGAGATGTTCGCTGACGCTGTGCCCCGAAACGTGGGGAATATCGGCATCCTCAAAAGTAAACTTGGGATTACCCATCAAGCGTGCCATACTGGATTGAATGATCCAGATCCAAAACTCTTCACTCTTGACGCTCGTGCCGTCAAGATCCATGAGAACCGCCTCAATCGGTTTTTCGATCTTGACTTCGTTCAGGGGGTAAAGGGCAGGGTAGCCCATACCCGATTTGACTTCAATGTACTTCTTACCCTCATCCTCCAATAAGTCAATGGTTTTATCTTTGGGTGTCCAGATTTTTTTCATTTTTATGACAATTCCTTTCTGTGCAACGTTGCCTTTTGCGGCGGCTTGCCTATGGCAAATCCGTGCCATACTCTACGGCACAGAAGCCACAAAAGGCGGGTTTGAAAATTTATTTTCAAATTTTCATTCCTTTTCTGTTTAAAGCTTTACGGAAACGATCTTGTAAGGACCGACCTTGCCGTCGAAGGTGCCGATTTCTTCTTCGTTGAGTGTAACCTCTGTGCCGCGCAGGTCAATGCTTACCGTTTCGTCGGTAGGATTGAATACGCGTACAACCGTTGCGTCGCTGTCGCAAGCACGCTTGACGGAAGAGGTCACAACGCCGTCAATCTTGAGATAGCTCTTCTTAAGCGGCAGTTCCGTACCCTCGCCGCGGCTGATTTGAGCTGCCTTGATGGGAGCGTTAAATGCCTCTGCTCTCTTGAACATGTCGTTCTCAAAGGTGATCGCATACTCATAGGTGTGCTTGCCAAGGCTCTGTCCACCGTCCTCGTGCAAGAACTTGCCCGCACTGCGGAACTCGGTGCAGATGATATTCTTGACACAGCGCATCACGGTGATGGCAAGTGTGCCTTCGTCGTTGTTGATGCCCTCGTATTCGCAGAACGCATTGTGAACGATACCGAGATCGCCTCTCTTGACATAATAGCTCATCGGAAGCGTTTGCATCTCGGGATAGAAGGTGCCGTCCTTGGCAACGGGGCGGACATCTTTGCCGAAGTGCCCTGCGCTCTCTACCGTATCGGTGTTGACGCCAGAGTCAAAGAGCATGCGTACGCGGTGATCTTTGACCGTATTGTCGATTTCAAGCTTCACATCAAGCTGCTTGGCATCTTTGGTGAGTGTGTAGTATACGGTTACGGGAACATCTTCCGCCATAGCACTTCTTGCTTGCAGATCACCGTCTTTGGGGAGCGAAAGCGTGTATTTTACGCCGATGGTCGCCGAAACGGGACCGTTTTCTTCCACCCACATCTCGGCATTTGCGCCAAGGGAGTTGAAGGTTTTGTTCTTATAGGGAGGATAATAGATCCAATAGTCACCCGCGTCGCCGGTGTCCTCGAGATAGTTGAGACGGGAGTAAAGCTTTCCGTCTTGCTTGTTGAGGATATCCACCGTACCGTTGGGATTGACGGTCACCTTGAGGTAGGCATTTTCAAGCGTGTCTGCGCCGCGGCAAATCTCATCGGCTTGCGATTTGCGAATGTCCTGCCAGAAAAGTGCCTTGCGGTTGAAGGACTGCGTTTTTTCTACCTTTAAGACTTCATAGCCCATTGCGGGAATGGAGGGCAGATAAACGATGACTTCGATGCGGTCCACAAAGAAGGGGAAAGGACGGGAATGGAGCGAGGAAACGGGAAGCTTGACCTCGCTTCTTGCGATAATCTGCTTCTTAAGCTTATTGCCCGATGTGTCGGTGATGTCAAAATCCCACACACCGTCGCACTGCGGGAAGTCAATAAAGAGACGCACCGTTTCGCTTCTTTCAAAGGGAAGGGTGTTGAATACCGTTACAGCAAGATCTTCTTTGCCAAAGGAAGTCATATCGATCTTCTTTACGATACTCTGGCATGCTCTGTCGCAAAGTACCTCGCTGATCTCCAGTGCTTGGCGCAGATTGTTCATGGTATCCTCAACGGTTTTGTCTTGGGTAACGCCGTTGATAGAGTCGTGCGGATGCGAGAGAAGAAGGAACTTTTCGGCAAGATCAAAGAAAGCACTTTCGTCAATGCCCGACATATAGCGAAGCGGCTCTGCCATGCGGAAGAGCGTGTTCTCCACCTTCTTGTTGAGCTGTTTGATGCGCGGGCGGGTGGCAAGTGCGTTTGCCGAGCATTTGTAGGTCGGTCCGTCGCGAAGCTCACCCTTAACCGTCGTGAGATTCTTTTTGCCGTAAACCTCTTTTGCCATTTCGGCATATTCCGAGAGGGAAATATGTTCAAATTCGATGTCGTCGTAAATGGCGTTCATCTTCTTGATCAGTTCGGTGATCTTAGGCTGTGCCGTAGTGGAGTCGGAACCGTCAAAGAGAGGAACGAGCTCTTTGTCCGAGCTTGCTTTCATGGCATCAATGGCAACATCTACGGCACCTTTGATGGCATCGTCATGAATTTTTTCGTCGTTGTTCAGCTTGATAAAGTCATTCCAATAGCCGTTCTTATCGGCGCGGTGATACACAAAGCCGTGTTTGCCCCATGCGAATTCGTATTCATCGGAATTATAGTCAAGATCGGTCATGATCTTGAGGTACGCATTCATAAAGAAGTTGGCGCGGGCATGTTCGCCAAGACGGGTTGCCAAAATGCGCGAACCGTCGGGTGCTTCCCAAAGAAACTCGCATTCGGGTGCTCTGTCTTTCGAAACGTTTTTGGCGACTACGCTGAAATCAAGTCCGAATTGCTTGTAGATCTGAGGAAATTGCGCCGTTTGTCCCCAACCGAAGCTTTCATATGCTACTTTGGTGCATTTGCCGAGCTTCTCGCCGAGGCGCATACCTCTTTGTAAGTTCCTGACCAAGCTCTCGCCCGAAACAGGATAAAGATCGGGCAGGGTATACCAAGGACCTACTTCGATTCTGCCTTCGCGAATATACTTTTCCACCTTTTCGCGATTTTCGGGGCGAACCTCAAGATAGTCTTCAATAATCACGGTTTGTCCGTCCATAACAAAAGAACGGTACTCGGGATCGGTGTCGAGGATTTCCAAAAGCTCATCCACCATGTTGCAAAGATACATTCTGTTTTCCCAAAGGGGATATCTCCACTCACGGTCCCAATGGGTATGTAATACGAGTTTTCCTTTACGCATATTTTCCTCCGAAAAAGTAATCGGTTTTTTAGGCATAACTGCCTTTCTTCTCAATTATATCATATAAGTTTTCAAATGTAAAGTCTGTTTTTAAAAAGAACTAGACTTTTCGTTCCGAAAAAGTTTCGAAATATTACTTTAAAATCAGGTTGAAAAAGAGAAGAAATTGTGTTACAATAGGAGCATAACTTCAGAGGAGGAATTTTCATGGAAATCATGATCCCCTTTCTTCTTGTCGGGTTGATCACGCTGGGTGCAAGTTATATACAGGGAGTAACAGGCTTTGGCTTCGGCATTTTTGCCATGATTTTTTTGCCGAGGATTTTGCTCTATACGGAAGCCAATCTTCTTTCTTCCATTCTCAGCAGCTTGACTTCCGTTTACGTCGCCTTTTTTCTGTTTCGTAAGATTCATTGGAAAAACCTTATTTTTCCGCTTATCGGCTGTCTTGCATCAACCTACGCGGCAGTTTCTGTTGTAAAAACGCAAAAAAATGAAACGCTGATTTTGTTTCTCGGTATCGCGCTTGTCGTTTTGAGTTTGTACTTCTTTTTCTTTTCCGATAAATGCAAGATCAAGCCGACATGGTACGCAGGGCTTATTGCCGGCATCGTATCGGGGCTTATGAGTGGTATGTTTGCCATTGGTGGACCTCCGGTCGTGATCTACTTTATGCAATCCGAAAAAGAAACGGATGATTATTTAGCTACCATATCCGCTTATTTTGTGTTTTCGGGCATTATTTCTGTTTCCACCAAAATTATGGCGGGCTTTTTAACCACTGCCGTTTGGGTGGGGCTTGCCGTGGGGCTTTTCGGCATGCTGATCGGCACATTCATCGGAAAACTGACCAGAGAAAAAGTCTCTCCGCTTGTCATAAAAAAAGCAGTCTACGGTGTTATGGCAGTCAGCGGCGTGGTTAATATTGTGACGGCTTTGGTGTGAGCGTAAATGAAAAGCGTTTGACTTTCTGAAAAGAATGTAGTACAATAAAGAACATAGAAACAACACCGAAAGGAAACGGTATGAAAATTTTCAAAAAAGCGCTTTTTGCGCTTCTTATTCTTTGCCTTGTCGCTTTGATTGCGGCACTTGTGTTCCGCATCTTTATTGCGGAGCATTATCCGAAGGACACTGTGCGAATCGTTTTTACCGATTCGCTTACCGAATATTATCATAAAACCGATGATTTCAAGGTTTATACGCAAGATCTTCGCACCCCTTATGACGATGCGAAAAACGGTAGCTTCTTTGCGGACGGGCTTTATTTTATTCCCGATGCCGAGCATTTGCAAATTACCCTTCGTTATAATGAAAGCTCGCTTAAAACCGTTGCCGAAAAATACGGCAGAGAAGAGCTTTCTCCTTCCGATGGGCTTTTCCGTTATGCACTCACCGTCTCCTATAACAGTGATGCGGAAGGCACCGATTTCCGTACGTATGAATCCTCCTATATGAAGGAAAGCGATGCTTTTATGTATCATTATACCAAACTCGCCTTTGACGGCGTTTCTTTTGAGAACGCCGCATGGATGCGCGTGGATATCTATCTTGAGGGAGAAGAGGAATGCTTTGGCTCCGTGATCGTTTATGAAGCCAATTTTGAGTATAACGGTACCCTTTATCCCTATGAAACAAAGGAAAAGAAGATCTCGAAGGGAGATTTGCCCCGGTGACAGCTCGTTGTATTGTGCGTGGCAATACCAAAAAAGCGTGGCTTTTTTTCGGCTTGTTGGTCGCGCTTTCCGCCATCGCACTCTTGTTTGATCATTTGAAATGGTCTAAGCCCCTCGCTTCTCAGATCGTTCTTTTGCTTTCCCTTGTCGGAGCCGCTTATATTTTGATTCGGTATATTACTGCCGCCTACCATTATGAGATCACCGAAGAGGGGGAAGAGGGGGAGAAAACCTTCTTTCTCTACATTATCCGTCTGCAAGGCAAACGTGGCGTTACGCAAGCCAAGCTCGCGCTCTCCTCTTTGACCGCGATCGCATCTAAAAAGCCCGACGGTTATAAAGCCGCAGTATTGAATTTTTCACCTATTCTTTTGGCGGAGGATGATGTTTTTCTCGCCTTCTTGCCCGAAACGGAAAAAGCTCTCGTTCGCATCCATGCCGACGAAGCCTTTCGAAAAGCCCTCTTTGCTTGCGCACCCGATGCTAAAGATCATCTGGATGCCCCCATTGCCGAGCAAAAAGCGCAAAAGCCTCACGGCATGTACGATATCTCGGATATCGAGCCGCCGAAGGAAGGACAACAAAAAGACACCGAGGATTGATCCTCGGTGTCTTCTATTATCTTGCATCGATCTCCACCCATGAAAGGCGAACGTGCGCGTTTGTGCGTTTTTCGATTTTTACTGTGTAGCATTCCTCGGATAGAGGAAGAGGGATGCTGTAAATAAGAGAATCTTTTTCCGCTGCGTTTGCGGGGTAAGGAAGCGCATCGGGCAAGAAGCCGACAAAGGGCTTTCCGTTCACCGAAACCGAAACATCATCGATGCTTCCCGCGGAAAGACCGATGATGAGCTTTCCTTTTTTATCTGTCGGCAGTTTGCCTGTTACGTAAGGAAGCTCCCATACGTCCTCGATATCGGTCGGCACGGGCTCCCAGCGTGCGAGTGCCGCAGGTGAGGAGTCGAAATCTTCCGGAATGGTGGCAAAGCGGAGCGCGTGCTTGACCGTTTCTTCATAGCTTCCCACCGTTTTTTGCACCTCGTAGTCTCTCGCTACCTCGATTTCACCGCCGCCGCAACCTTGACCGAAGAGGTTGAAGGTATAAATACCGTCCGAACCTTGCGCAAGGTAGCTTGCCGCGTTACCGCGAACCATCTCAGCCGTCATGCAGGCAAGCCCATTGTGCGACATGCCCCAATCGCTTGAGATAAGGCTCTCAATGCAAGCCGTAATCTTGGTTTTAGGCAGTGCCGCCTTCCATTCGGCAATCGGCAGATGCGTGTCACTTCCTTGGAAACGGGGGGAGGGAACGATACGGTCCACGAGCCCTTCCTTTTCCCATGTGACACAGTCAAAGCCAAAAGCAAGGCTCTTGGCAAGGTCACGAGGTGTGCGTGCGGTAATTTCTATGGCGTGGCCGTACTTCGCTTCCGCTTCGGTGACGAGTGCCTTTACCTCGCGAATGAAGTCGTTCATGATAGAAACGCAAAGCTCGGGCGCGTCCACCAAATAGTCGAAGCAAACGCGCTCACGCATGAAGTCAAGCTCAAGCCCGTCTACATCATAGCGGAAGAGCTGTTCGCGGATATAATCCAAGAAGTATTTTCTTACCTCGGGAAATTTATAATTGAGTGTGCAACGGTAATAGCCTTGCGCAGGACCGTTCATCCAGCCATTCTCGCGCGCGGTATAGAAAAAGTCGGTGCGAAGCCAGCAAGTCTCCTCATCGGGGCAGTGGCAATCGTTCATGCGAATCGAAAGATGCGAGCGTCTGCCGATCTCGCGGATGCGGCGAAACCACACGGCAAAAGGATCTATTCCAAATTCCTTGATCACGCGATAAGGTCCCCAAAGAATTTTCGTATAATCAACGGGAATGCCGTTTTCGATTTTCTTTTCATAATTTTTGATCATGTCGTCAAACACCTTTGAGGGGCTGACAGAGCACTGCGCGTTGACATTGAGATAAACATCCGTTACGTTGGTGTCGGTAAGCTCGTCGATAAAGGGGTAAAGATCCGCCTCCGTCGCGCTGTTTTGCTTGGCAATCTTCTCAAGAAAGGGAAAAATCGTGGAGTCGCAGTCAATATTGTGTAAATACATAATGTTCTCCTAATTTAAGCGCAGAGCGCCGTTTTTCTCATTGTAGCATATTCCTTTGCATTTATCAAGAGGTAATATCTCTTTTTTGCGTTTTTACATCCCTTTTTATCTATTGACATCCCTGCTTTTTTGTGCTATAATACATCCGTTCTCCCCTTAGTTAAATGGATATAATAAGCCCCTTTTGGGTTCTGCTATATCCACCTCAAAACTCTTAATGTATAGCAATTCTTTGGCGAGACCGACACTATATATGGTGTTTTTTGAAATACAAACTCAAAACCGGTGAAAAAATCGGTGAAAAATTATTTATACGCGCTTGTAGCTCAGCAGGATAGAGCACCAACCTCCTAAGTTGGGAGTCGGACGTTCGAATCGTCTCAGGCGCGCCACGGAAAGCCTTCGACTAAAAAACGAGGGCTTTTTGCTTTGCTTGTAGCTTGTTATTCTCGCTTTTTTCGTCCCTTACAAGTAGATTCTTTTTTCTCATTTTCATACAATATTGATCAAAATGCGAATAGATGTTTGCATTCTATCGAGTTTTGTGTGCAAAACGGAAGATGGTTCATATCGTATACAAGAGGTAACGACGCTCGTCACGCGCCCCAATGTGGAGGATAGCGATCCATGCGCAGATTGCCGAGGACGGTGAAGTTATGGTTGCGGTAATTGGTTCCTTCGCCGTTGTCCCCGTTTTCTATCACTTCGCGGTGTCCAAGACGTGAGGTCAGGCTCCATTCACGCAAGACATCTGCTCTTACATTGGTGTCCCAAAGTGCGATGCCGTCCGCACCGAGGGCGTACACGTTTTTCGCGCGTTCGAGCATTTGCCACGGGAACATATTGCGCGGCATGAGATGGACGTACAAAAGGGTGTTGGTGCCCTCGGTGGCTTTGGTGAGTGCCGAAAGCTCTTCTGCGGTGTCCTCTTGAACGTCGTAGGAAAGCGACGTATAGTTAAAGCCTGCATCGTACCAGCCGAATAGGAAGCGGTCGGGGCCGGTTTTCATGCCTTCGCGGTAGGCGTCAACGTCGATCACGGTGTGCGCGTCGTCGGTGTAGAAGGAATCGGGGTAAGATTCGTAAGTATAAAGCGGATAGCAAATGACGGTGTCGATAAGGCCTTCTTTTGCCCATTCTTCGATATCAAGACCTACGATGCGGCAACCCGGAATGTTTTTGTGCACGTGCGCGGTGTAACGGAGAGGTTTCTGACCACGCGTGGCGCGCTCTTTATCAAGACGGGTGCGGATGTAGCGCAGAAATTCGGTCATCAAACGGCATTTTTCACGCACGATGCGTTCGTCGCCGTTGGGAAGCGTGCGTGCGTCGATGCCGTATTTTTCTTCAAACGCGGCAAGGAAGGGCTCTTCAAAGAGGATAAAGGGGTAGCCGCGGTTAAAAAGGAAGTCCACGCCGTCGATATCGTAGCTTGCCATTTCGCTGTAATAGTGAGCGAAGATTTCCCAAGTCGCGGGGTAGGCAAAGGAAAGACGCGAGATTTCGGTGCCGTCGCGGTCACGCATGCGCAACTCGGGATGACGATCGTAATCCAATGTGGCAAAGCCCGTATCCCACGGAAATTCGTAGTTCCAAGCTCCGATACGCATGGAAAGATGCACCGAAAGCCCTGCATCCTTGGCGTGCGCGATCATTTCCTTGTACGGATCAATGCCGGCAGCGCGAAAGCGGCGCATGGCACGTGCGGCGCATTCTTCGTCGTCGCGCCCCCAAAAGATCTCTTCGGGAACGTCTTTTCCCGTATAGAATTTCGAAAAGCCCCAATATTCCATTGCCAAAACGCCGACGTCGCTTTCTCGGTAGTTCTCGATTTGAGCGAGGGCAAGCGACATGTCGTACGGTCCTGAGGTCAAGAAGTTGTGCACATCATCGGTGGCATAGAGCGTGCGGTGGGTGCGATCTTCCTTTTCGGCGAGGTACGCCGCCACTTCTTCGTCCGTCATGGGGACAAAGCGGACGAGCGCAAGCACGGATTCACACGTTGCGGACGGGTTTTCGTATTCGGGATGGCGGAAGGTGAGACTTTTTCCCGTCATATCGGCACAGCGATAGAAGGATTCGTCCACCGTCCAAGGAGAGAGCATACGTGAAGGGGAAACAACGCGCTCGGCTTTGTCGCCTGTCAAGGAAACGAGAAGCCTTTGCTGAGATGCTGCTCGTTCTCCCGAAAATCTTCCAAGTCCGAGATAGATGCGATACCATCCCGTGAGGTCGGGCGAAAGTGTCAGCGGCTCGACGGTGGAACGGCATTGTGCCGAAACGAGAGTGCCCGAAAACGAGGCGGTTTCATAGTGGCATCTGCGCCAGGTGTTTTTTGCGTCGCCGTCGGTGATTGCCGATGCGGGCGTGAGCATATGGCCGAGATCGGTCAAAATGATTTCTTTTCTTTCGTTTGCCATGGTAGATCCTTTCGCCTTACAAGTTGCTTTTGTAAAAGTATACCACGGATAAGAGGATTTTTCAATAAGAGAAACGGACATGTTTTTCAAACCGTGTCCGTTTCACACAATAGGGATGTTGTCCCAAAAGTTTCGCTTGCTCAATCGAATGGAAAGCTTACCTTTACCGTCGCAAGTAGGCACATGATAAGTACAATCAGATATTTCATTAAAGCTCTCCAAAATAAAAGTCCTCGGGTGCGACCGTTTTATCACTGTACCTATACGCAAGAGGTGAAAAATTTGCCACGACCTCGTATTTGCCGCCAAACACAGATCGCTGAACGGTGCCATCCTCGGTGAGACTTGTAAAATCGGTCATAGGAAGCGTGGCAACCTTTTGGAGTACGCTCCGTATCCTATGATAACTCTTGAGAATATCCATTTTCAACCGTGCAAAATCCTTTACGAAGAAGGAATAAAGAGGCACACAGCCGTAAAGGCAGGCAAAAAGAATTTTTCGTTTCAAGAGGGACGCATCGCTGGCGGTTGAGTCACCCCAATAAGGGAGAGCAAGCAGACAGTCGTGGTAGACCAGCTCAAAAAGCGGTACGCGAGAGGTGGGGTCAAGCATATGTTTCCTGATATGCGCGGCACGCTCTTGCGTATAACGGTGGGCGTGCTTGCGTCTCGAATCGTTATTGCGGAAATAGACGGGGCTATGAAGGCCCTCGGCATAGACGAGAGAGTCGGCAATCCCGTCACAGCCATCCTCCGTCCCTGCGATCAATCCCATTTCACCGAGTGCTGCGAAGGCATCCTTTTTGATTTTTAGAATCTCTTCTTTTGTGGCGGGATGTGTCTTGCTGTAGCATTCCGATAAGGCACAACCGCCGTACACGTCGATAAAGCGTCCCTTATAACAAGGATAACGGGCAATTATTTGGGGGATTTCAGTCTTAATCCTTTCGGCGGCAACGGCAGGGCAAAGGGTGTTTTGTGGGTGCATTTCGCCGTCAAAGCCGCGAAGTGCCCATGCGGGCTTTCTACTGCCATCGGCGCGGATCTGTACGCCATCCGGATAGTCCTTCATGCGGCGTCGCGTGTAATCACAGCACCGTACGCGGTTGTTCGGAATCAATGAGAGCATGGCGGGATCTAAAACATCGTTGTAATTATCATATTGCGTGGCAATGTATCCGTACTTTTGGTAGAGTCTCTCTACGCTTTGGGAATCCTCGTTAAAGAAAATACCGAACAGCGCGTTGTCAACACCGTTTGCCTGCAAGGTGTCCGCTATATCGAAGATTGCCGTTCCCACCGAAGGGTTCGCATCGGTATCGCGGTCAGCATACATCACCTCATCGTAGTTGTCTTGCCAAACCCAGAAAACAGCTCCGTGCGCAAGCTTTAAGATCTCGGGATTCTTTTCGATTTTTTCCTTTAAGGTAACGGTTGCCTTGGCAAAATGCTCACGATAGTATGCTGCCGCCTCGACAAGCGTACCGAAAACGCCGTAAAACACGGGCATTTCCTTCTCGACGACGAGTTTCAAATGGTAAAGTCCGTTCGTGCGAACGGCGCTGTAAGTGGCATAAACGGTATTTTGAGGCGCGATCATAAGGAAACTTTTTTCACGTTCGACAATCAGCATACCAAGCGTTCCCTCGCGGCTGCAAAAGGTACCGCCGATGCTCGAAATATCAAGCTCTCCTTGATCGTATTCTTTATCAGCTCGGATAGCAATGCCCTCATCTACGGGCAAGATCAGGCGATCACCCGCGCAAATCAAAGGCATAGGCGCTTCGCCGCAAACGGATAGGGTGAAAAGGCTGTCTTTTTCCTCGGGGAATCGGTCGGAAATAAAATCAAAGTTCACCGTTCTTTCGGATAGAGAAAATCCTTTTTCGGTCGCAACAATCTTCATGGAATGCTCCTTTCGTTTTTTGTGATATTGACGGTAGCCTTGTCCGATGATGTACGGCTTTCGTCTTTGCTCTCGCGCTAAGCTTTACGAAATCGTTTCGATCATATATACCGTATGAGGGGGGATAGTCAGCATTACCTCGCCTGAAGTCAATTCGTATTCCTCGGTCAAGGTATGACAACGATGGCACCCTTCAGAAAGGGTTACGGTCACACTTTGCGGCTCGCGACCGTAATTACAGAAAAACTGTCCGCGAAGACCGTCCTCTGCCACATAAGCAGCGGTGGGAACACTGTCGGTCAAAAAGGGCTTGCTCAAGGCTCGCACGAAGCGGCGGCTTTCCGAACGAGTCGGGTAGGGTGGGATCATCCTCCCTGTGTGCAGGTATTTTTTTCCCTTGCCGCGCCGCCAAGCGTTTGCCTCTTTCACAAATTGCTTCACGGCTTCGCCGTCGGGCGTAATTGGACATTCGCGCATTCCCCAATTCCAGTCGATCTCTCCGTTCTCCTTAAGCACCAGCGTCAACATATCGCCTGCTAAAAAAGCATAGGATAAACGCAATAAAATGTTATCGGGGGATGCTTGATGGTTAAAGGCATATTGCGCGCAGACCTGATTGCCCATAAAATTATTGAGATATTCATGATAGAGATAGGAATACAGCGGCACAGGTAGACCGTAGCGGTAGGAGAGATGAAATCGGTTGTCGCTGAAAGGAAGGTAAGGAATGTATGCCTCTGCCGCCGCCGATTCACAGCCAAACAGTATGGCACCCGTATCTGCCCCCACCGCCTTATATAGTTGCCGCATCGCCTCTACCTGCCACGGTCCGGGCGCGGGATTATGACCGTGGTGCTTGCTGTAGCAAAAATGGGAGGTGCCACCGTGATTTTGATCCATCAGCTGAATATAATCCACCCCGAGCGCGCGGAGCTTTGCCACTTCCTCGACCATAATATCCACCGTTCTTTGACACGCGGGACACATATCGTAGCCTATTCTTTGATCGATGCAGATATTGGAATGCAAAATTTTCCCGTTCGGCGCGGTGCAAAAGATGTCTTTTAATCCCTCTCGCTCAATGCGTTCTTGATTGTTGTACTCCTTAATAAGATTGCTTTGCTCGGTGTATCCAAGTCCGCTGCAATAAACCCCCACAAGATGTCCTCTTTCGTGTAGGGCGTCGACGAACACGCGAAAAGCCTCCTCGCCGCCGAAGGGCGGGCAAACAAAGGGAGGCGCCCAAGGAGCAGTTCCTTCCCAGTGCATCAAAAGCACAAGCAAGCGGCTATTAAGCTCTTGCGATAAATCATCAAGGTAAGGCAACGCGTTAGTATAAGGGAAAAGTTTGTTCGGGGTCATTTCATCCATATCGTGCTTACCGCGTACGGGATAGGTCACCACCACGGGCGAATCGCCGTACCAATCGGGTAAACGATGATTTTTTGCGATGGGGAGCAGACGGTCAGCTTTTGCCTCTTTGAGCCAAGTGCGGTAGATTTCGGCCGCAGCTTGCCAATCTCCATCAAAAAAGCGTGTCACCATCGGATAGGGTATTGTATAGCGTTCGCCATAGTTTTTGCCCGGAAAGTGACGGAACTGCAACAAAATACCGCCCGCCTTGCGGTAAAAATCAATACCTTTGAGACAATCCTCGCTATCATGAGCTGCAAGATACAGCCCGCCTGCTTTCCCATAGTAAGCAAGGCATTGACTCTCCACCATAGCAGGATAGATGCCCATCACGCTGACATGCGGATAGTCCGGTTCGCGGTAGGGAAAGCTACGGTCACGCACGGCAAAATCATCGATTACTGCCCCTTCGTTATAGCCCCACAAAATACACGATGTGCCACCCGAACCGATAAGGTCATCAGGAACGCAGATTTGCGGATAATTCACCCATTCGGTCAAAAGGTCGGCGCGCGGCATCACTGAAATTTGCCAGCAAAGCCCGTCCTCCATGTTCAGATAAAGCGCAACTTCAGCCTCGTCACCCGTGTAACGACAGCAAAAGCCGTCCTTGCATGATTCGCTTTGCGTCAGCGAAAAGGTGGCGGCATCGACGTGGGTGCGTTCGCCCGCTTCGTTCAAAAAGCACAGTGCAAAAAGCGGCAGCTTGCCGCCGATATATTCCCGTTCTTTGTAGCGGAGCGAGGTAAGAATACAGCGCTCCTCGTCAAAGGTGAGAGAAATGCGTTTCGTGTTGAGTGTGATCATAACCGCCCTCCTGTCTTCAGTTGTCTTATTGTAGCACAGAATGAGCGTCCGCTTCTTCGCATTTTTTAAATAAATTATCGCAAAATTAGGCATTTTTTGAAAAAGTCTTGCTTTTTATAACAATATTAGATATAATGAAAAAAATCATCCAAAAAGAGAGAAAATATGGAACGGTTATTTTTTCCCGAAGAAAAAAAGGCACTTGGCGTCATGGTCACCGAGCGCTTTATAACGAATACGTCCGTTCACTGGCACGATTTTTACGAATTGGAAATGTTTCTTTCGGGGCGCGGTATCACAGTCATTAACGGACAGTCCTACACATTTTCTGCAGGGGACATTTCATTTCTTACTCCCTCGGATTTTCATAATCTGTTGCCGGAGGAAGATGTCATGGTTTTGAATATTACCTTTCCGGCCGCCTCGATCATGATGGCAGACGATGCGGAACCGATCCCTTCTTTGCCGACGATACATCTGCATCCCGAACAGACAGTTTTCGTGCGTATGCGCGATATGGTGCTTGACATTCGCCGAGAACTGGAGGCGGACGCACCGCTGTCTGCTCTTTATGTGCGCCACCTTTTGTCCTGTTTGCGCATTGAACTTGTTCGTTTGGGCGAGCCTGCCTATGAAGCAGGGCAGGTCTCTGCCGCGAAAGATGCCATACCTGCGGCAATTGCTTTCTTGCACACTCATCTGCGCGAACCTATCACAATAGCCAATGTGGCATCGGCGGTCGGATTTTCATCCGGGTACGTCGGTAAACTGTTTAAGGCACGAATGGGATGCTCCTTTTCTGCTTTTCTTACGGGTCTGCGATTGGATTGCGCGCGCCAACTACTGCGGTATACCGATAGGTCTGTCACCGAGATCGCCTATTCCTGCGGCTGGAACTCGATCGGACACTTTCTTCGGGTATTCAAGGCCGCGGAAGGGGTTTCACCCCGCACCTATCGCTTGGCGGAACAAGGCATCCTTGACAAGCAATAATCGGCGAAAGCTTGGCATATTTCAGTTGCAGCACTTGCAATATTTTGCTATATAGCCTTATTTTCATATCTCCTTATGCAACCTGTGTAAAATATGCTATGATTTCACTTAGATACGAAAAATACGCTTTATTTCAAACGAAAGGATTCTAACATGAATATTTCAGGTATTGATTTTACCGTAAAAAACGAAACCTCCGGTTTCTTTTCGCTTGCAGAGAGAAGGAATGGTGACGGCTTTTTGCTCTATGATCTATCCTTGCAATTCGATCAACCGACGTCGCCCGATTCTGTTTCCTTTTCCTTTGAGCTCCCTTATCACGGCATTGCCGCTGTCTTGTATATGAGGGACTCTTATGCTCCCTTGCCCGAATGGATGCCTTGTAAGGTAGACTCCCGTCTTTCGGGTAATTCTCCCATGATTCAATGCGTGGGTTATGATGACGCAAATCGCTACACAGTCGCACTGTCGGACGTACAAACGCCTGTTACAATGAGCGCAGGTGTGGTAGAGGAAAACGGTATGATGCGCTTTACCGTCACGCTCTTCACAGCGCGCGTGGCGCCGTTGACCGATTACAGCGCGGTTCTCTATATCGATAAGCGAAGCATTCCCTATTACGATGCGCTACACGATTTGGAAGGCTTTTGGCAGACGTATAACGATCTTTCTCCCTGTCGTGTTCCCGAGGCTGCGCTTCATCCTCTTTATTCTTTTTGGTACTCCTACCATCAAAAATTCACCACCGAAGAGATTGTGGCGGAATGCGCTCGCGCCAAGGCGCTCGGCATGGACACCGCCATTCTCGACGACGGTTGGCAAACCGAGGACAACAACAGAGGATACGCTTATTGCGGCGATTGGGAGGTCGCACCACAAAAAATTCCCGACGTACGCGCACTTGTAGAAGCTGTTCACGCACTTGATATGAAGCTTCTTTTCTGGTTCTCCGTTCCTTATATCGGCAAATACGCCAAGAATTTTAAAGACTTCGAGGGAATGTTTTTGGACAACGGCGAGTACGTTCGACACCTTGATCCGCGTTTTCCTGTCGTGCGCAAGTTTTTGATCGGCAAATGGGTGCACGCTGTAAAGGAATGGGATTTAGACGGATTAAAGCTTGATTTTATTGACTCCATGCGCCTGACACCTTTCTCCGCGGTGGATGATCCTCGCATGGATGTGGTCTCTTTGGAGGCGGGCATCGAGAAGCTTTTGCGCGAGGCATACACTGCGATCACAGCCATTAAGCCCGATGCGCTGATCGAATACCGCCAAGCCTATACGGGACCCACCATTCAAGCCTATGGCAATATGATACGCGTTGCCGACTGTCCCAACGATGCGCATTCCAACCGCACACGCTCCATGCAGCTCCGCCTTTTGACCCACTCCACCGCTATTCACTCGGATATGCTGATGTGGCACAAGGAGGAAACCCCCGAATTTGCCGCACGGCAGATCAGTGCAGTTCTTTTCACCGTTCCCCAAATCTCCGTTCGTCTTGATACCGTCAGCGAAGAGCAAAAGGAAATGCTTGGATATTATCTCCGTCTTTGGGAGGCGCACAGAAGCGTATTGCTAAGCGGTGCGCTTTACCCGCATTCTCCCGACTGTCATTTCCCACTCATTGAGGCAGAAAGCGAAAACGAGCGCTTTGCCGTTTCCTACACGAAGGGCATATGGGAGGTCAAAGACGGTAAGCCACTCGTTTACGTGAATGCAACCGAGAGCGAGGGGCTTTACCTTCGCTTTATGTACCCCACGGGCGCGCGTCGCTACCGCATTTGCGATTGCCGTGGAAGAGTCGTGAAAGAGGGCGTTATGGCAATGCGAGACATTTTGCCTTTCCCTGTCCCCCTTTCGGGCACACTCGAAATTTTCTGACTCTTCCTCATCTATTCCCAAAGGAAAACGAGCGCAAGAAATGCAAATTTTAGAGCGTTTGAGGAAGCTCTTTTTCCATGCCTTCCAGTGGAACACGAATGATAAAGAAAAAGCCTCGATTTGAGGCAAAAATGAGCATGACGAAAAGAGGATCGGTAAAATCCTCGTTCTACTTGTAATTTGAAACATTTTTTTGGAGTTATTGCTGTTATTCTTGGATTTATCTCTTTTCAAATGCGAACACAAAAGCAGCTTCTTGTACTGCAAACAATTACCGGTGCTGTATTTGGTGTCCATTATTGGCTAGTCGGTGCAACTGCGGGCATGGCGCTTAATTTTATAGTGATCTTGAGAAATATTTCATATTATTATCGAAATCAAAAAGGCCGCAGAGATATAATAATGCCGATCGTTTTTGCGGTAATAATGGGAATTGCAGGAGTTATTACTTGGGATGCTTGGTATTCGGTGTTTTCTGTTTTGGGACTTATTATCAGTACGCTGTGCATGGCTTTTTCTGATCCTCAAAAGGTGCGAAAAAGTATTTTGATAACTTCTCCTATGGTGCTTGTTTATAATGCTTTTTCTTTGTCAATGGGCAGTATCGTTTATGAATCTATTGCGGTCATATCGTCTGTAATAGGGCTTGTTCGTATGCGCAAACGCCAAAAACACCTGAAAATGAACACGTATAAACCTATAAATCTGTATGAAGCTTTTGCTTTTATAAACATCATGCTTGGAAAATATTCTGGGAGGTATAAATTATGCGCATTATGACCAGCAATATATGGGGAGATTATTTTAATAATTCTACGATCGGCAGAGATGATAAATTATACGGGGTATATCAAAAATATGCGCCTGATGTTATTGGATTTCAAGAAGTAACGAAAGGCTGGTATGAAAGCTCTTTGTTTGAGAAATTAAGCAAAGATTATTATTTTATTGGAACGGAGCTTTTTGATTCAAAAAACTATGTTCCTATGGCACTCAAAAAGGAATTGATATTGATTGCCAAGGGCTTTGAATATTTAGAAAATACACCCGATTCTTCAAAAGCTATCACATGGGCGGTCGTTAAGCAAAACGGTATCGTTTTTGCGCTTTGCAATACGCATTTTTGGTGGATGCGCGGAAATGAGGCGGAGTTTGTAAAAAAGCATCACGGCGTTTTGGATTTTTCCTTAGAGGATCACGATCGTCTGCGCGCGAAAAATGCGGAACAGCTCTCACGGCTGATGAAGCATCTGCATGGAAAATATGGGTGCCCCGTCTTTGCCTTCGGTGATATGAATGGTTCTTTGTCGGAAGAGCTTTTTGCGGTTTACAGGGAGAACGGCGTTAAGGCGCTGTTTGATATCGCCGATGAAAGAGATACCGTTTGCAGTATACACGGAGCTCCCGAAAAAGATGAAAACGGTTTCTTTCATGGAAAAAAAGCATCGGAGGAATATTTGACCGGTATTCGAGCGCGGTATATGAGAGGCGAGAGGATGATTGAGGGCGGGTATGGCTACTCTATCGATCATATCGTGGGTTTGGGTGAAAATTTCAGTGTGAAGCAATATCGCGTGATAGAAGATCAAGCAGCGTTAGATGCTTCCGACCATTCTCCCGTGCTTGCAGACGTTGCGCTTTGATTTCTATCTTGCCGTTAGCCGTCGCGGCATTGTGTATTATATGCGTATGATACTAAATGTGAAGATGGAAATAATGTATGTTTATAGGGACAGTTGTAGAAACAAATTCTTGCCGAAATCCGGTGATAAATTGGTGAAAAATCGGTTTAAAGCTTATTGAATGATATAAAAATGACAGAAGATGTTCGTCAAAATGTATATTGTTTCTGTTCCAATACAGAAATTAACGAAAGATTTTTTTCAATTTAACCAAGAAGAAAAGTTTTTTACATTTAAGTGTGGCTCCTAAGGGTTAGTTATGGGTTCGATTCCCGTTGGGGGTGCCATTTTTAAATGTTTTTATGTCCTTCCTTTTCGCTTTTGGTATAATATCAGTAGATATGTGCCTCGGAAAGGAGAAAATATGGCACTTGAAAACAAATTAAAAATAATTGATTTTGCCGAGCTTGCCAGAGAAGAAGAAAGAATAAGCAAAACGCGCGCGATAGAACTTTTTGAAACTGATTTTCTTTCTTCTCTTATCCCGGGAACGTTTGAAGCTCTTTCTAAAATACACGCTTTCCTTTTTTCTGACATATATGATTTTGCAGGGCGGGTACGGACCGTGAATACAGCAAAGGGAATTTTAGATTTGCTCTACTTATGTATATGCGAATGTGGCACACCCTTTTAGAGAGGGAAACGGCCGTTCGACTCGCCTTTGGCTTGACTATATACTAGAAAGCAATTGGAATGGTTGTGGCTTGGAGTCTTGTGGATAAGGAGGATTATCTTCTTGCTATGGAAAGAAGTCCTATCAAAGATGTTGAAATCAAGCACCTCTTAAAAAATGCGTTGACAGATAAGGTGAACGACCGACAGATATTTATGAAAGGAATTGACCACAGCTGCTACGAAGGCTATACTACCTTTAAAATCGAAGATTTGGAATAATGATTGAGCAGTCGATTTCGGCTGCCTTTTTCATTTTCTCAAGGCGGGCTTCCCACTTGGCGAAACGCTCGCACGTCAAGCTTTTTGTCACGATTTTATACGGTATTCTCCGCAGGAGATTAACTTCGGCAGTATCTTCCGTCCGAGGTTAATGTTTGTCAAATTGAAATTTGATCGTTCAACTTATATCGAATAAACTGTCATCCCAAGGCATGCCGATATGAGTATTAATAAAATCGGCGAAAGCGGCTTTTTTCTGATTCTTTTGAAAATAACGGCAACTGCGGCGACGACGGCAAAAACAATCAACCCCTTTACGTCGGGGATAACGGCACTGTTTATGCTCTTGAAGGCGAAAAGCGTACTCATAAGCATCGTAAGTGCTGTTGCCAAGATCAATCCAATGACGCACGGACGGATGCCACTGAGAAATGCTTTTACGCCCTTGTATTTCAAAAAGTTGCGTATGAGCGCGGAAATAATCAATATGATGATAAAGGACGGAAGCACTACACCGAGCGTTGCGAGAAAAGAACCTAGAATACCACCCTGTGTTGAGCCAACGAAGGTTGCCATGTTCACGGCAATCGGTCCGGGTGTGGATTCCGAAACGGCTATCATATTTAAAAGCTCTTGCTCTGTGAGCCAGCCGTGTATTAAAACTTTTTCTCTGATGAGTGCGATCATTGCATAGCCGCCGCCAAAGGATACTGCACCGATTTGTAAGAAAGTGAGGAACAATTCAAGGTATATCATTTGTTTCTTTCCTTTCTTTTGCGAAGCAAACCGATCAGATATATGAACAAGCCGACCGTTCCCGATATAAGAATATAGAATATCGTCGAGAAGCTGACCGAGAACACAGAAAACGCCACCATGCAAGTTATAACGGCAGAAAGAATCATGATATTAAACGGTGTTTTCTTTATCTGCTTTAGCATTTTCAGTCCCGCCGAAAGGATTAGCCAGATCACGCAGACTTGTATTCCTCGGAATGCATGTGCGACAAGCGAGAAGGAAAGAAAGGTATCAAAGAACAAAGATATAACGTATATGATGACGAAGGACGGAATACACACCGCCACGGTTGCAATAATCGATCCGAGAACACCGATCATCTTGTAGCCGATATAGGTTGCGGCGTTGATCGCGATTGGTCCGGGGGTGGACTCTGCTATGGCAACCATATCGAGAAATTCGTCTTTTCCGATCCAGTTCTTTTTGGATACGAATTCGTTTTCAAGAAGAGCTATCATTGCGTAACCGCCGCCAAAAGTAAATAGCCCAATTTTTAACATTGTGAAAAACAAATTCAGATGTTTTTTCATTAGCTCCCCTTTTTTAAAATCGTCAAATTCTTGTTCGTCGGTGTCGAGTGTGTTCCCATACTTCGCAAGCATAAGCTTAATTATGCGAAATCTCCTTAAAGATACCGAAGTGTGGGCATGCCGATATAATGCAAACCGTATTTTTGTACCAAAGCCTTTGCCTTGCCGAGAGAGACTGTGTCGGCGGCATCCTCCGTTCGGTGTGCGTCAAAGCCGAATGTCACGGGTGCGCCCGTTTCGCCTGCCAACTTCCAAAAAAGCTCGTTGGGATATTCTCTGCCTTCTCTAATTCCTAAGAAATTGATCTCAAGCGGCACGTTTGCTTCTTTAGCCGTCAGACAGATCTTTTGCATTTCCCGACGGTACAGTGCCTCGTCGCCCACGAAATCAAGAATGTCGGGATGTGCGATATAGGTAAATATTCCTGTTTGAATTGCCTTCGTCACCAAAGAAACGTATTTTTGCAAGCGATCTGTGCTGTCGGTCGATTTTACGGTGGAAAAGCCTGCCTTTTCTTCCTCGGAAGAAAGAAAATGCTGACCGCAAATAAGGTACTCCGCCCCGTAAGAACGGGCAGTTTTCACCATCCCGTCAAACAACGCGGGAAAGTATTCCATCTCAAAGCCGATCTTAATATTGATCTTATCCTTATATTTTTCACGTAACGCCAGCACCTCGCTAACGTAATCCTCGGCTTGTTCTTTGGGCACACGGTAAAGAGATTCGTGCCCATCGTCGTATTTAAGAGGAAAGTGGTCGGAAAACCCCATATGGGTAATACCACCCTCGATTGCCTTGAGAATATATTCCTCGGGCGTGCCTATGGCGTGTTTGCAACGCGGTGTGTGTGCATGAAAATTGTAATTCACTTTATCACCTATATTTTTTTCTTTAGTATACATGTACAAAAAAAGGAAAAAGAATAGATAAAATCTATATATAGAGAGAAATAAGTTAGAAAGATTCCCCTTTCTTTTGCTTTTCGGGGTCCCAAGGACCGCCAAGTTCGTCTTTTCGCGCTGTCAGATCATAGTGAACGGGAAATGCGGGAGCGCGTTCCTCAAAGGGCGTGAAAGCAGGGGTTCGTTTCCAGTGCGTCGCGTGGGGATTCTCTGTGACAATGGGCAAACAAGACATGCGCAGTCTTGCACATCCGAGAGGAATCAACTCAATTTCTTCACACGGCTCGTCCGAAAATACGGGGCTCATTTCTAACTCCGCCGGAGTGTCGCACTCTAGGTTCCAAGCAGGGATTCTCTTTGCGCGTGCTTTTAGCACGACGGGAGCGTTTTGATAAGAAAACGGTTGTTTTGCAAGCTCTTCTTTGCATTCTGAAAGAGAAATGCAAGAGGCGGGATTTTCGTTTTCGATCATCAGCCCATAATTCCAAGGCGAACGCGGTAAAACCTCGTAGTTTTCCCACAAATGCGGTTCGGGATGATTGTAGGCGTAGGCATCTTTGAGAACGCGATATTCTTCCGCAATACGCACGGAATAGGTGAACGGTCCGCGCTCAACGCTGACACTGCCGTTTGATGCCCAATGCGTCAAGGCGATTTCCATTCCAAAGGCAATGGAAATAACATCGCCTGTCTTGAACGCCCGTTCCAAGCGAAGCCAACCGCCCTTTTGAGGCTTGTCCCAAAGAATTTCACCATTGACGGTAAGGGCACAAGAAGTGCACCATGCCGGCAGGCGGAAATAAAGAGGAAAACTTCCGTCCGAAAGAACCGTAACGCGTACCGTTTCTTTGAAGGGATAATCCGTTTCGGTGCGCAAAGCAATCTTTTGCCCATCTATTTCGGTGTTTACCACGGAGGGCGCATACAAAAACGCTGCCAAGCCGCCGTCGAGAGTCTTTTGCCAAAGATTCACGGTATAGTATGGCCAGCCCATGCCCGTGTTGTGACCGCAACAGCGGTTGTTGGGGGTGAAAATTTCATAAGAACGGTCGTGCGATTCACTTCCGTTATAGGTCATGGCATCGGTCGTGTTGCTTAAAATGGGGCGATTGGCGGAGGTAATATAATGAATTTGCCGATAATCTTCTGTAAATGATGCGGGAAAGTGGTTGAGCATAATATCCTCGGTACGGTCCGCATATTTGCTATCACCGCTGATACGTCCAAGAATATAGAAATTTTTGGCAAGCTCCACCATGCCGCAAGGCTCAAAACCTTCGCGCGGATCGGTCGCTCCGATGCGGATCTGTTCGTCTGCCGCAAAAAGACCGCGCGGCATTTCACCGTAGACCGATTTGTACTTTTCGTATTCGTATTCCGTTTTGCGGAAATAGCTCGGTTCTGATGTTTGTGTATAATAAATACCGTGCGCGGCAAAGCGCTGTGCGAAATCTACTGCATGCGTGGCGCAAAAGCCGGAAAGACTCTTGGCGATGTTACGATATACGCGGTGCGCCAGCGTCAACGCATCGCTATCTTCCGTTAAGCGGTAATATTCGTATAACTGTTCAAGCATATCGCCCGCACGAATCTTTTGCCAACGCAAGTAACCTTCCGTGGGCGGCAAGAATTGCGCGTCATCTAAGGAAAGGCAAAAGCGGATATAAGCACCGAAAAGCGAAAGTACTCTTTCGTCCTTGCTTGCCGAATAGTAGAGCAAAAGAGTATCGGTTAAAAGCATATTCGGAAAAAGGTCGGGGATTGGCGCTCCGCTTTCTGTTTCAGCGAAGCATTTTAGGTGTGCGGGACCGAACCAGCCGTCTGCGTCACGGGAGTTCAAAATCGCCTCAATGTATTTTTGAGCTAAAACAAGATGTTCTTGATTTTTTGTCAGCACCGCCAAGGGATAAAAGCCGCGCAACCAAAGCGGTACCTCTTCCCACCCCGCATGTGTTTCGGGATGGAGAAAACCGTCTCTTTCCGGACGAAAAAAAGGACCGTATTCCGGCAAACGTCCCGTAATACCCTCCGACATGAGTTTTAACTGTTCGTGCAACCATCCTTCGCTCGGAAGAATATCACCGAGAGGAAGCTTTTGTAAGGGATTTTCACGCAAAAAAGTTCCTTTTTTTCCTTCTATTGCATGCATATAGGTGATCATGCCAAATCCCCCTTTTTCAAAAAGTATTTCACGTAAATTCTAACACGGCAGGGCAAGAATGTCAAGTAAAAAGAGGTTTTTAACCTGCAAATTCCTGACAAAAATCTAACATTTTGTATCTATGGAGATGCAAAATGCCGGCGGGCTAGCTCTTAATGAGCTAGCCCGTTTTCCTTTGTTTTTCTTATTCTTCGTTACATGAAAAATCCGTGCTGTACGCGGCACCGGGAATGCGTCCGACCGAGGTGTTATCCTCATGGCGATCCCTCAGTTCGGGGATGGGATTCGGGGCTATCTCAAAGCGGTAATCTTTGCCGTAGCGTCGTTCGTGCATGGTGATCACATCATGGGAAGGTACGATCCCCGTCATGGGGTTAATGACTTTCTGATAACGGAAGAAGGGGGCGTCGGATGGCAGATCGTCCACCTTTTCGTAATCCTCTTTTACGCCTGTAAATTGTACGGTGTTCTCCAAAATATCGCGTACATATCCAATGTTTTCATGCAAGGAAATCGGTGCGGGGAACGCTCCGTCTGGGATGACCTCAGCGGCTTCTTTGCCTTCGTATTTTTGCAAAAGTGCCTTTGCATCATGCAGTTGAGCAATCTCAAACGCCAAGTTTTCTTCCCAAAACGCTTTGATGCATTTGTCTGTCTCGGTCATATAGCAAGACCAATAGAGATAGCATTCGCAGTATTCATGCCAAAGCAGCATTTCAAACCAGCTTGCCGAGGAATCCATCAAGGACTCATATTGTGTTACATGCTCTTCTTCCACAAGCGCAATCTCTTCATAAAGACGGCGTGCCATATCGTTGGTAGCAAGATTGGTGATGTTCATATAATAGTTCATCGTTTGCTGTTCGGCGGCGGTGATAATCATGGTGGCAAGCACCGATTCTTTGGCGGAACATTTGGCATCCGAGGCACGCTTGACATTGTCGGTGGGGAAGCGGTGATGCGCGATGGTGGGGCGTGCAGGGGTGATCTCGGTGTATCTGCCGACCAAACGTTCGGCGGAGATGCCTTGCTCCATTTCCAAAAGGTTGGAATAACGGTAAAGGTGGTCAAAATCCTCAAGCAGTGCAAAATCCAAGGCCTTTTTGATATAGCAGTTTTTCTCTCTCTTGGCAAGCTCCGCCGTCAGATCGACCGCAAGCTGTTCATAGGAAATGGTGTGCTCCAATGCCGTTTCATTGCAGGGCTTTAAAAGAGAGATCTTAAGCTGCTGCTGTTTTTCGATGGCACGGGTGAAGGAAAGAGCGCGCCTTAAATCATTGTCCGTCACATGGCGCGCAAATTGATGGGAGAACCAGTTGGCTTCAAATTCCGTGCCGTTCATGAGAATAATGCGCGTTTTGGTATAAGGATCCACGGTGTTCTTGTTGTAGGGCTTGGGATAAAGTTGTTTCCAGTTCTGAAATGCGCTTTCCAAAGAAATCGGTTTTTCCAAAAAAGGATTCATACATAGACCTTAAAGCTTATCAAAGCTTCCTTTCCGTTTTTTACTGTTAGTATTCTATGCGGAAAGGGAAAAATATGCAACAAATCTTGCATTTTTTCTTTCGACGGATTATAATAGAGAAAAAACGGAGAAGATCTATGTTTTATACTTTAACGCTCAACCCTTCCCTTGATCTTTTTATGCATTCCGAACATCTCTCTTTGGGTAAAACCAACCGTTCGGGTTGTGAAAGCATTGTTTACGGCGGCAAAGGGATCAATGTTGCCGTTATGCTGGCGCGCTTGGGATTCGGTGTGACAGCCCTCGGCTTTTCGGGAGGTTTTACGGGAGAAAAACTTCTGTCACTTGTTGCGCAAGAAGGCGTTCGGGCGGATTTTGTGCCGATCGGCGGTGATACGCGCATCAATGTTAAGCTTTCTTTTGGGGGAGAAATCACGGAGATCAACGCCAAAGGACCTACGGTCAGCGCGTATGAGACCGAGCTTCTTTTTTCTAAGCTTGCTACGCTTCAAAAGGGTGATACCTTGGTTCTCTCGGGTAGCGTGCCGCCGTCTTTTTCTGCCGATATTTATGCCGAAATCATGCGTAAACTTTCCCCGCGGGGCGTTCGGTTTGCGGTAGATACCTCAGGAGATGCACTTGAAGGGGCACTCCCGCTTCGCCCTTTTGTCATAAAACCCAATCTTTCCGAGCTCGAAGAGATCGTTCGCCATTCGCTTGAAAACGACGATGCGATTTTCGGCGCAATGAAAGAGATGCAAAAACGAGGTGCTCAAAATATTCTTTTGTCTCTCGGTGAAAAAGGCGCGATGCTTCTTGATGCGCACGGAAGGCTTTACTGTCAAAGTGCCCCCAAAGGGGACGCAGTCAATACCGTGGCTGCGGGAGATTCTATGCTCGCCGCCTTTCTTGCAAAAGAAGAACAGGGAAGTGCCAAGGCTTTGCGCTATGCGGTTGCGGCAGGCAGTGCCACCGCCTTTTCCGAAGGTATTGCTGACCGCGATACCGTGGAGCGCGTAGCGACAGTCCTTCTTCCGGGCGAGCTGCCTCATTAAAAGTCCGTTTTCGTTTTCCAAATAAAATCACTCTAAAAAAGAAAAATGAGCCGAAAAACGGCTCATTTTTCTGTATAATACGTTTTGGAGCACGGGGAGAGCTTCCTTTTACCGTGAATTAAAGCTGCTTCAAAAACTTAAACACGATGTCGTTATGCCCTTTCAGCCCTTCGTGACCGTAATCGGGATAGATCACAACGTCCTTCTCGCAAGTCATCTTGTTAAAGGCGGCAAATTGCGTCGAGGGCGGGCAGGTGGTATCCATCAAGCCCGTTGCCATCAATACCTTTGCCTTGATGCGGGGGGCTAAGAATTGAATATCGATATAGCCTAATTTTTCGAAGATCTCGTCTTCTCTCTCGTGTCTGGGATCAAAGTGGCGGAAATAATATTTGAGTCCCTCATAAGCACCCTTGTCAAGGTCCATCTCCCATACGCGTTTATAGTCCGAGAGGTAGGGATACATGGGGGCGCAAAGCTTGATGGAGGGTACGAGAGCCGCACAAGCAACCGAAAGAGCACCGCCCTGTGAGCCACCCGTAGCGGCAACACGAGTTTCATCCACATAGTCAAGCCCCATCACGATTTTAGCAAGAAGATAGGTGTCAAGGAACAGATCGCGGCAGTAGAGCTCCTCAGGCGCGCCGTCAAAACCGCGCATGAAAGGCGTGGAATATGTGGTGCCGAACAAACTGCCCGCATCGGCGGAATAACCGCCTTGACCGCGGCAATCCAGTGCCGCAACACAGCATCCCTCGGCAACATGATTAAGAAGCCCCACCCACTCGGGAGAAGAGCCGGAAAGACCGTGGAATATGAGCACCGCAGGTATTTTGCCGACGGTGTGCTTGGGCTTCATGAACTTGGCGAAAATGCGTGCGCCCTTGGTTCCGTTAAAGGTAAGCTCATAGGCGTCTGCAATGGCAGAAGGAAAATCGTAAGGTTTGAATTCGGTTTGAAGATCGATCGCATCCGCTTCGGCGAGAGACTTGCTCCAAAATTCGTCAAAATCGGCAGGACGAGGGTTTCTGCCCTCATAGACCTTCAGTTTTTCAAGAGGCATATCAACAATAGGCATGGTAAAAACTCCTTTATTTTAATGGAACATCTTCTCTGATTATATAATGAGAAAAGCCAAATGTCAAGTCAAATACAAGAAATAATAAGTGCCTTTTGCTAAAATTTAACTCACATATGATTGACAAGCGTCAAAAGGAATGATATACTTAACATGATATATCACAGTTAGGAAAGGAATTCTCCTTATGAGCATTAAAATCGGTATTTACGGATATGGAAATCTCGGCCGCGGTGTGGAATATGCCGTCGTTCAGAATCATGATATGGAGCTTGTGGCTGTCTTTACGCGCCGCGCGCCCGAAACGGTGCAAACCGTCACGGGTGTTAAGGTTTATCCTGCCGAGGATGCGCTTCGTATGCGCGATGAAATTGACGTTATGATCCTTTGCGGCGGAAGTGCCACTGACCTTCCCGTGCAAACACCCGCGCTTGCCGCGTATTTCAATGTGGTAGACAGCTTTGATACCCATGCTAAGATCCCCGAGCATTTTGCGAATGTCGATTCTGCCGCTAAGCGCGGCGGCAATGTCGCCCTCATTTCGGTTGGTTGGGATCCCGGCATGTTTTCCGTGCAACGTCTCTATGCTTCTGCCATTCTGCCCGACGGAAAGGATGATACCTTCTGGGGCAAGGGTGTCAGCCAAGGGCATTCGGATGCTATCCGCCGCATCGAAGGCGTCAAAAACGCCAAGCAGTATACCGTGCCCGTGGAGGCATCCCTTGCTGCGGTCAGAGCCGGCGAAATGCCTACGCTTACCGCGCGTGAAAAACACACACGTGAATGCTATGTTGTAGCGGAAGAGGGCGCGGATCTTGCCCGTATAGAAAGAGAAATCAAGGAAATGCCCAATTATTTTGCCGATTACGATACCACCGTGCATTTCATCACGGAAGAGGAGCTTTTGCGCGATCACGCGGGCATTCCTCACGGCGGATTCGTTCTTCGCGCAGGCAAAACGGGTGGCGGAAAGAATCGCCACGTGATCGAGTATAGCTTAAAGCTCGATTCCAATCCCGAATTTACCGCCTCCGTCATTGCGGCTTATGCGCGTGCCGCTTACCGCCTTGCACAAATGGGAGAGAGTGGATGCAAAACAGTTTTTGATATCCCGCCCGCCCTTCTTAGTGCCAAGAGCCCCGAGGAACTCCGCAAAACCATGCTGTAAAAAAGGAAAAAGTTTTCGGTACCGCTTTTTGCGGTTTGCACAGAAAGGAATGGTCATAAATATGAAAAATCTCGGCTTCGGACTCATGCGTCTTCCGCTTTTGGAAGGCACGAATCAGGTTGATATCAACCGTGTATGCGGTATGGTAGATACCTTTATGGAAAACGGCTTTACTTATTTTGATACCGCCGCCATTTATCACAGTGGAGAAAGCGAGATCGCTTTCCGCGAGGCGGTTGCCAAACGATATCCCAGAGAAAGTTATACCATAGCCGATAAGTTGAGCTTAATGGCAATTCCCGAAGTCGAGGACGTGGCACCTTTCTTCGAAAAGCATTTTGAAAACCTCGGCGTTTCGTATATCGATTATTATCTCCTTCATGCCCTTGGAAAAGAAAGCTATGCCAAAGCAGAGCGTTTTCACGCCTTTGAGTTTGTCAAAGCGAAGAAAGAGGAGGGAAGAGTGAAGCATATCGGCTTTTCCTTCCATGATTCTCCCGAGGTGTTAGAAGAAATTCTCTCTCATCATCCCGAAATGGAATTTGTTCAGCTCCAAGTCAATTATCTCGACTGGGAGGATAAGGGAGTAGCCTCGCGCCGTTGCATCGAGGTCGCCAAAAAATACGGCAAGCCCGTCATCGTTATGGAGCCTGTTAAGGGCGGTGCTCTTGCCGATTTTACGGGAGATGCCAAAACACTCATCACCGATGCCTTTGCCCACTCGTCTCCCGCCTCGGTTGCGCTTCGCTTTGCCGCTTCGGCTGACGGTGTCTTTATGGTGCTCTCAGGTATGAGCAATGAAGAACAGCTTGCCGATAATGTCGGAGCTTTCCGCGACTTTGTGCCGCTTACGGCAAAAGAGAAGGAGGCTGTTTTAAAAGTCGGAGAACTCATTCGCGCCAATACTGCCATTCCTTGTACCGCTTGCCGTTATTGTGTAGACGATTGTCCCAAAAAGATTGCCATTCCCGAGTATTTCTCGGCGTATAACACGCTTTACCGCTTTGGTGAGGGCGCGAGAGGAAAATCATCCCATCGTTACGAAAAAGCGGCGAAGGATCACGGAAGGGCATCCGATTGCATTTCTTGCGGCAAGTGTGAAAAGCATTGCCCGCAGCATATTGCCATCCGTGAAAAATTAAAAGATGTTGCAAAGGAATTTGATGTATGAACGGAAAAATAACAGCTGTCATGGAGGCACAAAAAAACATTGCCCTCATTGCGCACGATAATAAAAAACAAGAGCTGATCGACTGGTGCCAAAAAAACAAGGATATCCTTGAGCATCATTTTCTCTGCGGTACGGGTACCACCGCCAAAATGGTTGCCGATCGCACGGGGCTTCCCGTCAGAGGCTATAATTCAGGTCCTCTTGGAGGTGACCAACAGATTGGCGCAAGAGTGGTGGACGGCAAGATCGACCTCATCGTCTTTTTTTCCGATCCCCTCACCGCCCAACCGCATGATCCCGACGTGAAGGCACTTCTTCGCATCGCGCAAGTATATGATATTCCCATGGCAAACAACCGTGCGACTGCCGACTTTATCATCACAAGCCCTCTTATGGACAGCGTTTATTCGCACGAGTTGCCTGATTTCAAAGGCGCTGTTGCCGAAAGAGCAAAAAAACTTTGAAAAAACGCCAAAAACGGTCATTTTTTGAAGAAGACAGGAAAAATGAAGTCGATGGCTATAACGACAAAAAGAGAGAACAAATCGGTTCGAAACCGAAATGTCCTCTCTTTTTGTAAGTGATGTTTTGTAACGCCAAGGGATGTTATTCACTATAATTGTAAAGCCGACAACAATGTAATGCTTGCTCGCTGTGCCGAAAGCAAAACATCACTTGCCCGTAAGGGCAAATATCGTTCAGCTCAAATACTCCCGTTAAGAGTATCACGAGATATGGAGAAAATTATCTGTTCAAAATCAACTTGGTCAGCTCAACGGGCTCAACGATCTTGTTGCCCTTGTAAACGCGCATGTTACCCGAAGCGATCTCGTCGATGAGGATAACCTCGCCATTGTTATAACCGAACTCAAACTTGATATCCCAAAGGTCAAGACCAATGCTCTTAAGGTCATCGGCTACGATCTTAGTGATCTTGAGAGTCTGCTCCTTCATGCTTTCAAACATAGCGGGAGACATAATGCCCAGTGCGGCAAGACCTTCACCGGTAACAAGCGGATCGCCCTTTGCGTCATTCTTGAAGGTGCACTCTACGTAACCGCCTTCAAGGATGGTGCCGTCTGCAATGTATTCACCGTATCTGCGGATAAAGCTGCCGGTTGCTACAAGGCGGCAGATTACTTCCAAACCGTGACCGAATACGGTAGCGGGAAGAACCTCCATGGTAGCGTTTTCAAGATCGGCACCGACATAGTGCGTCTTGATGCCTGCCTTTTTGAGCAGTTCAAAATAATGGATAGAGGTTTCAAGATTTGCGCGTCCGATACCTTCGATGGTTAAGCCTACGGTGTTTTCACCGGGATCAAACACACCGTCTTTGCCGGTGCAGTCATCCTTAAACTTGAGCATAACGTTACCGTTTTCAAGCTCGTAAACGTCTTTGGTTTTGCCTTCATAAAGTTTCTTCATGGGGTTCACTCCTTTAAATGATTTTTAACAGAGATATTCTATCACATTTTTCGAGTCTTGTACACCCCTTTTTCAAAAAAAAATATATTTTTTTTGAAAATATATCGGCTGAAATGCCTTTTTCGTCAGGATTCACGCAAAACAGTTGCAATGAGACTCGATATTTCGGCAAAAGGACGGTCGAGAACCAAGGAAAGCTCGGCGCAAAGAAGCGAAAGAGCTTGCGTGTGAAAGTTTCGCTCCGCTTCGGTTACACGGGCGAGACGAAGCTCGGATGCGCGCCGCCTGGTTTCGTATGTGCGTAAGATCTTGCCCCATTCCATGGGAGATGCGCTTTTGACCGCGGCAATGTATTTTTCACGCAAAAGTTTGCTGTTCGGTGCTTCAAACGGCTCAAGTGCAGGCAGAGCACAGAGCACCGCTTCTGCCTCCGCTTTTGTCATAACGGCGCGCATCAATACTTTTTCATTATCGATGGGATTCAAGATTGTCTGTTTCGGCTCCGAAAGTGTATGTAAAATATAGTACGGGACATCTGCTCTCGCGCCCTCGAACGGCATTTCGCAAATGCTGTCGATGCGGCAAAGTCCGCCCGAACCGTAATAGATAAAATCGCCTTCCTTAAAAAGCGTTGACATGCTACCATTCCTTTCTCTCGTAATTTCCATTTATTACTATTTTATTTTACCATATTTTCAGAAAAAATGACATAGGCAAAATATACAAAAATTACCCTTGTTTTTTTATATGTTTTCTGCGTTTTTTTCCTCAAAAGCATTGACAATTCTGGCTTTCCATGGTAGAATGACCGCGAGGGAGATCCCCTTTAAAAAGAGAAAAATGAGGAAAACGCCATGGCAAGTTATGCTAACGTTACTACCATCTATGTGTCCGAAAAAATCGGTTCGGACGCTCATCTTGGCATTCATTACGAAAACAACCGTACCATGAACGGTCCCGTACGTACCATCGATCAAGCTTTAAAAATCGTGTCCGAAATGCGTCGCTCGGAGTACTTGCAGCCCATCACGATCGCTTTAATGGATGAGGAATATGATTTTACCAAAACACTTGAGATCAAGCATCCGGTCGGTTCTTATTTTCGCGGTTATGCCGTGCCTTCCGATATCACCTTTGCGCCCTTTGGCAGAAAACGCACCCTCTTCTCGGGCGGTAAGCGTATCACCGGTTGGAGCGAAGATACCTTTATGGGAGTTAAGTGCCTTTCCGTCTATTTGGAAGAGGTAAAAGAAAACGGTTGGTATTTCAGTGACTTTTACGTCAACGGAAGACCTGCCGCCAAAACACGTACCCCCGAAAGCGGCTTCTTCTATCCCGAAGAGACCGAAAATGATCTGCCCGGCACCCACCATCCCTCCCGTTGGTTCATTGCCGCCGAGGGCGATATTCCCAAGAATGCGAAAAATGTGGAAAATGCTATCATCAATTTCTGCCATTATTGGGTAGATGAGCATTCCCGCATCGCCGCTTATGATCCTGCCACACGCAAGGTTACTTTTGACGGCAGAACCCGCATGACCATTTCGGCTAAGCGCGATACCTCCGCTTCCATGCCGTATTATATTGAAAATCTGGCTGAAGCATTTAAAAACCCCGGGGAATGGTATCTCGATCCTCCCGAGGGTATGCTCTATTATATTCCAAAAGAAGGCGAGACAGCAGAGAATATCGTCGCCTATGCTCCCATGGTGGATCGCTTGATCAATGTTACGGGAAGTCTCGAAAATGAGCTTTCTCTCCATGGCATTCACTTCAAAAATATTGCTTTTGCTTATACCAAGGGCGAGTTTGCCGTTATGAGCACCCGTACTTTGGAAGACGGCACCGTCGTTCCCGAAAAGATCATTGCGGATGGGCAGTGCTGCTCTCAGCTTCACGGCGTTCTTAATTTCGAAGCGGCTGATAACTGTACGGTTGAGAATTGCAATTTCTTTGCGTTCGGCTCTCACGCGATTCGCTTTGGCAAGGGTTGTTTTGATTGTGCCGTTGAAAAAACGCATATGCGCAGCGGCGCGGGCGGCGGCGTTTCCATCACGGGCGGCGACGTTTGCGATCCCCTCTTCACGCGTTCGCACCATAACCGTATCACCGACTGTATCATGGAAAATCTCGGCTTGCGTTATTTTTCCGCGTCCGGCGTCCTTATCACCCACGGTCATTCCAACATCGTGGCGCACAATGAGATCCACGATCTCTATTATTCCGGCGTATGCGTCGGATGGCGTTGGGGCTATGCCGATACCCCCACGCGCGATAATATCGTCAGAAAAAATCATATTTATGACCTTGGCAAAGGCGTTCTTTCGGATATGGGCGGCGTTTACACGCTCGGTGCCCAGTTCGGTACGCGTGTAGAAGGCAACCTGATCCACGATGTGCTCAGCCGTAACTACGGCGGATGGGGACTTTACACAGACGAAGGCTCCGCTTTCATGACCTTCCGTGACAACATCTGCTATAACTGTTCTTCCAACTGCTACCATCAGCATTACGGTTATATGAATACCATTCGCAATAACATTTTTGCTTTTGCGGGCGGTGAAGCGGTTCGTATCACCCGCCGTGAGGCGCAGGAAGAGCTTTTGCTTGAAAATAACATCATCTTGACCGATAACGGCAAACCCGTGTACGGCAACATCACAGCCTGCGGCTTTTCTTCGGAGCGCAATTTAATCTATTCCGCCGACGGTAAAAAAGCGGTATTCATGGATTATGAAGGCAAAAAGCTCACTCTTGCCGATGTTCGTTCCGATTTGGGCTTGGATACCCAATCCGTAGAAGCCAACCCCCTCTTTAAAAATGCCAAGGCGCATGATTTTACGCTTCGCAAAAATTCTCCCGCGTTCAAGCTTGGCTTTGAAGAGATCGATACCTCCGATATCGGACCTCGCGCATCGCTCTATCGCATGTAATCAGCTTTATAAAAAAGAGTACGAGTTGTTTCTCGTACTCTTTTTTTTGCTAAAGTTTCTTGATCGAGACCGCTGTGGGATACTTGCATCAATATTCGCCTGCGCTTAAGCGGATGATCAAATCCAAATCATCGGGTTGTATTTTTGCTTCGTGTGCCGCACGGCAACGGCTGATGCCGCCGCATTTTTCACAACGGTGAATGATTACGTATCCCTTTTTGGGGTGCGGTTCGGTGCGGATTGGGCGCAAGGTGCCGCCGCAAGGGTTGGCTCTGTCTCCCGGGTTGATATCCACATGAAGAGAATAAAGGCAAAAGGGGCAATGGTTGCGTGAGGTATAGCCTAACGGCAAGACATCTTTGCCGCAATGCGCGCAAACAAAGCCGTTGTCATTCTTTTGAAAAACAGGCGTATCCATATGCGTTCCTTTCTCTTATTTGCCAACGCAGAATTTGCTGAAAATATGCGAAACGATATCGTCTCCCACCGCGCGTCCGTCAGTTTCCGCCAGTGCACCGAGCGCAAGCTCAAGATCGCTGACAGCGGCATCTTGTGCACAGCCGGCACGCAACGCCTCAAGGGAACTCTCCATATAGGATATCGCGGTAGAGACAGCGGCATGCTGCCGCGCGGAAGAGAGAATCGCGTCCTCACCGATGCGTATTTTCTCGTCGGTGAAAAGAGCCTCTATTGTATTATAAAGCTCTGCGACATCTCCGTTTCTTACGCTGACGGAAAGCACGTGCCCGAAATGAGAGCGAAGTGTATCAGGATTTATTTGAGAAGAGAGATCGCTTTTGTTCAAAAGCGCGATCTTTTCGCCGCACAGAGAATCGACAAAAGCAAGCAGGGAAGTATCCGCCTCATCAAGCTCTTCCGACGCGTCAAAAAGAACCAGTACCAGCTCGGCATCTGCCGCCGTCTGCCTGGAACGCTCAATGCCGATCTTTTCAATGGGATTGTCCGTTTCTCTCACACCTGCCGTGTCAGACAGACGCAAAAGCACCTTGCCCACCGAAACGGTCGCTTCCAATACATCACGTGTGGTGCCGGCATATTCGGTTACGATGGCGGCATCCTTTCCGCAAAGATGGTTATAAAGCGAGCTTTTGCCCGTATTGGGTTTGCCGAGAAGAACGGTAGGAATACCTTCTGCGATGGCGCGCCCCGTTTGATAGGTGGCGGAAAGCTTTTTCGCGTCTTGAAGGATCGCTTGCGCGCGCGTTACGATTTCGTCGTCCGACAAATCGGCAAGATCCTCGTCGGGATAGTCGATCTTAGCATAAACGGTGCTGACCAAAGAAGAAAGATCTTCATATAACACGCCAAGTGTTTGCGACAGCCGCGAACGGGAATCTTTTTCAAAAAGCTTTAGTTGCGCAATGCTCTTGGCATCCAAAATCTCACCGATGGCTTCTGCCTCGGTGAGCCCCAATTTTCCTGCCAAAAAAGCTCTTTTGGTAAATTCACCGCGCTCGGCACTGACGGCACCGTTTTTGAAAAGCGTTTCTAAAATAACGCTGACGATGAGCATGCTACCATGGCAAGTGATCTCAACCATGTCTTCCCCCGTGTAAGAATGAGGGGCACGGAAAAAAGTCACGAGCACATCGTCAATCGCCTCTCCGTCCGAAAGAAAACTGCCGTATATCGCAGTGCGCGGCAGATGGTGAGAAAGAGGCTTGCCGCTTTTGGCCTCAAAGCAATGCTCCACAATAGAGATCGCATCCTTGCCGCTTGTGCGGATAAGGGCAACCCCACCCTTGCCGGGTGGGGTTGAAAGTGCGGTAACGGTAGAATCAAATGTCTTCATCATCGCTTGCGGATTCGTCCGCTACGGCGGGAGCAGATTCAGCCTTTTTCTCGGATGTCAGATAAATCACGATCTTGCGATTGTTATCCGAGCCGATGGAGTTGGTAGATACGCCCTCAATGCCTTGTACCTCGGAATGGATGATTCTGCGCTCATAAGCACTCATGGGTTCGAGCATGACATTTCTGCGGTTGCGCAAAGCTTTTGCCGCCATTCTGCGGGCAAGAGCGCGGAGCGTTTCTTCTCTCTTGGCGCGATAGCCTTCGATATCAATGGTAACGCGGCGGCGGTTGCGTTCGCCTTCCGCATTCTTCTTTGCGCTGGCAAGGTTTGCCAAATATTGCAAAGAATCGAGTGCTTCGCCATGGTGACCGATCAAAACATGTGCGCCCTCACCTGCGATGGTGATGCGGCGGGAATTGTCTTCACAGTGATAAAGCGTAACGGTGGCTTCGATGCCGAGATTCGCAACGAGCTGTTTAACAAAATCATAAGCGAGATCCTCGCCTTCCGCAACCGAAACCTCCTCCATTTTGAGTTCAGCTTCGGGGATGACAGCCTCGCGAGGCTTTGCTTCTTCCGCGGGAGCAACAAAATCGCGGGGAGGCTGTTGGGTGTTTGAGGAACGGTTACCGCGGTTTCTTCTGCGGTTGTTTCTCGAACGGCGTTCGCCTTTTTCTTCGCCGTGTGCCTCGGGTGCATCTTCGGATTCCGTCAAAGCATCCTCTTTCTTGACGTTTACGGTTCCGTGCTGACGGGGTGCTACCGTATCGGGGAGCTCAATCCATGCTCTCACCTTGGTGGGGCGTGCGCCGATGCCGAAAATGCCGCGGCTTCCAAGATCTACAATTTCATAGTTGATATCTTCAAGGGATTCGGCACCGAGCGCGGCGAGCGCATTGGCAACCGCAATCTCAACGTCTTTACCTGTTGCAAGTATTTCTCTTTTCATGTTGCTTTAAAATCCTTTTTATTTCTTTTTCTTCGGAGTTGTTTGAGGTTTGCTTTCGCCTTCATCGTCATCGTTGTCGAATTTGGAGCGAATAACGGGAATGTCAATGTCATCTTCTCCCTCATCGTCCGCCATCAGCTGCGCACGGCGCTGTTTCGCGGCGGCAATGGCAGCAGCCTGACGCTCTTTTTCCGCTTTTTGCATAGCGCGGATTTCTTCCGCGGTATAGGTGGGAAGCGGCATCAAACGGCTGAGTGCATATTGCTGTGCTACACCGAGCAAAGACTGATAGATCCAGTAAACGCCGAGACCTGCGGGCATGATAAATGCAAAATAAAGCGACATGGCGGGCATAATAATGTCCATAATCATGTTCGATTTTTGCATGTCCGCGGTTGCGGCCTCTGCCGCAGGATTTGCCATGAACTTGCGAGAAATCTTCATAGAGAAGAAAGACGCGGCAAATACCAAGATCGGAATGAAAATAAAGTACCAAAGCGACCCGTTGTCAAAGAGCATACTCGGTTTTGCAGTCAAATCCAAGAAGTTTAAGAACTTTAAGTCTGCGCTTTCGAGTGCTGACAAGTGCTCCGCATTGATTGAGAGTCCGGAAAGGTTGGGAGAATTCATTTTGACATGCTGGAAGATGCCGTATTGATCTTCTGCATTTATGCCGACAAGGTTAGCTAAAGAAGAAAGCTCATCTTTGGTGAAACTGCAGATATAGGTGAGAGGCTTTTGAATTACTTGATAAAGAATAATGATGATAGGCAACTGGATAAGCAAGGGCAGGCAACCGGAAAGGGGAGAATACCCCTCGTTTTGTTGCAAAGTCATGATTTCCTGTTGCTTTTTTTGCAGTGTTTTTTGATCGGTGCGCCCTGCGTACTTCTTTTCGATCGCTAAAATCTTCGGGCGAAGCTTTGCGGCGCGGATCTGGTTTTTCTGTTGCTTGATGCCCAAAGGCAAAAGCAAGAGCTTAACGGCAATTGCAAAGAGCAAAAGCGCGATAACGTAGCTGTTCGTCAGTTCATAGGAAAGACGCAGGAATTGTCCGAACGGCCAACGAATGATTTCCCAAAAAGTCATTTTTTTGAATGATGGCTCTTCCAAGGAAGAAGTGCCATCCCCTTTCTTTTTTGTTTTGGCTCTGTAAAGACAGAGCATACACCTTCTTTCTCACCCATCTTCTTGCGTATCAGATCAAGCCTTTTGAACGGGAAGTGGTGTGGAACGGGATCGTAACCGCCCCTAAAAAACGGATTACAACGTAAAATCCGTGTCAGCGTTAAGGCAAATCCGACAAAAAAGCCGCGTTTTTCAAATGCTTCAATGGCATAGGCAGAGCAGGACGGTGTGAACCTGCAGCAAGTCGGTTTGAAAGGTGAGAGCAGTTTTTTATACAGCCGAACCAGTAAAATACAAAGTCTTTTCATCGCTTGGATACTTTAGAGAGCATAGAAAGCTTGTCGAGCGCGAAAGCGAGCTCCGACCGAAGCTTGTCCGAAGAGTAGCCCGTGGCTTTCTCACGCGCGGCGAGCACGATAAGAAATCCCGTTTTGATGGGGGTTTCCCGATCAACGGCTCGGTAGGCTTCACGCAAAATGCGCTTGACACGGTTTCTTACGACCGCGCCGCCGAGCTTTTTGCTGACAGTCAGCCCGATGCGATTGACTTTTTTCTTTTGCGGATGGGCACGGCGAAGTGCCTCGGCTGTGTAATCGGGCAGTATATAAACTGCCACACCGGGCGTGACCGCCCGTTTTCCTTTGGAATACGCTTTGGAATATAAGTGGTTTTCACATATGGCGTGAAATTTCAAGCAGCATCACCTGCCGTTTTCAAATAATTATGAAAAAACTCCGATAAAACACGCGCTGTGGATTATCGGAGAAATTTCGTGATAAGGAACGATCAATAGGTGAGTCTTGCTCTTCCCTTGGCGCGTCTTCTCTTAAGAACTTTTCTGCCGTTAGCAGTCGCCATTCTCTTTCTGAAGCCATGTTCCATCTTTCTCTGTCTCTTCTTGGGCTGGTATGTTCTCTTCATGAGTGGCACCTCCTTTGATTTTTTTCATTTTTGCGTGGTTCGATTGCTCATTCCGCGCGTATTCACATAAAGACACAAAATATTATACCGAAAAAAAAGCTTTTTGTCAAGTCTTTTTACACAATTTTTCGCGCAAAGTGTAAAAAATATACACTCTGCGCGAAAAAGCAGTTAATAGTCCTTCGCCCGTCTTTTCTTTCTGATGATAAAGAAGAGGAAGGTAGCAAGAAGCGCACCGATGATAACAACGTCGGAAACGATGATCCAAGGCTCGATGGAACTCTCGGTCTTCAGCTCGGACCAGAGGGCGTTGGTGAAATCGAGAAGGTTACCGTTTTCTTCGGTGTTGGAGATCGCGCGGTAAGGAGATACCTTCAAACCGTCGTGCTCGACATCGCCGAGATCCTCGTAGGTGTAAAGCTTCATATCCTCACCGTAAAGGATGCTCATAGCATCCTCATGCCAGTCTTCCATATAGGCGATATAGTCCTCGTTTTCTCGCACAACCTTGTTGGGAGAGGCATATCCGATATACATGGCGTTGGCAACGGCAGGCTCTTCGGAAAGCATGAAATTGATATATTCATGCGCCACATCCACATTCTTGGCACAAGAAGGAATGCACATCGCGTCCACGAAGAAGTTGGTGCCTTCTTCGGGTAAATAGAAAGCAAGAGAATCGTTGGAGTCGTAGCAGGTCAGAAAATCTCCCGCATAATAGGGAGCGATCCAAGAAGAGGAGGAGATCATTTTGTTGAAAATCTCATCCATAACGTAGGCTTGAACAAGCGGCTTTTGCTGTTTTAAAAGATTGGTGGCTTCTGTCCATTTGGCGTGATCGGTCGTATTGACGGAATAACCGAGCCGATACATCGCAGTCGCCATCGCGTCGCGGGAATTGTTGAACTGTAAAATCTTGCCCGCGTATTTCGGATTCCAAAGCAGATCCCAAGAGCCGAGATCCTCTTCATCTGTTACGTAATCGGTATTGTAAATGATACCGACCAATCCGAACGTGTAGGGAACCGAAAACTTGCCGTCGGGATCGTAGGTGTTGTATTCGGTCTTGAATTTCTCGTCAATGTTTGCATAGTTCGGGATTTTTTCAAAATCGAGAGGCAAAAGAAGGTTCTCCCCGATCATGCGCTCAATCATATATTCCGAAGGGATGATGATATCGTAGGAGCCGCTTCCGCTGGAGATTTTGTTGTACATGTCTTCATTGGAAGCATAGGTGGAATAATTGATCTCGATTTTATAACCGTATTTTTCGGCTAAGTTCGCGTTAAAGTATTCTTCGAAAAGCGCATTGGTATCGGGAAGATCGTCCGAACCGTCCGAAATATATTGCCCCCAGTTGTAAACGTGAAGGGTGCGGACGGGCATGCTTTCCTCCTTTTCGCAAGAGCCGAGAAGAAAGGGAAAAGCGAAGAAAAGCAAAAGTGCCAACCCGAATAAAAGTTTTTTCCTCATCTTTTTTTACGCTCCTTTCTCGCGCCGCGGCTCGAAGCAATGTTCGAGAGAATCAGCAAAGCGAAAATGGCGATAACAAGCAAGGTGAAAAGGGCGTAGATATCGGGTTTTACAGGCTTCTTTGTGTAGTTGTAGATCAAAACGGGCAACGTCTTGTAAATATCGCCTCCGTTGAAAAGCGAGATGACAAAATCGTCTAACGACAGCGTGAAAGCCATGATAAAACCGGATACGATGCCGGGCATGATGTTGGGAAGCTCTACCTTAAAGAAAGAGGCAAGAGGCGTGCAACCGAGGTCTTGCGCCGCTTCGGGCAAAAACTTGTCGAGCTGATGGAGCTTCGGCGATACCGAGAGTAAAACGTAGGGCAGATTGAAGGTTACGTGCGCGATAAGCAGAGTGAAGAAGCCGAGCTCTACATCGGTATTGCCGAAAATGCGGTTCGAAATAAATACGAACAAGAGCATCATGGAAATACCCGTTACGATCTCGGGATTCATCATCGGAATATCCGTAACCGACTTAATGCCGCGTTTGAGGGTGCGGGCACGCATTTTGGAAAGCCCCACTGCGGCAAGCGTTCCGATGACGGTGGCAACCACCGCAGAGGAAAAGGCGAGCCAAAGGCTGTTTTTAAACGCCTCGAGAATTTCCGGTTGGGAGAACAAAGAGCCGTACCAACGGAAAGAAAAACCTTCAAATCGAGATGTGCTCTCTCCGCTGTTGAAGGAAAAGAGCATGAGAACGGCAATTGGCAAATAGAGGAGAAAATAAATGATGCCCATGTAGCATTTGGAAAAGATCTTCATGGCATGATCCTCCCTTCATCTTCCGAAAAGCGATTCATGACCGCCATGGAGATTAGGATCAAAAGCATCATAATGAGCGATATAGCGGCACCGACGTTATAGGTGTCGGGATTGGCAAACTGACGTTCGATGGTGTCGCCGATCAACTCAAATGTGCCGCCGCCGAGCTTTTGAGAAATATAGAAGGTGCTGATGGAAGGTACAAAAACCATGGTGATGCCCGAGATGATGCCGGAACGAGTCAAAGGAAGCACGACCTTGGTCATTACTTGAACGTTGTTGCAACCGAGGTCCTGCGCCGCTTCCAAGAGTCTGTTGTCAAGCTTGGACATGACGGTGTAAATCGGCAAGATCATATAGGGCAGAAAATCGTATACCATGCCGAAAATAACGGCTCCCTTGGTTCCGACGAATTTGATATAGGTCTTTAAAACCTCGGGATTGTCGTCGAACAAAGCGTCCATGATGATGTTGATCAATCCGCCGTCGTCGAGAAGTGCCATCATAGAATAGGTGCGGATCAAAAGATTGATCCACATGGGAATCATAGCGGCGGTGAGAAGTATCTTACGGTTCTTGGGTTTTGCGCGAGAGATAAAATACGCCATCGGATAACCGATCAAAACACAAATCACCGTTGCGATCAGAGAAAGGCTGATCGAAAGGAAGAAGGTGCCGCCGTGTTCGCCGAGCGCACCGAGATTGGCAAGGGTAAAGCTGCCGTTTGCATCCGTCAAAGCATAATAGATGACAAAAAGCAGAGGTGCGACAATAAAGAGAACACACCATACCACATGCGGTGCGGAGGCGGCTTTTGCCATAAGCGATTTTTTATTCATCCGTCACCGAGTCCTCCTCTTCTTCCTCGCCCGCATTGGGATTGGAGAGCTCGTCCATCTCATCCGAGAAGGTGGAGTAGTCACCGAATTGACCGGAGAATTCGGATTTTTTCATAATGTGAATGGCGTCGGGCTCAATGTAAAGACCGATGTCCGCGCCCTCAGCTACATAGTCGGTGGTTTGAATCATCCACTTAAAGCCGCCGATGTCGACAATAATTTCCCAGTGTACCCCTTTGAAGGTCACAGAGGTGACCGTTCCGCGCAGCATGCCGTTTTCGGGATGTACGACATCGACGTCCTCGGGGCGTACAACTACGTCCACGGGCTCATTGGTGGCAAAACCGCCGTCCACGCATGTAAAGATATGACCGGAAAAACGCACGCTTTTATCGCAGAGCATTACGCCGTCGACAATATTGGATTCACCGATAAAGTCCGCAACAAATGCGTTTTCGGGTTCGTTGTAAATATCCGTGGGAGAGCCGATCTGTTGGATCACGCCGTTTTGCATTACCACAACCGTGTCGGACATGGAAAGAGCTTCCTCTTGGTCGTGCGTGACATAAATAAAGGTGATACCCGTTGCCTGCTGAATTTTTTTCAGTTCGTTTTGCATATCTTTGCGGAGCTTCAAATCCAGTGCGCCGAGAGGCTCGTCCAAAAGCAAAACACGGGGCTTGTTGATCAAGGCGCGTGCGATGGCAACGCGCTGTTGCTGACCGCCCGAAAGAAGGTTGACATTTTTTGTTTCAAAGCCTTTGAGAGAGACCATGGAAAGCATTTCTTTGACTCTCTCGCGGATTTCCGCACGCGGAACATGCGCTTGACGCAATCCGAAGGCAATATTTTCATATACATTTAAATGGGGAAAAAGTGCGTATTTTTGAAAAACCGTGTTTACTTGACGCTCATAAGGCGGCAGATCGTTGATACGCTTGCCGTCAAATGTAACATCTCCCTCGTCGGGCGTCTCAAAACCGCCGATGATGCGAAGCATAGTAGTCTTGCCGCAACCCGAAGGACCGAGAAGCGTCACGAATTCTTTATCTTTGATACAAAGAGAAATATTGTTTAAAACCGTTTCGCCGTCAAATGCCTTCGAAATACCGCGAAGTTCAATAATGTTCTTCATCTTCTGCTTTTTGTACTCCTTCAAAGAAAAAATACCGCCAAAGCATTTCCCGTTTTTACCGTATGATGCTTTTAACGATATGCATTATAGCAAAAACACAATGAAAATGCAATATATTTTTCAAAAAAAATCGTTTTTTTTCTGCTTTTTTTGCGAAAAAACAGTGCGTTTTTGCGAAGAAATTGTACTTAACTCTCTTTTTCTCTCAAAATCTCTCTTTTTCTCTCTTTTTCTCACAAATCGTCAAACACAAAAATTTTGCGCCAAGGAAAGGAAAAAAAGGCGAAAAAGACACCGCAAAGGCCTATTCCCGCATAATAAAAGGCAAAAAGGGAAAAAAAGTAAAAAAGAGTGAGGAAGGAGACGGAGAAAAAAAGACAAACCCCATCTCTGATACCAAGCGGCAAAAACGGAGAGAGGGCAAAGCGCAGCAAACGGCCGCCGTCAAGATCGGTGATGGGAAGAAGATTAAAAAAGGCGTAAAGCATGTGGATAGAGCCGCACGCCAAACACCAGCCTCCGCCCATACGGAAGAGCAGGATGCCGCATATAAAATTGCATAGAGGTCCCGCCAATGCGGCGAATGCTTCCTTGTGGGGGGACAGCGGTTCTTTGCTGAAAAGACGAAAACCGAAGCCGTCGGCACAAAAGACGGGGAGCTTTCCGGTACATATAAGCAAACATACCGCATGCCCAAGCTCATGAAAAATAACCACGCCGACCGCCATCAAAAGAAAAGCGGGCGGCTCGGAGAGCAAGAGAGAAAGTAAAAGTACGGCGGCGGGCATGGCGCGTAGGAAGGATACGGATAGAGGGGAGATGGGCATGCCCTCACTTCCTTTCTTTCAAATTGAATGATGGCATGCGGTTATTCTTCCTCGTTGAGCCCAAGAAAAACAGCAATGGCTTCATTTTCTTCGGCAAAATCAGAAAAAAAGGTGCTCGCCGCAGCGATCTCTCCCGTGCGGTTTTCTTTTTCGAACAAGCGATAGGAACAAAAACTGATGGCAAATCCCAGCACTCCGAGACAGATGAGAGGGAAAACGGAGTGCTTTTTCTTCTTTTTGTTTTCTTTTTCCCATAGAAGAAGTGTTTCTTGAAAAAGATCGTCTTGGTTCTTTTGCATAGGGAGTGTTGCGCCTTCCGAGACGGAAGGCTCCTTTCGTGATGGCTTTGTGTTATATTCTATGCGTCTCTTTTTAAAAAGAGAATAAAAAGATGGGACTGTCGCTTGTGCAACAGCCCCATGTTGATTTATTTCGGAGAAAGTAAATCGGATTGAGAGGAAAGTTTGGCTTCCGTTCCGTCGGAGAGAGCAACGATTAATCTGCCGTCCTCGGCAACGGTCTTGGCAATGCCCGTTCGCTTTTTGCCGTTATAGCGGATTCGCACCTTTTTACCCAACAAAAGAGAATGTGCGCGATAATCCTTCCAAAAAGGAAGAGAGCTCTTGTCGTCCTTCTTCATGCTGTCATACATGGAGAAAAACTCGTGCAGCATGGTTTGCGCAACATGATCGGCAACACCGATCTGACGGGCGGTAAAGACACGTGTCACCACATCGGTCATGCGAGTGGGGAAGTGCATGGGCGAAAGCTCAATGGCGGCATGCAAGATTAAATAATCAAGATAGCCGCTTGGCAGAAGCATACATTCCGAGGAAACCTCGGCAATGTACTTTTTGTCGGCATAGATGCCGCCGAGCCAACGAATCTGCGGTTTATAGTCCGAGTTTCGCTCAATGGCGTGCACGGCGGCAAGTGCGCCCATCGCGCCGATGATACCTGCGTGATCGGCATGCTTTCCGGGGCGAAGCAGAATGCAAATGTGAAGCTTTTCCTCGCCCGTTTCCACATCCGAAGAAAGAAAGTCCGACAAAACGGTGTATCCCTCTTCCGTACCGCGGCGGGCAAGAGTCAGAATGGTGGCATCCGCAGGCTCCATGCCAATGCGGTTATCGATGAGCACGGTTCTGCCGCCGGGAATCTGAAAGGACGTTAAACCGCCGCCCGTATGTTCTTTCACCAGCTTCATCGAAAGCCTCCTTTCTTAAGAAAAGATCAATATGCCTTGCCCCAATAAACAAGTGTCTTGGCGGGCTTGCCGCAGCAAACACAAGTTTCGCTGACACGCTCGTTGTCGCCAAAAGGCATGCAACGGGAAGAAACATCAGCTTCTTCTTTGAGCTTCAGCTCGCAATCAAGCTCACCGCACCACATAGCGCGGATGTAACCGCTTTTCTCGGAAGCGATCTTCTTGAGCTCTTCAAGGTCGGTTGCCGTATAGGTGCGGGATGCACGGTTGGCGTACGCTTTTTCGTAAAGCGCACGGGTGAGTGCTTCAAGTTCCTCAGGTACGCGGGTTTCGAGCTCGTCCAACGAAACAAACTGTTTTTCGAGGTTGTCGCGGCGAACCAGAACACACTGACCGCTTGCCAAATCGCGGGGACCGATTTCGATACGAACGGGAACACCGCGCATCTCGTGCTCGGCGAATTTCCATCCGGGAGAATTGTCACTGTCGTCCAGCTTCACGCGGCAGACCTTGGAAAGGCGTTCTTTGAGCGCGTTTGCGGCTTCCAAAACCCCTTCTTTATGCTGTTGAACGGGAACGATAATAACCTGAACGGGCGCGACCGCGGAGGGAAGAACCAAACCTCTGTCATCGCCGTGTGTCATGATGATACCGCCAATGATACGGGTAGAAACGCCCCAAGAGGTTTGATGGCAGTATTTCAGCGTGTTGTCTTTGTCCAAATACTGAATGTCAAATGCTTTGGCAAAACCGTCGCCAAAGTTGTGCGAGGTACCGCCTTGCAATGCTTTACCGTCGTGCATCAACGCTTCTACGGTGTAAGTTGCCTTGGCACCCGCAAACTTTTCTTTTTCGGTTTTCTGACCGCGAACAACGGGCATGCCGAGATCTTTTTCAAAGAAATCGGCGTAAATGCCGAGCATTTGCAAGGTTTCTTTTTCTGCCTCTTCCGCGGTTGCGTGCATGGTATGACCTTCTTGCCAAAGGAATTCACGGCTGCGAAGGAAGGGACGCGTGGTTTTTTCCCAGCGAACAACCGAGCACCACTGGTTGTAAAGCTTCGGAAGATCTCTGTACGAGCGAATGATGTTGGCGTAATGCTCACAGAAAAGCGTTTCGGAGGTCGGGCGAACGCAAAGACGCTCGGTGAGTCTCTCGCTGCCGCCCATGGTAACCCAGGCAACCTCGGGGGCAAAGCCTTCCACGTGATCTTTTTCTTTGTTTAAAAGCGTTTCGGGAATAAACATAGGCATGTAAACATTTTCATGCCCCGTCTCTTTAAAACGAGTATCAAGAATTTTCTGAATGTTTTCCCAAATCGCATATCCGTAAGGGCGAATGATCATGCATCCTTTAACGCTCGAATAATCGATCAAGTCCGCTTTTTTTACAATGTCGGTATACCATTTCGCAAAATCTTCTTCCATCGAAGTGATTTGCTCAACGGCTTTTTTCTCATTTGCCATGATATTTCCTCCATGAGCCATGTATTATTTTTATATCTTACATATTATATACCGATTTTTCCGTTTTGTCAAGAGAAAAAAGGGGAATAAGAGGCGGATGTTGACTATCATTTCGTAGCGCAGATAAACAAGTGTTTGGTTTTCCTCGTGAAATTCAGTCACCAGTTTGGGATAAACTTTATCATTGACAACAGGCAAAATATAATGGATTTCCAGCCATATATTGCCCATTTTTGTTTCAAGCACTGTGGAAGGATTATCCTTCACGAAGTAGTCGTAGGTAAATGAAGTTACAGAGGCACGTAGATATAAGTCCTCCATTGAGGAAAACCAATTTTTAAGTGCTTCAAAGCCGAAAGACTTTTCGACTGTAATGGGAACAATGATTTTTTCGCCAAGCTCCACGTTGTCCTCTTCTCGGAAAACACCCGTTACGATGCATTCAAGCATCAAATATTGATAAAGACCGTAATAATAATCATCTGTATACACTGCATCGTATATTTTTGAAATTTTCACTTTTAAAAATGTACGTGGACTACGTGTGCCATAAAAACTTGCGACACTTAAGTAGGTAGTCGGACTTCCCCACAAAGGATGTACATCTTCCGGATCGGGCTTGGGCTCAGGATCAGGCTCAGGATCGGGCTCAGGATCAGGCTGTGAATTTTCGTTTGCTGACGTCACACATCGCACCGCAAGAGAAACATGCTACCGTTTCTTGTTCGTTTTCGCTGTTGCCATCGGGTGCCTTATCAGCCGTATCGCACGCGACCGCGGACAAAACGAAGGCAAAGCACAAAAGAAAGGAGACAAGGCACCTTCCCCATCGCTTTGAAAAAATGATATTCATACAAACCTCCTCGGATATAAAATGCCGAAATTATCCTCTCAGCAATGCTCGAAAGATAACGATTCATCTATAGTATAACTGTATCATATTTGAGAAAAATGTCAATGTTTTTTGCGAAGCGAAAAAGAGCTGTAAAAAGGAGAGAAATCCGAGAGCGAAGCATTACATGAAAATGAGAGCGCTGCGGTTTTGTCAACTACGATAAAGAGAGCTTCGACACGCCGCGTTTTTTGTAGCAAAACGGCAAAAATGAAAAAACACAAAAAAAGACTTGTATTTTTCGACGGAATATATTATAATATGGTTTGATATAATGGCGTATTATGAATTTGCGCCCACTTTAAATTGCAAAAGGCGGTAGTGCCATGAATTACAAACAGGCAAGCAAAGAGGAACTTTCCTCTCTTTTGAAGGATCTTGAAGCTCAATATAAGGAGATCCTTGCAAAAAATCTTTCTCTCGATCTTTCGCGCGGAAAACCCACCGCAGAGCAATTGGACCTTTCCATGCCCATGCTCGGGAAATCGCGCACGGTGGCTGATTGTAAAAGCCAAAGCGGATTTGATTGCCGCAATTACGGCGTTCCTCTCGGTGTGCCCGAAATGCGCGCATTTTGGTCGGAGTTGACGGGAATTCCCGCCAATAATATTGTTGTTGGAGGTAACTCCAGCTTGAATTTGATGTATGATACCGTTGCCCGTGCCATGCTGTACGGCGTGCCCGGCGGAGAACGCCCTTGGTGCCGTGAGGAAAAAATCAAGTTCCTTTGCCCTTCTCCCGGGTATGATAGACATTTTGCCATCTGCGAATCGCTCGGTATCGAAATGATCACGATCTCTATGCGCGAAGACGGTCCCGACATGGACGAGGTGGAACGTATAGCCGCATCCGATGCTTCCGTGAAGGGTATATGGTGTGTACCAAAATATGCCAACCCCACCGGTATCACCTATTCGGATGAGGTAGTGAAACGCTTCGCGTCCATGAAAACCGCGGCTCCCGATTTTCGCATTTTCTGGGATAATGCTTATCTTGTGCACGATGTGTATGGCGAAGATGCTCTTTTGAATATCTTCGATGAGGCGAAGAAATGCGGCACGGAAGATCGCATTTTCTACTTTACATCTTCTTCTAAAATCACCTTCCCCGGTGCGGGTGTTGCCATCATGGCGATGAGTGATCGCAATATCGCGTGGGTGACTCCCATTTGGAATACCCAAACCATCGGTCACGATAAGCTTAATCAGCTGCGCCATTTGGAATTCCTTCCGAACAAAGCTGCCGTCAAGGCACTCATGGCGCGCCATGCAGATATTCTGCGCCGCCGCTTTGACATTGTTCTTTCCGCCCTTGAACGCGATCTTGGCGATCTCGGTATCGCTTCTTGGACGCGTCCGAACGGAGGCTATTTTGTATCTCTGAATGTCCTGCCCCAAACAGCAAAAAGAGTGTTCACTCTCTGCAAAGAAGCGGGTGTCACCTTGACGAATGTCGGCGCAACCTTCCCCTATGGTAAGGATCCTTTGGACAGCAATCTGCGTCTTGCACCCTCTTTCCCCACTTGTGAAGACCTTTCTCTTGCCATGAGCATTCTCACGCTCGCCGTTCGCATGGCGGCACTTGAAAAACTTTTGGCATGATCATTTAAAAACGGAGTTTGTTATGTACACTGCAAAAGCTAAATATACCGACGGTAGTATTCGCGATATTAAAATGCAACCTGTGCTCGGTGACGGTTGCTTTACGCTTTCCGTAAGTGCGGAGAGCCTCGGGGACGGCGTCGTTTCTGTTGATTTCGCGCCGGAACTTGTTGTGGCGATGGAAGGGGATGACGGTTATTTCCTGCTTCCGCAGAGCCGCAATGATGAGGATCATATGCTTTGCCGTTTTGTCGGTCACGCGGAAGGCACCGTTTACGAGAGCCAAAATCCCACTCTCCCCATCTTCGGTGTCAAGCATAGTGGCAGAAGCTTTCTTGCCGTTGTCACCGGTATGCCCTACAGCTATCACATGGTAGCCGGTGTGATGGGCGGCATTTATTATCTTTATCCGCGCTTCTTGTTAGACGGACACGCACCTTATGAGGCACTTTCGGTTACTTATTATACCTTGCAGTATGAAAACGCAGATTACAATGCCATGGCTCGTCTTTACCGCCGGATTTTGTTGGACAGCGGTGAATTTTCTTCCATTCCCGCGCGTGAAAATGCCACTCTTGCTTATGCAAAGGAATCGCTATACGTCCGTATTCGTATGGCTTGGAAGCCTGCCCCCTCGCCCGTTGCCGATCAAACGCTCGAAACCGAACCGCCCCTTCACGTGGCATGCGATTTTGAACGCGTCGGCAAGCTGATGGAGGCGTATCACGAGCGCGGTATCGATAAAGCGGAGTTTTGCCTTGTCGGTTGGAATGTCAGCGGGCACGACGGCAGATGGCCGCAAACTTTTCCCGTGGAGGAGAAACTTGGCGGGGAAGAGAAATTAAAGGAACTAATCGAGAAGGGAAAAAGTCTCGGTTATCAAGTGACCTGTCACACCAACTCCAATTCTGCTTTCCATATCGCGGAAAACTTCAGCGAGGATTGGCTCAGAGAGGATAAAGACGGCAAAACACTGAATTCGAATTTCCTTTGGAGTGGCGGGCTTGAGTACGAGCTTTGCCCCAAAGTTGCATATGAATTTGCCGCCAAAACCCTCCCCCGTGTTGCCGAGCTTGGCTTTGAAGGGCTTCACTATGTCGATGTCATTGGGCTTTTGCCTTTGAAGGATTGTCATCACCCCTTGCATCCCGTGACATATACGGAATGTAAGAGTTATTATGAAAAGATCGCCGCGCTCTCGCGTGAGCATTTCGGAGGTTTTTCCACCGAAGGTGCCCGTGCGCATTTGGCGAAGAATATCGATTTCGGTCTTTATATCAGCTATGTGCCTTGCTTGGAAGATACGGTGGCAAACCCCATCGGTGACGAATATGTGCCGCTTTGGCAGCTCGTTTTCCACGGTATCGTTCTTTCCAATCCCTATACCGATACCGTCAATGCCCCCGTCAAGAGCCGTCGGCATGTTTTGAAACTCTATGAGCGAGGCGGCAGACCTACGCTTTACTATTATTCGAAATTTGTCACAGAACAGAATGACGAAGGGCTTCCCAACTGGATGGGCAATCAAGATTTTATCATGGATACCGATGAGGACCTTGCTCTTTCTGCTGACCGTGCCGCCGCCCTTTACCATGAATACGGTGAGCTTAAATATTTGCAAGATCATTTCATGGATCGATATGAGCGCGTTTCGGATTCTGTCAGACGCGTCACCTATTCCGACGGCAGTGTCGTCACCGTCAATTATGAGGATGAGATGGTCACTGTTGAAAAACAAGACTGATTTATAATAAAAATAAAAAACCGCCGATCTTTTTGTGGAAAACACTTGATTATCGGCGGTTTTTACTTTATAATAATGGTAGTTTTATCATTTCGTTGAAAGGAAAAAAGTCTGAAATACAGACTTGCCTTTTATCCCGAAAGGTATGGTTATAGTTATGAAACTTTCCGATCGTTTTGTTTCCGCCACTGTGCAAAGATGCACACGCACCCACCATGTGCCGGCACCCTATATGCGCCGTTCTTTCGTCTTGGATGCGCTCCCTGTTCGCGCCGCGCTTTCGGTGTCGGGGCTTGGCTTTTATGAGCTCTATGTCAACGGCACGCACATCACTCACGGCAAACTCTGCCCTTATATCGCCAACTCCAATCAAATTCTCCCCTATGATGCATATGATATTCTGCCGTATCTTACCAAAGGAAAGAATACGATTGCCTTTCTTTTGGGAAACGGCATGCAAAATGCCATAGGCGGCTATGTTTGGAAGTTTGATACCGCCCCCTTTACCTCCGCACCAAAGCTTGCCTTTGCTTTGGAACTCGGCGAAGGAGAAGATGCTGTCCTCATCGAAGCCGACGAAGAGGTAAAAGTCCACCCGTCTCCCATCCTCTTTGACGATCTGCGCATGGGTGAAATTTACGACGCACGTCTCGCCATCGACGGATGGAATTCGCCGTCTTTCGATGATAGCGCATGGCAATCTGCCATTCCCGCGGCACTTCCGGCGGGTGAGCCTCTTTTGATCGATGTGCATCCCATCAAAGAACAGCGTGAGATCAAGGCTGTGAACATTTGGCAAGAGGGTGAAAGCTTTATCTATGACTTCGGCGAAAACATATCGGGCTTGACACGTCTTTCCGTGAAGGCAGAGGCAGGCAGAACCATTACTGTTGATCACGGTGAAAAATTGGACGAAAACGGTCTTTTTACCCAGTATAATATTACCTTCCATGAAGGGCGTGAGCCGGAGTTTCTTCAACGCACCACCTATATTGCAAAGGGTGAGGGGAGAGAAGAGTATCTGCCGCACTTTACCTATTACGGATTCCGTTATGCTAAAGTAACGGGAGTCTCAAAAGAAGAGGCAACGGAGGAGCTTCTGACCTATGTTGTCATGTACACCGATTTAAAAACGCGTGGCGGATTCGTTTGCTCGGATGAGACGGTCAATAAGCTTCAAGAGATGACACGCCGTGCCGACGTGGCGAATTTCTGGCATTTTCCCACCGATTGCCCTCAGCGTGAGAAAAACGGATGGACGGCGGATGCCGCCCTCTCGGCAGAACAGCTTCTTTTGAATTTCGATCCCGAAGATAACTATACCGAATGGATGCGTTCCATCATCCGTGCCATGGATATCCGCGGCGCGCTTCCCGGCATCGTTCCGACGGGAGGTTGGGGATTCGAGTGGGGCAACGGTCCTGCATGGGATTGCGTGCTTGTCTATTTGCCCTACTTCAACTATATTTTGCGCGGCGATCTGCGCGCATCTCGCGTCGGTGCCAACGCTTTTATGCGCTATCTTGCGTACCTCAATACACGTAAGAGCCCGAACGGACTTTTGCAGATCGGTTTGGGAGACTGGCTCCCCGCCGCCGAAACGGCGCCTTTGGTCTTTACAGACAGCGTTATAGCAAAGGACATCGCGGATAAAATGGCGATTCTCTTTCATGCCATGGGAATGGAGCTTGAAGCGGATTACGCAAAAGCATTTTCGCGCGCTATGCGCAGTGCCATCCGTGAGCACCTTTGCGAGAAAGAATCCATGACCTTCTCGGGCGGTTTTATGTCGGCGCAAGCGATGGCACTCTTTTACGGCATTTGCGATACCGAAGAGGAAGAAAAACTGGCGTTTGCCCGACTGTTAGAGGCAATCGAAAAAGCCGACGGTCATATGACGGGCGGCGTGCTTGGCGGCAGAGTAATTTTCCGTGTGCTTGCCGATCACGGTGAAGTGGATCTTGCGCTCCGTATGATTACGCGCAAGGATGCCCCTTCCTACGGTTATATGATCGATGAGGGAATGACAGCCCTTGGCGAAGCCTTAATCGATCATCAAATGGGTGCCTCTCTCAACCATCATTTTTGGGGAGATATCTCGGCATTTTTCATGGAGTATTTGGCAGGTATTCGTTTAAATCCTACGCTCGGCGATCTTTCCGAGGTCTTTATCGCGCCCTTATTCCCGGAGTCTCTTTCTTTTGCCGAAGGCTTTCATATCGCTCCGATGGGTGAGATCAGAAGCCGTTGGGAGAAAAACGGCGATGGAAGTATTACCCTTTCGATCACCCTTCCCGCATCGATGCACGGAGCCATTCTTTTGCCCGCCGGTTACGCATTGGCGGATGGGCAAAACGCTTACCGCGCAGTAAGCGGGAACTACCGTATTATAAAAACGAAGTAAAGGAATGCTTAAAAATGGATATTCGCGAAGCATCTTTAAAAAAGCATTATGAATGGAAAGGGAAGATCGAGGTCATTTCCCGTGCACCCATTCAAACGCGTGAGGACCTCTCTTTGGCATATACGCCGGGAGTGGCATCTGCTTGCCTTGAAATTCAAAAAGAGCCCTCTCTTTCTTATGAACTGACACGCCGTTCCAATCTTGTCGCTGTCGTCACCGACGGAACGGCGGTGCTCGGGCTCGGCGATATCGGCCCTGAGGCAGGCATGCCCGTGATGGAAGGCAAATGTGCCTTGTTTAAGGCGTTTGCCGATGTTGATGCCTTTCCGCTTTGCATCCGTTCCAAGGATGTGGATGAGATCGTGCGCACCGTTTCGCTCCTTGCGGGCTCTTTCGGCGGCATCAACTTAGAAGATATTGCCGCACCTCGTTGCTTTGAGATTGAACGCAAACTCAAAGAAGTTTGTGATATCCCTGTTTTTCACGACGATCAGCACGGCACTGCCATTGTCGTTGCCGCGGCACTTTTAAATGCACTTCGTGTTGTCGGCAAAGATATTGCCGATGTGCGCTGTGTCATCAACGGTGCGGGAAGTGCGGGAATCGCCATTGGCAAGCATTTGCTCCATGTCGGTGTTAAGCACTTGATCATGGTTGACCGTTGCGGTATTCTTTGCAAAGGAAACAGCGGCATGAATGCGGCGCAGGCGGAAATGGCTGAGTATACCAATCGTGAGGCTTTAGAAGGAACGCTTGCCGATGCTATGAAGGGGGCGGATGTCTTTATCGGTGTCTCAGCGCCCGGCGTTGTCAGCTGCGAGATGGTGGCTTCCATGGCAAAGGATGCTATCGTATTTCCCATGGCAAATCCCACGCCCGAAATCATGCCCGACGAGGCACTTGCCGCCGGCGCACACATTGTGGGTACGGGGAGAAGCGATTTCCCCAACCAGATCAACAATGTCCTTGCCTTCCCGGGCATTTTCCGCGGGGCGCTTGACTGTCGCGCTTCGGATATCAATGAAGAGATGAAGATCGCAACCTCTTATGCCATCGCCTCCCTGATCACTCCCGAGGAGCTTTCGGAGGAATATATCATCCCCTCGGCACTTGATCCCCGTGTGGCTTCCGCCGTTGCAGAGGCGGTCAAAAAAGCCGCCCGTGAAACGGGTGTCGCACGCATATAAAAAAACGCGGACTGGCTCCGCGTTTTTTCTTTATACATAATCCTTCATGTCATACGCACGTGTATAGGCGTGATGACCGTTTTTGTCCGCAACGGCAAGGCGAAAATAAGAGCCCATGCGGTTGGGTTCGAGTGTGAAGGCGGCGGCGTCCACATAGCCGTCATTGCTTTTCACACGGATGATCTCTCTGCCTTCCGAGCAAAGCATGATCTCGACCGCAGGCGAGGTGCGCACAATAAGCTTGCCCTCATCTACGTAAAGTGCCGTGATCTCAGGTCCGGAAGTAACATAACTGTTTCCTTTTTCGAGCGCATCCGTCATGCCTTCATAGCTGAAGTTTTCCGATGCGATCACAGTCCATGCACCAAAGGAGTCCGCAAGGCTCTTTTTGCGATTGTGGTTGTCATCCCCTGCCACAACATACATTCTTTTGCCCATGCGCAAAAGCTCGTTGTATATACGGTCGTCAAAATCTCCGTGCGCCTTGCATCCCGTGTTGAAGATTTCAAGCCCGTCGAAACCGTCGAGTGCCGCGAGGGAGGCGGCGGTTTGCAATGACCAGTTCGGATGATTGTAATGCACAAGGCAACCGTGTTTGTGTGCCTCATCGGTCAAGTGGCGGATAAACTTGGGCGTATATTCGTATTCGCAAAGATCACCCGCATAGGTCAAAAAGGGAATGTGATCCTTGCAATGCCCGGGGGTAAAGTTTGCGGGGAAAAAGCAAAACTGCACCGTGTCATGCGGTTTTTTCTTGATGAAATTGATGTGGTGAACGGCAAGAAGGGGTGTCGTAGACACGCCGTTTTGGGACTTTACAGCAGTTTCATATCCGTTGAGCGCGATAAAACTCTCATCACAAAGATCCGAGTGATCGATCAGTGCTTCGTGGTCGGTATAGGCGACAACGGAATACCCCTTTGCTTTATACGCCTCTTTGAGCTCTTCGGGAGAAAGTTCACCGTCCGAAAGAGAGGTGTGCGAATGCAAATTGGCTTTGTAAAATTTCGCGTGTTCCGGGAAAAGATATTTTCGCATGGTTCTAACCGTGCCTTTCTGTATAAATATCTCGAAATAGCTTGGAAATGGGCTGCCTGATGAAGACAGCCCTTTGGTTTTATTTTTTCATAGCAATCGCATTTTTGGCTTCCTCGTAAATGTGCTTTGAGGTCAAGCCGTACGCTTCCAAAAGCGCGGGAACATTGCCCGAACGGCCGTAGGTATCCATAACACCAACGCGCTTCATGGGAACGGGGGCGTTCTCGCAAAGCACCTCAGCAACAGCGGATCCAAGACCGCCGATGATGCTGTGTTCCTCCGCGGTAACAACAGCACCGGTCTCTTTCGCCGCTTGGATGATCAAATTCGTGTCGATGGGCTTTACGGTGTGAATGTTGATCACGCGTGCCGAAATGCCTTCTGCGGCAAGCATGTCTCTTGCCTCAAGTGCCAAATGCACCATGTAGCCCGTCGCGATGAGCGTGATGTCCGTGCCGTCAGCCAAAACGACGCCTTTGCCAAGCTCAAATCTGTAGTCCTCTTTGTTGAGAATGGGGCAAGCAAATCTGCCGAAACGCATATACACGGGACCGTCAATGGCAATGGCGGCTTCTACTGCCGCGCGCGCCTCAACGGCATCAGCGGGATTGATGATGGTCATACCGGGGATGGTGCGCATGAGCGCGATATCCTCATTGCATTGGTGGGTTGCGCCGTCTTCGCCTACCGTGATACCGGCGTGTGTAGCACCGATCTTAACTCCTAAATGAGGATAACCGATGGAGTTTCTGATCTGCTCAAAAGCTCTTCCTGCCGCAAACATGGCGAAAGTGCTGGCAAAAACGGTTTTTCCGGTTGCCGCGATACCGGCGGCAACACTCATCATATTGCCCTCGGCAATGCCGCAATCGAAAAAGCGCTCGGGAAACTTTTTCTTGAATACACAAGTTTTGGTTGCTTCCGCAAGGTCGGCATCCAAAACAACAAAATCATATTTTTCGCCCAGCTCGGCAAGTGCCGCACCGTAGCTTTCACGTGTTGCTTTCTTTTCCATTTCGGCTCTCCTTACTTCAAATCTTCCATGGCGATGCCGTACTCATCGGCATTCGGTGCCTTGCCGTGCCAACCAACCTGGTTTTCCATGAAGGAAACACCCTTGCCCTTGACCGTTTTGGCGATAATGGCGGTGGGGCGGTCGGTGCAAGCGCGTGCCGCTTTGAATGCAGCTTCAATCTCGTCAAAATTGTGACCGTCAATGGAAATAACATTGAAGCCAAAAGCCTCAAACTTTTTGTCGTGAGGGGTAGGATTCATGACCGTCTCAACGGGACCGTCGATCTGCAGTCCGTTCCAGTCGAGGATGACGCAAAGGTTGGAAAGCTTGTAGTGCGATGCGAACATAGCCGCCTCCCAAACCTGGCCCTCCTCACTTTCACCGTCTCCGACGATAGTGTATACGCGATAGTCCTTACCCGCAATTTTCCCGGCAAGTGCCATACCGCAGGCGGCAGAAATACCAAGGCCCAAAGAACCGGTCGTCATGTCAACACCGGGGATATGCTTCATATCGGGGTGGCCTTGCAAACGGGCGTCTATCTTGCGCAGAGTCTTAAGCTCTTCCTTGGGGAAGTAACCGCATTCTGCGAGTGTCGCGTAATAAGCGGGGGCAGTATGACCTTTGGAAAGAACAAAACGGTCTCTGTCCTCCCATTTCGGATTTTGAGGATCAATGTTCATTTCTTCGGTGTAGAGATATGCCAGAATATCGGCAATCGAAAGCGAACCGCCGGGATGCCCGGAGCCTGCCGCGTGTACTGCCTCTACAGCACCGATTCGAATGCTTTTTGCTGCATTCATGAGGGAAACACGTTTTGCGTTATCCATGTTCTTTTGCCTTTCTTATTTTATTCCTTTACAGCGCCGAAGCCGTAAAACTTCTTACTTTAATATTGTACATCAAAAAACAGAGATTGTCAAGAAAAAATACCGAATTTAAGGCGAAAACGGTAAATTCGGTATTTTTGTTTTTTTAAAATCGGGCGTTTTGCGTCACTCTATTCTGTCATCTTCGAAACTGCGGGTTTCTTCCGTCAGCGAATAGATGAAATATATACCGAGCACAGCCCATATTAAGGTGAGTATAAAGCCGAGGAACCAGCTGCCGCCGAATACAGGATAATAAAGCACATGTCCTTCGGCAAAATATTCGTTTGCTTCTTCCGCCGTAACCACATGGCGTTCTGTCAAGGTCAAAAGGAAGGTTTCGATGGCAGGCCACACAGCACCGATGATGCCGAAGAGGGAAAAAGCTTTAAGCTTGGTGATCAGTTCTTTGTGAAGTTTGTCCTCCAAAACCGCATTTTTCTCCCGGATTGCTCCGCCAAGAAGCGTTGCCGTAAAATCCTTCAATACAAGATAAAGGAAAGATGTCACGGCGATGAGTGAGAGCATTTCCAAAACCGCCCAAATTTCCACCCATGCATAGCTTGCCGCCGCTTCGCTCTTATGTACCACGTCCGTGTAGGAAAACTCCCAAAAGAAGCTTCGCTCCGCGTTTTGTAATAAAAGTGTAAAAACGGAATAAACCGCAGAGGAAAGAAGACCAAAACGCGCGTAGAAGCTTTCCTTATACAGCAAGAGAAAAGAAAGTAAGAAGAAGAGCGCGCTCAAAACGTCTGGCAGATAATTTTTGTCATCGAGAATGACATCGAAAGCGCAAATCAAAGCCGCCGCAATGAGATAAAGAGCGCATTTTCTGACGCGTTTTTCTGAAGCGATATTGACCGAAAGCGATACCTTTTCGGCATGTTCATCGAGAAATTCTTTCACGACGGCACTTTTTCTTACACCGTTAAAATAAGAAATGATGTAATAGAGCCAGATGGCACCCACAACCGTTCCGACAAGTAAAGCCGCCGCGAGATAGAAGAGATAGTACCTTGCAGGATTGACTGCGCCGATCTCCACCGTTCCGAGCGTTTCAAATACCGAAAGCAAGGAGAGTTCGGGCAGAAAGGAAAGGGATGCCTTTGCGGCTAAAAATATGTAAGTTACGAAGGTGAGCCCTGAAATACCGTTTTTGTTTTTTCCTGTCGCCAAAAAAGGCATCAGCCCGTTTTTTTCTCCCAAATGCGAGAAAGCCGCAAAAAACTCACGGAAAGCGGGGATGGCAAATAAGAACTCAATCACGGCAAAGGAAAGTGCGAATACCGTGATGATGGAGCGTTCGTAATTGTTGATGCCCACCACGCGAAGCATAATGTATAGCGCGGGCAGTTTGGCAAGCGAGATCCAAAACATTTTGGAAAAACCGCGGTATGCCTCGTCAAAATGCGGGAAAATGTCTGTTGCATTCCGAATGGCAAGCATCAAAAACAAGTAGCCAACCGCATCGGGTAAAATATCAATCAAATTGGCGTTGGGGTTAAAAAGAAAAACAAAGGCGATGATTAGTTTTCCCCAAAAAAAGAGTTTCTTTTTGGTCATTTTTTCTTTTTCTTCCTTCCTTGTTTTTGCTTGAGCGCATCAGCCTTCGCTTGCCGTTCCTTTTCTTTGCGTTCCATCGTTTTTTGGTCTAAGCGGTCGGAGAAAGCATTGAGTTTGTTGATAAAGCCGAAACGGGATTCCTTTCGTTCCATGCCCTCATCCCCCTCTAAGCAGATCCAAATGTAGCTTTCGAAAAAGATTTTTGCGTTGAGGAAGGTATAAACCAAGCCGAAAAGCATGTAGAAAAGTGTAAAGTATTGCAAAAACGCCGATACGTGTGTGAAAAGATTGGTTTCCAGTAAAACCCCGCAGACATAAAATGCCAGCGTGAAAATACGGTTTCTCAGTGCCTTAAGCCTTAAAACGGGAATGTCCGTTTGGGTGCTGATCTGAGCAACGCCGCTGAGCGCAAACCAAAGGAATACGCCTTTGGTGATGTGGGTTGCGGTTGCCAAAACAACCGTGAGCTCGTTCGGAAAGGTGAAGAGTGAAAACAGTCCGCCAAGCCTTCCCACGAAGGAGATCAAGCCGACAAGCGCAAGCGGAAAAGAAGCGTAAAACGCACTTTCGAACCCTTTGGCATATTGCTTCAGCGTCGAAAGTCCGAGCATAACCACCAAAGCCCCGAACACATCGGTGTAGATATGGTAAAAGGGTAGAAAATTGAAGAAAAACAGATAACCGGCGAATAAATAACCGAATCCCATGATATAAACCTTTCAAATAGAAGCTTTCAAGCTTCCGAAGACTTATTTTTTGACAATGTTGGGGTTTGCACCGCAACAGTTCTTGTATTTTTTGCCGCTGCCACAGGGGCAAGGATCGTTTCTGCCGGGCGTTTTGTCGGATTTGACAGGCTTTTTCTTGATCGGCGTTGCACTGCCGCCGCTGGTGCCCGTTGCTTTGGCAACTTCTACACGTTCCATCGCCTTTTCCTTGGGCAGGACCGTCATAAGAGCGCGGACGGTTGCCTCGCGGATGCCGTCTACCATCTCTTCAAAGATCTGTGCGCTTTGAATGCGATATTCCACAACGGGATTTCTTTGCGCGTATCCGCTAAGTCCGATGGATTCTTTCAAATCGTCCATGGCATCCAAATGATCCATCCAACGGGAATCTACGTTGCGCAAAAGAATAACGCGTTCCACTTCGCGGAAGGGTTCCGCACCGAAGAGCTCTTCCTTCTGTGCAAAAATACGCATGCTTTCTTCATAAAGCATTTCTTCGATCTCTTCCGCACTCTTGCCTTCGAATGCGGCGTAGGAGAACGCCTCGTTGTCGGGCGCAAAGAGCCAGCCGACGTAATGATCGCGCAAAGCATCCAGCTGCTCGGGCGTAATCTCGCCCTCTGCGGAAAGGAAGGACGCTACAGTCGAAGAAACCGAATCCGCAATCATCTTTTTGATCTTTTCGTGCATATCCGTTCCGGCGAGAACCTCGGCACGTTGGTTATAGATCAGTGTTCTTTGCTGATTCATAACGTCGTCGTAATCAAGCACATTTTTTCTTCTTGCGAAGTTCATGCTCTCGATGCTCTTCTGTGCGCGTTCAATTGCGCCCGATAAAATGCCGGCGCTGATGGGTGTGTCTTCGTCCAGTCCCAAACGGGCCAATGCCGCCATCTTGCCTTCACCGCCGAAAAGACGCATCAGATCGTCTTGCAGTGAAAGGAAAAAGCAGGATTCGCCGGGATCGCCTTGACGTCCCGAACGGCCGCGAAGCTGGTTGTCAATACGGCGGGATTCGTGACGCTCCGTGCCGAGAATATAGAGACCGCCCGCCATTCTGACACGTTCGGCTTCGGGTGCGATTTCTTGCTTGAATTTTTCATAAAGAGCTTGGAATGTCTCACGCGCGGCAAGAACTTCTTCGTCCTCGGTATCCGCGCTTCCCGTTGCGGTGGCGATCAAGCCTTCTTCGAAGCCTTGACGGCGCATTTCGTTCTTTGCCATGTATTCTGCATTGCCGCCGAGCATAATATCGGTACCGCGTCCTGCCATGTTGGTCGAAATGGTGACGGCACCCTCTTTGCCCGCTTGTGCGACAATCTCTGCTTCGCGCTCGTGATATTTGGCGTTGAGCACTGTGTGGGGAATTCCCTTTGCCTTTAACATTTGAGAAAGGGCTTCGGATTTATCGATCGATACCGTGCCCACGAGCACGGGCTGTCCCTTTTTGTGGCACTCTTCAATTTGTGCGATGATGGCTTTGAATTTTCCGTTCATGGTGCAGTAAACACGGTCGTTTCCGTCCTTGCGGATCATCGGACGGTTGGTGGGAACTTCAACCACGTCAAGCTTATAGATCTGACGGAATTCTTCGTCCTCCGTGAGTGCCGTACCCGTCATACCGGAAAGCTTGTGATACATGCGGAAATAATTCTGGAAGGTGATGGTCGCCAGTGTCTTGCTCTCTTTTTGTACGTTGACCTTCTCTTTGGCTTCGATTGCCTGGTGAAGACCGTTGTTGAAACGGCGCCCGGGCATCAAGCGACCGGTAAAGGCGTCAACAATGATCGCTTTGCCATCCTTCACCACATAGTCGACATCGCGCTTCATGATACCGTGTGCGCGAATGGCTTGGTTGATATGATGATAAAGGGTGTTGTTTTCGGGAGCAGAGAGGTTTTCAATATGGAAGAACGCCTCTGCTCTGGCAATGCCTTTTTGGGTGATCACGGCGGTGTTTGCCTTTTCATCCACGATGTAATCGGCATCCACGTCATCCATATCTACCTTGGAGTCCGTTTCGCGGATCACAAGCTTTTTCAGCGGGCGGACAAAACGGTCGGCAAGTCCGTAAAGCTCGGACGATGCGCTTCCCGTACCCGAAATGATGAGAGGGGTTCTCGCTTCATCGATGAGAATGGAGTCCACCTCGTCCACAATAGCGAAGTTATGACCGCGTTGGACCATGCGGTCACTGTAAATGACCATGTTGTCGCGCAGATAATCGAAACCGAACTCGTTGTTTGTGCCGTAGGTGATGTCGGCGGCGTACGCGATTTTCTTTTCGTCACGTGTCTGACCGTGCACCACAAGACCGGTGGAAAGTCCCAAAAATCCGTAAACCTTGCCCATTTCTTCGCTGTCGCGGTGTGCCAAGTAGTCGTTGACGGTAACAATGTGTACCCCCTTGCCGGAAAGCGCGTTTAGGTAGGCGGGAAGAGTAGCGACAAGCGTTTTACCTTCACCCGTTTTCATCTCTGCAATACGTCCTTGGTGCAAAAGAATGCCGCCAAGCAATTGCACATAGAAGGGGCGTTTGCCGAGTACACGCCAGTCTGCCTCTCTGACGGTGGCAAAAGCTTCGGCAAGGATGTCGTCCTCGCTTTCGCCGTTTGCGAGACGTTCGCGCAAACGCGCGGTTTCTCCGCGCAATTCGTCGTCCGACATTGCGGCATATTTTTCTTCCAATGAAACGATTTCATCTGCCCAAGGACGCAAACGCTTGATCTGACGTTCGCTGTATGTGCCGAACAGTTTGGTTATAAGTCCCATGAATATGATCTCCCGTATCATGAATTTGCCAAAGGCAATACTATCACATTATAATATAAACAGTATAGCACACTTTTTTCATAAATGCCATAGATATTTGTAAAAAAAACCTTATTTTATATAAAAAGTGTAAATTTTCTCTTGACTTTGGCTGTTTTTTCGATACAATAGAAGGGAAATGTGAGAAAGACATGGTGTTAAATGATGAAAAATATCAATATTGTACTCCATTGCCCCGAAATTCCGCAAAACACGGGCAACATTGCACGCACTTGTGCCGCTGTGGGCGCAGCACTCCATCTGATCAAACCCTTGGGCTTTGAGATCGATGACCGTAAACTCAAAAGAGCAGGGCTTGACTATTGGCATTTGCTCGATATTACCTATTACGAAAATGAAGATGAGTTTTTCGAGAAGAACAAAGGGGAAAGCATTTATTATTTCAGCACCAAAGCCCCTCGTACTTTTACCGAAGCGAAATACCCCGAACGCGTCTTTTTGATGTTTGGCAGAGAAACGCGAGGGCTTCCCGAGGAGCTTTTGCAAAAAAATCCGAACACAACCGTCCGCATCCCCATGCTTCCCAATTTGCGCAGTTTGAATCTTTCCAATTCCGCCGCGGTCGCGGTATATGAAGTGCTTCGCCAGCGAAACTTTGAGGGGCTTTTGGGCGAGGGAACTCCCACCACTTTCACCTGGGAAAAATAAATTAAAAGGAGCGTGTCATGCAAAACGATATTTTTCCTATCTTGCTCGGTGCGACCGATGGTGCATACGCGCTCTGCCGCGCTTTTTATCATGACTACGGCATCCGCCCTCTGGTGCTGGATGAAACCCTTCCCGATCTTTTTTATCATACGGCATGCGCACAGCCGAAACGTGTTAAGAATTTTTCGCATGCGTCCCTCTTTTGCCGTGTGTTAGAGGATATTTACGAAGACAAAAGAGGAAAGAATCTTTTGCTCATTCCCATGACTGCCGCATATGCGGATGAGGTTCGTGAGAGGGAAGAGCACTTGGTGCGTATGTTTTTGCTTCCTCATTTGCCGAGCCCTTTGGAAACGAAGGATATTGGCGCCGCCAAGGCACTTGTTTTTCTTTATCGTGCCTTAAGCGGAGCATGCTGTACCGTATACGGCGAGCTTGCCGCGCAAACCAAATGCGGCGCGCCGCTTGCGTTTATTGCGCGCCCGATCCCGAATGGGATACAAGAGGCGCTTTTCGCTCTTTCTTCCAATCTTTCGCGCGGATGCTACCTTTTTGCGCTCTCGGAGCAAAATGAAAAAACTGTTTTTTCTCCGTTTTCCGCCGATTTTTCACCTTTCGCCTCCCTTACCATGGCGGCAGATGTCAGCATCCCCGAGCTCTTTTTGCGTGAAACGGTGTTTTGTGAACCTCTTCCCGCGCTTGACGAAACTCTTTTGGGCGCATTTTCTCTTTTTCCTTACCGAAAAGTGAAGAAATATATGAAAAGCACCGTGAAAAAAGAATGTGCCCGCCTCGGCGCGCGCGGAGCTTTTCTGTCTCTTTTTCATCTTCGCCAAGACCGTTTTTCCCTTTCGCTTCACCGTATTTTTCGCGATTGCTACCGCCAAAAAACGGAGCAAAAATAAAAAATAAAAAAATAAAACTTTTTTTCAAAAACCCCTTGACAAAACGGTATTTCCCGAGTATAATATATACCGTTGACGCGGAAGTGGCGGAACTGGTAGACGCGCACGTTTGAGGGGCGTGTGGTTCATCCATACGGGTTCAAGTCCCGTCTTCCGCACCAAACTATCCGTGATTATATCACGGCTCAAAAATGGGTTATACCCATTGAAAACACTGTATTTACAATGTGTTTTTGATGTGGTATAACTCTTTTTTTATTTTCTTTTTTCTCTGCTCTCGGTAAAAAGTTGTAAAAAAAGTTGTAAACAGAACACTTTGAGAACACGGAAAGGAAAAAATGACAAGCAAGAAAGACACAAAAACAAGAAAAAGAGAAATCGTAACCGTAGCAGAAGCAAAGAGAAGCGAGAAAAAGCGTTCAACCGTTGCTCCTAACATTCAGTACGACCGAGTAACACAAAAATATATTGTTGAACTTTATTCGGGTATGAGAGACGGGAAAGCGGTTAGAGAACACGAAACTTACAAGACATTTCAAGAAGCAAAGGACAGACTAATAGCGCATAAAGAAAGCATAAGGAAAGGCAAACGACCAAGCGCAAACCCCAAAATGACAATGGGTGAATGTATCGATGAGTTTATCGGTAATGCGCGAATAGAGCGCACGACCGCGCGAGGATATAGGGTTGTTGAAAACCGCATAAAAACGACACCGCTTTATAAAAAACGAATATCTACTATAAGGAAAAGCGACATTGACGATTATATATCCTTTGTTCAAATTCATACGGATTTGAAAAACTGTACCATAAATAAAGATTTGGATTTGATACATAGGGCGTTAAGATATGCGGTCTACCGTGAGTATATTACAAGCAATCCTGCCGACTCCGTAGAAAAGTTGAAAGAGGAAAGATTTGAACCGCAACCATTGACCGTAGAGGAAATGAACCTTTTACGACAAGCGGTGGAGCAAAGCGAGGATTGGCGGTTAATCGTTCCCGTTTATTTGGGAGCATATCAAGGTTTACGGCGAGGGGAAATTGTCGGTCTCAAATGGGAAATGGTATCGTTCGAGGATAACATTATACGAATAAGGGAAACGATAACGCAAATGGGCGGTGAAATCATTGAAAAGCCACCTAAAACAGAGGAAAGCAACAGAGATTTAGAGATATACCCGAGCGTTAGAGATATGCTATTGCGTTATAGGGATTATCAAATAGAGAATAATCTATATAATGAGTATGTTGTTGTTAATCAAAACGGAACACATCTCAACCCAACATTTTTAAGCAAAAAATTTAAGGAATTTATTATTGAAAACGGTTTGCGCGAGATACGTTTTCACGACCTACGGCACACATTCGGCACACGGGCAATCGGCGCAGGGGTTAATCCTTTGGCTGTGTCGGGTGCAATGGGACACTCTAACTTATCGACTACGTTAAATATCTATGTTCACTCAAAAGCACTTGACGGTTCAAAAGAAGTAAACAACGGTTTGAGGGAGATTTTTGGGTAAGTGATACGGTAATCGCTGACCACAGTTCAAATGACTTTCCCGAAAGAACGCCAAAACGTGCCAATTCAAAGCCCTCGTCTATAAGGGAACTTTGCAAGGGGCAAATAAAACCGTTTGGTAAAATAGGCGTATATAGACACCGCTACCCGTACCAACATACACACCACTACAAGGAAACTATAAGCAAAACACGGGTTGGCGGTGATGCGAAAAAAGGGATTTTCCCGAGAAAAACACAACAGAAAGGAGAGCGCAAAAATGACACACACCGCCGAGTTACACATAGCAATCACACCCGAAGAACACCGCGCGCTAATCGGGAGAGAAGATAAACGATGGGAGCGTGATGGAGACGGCAACCTACACTGTCATATACGCGCGTTAGAACCCTACGGAATAACCGACATTAAGCCCAAGAAAGCAAAAACACGGAATGGTTTTCCCTATTATTATTGTATTGTTATAATCAATTT
>JAZNND010000029.1:0-35159 GCA_045580085.1 Eubacteriales bacterium
GTTCTTCTATGGTATAATGATGGTAGCTCATATTGAATTCTCCTTCTGTTTAATGTTTGTGTGGTAACTTCATTATAACACAGGATTCAATATGAGTGTTTTTATTTTTAAAAGTGTTGCACTTAATAGTATAATTCACCATATGAAAACCGGGGCTAGCTCTTAATGAGCTAGCCCCAGCAATTTGCGCCATGGGCGCAAAATACCGTCTCAAAAATTCAAGCAGTCGGGATCCAAAAGAAAATCAAAAAGGCGCAACAAATATATTCCGTTTTCATTGTAATGCGAACGGGATATATCCTTTACAACAATGATTTTCTTGAAAGAATCCGATATCCTCAACAGCGACTTTTGTTCTTGCTCCCATTTTTCCTCGTTTGGGATAGACAGTGCTACTTGAATATAATACCGTTTATCGGATTGATTGCATACAAAATCCACCTCGGCTTGCTTGATCACACTCTTTTTGCCGTTCTCAGATGAGTAGTATTCCACAATTCCGACATCAACATTAAACCCGCGCATGCGAAGCTCGTTATAAACGATATTCTCCATTGCATGCGTTTCTTCGGATTGACGAAAATTCAACCGTGCATTCCTGAGCCCGATATCGACAAAATAGTATTTGGAAGGAGTATTGATATACCTTCTTCCCTTGATATCATATCGCTTAGCTTGCTCAATCAAGAAAGAATCCGCAAAATAGTCAATATAATTTTTTATCGTATCGGGATGCAGAGAAGTCTGTTTGACGCTTTTAAAGGTGTCGGATATTTTTTTTGGATTGGTCAGCGAGCCTATCGATGATGAAAGAATATCAAGCAACTCTTCAAGATCATAATCATTTCGAATACGATTTCGTTCTTTGATATCCTTCATATATGTTTCCGAAAAAATGTTTTTCAAATAATTAAATTTATCTTCCTCGTTCGGAAACTGAAAAAGTTTTGGCAATCCGCCAAAATTAATATACCGATTCCATCCTTCCTCCGCACTGCCTTCAAACGCCGACATATATTCACGAAAAGATAAGGGAAAAACATGAATTTGATCACCGCGTCCGCGAAATTCGGTGATAATATCCTTCGACAAGAATTTTGCGTTGCTCCCCGTGACAAAGGTATCGGCATTTTTAACATGCAAAAAACTGTTCAAAACATCCTCAAACTCGGACACCAGCTGAACCTCATCCAAGAGTATATAGTACATATCCTCATCTTTGATACAGTCGTGAACATAGTCACACAAGACGTCCGGATCTCGGTATTTCTTGTTTCTTCTGTCATCCAATGCAATTTTTATGATATGATCTTCCTTTACACCGACGTCCAAAAGGTGTTTATAAAAAAGCTCAAACAGCAGATAAGATTTTCCGCATCTGCGAATACCCGTTATAACCTTGATCATTCCGTTGTGCTTGTGCCGTATCAATTTATCCAAGTATAAATCGCGCTTGATAACCACTTCCATCCTGCACCCGCCTTTCCATTTTTCAATGATATTCATACGAATTCATTCTTATTATACCCAACCATGGCAAGTATGTCAAGGTTAATGGAGAAAAAATATATCGTAAACCCTGTTTTTTTTCAACAGATCGATGCTTTTGACAGATGTACCACTGTGACAAAAAATGTTACGGGGCTGAGTCATTGACTCAGCCCCGCGGCAGGTTGCGCCATCGGCGCAAAACAATGTTTTCAAAAAGATTTATTTCTCGCGCACGTTTTTGCGCGCTTCATACGCTTTTTTCGCTTTGAGGATGGGATAAAGGGTTTTATAGCTCTCATGCCTCGAAGAAGCCACCCTTCCCTCTTGCACGGCGGCAAGAATGGCGCACCCCTCCTCCTTCAAGTGCGTGCAGTCATCGTACCGACACTCGCCTATGTAGGGCACAAAATCGCGAAAAGAGGACGCGAGCGCATCAAAGGGGAGAAAATCAAAGCGTTCAAAATCCAAAAGGCTGAAGCCCGGCGTATCTGCGACATACCCCCCGGAAAAAGGAAAGAGCTCTACCGAGCGCGTGGTATGCTTACCGCGCAGGGTTTTCTCGCTGACGGAGCCCGTTTCAAGCGCAAGGTGCGGAAAAAGTGCGGTGAGCAGTGTGGATTTACCGACACCCGACGCTCCCGCAAAGGCGGCTATGCCGCCGTTTTTCATTTCCTTTTCCAACCGTGCGCGGAGCGCGCCAACGCCGTCTCCCGTGAGGGAAGCGAGGCGGAGCACATCATACCCTGCTCTTTCATAGGTCTGCGCAAGCTCGTATGCGGCAGTCTCATCGAGGTCGTTTTTGGTAACGGCAAAGATGGGGGTGATGGAAAGATACTCGCAAACGGCAAGCATTCTGTCCAAATTCTCAAGCGAGGGCAGAGGGCTCACCGCCGAAGCGGTGAGCACCATCACGGTGACATTGGCAAGCGGAGGACGAATCAGAGCGTTTTGGCGCGGAAGGATGCTTTCGATAACCGTCTCGCCCCTGCCGCTTTCGTCCACGGCAATTTCCACGCGGTCGCCAACCAAAAGCTTTCCGTCGTCGCGTTTGAGAATGCCCTTTCCGCGCGCCGTAGCGACACTGCCATCGACAAGGCGAACATCGTAAAGCCCTCCGAGCCCTTTGATCACGGTTCCTTGCTGTTTCATCTTACGGCTTATTCAAGAGGAAGGTAACCTCTGTTTTTTCGGAGACGGAAAGGACGGTACCGTCAAGCGATACCTCTTGACCGCCTATGAGAACCGAAATGACGGAATTCACGGGCGCGCTCGTATCCATATTGGCAGCGCCGATACCTTTTTCGCCCGCAACGGTTAAAAGTCCGTAATAGTTACTCTCGACATACTCTTTGGCATCGTCAAAGCTCATGCGCTTATCGACGGGAAGCGTAAAGCTCAATTCAAACACAAAGGTAATTTCCAAGGGCTTTTCGTTGACGGGGAAGGTGTTCGCTTGTCCGAGGGGGCAATTCACACCATCTACAAGCAGACCGACGATGTTTTTGGTAACACCGAGACCGAATGCGGAAATTTCAACGGCATTGCCGTAGGTTGTCTCCAAATAAGTCTTGGCAATCTCATAAGAAGTGCGGTACTCTGCGGGCAAATCCAAGGAGATTTCTCTTTGACCGTTCAAAACCAAGATCACCGAGGTCGTGGTATCGGGAATTTTACCGCCTTTTCCTTCTTCCACGGGGATTTCAACACCGCTTCCGTCGGCATAACGGGCGGCAATAACCGAGCCCTTAAGTCCTTTAGCGGCATCGTACGCTACCGCGTCGGCATAGAGAACCTTTAACTTATCTCCGTAAGTCTCCGCCAAATATTCCTTGGCGGTCATATAATCCGTTCTATATTGCGCGGGGATCGAAAAATCAATCTTGGGAACACCGGTGCTGACAACGATACCGATGGTAACTTCTCCCTTGACGGTCAAACCGACACCTCTGTCTTGGCTGATGATATAGCCTTCTTTGACGTCGTAACTGCTTTCATATCCCAAAACCTTGACGGTAATACCGTCGGCATAGGTGGCGTTTTCATCATACAGCGTGCCGACAAGCTTCGGCACGGTAACGGTGGTGCTTCCGCCGAACGCGCTCTTGATGGTGGGGAACAAAAGCACACCGAGCACCGTCAAAACCGCAAGCACGGCTACCACGATACCCGAAATCCACGCGCCTTTCGGAATATGGAAGGATTTCTTCTCTTTAGGTGCTTTGGGAGCTTTGGGAGCCTTAGGCGTTTTGGGAGTATAAGGTTTCGGGGTGGGAATGGGCATTTTCACGCTGACAGGCTCTTCGATAGGTGCCTCACCGTCCAACTCGCGGAGCACGCCCATGAGCTTCTTTTCCATGGAGGCGGCATCCTTATAGCGGCGGCGGGGATCCTTTTGCATGGCGGTGAAAATGATCTGATCCAACGAAAGAGGAATGTTGGGATTGAAGTTGCGCACATGCGTCGGCGCGGCGGTTTGATGCTGGGTGATTACAGCGGTAGCACTTTCGGCATCAAAGGGCACTCTGCCCGTGGCAAGCTCGTACATAACAACACCGAGCGAATACAAATCGCTTCTGGCATCCACTTCATAGCCGCCCGCCTGCTCGGGGCTGATATAATGCACCGTGCCAACCCCGCGGTTGGTCATGGCAAAAAGGTCCTCGTCCGGCAAAAGGGCGATGCCGAAATCGGCAAGCTTGATATACGGCATTTTGTTACCGCCGGGGAGCTCTGCCGCCTCCTCGGGCGTGACGCTGTCTTGCACCAAAATATTCTGCGGCTTGACATCACGGTGTACCACCCCCGCGTTGTGCGCATTGCGCAAGGCGGAAAGCACTTGAAGCGCAAGCGAAACGATCTCACGGGCATTGAATGCCCCGTGCTCATTCATAAAATGACGCAAGGTTTTACCCTTGACATACTCCATTACAATGAAATGGATGTCCATCGCACGGTCATGGCGCACGTCTTGCACCGCAACGGTGTGAGAATTGACGGGAATCCCGACCACGGCACGCGTTTCGGTTTCAAAGCTCTTGGAATTGAGCTTGTATTCTCCCGAGTCCTTATCCAGTATTTTAAGTGCGACGGGCATGGGAGAGCCGTCATCCAGTTTCATCAAAAGATCCTCTGCGTAAAAAACGACGGAGGAAGCTCCGCTTCCGATGACCTTTTTGATTCGATATTGCTCATCAAGCACCCTTCCAACGTACTGTGCGGCATCAATCATGTTCATTCTCCTTTTGATTCTCTAAAATAAGCGCGGTCAAATTGTCGTCGCATCCACGTGCGTTTGCGGCGGCGATGAGCTCTCTGGAAGCATCCTCGACCGTGATATTCTCGGAAAGCACCGCGCAGATCTCGCTTTCCTCGACAAACCCCGTCAACCCATCAGTGCAAAGAAGGATCTTATCCCCCTCTTCCCAGCGGCAAAGAGCGAAATCCGCTTCCACCTTGGGAGCTGTGCCGACGGCACGGGTTATGATGTTTTTATATCTGCTATGTCTGGCTTCCTCGGCGGATATTCTGCCTGCGTCCACCAGCTGTTGCACGTAAGAATGGTCATGCGTCAAAAGGAGAAGTCTCCCCTCGTGGCACAGATAAATGCGGCTGTCACCGACATGCAAAAGCGCGAGCGTATCGTCATACGCTACGGCGGCGGCGGCGGTACAGCCCATGCCCGAAAGAGAATCATCCTCTTTTGCCTTTTCGTAAACGGCGCGGTTTGCTTTGGCAAGTGCGGCTTGCATACAGCTCTCCACGTCCTTTTTTTCGGCTTCTTGCATGGCTTGCATAAAGGTTTCGGTTGCCGTGCGTGAGGCAACCTCGCCGCCCCTTGCACCTCCCATGCCGTCGCATACGACGGCACACACACCGAAGACGGGTTTTTCCTTCCGCCCTTTGATGACGGGCGGCGGTGTTAAAGAACAGTATCCGAAGCTGTCCTCATTGCGCATGCGGCAGGTTCCGATATCTGTCATACCGTATATATTCACTTGTATGGATTCCTTTCAAAGAGTTATGCATCTTTCCGACTGCTTTTGCGCAGCTGTCCGCAAGCGGCGTTGACGTCCGCGCCGAGGCGGCGGCGAACGGTCGCGTTGATGCCTTGGGCGCATAGCCTTTCGCAAAAGCGTTTGGCGGTTTCCGTACTTGTACGGATAAAGCCCGTTTCGCTGACTTCATTGACGCGAATAAGATTGACGTGTATAGGTGCCGAAACACGGCGAAACGCGTTTTTGAGCAATGCCGCCAAAGCGTCGGCATCGGCATCGCTGTCATTTTTGCCGCCGATGAGCGTATACTCAAAGGAAATACGGCGGCCGGTTTTGCCGAAATAAGCAACGCAAGCATCCATAAGCTCTCGGATGTTCCATTTGCGATTGATGGGCATGATGGCACTGCGTTTTTCATCGGTCACGGCGTGCAAAGAAATGGAAAGCGTGATCGGAAAGGCTTCTTCGGCAAGCTTTTTGATCCCCGACACCACACCGCAAGTGGAGAGAGAGATATGGCGATAGCCGATGGAAAGCCCATCCTTATGGTTGACCAGCTTTAAAAAGCGGATGACGTTATCATAATTATCAAGCGGCTCGCCGATGCCCATCATCACGATGTTCGAAACGCGCTCTCCCGAATCCTTTTCGGCGGCTATGACCTGCCCTAAGATTTCGGAAGCGTACAAATCGCGCACCTTACCGCCGATGGTGGAGGCGCAAAAGGCGCATCCCATGCGACAGCCGACTTGGCTGGAGATACAAAGCGAATGCCCGTGCTCATAATGCATAAGCACGCTTTCGATACACTCTCCGTCAAAAAGGCGAAAGAGATATTTTACCGTTCCGTCGATGGCGGAAACGAGCTTTTTCTCCACCGTCGGCAACCGCCATTCGGTGTGCTCCGAAAGCTTCTCGCGAAAGCTTTTGGGCAAGGAAGACATTTCCTCCACCGTCTTTCCGCGTGAGAGAAAGCTAAAGATCTGTTTGGCTCGGTATTTCGGTTCGCCGAGGGAGACGCACAACGCCTCGATCTCTTCGGGGAAAGCACCAAGCAAGTCCAGTTTTTGCCCGTTTGTCATGTATTTATTCTTTCTTTTTTATCAAAAGTTTATGCTTTTATGCTTGTTTAACGAGTTTTGCCATAAAAAAGCCGTCGGTACCGTGTTGATGCGGCAAAAGCGTCAGCATGCCGCCGCGGCTTTGGAGCGTTTTCTCTTCCCCGACCGAAAAATCAACGGCGGAAAAGTTCGGATGCTCTTTCAAAAAGCGGAGAACGTTGTCCTCATTCTCTTCTTTGGTGAGCGTGCAAGTGGAATAAAGCAGTGTTCCGCCCGCCGAGAGATACCGCGCGGAGGCGCAAAGAATCTCATACTGAAGCGGAGCGAGGTTTTCATTGACCTCACGGTATCTTAAATCCGCCTTTTTACCGAGCACGCCGAGCCCCGAGCAGGGCACGTCGCAGATAACACGGTCCGCCTTGCCGAAAAGCGCGCTTTCGCTTTTCGTGGCATCTTTGGCAGAAACCGTCAGCGGAATACCGAGGCGTTTTGCTCCGCTTTCGATCAAAGAAAGCTTGCTTTCATAAAGGTCGAAGGCGTAAAATTTCCCTTCCCTCTCCGCCAAGAATGCCGCACCGAAAATCTTGCCGCCGGGGGCGGCGCAAACGTCGATCACGGTATCGCCTTTTTCAGGCGCGAGTGCCGCCATGGCAATGCCCGACGCCTCGTCCTGCACAAAGAAGAGACCTTCTTCAAAGCCGTAAAGCGACGTGGGAGAGATCGGAGTATGCACGCGGATGCCAAAAGGCGCAAAAGGTGTTTTTTCCGCGCGGATACCGTCCTCGGCAAAGCGCGAAAGAAGGGTGTCTCTGACTTCCTTGGAACGGGCGGTCAGGGATAAAGGAGCGCATTCATTGTATGCGGCGAGTATTTTTTCGGTGTCCTCTCCGAAAAGTGTCAAAAAACGTCGAACGGTAGACAGCGGAAAAGAATGCTTAACCGAAAGAAACCGTGCTTTTTTATCGGGCGGCGGCATGGGAAGCGCGTCTTTTTTGCGCTCCGCTTCTCGCAACACGGCGTTGATAAAGCCTTTTTCACCCTTGTCTTTTCCCAAAGACACCGTTTCGGAAACCGCCGCGTGAGGGGCGACCTTCATATATAAAAGCTGATAAAGCCCAAGGCGCAGAATACAGCGCGCACGGAGCGACACCGCTTCGGGCGAACGTCCCGAAAGTGCGCCGATGAGATAGTCGAGGGTGATCTTCCGTTCCACGGTGCCATAAAACAGGGCGGTAAGAAAACCGCTGTTTTCACCCGCATCGGCAAGCACTCTGTCGGAAAGAAGAAGATTGGCAAAGCCGTCTCTTTCCTCCATCTCAAGCAGAAGCTTTAAGGCTGTTTGGCGCACGTTCATAACGAAAGCTTATCTCCCACGTGGATCTTTCTGCCGCGGATCATATCGGCGGCGGACATTTTGCCTTTCCCCTCGGGAACAACGCAAGTGAGAAGCAAAGCATCCTTGCCGCAAGCAACCAAAATACCGCCCGTGCCTTTATCGCAAAGGCTCAAAACGGTACCGGGCTCGCCTTTCCCCTCGGCTCGTTTCGCCGAAACGATCTTCAAGAGCTTGCCGTCAGGCGTTTTGGTAAAGGCAAGCGGGATGGGAGAAAGACCGCGAATCTCAGCGTGAAGCTGTTCGGCACTCTTGGTAAAATCTATTTTTTGATCTTCTTTGGTGATCTTTTCGGCATAAGTGACACCCTCTTCGGGTTGTTTGACGGGGATAACGGTTCCCTCGGCAAGCCCGCGGAGCGCACGGCAAAGCATGTCCGCGCCAAGGGCGGCGGAGGTGTCGTGCACCGTTTCGAAATTATCCTCTTCCCCGATCGGGAAGCGTTCGGTCAAAAGGATATCTCCCGTATCAAGCCCCTCGTCCATCTTCATCACGGTAACCCCCGTTTCGCGGTCACCCATCATGATGGCTCGTTGCATGGGTGCGGCACCTCTGTGGCGCGGTAAAAGCGAAACGTGAACGTTGACACAGCCGTATTTCGGGAAGCGGAGCACATACGAAGGAAGAATTTTTCCATACGCTACAACAGCGATCACATCGGGGGCTGTTTCTTCAAGCTCGTGCAAAAATGCGCCGTCTTTTAGCGTTTCGGGCTGATAAACGGGGATATTCGCCTCAAGTGCCGCACGCTTGACGGCAGGGGGTGTCATCACCATTCCTCTGCCCACGGGGCGATCGGGACCCGTCACCGCACCAACCACGGTAAATTTTTCCGCGATGAGCTTTTGAAGGCAGGTAGCGGCAATGTCCGGTGTGCCCATGAAGAGCACGCGAATCTCTTTATTCTCCATCGGGTTTGATTTCCTCTATCATTTCATCAATAAACAGCTTACCGTCCAAGTGATCGGTTTCGTGGCAAATGGCGCGTGCCAAAAGTCCCTCTCCCGTCAATTCGCAGGTTTTGCCGTTACGGTCGGTATAGCGCACCGTTACCTTGGCAGGGCGGCGGGTGATGCCCCATCTGCCGGGCACGGAAAGACAGCCCTCGCTCTCCTCTTGCTTTCCTTTGCGGGCGATGATTTCGGGGTTGATCATTTCGTATGTTACCCCTTCCTCCACCTCAATGACAACCACGCGGCGAAGCACGCCCACCTGCACGGCGGCAAGGCCGCAACCGTCGGCTTTGTGCATGGTTTCTTTCATGTCGTCGAGCAGTGTGAGAATGCGGGGGGTGATCTCACCGACGGGGCGAGAGGTTTTGCGCAAGGTCTCGTCCCCTTCTTTTAAAATATTCAAAAGTGCCATATCGGTCCTCTTTTCGTTTTAAGTATCCGTGGGGTTGAAATCCACGGTCACGGTCATCTTGGGATGGCTTCCCAAAAATTCTCGCAAAAAAGCGGCGAACGCGCGGCGCAATGCCGCCGTCAATCGGCATTTCAGCAAAAGCTTCATGCGGTATTTTTCAGCGATCTTATAGGTTTGCGGTTCGATCGGTCCGTAAAGCTCCACAGGCACGCTGTCGCCGAGCGCACGAAAGAGCTCTATCAGTTTGTCTCTCGCTTGCTTCGCGCTTTCCAAAAGCTCCGTTTCATCGGTCGAACTCAAAAACACCTCCGCCATATCGCAGAACGGCGGATATTTTCTGGCGCGGCGCAAAGCAATCTCTTCTTGATAGAAAGAGGGGTAGTCCTGCGCGGCGGCAAGCAGAATGGTTTTATGGGTGGGAGAATAGGTTTGAATGATGGCTTTGCCGGGCATGTCTGCTCTGCCGGCTCTGCCGATGACTTGGGTTAAAAGCGCGAACGTTCGCTCCGAAGCACGGAAATCGTGCATATAGAGAGAAGCGTCGGCAAGCAATACGCCCGAAAGTGTCACCGCGGGGAAATCGTGCCCCTTGGTAACCATTTGCGTACCGAGAAGCACGTCGGCGTCTCCCTTGCGGAATCTGCCGAGAATGCGCTCATAAGCACTTTTTGTGCCGGTGGTATCGGCATCCATGCGCAACACGTGCATATCGGGAGCCAAACTTTTGATTTCCGCCTCCGCCTTTTGCGTTCCCGCACCGACGTAAGAAAGGTGCTCCGACGCGCAAGAAGGGCAAGCCTTCGGCATGGCTTTTTTCATGCCGCAGGCATGGCACAAAAGATAACCGCCCGTGTAATTGGTATGATATGTCAAAGAAACCGAGCAATGCTCGCAAACGAGTGGTTCACCGCAATTTTTGCAGGAAATGGCGTGGTGATACCCGCGGCGGTTGAGAAAAAGAATGGATTGCCGCGCTTGCTCCTTGGTTTCAAGAAGTGCCTCCTCCAAGCGGCGGCTTAACGGCGAGGTGTTGCCCGCGCGCAACTCCTCCCGCATATCGACAATCTCGGTTTCGGGAAGCTTGGCGTTGCCGTACCTTTCGGTCAAGGGAACCAAGGTATACTTGCCTGTTTCGGCTTTATAATAGCTTTCCAGCGAAGGCGTTGCGGAAGCAAGCACCGTCAAAGCACCGTGCACACCGCAGCGATACGCCGCGACATCCCTGGTATGATAGCGTGGGGATGCATCGGATTTGTAGGTATGCTCGTGCTCCTCATCAATGATGATGAGAGAAAGCCGCGACAAGGGCGCGAACACAGCACTGCGTGTGCCGATGACAAGGTCTGCTTCCCCCCGCAAGATTTTGCGGTAAGCGTCGTATCTTTCGCCCAAAGAGAGAGAGGAATGCAAAACGGAAACCCTCTCCCCGTAACGCGAGCAGAAAATGCCGACGGTTTGGGGGGTGAGCGCGATTTCGGGCACCATGAGAATGGCTTGCCCACCCTCACCGAGCACTTTATCGAGCAACTTCATCATCACGCAGGTTTTGCCGCTTCCCGTAACGCCGTGAAGCAAGGCGCAAGCCGCTTTTTTCGCATCGAGCAAAAAGGCAAGCTTATCATACGCCGCTTGCTGTGCCGCGGAAAGTGCTACGGGAGCTGTATCGCGTTTTTTGGAAAGACGCTCGTAAGGATTTCGCTCCACGCTTCTTTCGCTCCGCAAAAGAAGCCCGTTTTTCACCATGGTTTGCAAGCGGGAAGGCGTGATATTAAGACGCTCGGCAATCTCCGCTTCGGGGCATTCGCCCTCTTCGAGCAAAAAGCGATAAATCGCGGCTTGCGTATCATTTTTAAAGCAGGTACCAAAGCGAAGATTGTGCTCCGCTTCTTCCCTTTCCGCCGCCACGACATAGACACGTTCGGTCTTGCTCTTGGCTTCGGCGCGCCTGACAATGCTTTTTACAGCAAGCCCTTCCTTCACCAAAGCGGCAAGGGAAGGCGAAACGGCTTTTCCAAAAATCATTTTTAGGTTTTCCTCGGTGCATTCACCCTTATCCGAAAGATAGCCGAGCAAAAGGGCTTTTCTTTCCTTGGGTTTTGCCGAAGAAAAGCGTTCGGGCGTTACATTTTCGCCCGTCAAGACAGGTTCCGCCGCACGGTAGCTGTGATAAAGCAGCCCGAGCGCGGCGGCGGGCACGGCGGCACGGACCGCTTCGCCCACACTGCAAAGGGTATGCTCCGCCAAAAAGAAGCAGAGCTTTAATATTTCCGGTAAAACGCGAAGGTCTTCGGCGTAGAGCGTTGCCACGGTTTTGAGTTTTCGCTCACTCTCACCCGTACGCACCGCCGTAATCACGGCATGTGCGCCGCGATTTCCAAAGCCAAAAGGCACGGTACACAAGCGTCCTACAAGATCTTCCGATTCCCCGTCCGGCAAAAGGTAGTCGTAATCGCTATCCGCGCGGAAGGGTGCGTCGAGTAACCGTACCGTTGCGATACGCGGCATAACGTCTCTCCTTTCGCCTTGCGGGATCATTCCTCGTCGGCGCCTTCCTCTACCGTTTCTTCTTCGGCAAGTGCGGCTGCCTCTTCGGGAGAAAGCATGCGATACTTACCCTCATGCAAACGGCTGATGGCAATACGGACCGCCTTTTGGTCACGGTATTCGGCATCAATCAAAGAAAGAAGGGGTTTATCGGTTTCTTTGTCACCGATCATCTTTTCGGCGCGTGCGCGCATCTCAAGATATTCTCCTGTTACACGGCGTGCGCCCTTGGCTACGGCGATCACAAGCTCATAGCGGTTATGGCGGTTATTGTCGGTCAGCTCGGCAATGGGGGGATAGATCATGCGATTGTCCTTAATCATGTTTTTTACTCCTATCGGAACTTTTATATGTTTTATTTTTTATAAACGGAATTATTCCCCGTCATCCTCAGACACGTCCTCATCCTCGGTCGTGTCGCTGTCGAAGATACGGTTGGAAATGGTCTCCGCCTTAATCGCGGAAAGAATCAAATGATCGCTGTCGGTGAAGATCACCGTACGTGTGCGCCTGCCGCAGGAAACATCGATCACTCTTCCCTCTTCCTTTGCTTCGGAAACCAATCTCTTAATAGGCGCGGAATCGGGGCTCGCAAGCGCCACAACGCGTGCGGCGGCGACCATATTGCCCGATCCGATATTGATAAATTTCATAGCGAATATCTCTTTTCGTTTTACTCTATGTTTTGAATCTGCTCACGGATCTTTTCAAGCTCGCACTTGACCGAAACCACCATAGAGGCGATTGAGGCATTCGAGCACTTGGAACCTGTGGTATTGATCTCGCGGTTCATCTCTTGCATGAGAAAATCCAGCTTTCTGCCCGCAGGCTCGCCCGAAGCAAGAATCTCCTCGAAGGCAACAAAGTGGCTTTCGAGTCTGACCAACTCCTCGTCCACCGCCAAGCGGTCCGCCATGATGGCACATTCCGTGAGAATGCGGTTTTCATCCGCCTTAACGGCGTTTTCCTCTAATACTTTGCGCAACCTTGTTTCCAACTTTTCGCGGTAGGAAGCGATATCCTTTTCGGACTCGGCGGCGATCACGCGAACCGTCTCACGGATTTTATCCACCTTAGCGCGAATATCTTTCTCGATTCTCGCACCTTCCTCGCGGCGCATGCCGTCAAACCCTGCCGACGCCTCGGCAAGCACAGCCTCCACACGCGTCCATTCCTCCGAAAGATCCTCCTCCTTGCGATCGATAAGGAGCACTCCGTCCGTACGCGCCAACTGCATCACAGAAACATCGTCTCTTAATCCGTATTCATCGCGCAAGCGGTGAAGCGCGGCAAGATAGCCTTTGACATATCCGTCATCCACCGTGACGACCGCCTCACCCTCGGTATGGTTGCGGACACCGAAGAAAACCTCGATCTTTCCGCGAGAGGTAACCTTGGTTTGAATATACGCTTTGATCTTCTCTTCGAGAAAAGCGTAAGCACGGGGCATTTTCACCGTGCAGTCGAAATAGCGGCTGTTGACCGCCTTGATTTCGACGGTATAATCTCTGTCGGCATTTTCGCTCTTTGCTCTGCCGAACGCAGTCATGCTTTTAATCATCTTGTGTTTCCTTTGCTTTTTTGGCACGTCCGCCCGCCTTGGAACCTCCTAAAGAGGTGCTGGAACGGATCATCTTATTGATCTCGGACAAGAAGGTGTCAACATCCTTAAACTCGCGGTAAACCGAAGCGAAGCGCACGTAAGACACCGCATCGACATCTCTAAGACGATCCATAACCATCTCACCGATCTCAACGGCAGGAATCTCCGCGACCAAAGAATTTTGCAAATCCCTCTCGATGGAAGAAACGATGGCCTCCACATCCACGGGGCGCTTTTGGCATGCATGCAAAATTCCCGTTTGCAGCTTGTGCCTGTCGAAGAACTCACGGCTTCCGTCTTTTTTGATAACCATAAGCGGCACAGTCTCAATCGCCTCATAGGTCGTAAAGCGGCGGCCGCAACCCGCGCACTCGCGGCGACGGCGGATGCTGTTGCCTTCCTCTACATGGCGGCTGTCCAATACATGGCTGTCGGCATTGCCGCAACTCGGGCATTTCATCTCTGCTTTTTCCTTCCTCGCGCACGCGCGAGCGCGTGCGCATATAGTTATATATTATATATTATAACATATCAAATCGAAAAAAGCAAATCTTTTTGCTAATATTTTGTTTCATTTTTGCAATTATTTTTCATCTTTATGCGAAAAAGGGAAAAAATCCCTCTTTCCTCTTGCCAAAAACACTTTTTTGTGATAGAATACAGGGTGAATCAAACCATAAAGGAGATATATTATGAAAGCCGTTATCAGTGTTACGGGTAAAGATGCCATCGGCATCATTCACAAGGTCAGCGAAAAATGCGCCGAAGCGGGTGCCAACATCGCTGAGATCTCTCAATCCGTTTTGCAAGAATTTTTTGCCATGATTATGTTGGTAGACATCGACGGGCTCACCATTCCCTTCGGTGATTTTGTTGATATTCTCACCGCCCTCGGCAAGGAGAATCACTTGGAAATCCACACCATGCATGAGGACATTTTCAACGCCATGCACAAAATTTAAAGGGAGAATATCATGTACAACACCCAAGAAATACACGAAACCATACGCATGATACGCGACCAAAACTTGGATATCCGCACCGTCACCATGGGCATTTCGCTTTACGACTGCGTGAGTGAGGACGCGGATAGACTGTCGGGCCGTATCTATGATAAAATCACCAAGAGTGCAGAGCATCTTTGCGTTACCGCCGAGACCATCGAAAAGGAATACGGTATTCCGATCATCAACAAACGCGTCTCTGTGACGCCGATTTCTCTCGTGGCGGGTGCCATTCCCGAAGATCGCATCGTGGACATCGCCCGAACCATGGACCGTGCGGCGGATACGCTTGGCATCAACTTCATCGGCGGATACAGTGCGCTCGTGCAAAAAGGCACACCGCGCGTTGCCCGTGCGCTCATCGAATCCATCCCCGAAGCCCTTGCCGAAACGGGCAAAGTCTGTTCCTCGGTCAACCTCGCTTCCACCAAAGCGGGCATCAATATGGATATGGTGCGCCGCATGGGTGAGATCATTCGCCTTTGCGCCGAAAAAACGGCAGACAGAAACTCTATCGGTTGCGCAAAGCTGGTCGTATTTGCTAACGTACCCGAGGACAACCCCTTCATGGCAGGTGCCTTTCACGGCGTAGGCGAGGGAGAGACTGTCATCAACGTCGGCGTTTCCGGTCCCGGTGTTGTTGCCGCCGCCATCAAAGAAGCAGGCGCGTGCGATTTTTCCACGCTTGCCGACACCATCAAGAAAACCGCGTTCAAAATCACCCGCATGGGCCAACTGGTCGCAAGCGAGGCATCCCGCCGCTTGGGCGTTCCCTTCGGCATCGTCGATCTCTCTTTGGCTCCCACCCCCGCAGTCGGAGACTCGGTTGCCCGCATTCTCGAAAACATGGGGCTTGAACGTTGCGGCGGCCACGGAACAACAGCGGCGCTTGCACTTCTCAACGACGCTGTCAAAAAAGGCGGCGTTATGGCATCCTCCCACGTCGGCGGTCTTTCGGGTGCCTTCATTCCCGTATCGGAGGACGAGGGCATGATCGAAGCCGCAACCATGGGTGCGCTCACCTTGGAGAAGTTAGAGGCTATGACAGCTGTTTGCTCGGTTGGTCTTGATATGATCGCCGTGCCCGGCGACACGGATGCCAATATCATTTCCGCCATCATCGCGGATGAGCTTTCCATCGGCGTTGCCAACACCAAAACCACCGCCGTTCGCATTATTCCCGCCATCGGCAAAACGGTTGGCGACAGCGTTTCCTTCGGCGGCTTGCTCGGCGACGCGCCCATCATGCCCGTTCGCCCCTATTCCCCTGCGGAATTTATCGCGCGCGGCGGCAGAATTCCCGCACCGATTCACTCTCTCAAAAATTAAAAAAAGAAACTTTTATTTACATTTTAAAGAAAAAAAGAGCTGTTTGCATCTGCAAACAGCTCTTTTTAAAATCTTTTTTTGCAAAGTTTCCTTTGCAATTTATTTATTTTCCGTATCGTTTTTCTTGTCAAAATTGATGCGTTTTTCTTCGACGACCAAAGGGCGTTTCATGATACGTGTATTCATCGCCATAATGTATTCACTCATAAAGCCCATAAAAGCGAGTTGCACGCCGCCCATGAAAAAGACTGCAATGATGATGGGCACGTATCCTGCTGAAAAGCTATCCCAAGCAATCAGTTTGGCGATAAAGAAGCCGAGTGCCGCAAGCACGCTCAGAGCCGCGGTCAAAAAGCCGAGAAGAGTGGCAAAACGCATGCCGCTTTTGGTGTAACTGGTAAAGCTGAGCATGGCGGCATCGTAAAGCGTGTGAAAATTATTGTGGGTTTTGCCCGCACGGCGTTTGGGCTGTTCGTACTCGATCTCCTTGCGCTCGGGGCCGAGCTCGGCAACCACACCGCGAATAAAGGGTGTCGGATCATCCAATTCACGCAAAGTGTCCACAAAGCTCTTGTCATAAAGACCAAAGCCCGTGAATTGCTCAATCATCTCCACACTGCTCATGCGGCGGATCATTTTATAATAGCAGCTACGCAAGAAATACATAATACGGCTTTCCTTGCTGCGTGTTTTCTTGCCGATTACAATCTTATACCCCTCTTCCCACGCTTCCACAAACTTAGGAATCATCTCCACGGGATCTTGGAAATCGGCACAAATGGTAATGGTGCAGTCGCCGGACGTATTCAAAATGCCGTAATAGGGGCTGTTAAACTGACCAAAATTTTTGGAATTAAAGATCGCCTTAACGCAAGGATCCTCACGGCAGATCTCTTCGATGATCTCTCTTGTTTTATCCTTGGACTTGTTGTCGATAAAGAGAATCTCGTAGTTATAGTTCGAACAACTCTTTTTCAGTTCATCCCGAACCGCTTCATAAATGGGGCGGGCATTTTCCTCCTCATTATAACAAGGGATCATGACCGAAATTGTCTTTTTTTGTTCCATGATGTATGATATCCTTTTCTTTATGAGCAATTAAGCATTTTTGATTGACGCCAGCGTCGCGCGAATACCGTCTTCAAAAGAAGTGCGGGGAGAAAAACCGACATCCTCACGCAAAGCCTTGATATCCGCTTCCAAGTGCATAACCTGCAAAGGGCTGTACGGAACCTCCCCAAATCCAAGGGGCAAAGCGGGATCTATGGCATCGCGCAAGATCGAAACATAGTCCTTTAACGCTCTCGCCTCTCCACCGCCGAGCACATAGGTCTTCCCGTCCACGCCGTGTTCCGCCAAAAGCGCAAAGGCATCCGCTGCATCAAAGGAATAAAGATAATCCCATTTCTGCCTACCTTCGGTCAAAGAAGGCTTCTCGCCTTTTAAAAGCTGACGCGCCACGGAAGAAATCATGGTCAGCGGACCGTCGCCCGGGCCGTATACACTGAGAATACGCACCCAAATATGATCCATCTCAAGCTTTTTGGCCTCAATACGGCTCATCTGCCCCGCGCAAAGCTTGGCAATGCCGTATCCGTTTTCGGGGAAAGTCGGTGTTTCGGGTGTAAGCGCGCCCTCCGCCCGTCCGTACTCCGCTTGGCTGCCCGCGCCGATAAAAACACGGCAGCAAAGAGCCTTTGCCGCGCCAACGGCATCCAAGGTGTACTTGATATTATCGAGTTGCGCCTTCATATCGTTTCTGCCGGGACCGATGGTGTGCGCCCAAGCAAAATGATAAAAAGCGTCTGCGCCGCCCTCAATCAAGGAAGGCAAACGGTCCATCTGTGAAAGATCGCACGCGATCGGTATCACATTTTCATGCTTCGGCAAAGCGTCTGCTCTCGCCGTTGCAGGTCGGCAAACGGCATACACGCGAACACCGCGCTCGGCAAGCGTTTTGCACAAAGCCGTTCCGATCGCACCCGTGGGACCTGTGACGACTGCTCGCTCTATTTTTCTGTTCAACATGCTTTCAGCCATCCTTTCCGTTTGGCGATTGATTCTCTTCTTACACCTCGGGCATAAGGGGGATAAACATCTGTGCTTTTAGCTCTTCCCTCGAAAGGAAAGGTGCCAAATCCTCCAGCGGCGGCGAAACGAGCGTGCCGTCCGCCAAACGCTTTACACTGCTCTTGGGTTCCCATACCTGCTCGGTATCGGTAAAGATTTCGCAGAAAACAGGGCCTTCCGCGGCAAGTGCCTCATCCACGGCTTTTTGCATTTCGGCATTGGAATGTGCCGCAAAATAGGGATATCCGAACGCTTTTGCCAAAAGCTCAAAGCGCGGGAAAGAAAGATCGCCGCTTTCAGGGCCGATGCCTACCTTCTTATGCGCCGCAAAAAGATTGTTTTGGGTTAAGCGAATGGAATGATAACCGTTATTATTGATCAAAAAGATCTTAATAGGAAGGCGGTTGGTTAAGATGGTCTGCAATTCTTGCAAATTCATCATAATACTGCCGTCGCCCTCCAAGCACACCGTCGTGCGGCGGCCGCCCGCGATGCAAGTACCGATGGCGGCAGGCAAACCGTATCCCATGCTCGCTATGGCACTGTTGTTGGCAAATCGGCTGCCTTTGCCGATTACATACGCCTGACTGCCCACCACACAGCACGCGCCGTTGGATACAGCAGTCAAACTGCCGTCGGGCAAACTTTCGCTGAGATAACGGATAAAAGCATATACGTTCGCCGTCGTTCCGTTTTCTTCCTTATGGCGGGGTAAAACGGCGGGATAGTCTTTTTTCCAGCGGCGGCAGGTCTCTGTCCAAATTCCTTCCGCATGTACGGGGGCTTTGGCAAGAGCGTCTAAGCGAGTGAGAAAATCTTTGGCATCCGCCCATATGGGCATCTCTACGTGGAGTGTGGGCTTTTTGAGCTCATTTTCATCCACATCGACCATAATGACCTCTGCTTCGCGCGCCCACGTCTGCCAGTTATAACCGACTTGGCGAATGGAGATACGCGTGCCGATTGCCAAAATCACATCGGCATTCTGTATGGCAAAATTTCCGGCACGGTCGCCCATATTACCGGCTCTGCCGCAATAAAGAGGATGGCTGTCCTCAATGAGATCAATGGCGTTCCAATAAGTGACGACAGGCAGGTTTAGTTTTTCAAGCACGGCGCGAAACGCTTCGTATCCGCCCGAAAGGCGAATGCCGTAACCGGCATAAAGCACGGGACGTTTGGCGTTTTGAAGCTTTTGAAGAACCGCCTTGACGGTCTCATCCGCCACCCTCGGCGGTAGTTTTGCGTCATCCTCGGCGGGTTCATAGCCATAAAGCTCCTCGGTCTCGATGTACATCCCTTGAAAATTCACGGGGATATCCACCCAAACAGGACCGGGGCGGCCGGTCGTAGCAAGATGCCATGCCTTTTCAAGCACATAGCGGATGCTCTTCGGGTCCTCCACCATAACGGCGTATTTCGTCATATATTCGACCGATTTTACAATATCGTATTCCTGGTCTCCCATCGCGCGCAGCTTGGCACCCGTGGTCTTTTCGGCATAGCGCGCCGTGGTATCGTAGCGCACCTGCCCCGAGATTACAAACATAGGAATGGAGTCGAGCCATCCGCAAGCCACGCCATTCAAAGCGTTGATGCCGCCGGGGCCCGTGGTAACGCAAACCGCCGCAATTTTATTTTCGATGCGTGCATATGCCTCCGCCGCGATGGCGCAAGCCTGCTCATGGTGGTGATAGGTCACGCAAAGTCCTTCATGATGACCGAGCGCGTCATTCAAGTGCATAGCACCGCCGCCCACCACGGAGAAAACGTCGCTGACACCTTTTTGAACCAAAAAATCAGCAACATAATCCGCAAGACGAATTTTCATATATCTTTTCCTTTCAAGCGAAATTTGTAGCGTTTTCCTTTTATCATGAGAAAACTGCCCAAATGCCGTATCTTTTGCGTTTGAGCAGTCATGTCTCAGCCTTAAGACTCTTCGTTCTGCCGATTTTCGGTCGAAGCGTTTTTGCTTTTCCGAAAAGTCCAAAATTTATTGATCACAAAATTGAGGGGAATGGTGATAAGAAGATTGATCACGGGTGCTAAGACCTTGCTGACATGGAAGAACGCTACCTCCACCCACAAAAGCACATTGGAGAGCAAAGACGTTCCGCCATAGCTCACGTAAGTCTTCCCCAAGCGCACCATCACGCTCTTGAAATCCTTGGGATTCCCCGTAAAAACGAACAAATCGTTCCAAACAAAGGCATTGGCAATACTGACCACGGTGCCAAGCACACTGCCCACCATATAAAGGTCCTCGTCAAGCCATAAAAAGAGATAGTACACAGCCATGCTGACAAGGGTATTGCTCACGCCAACCAGTCCGAATTTAAAGAACTGCCAAAAAAGTTTCCAAAAATCCGCCGCATTTTCAACGCCGAATTTTTTCATCAACCATTTCATGCCTCTGTTGCCTCAATGATTACCTTTGCCATATAGTCGATCATTTCATCCGTCATACCGGGATATACACCCACCCAGAAGGTGTTGTTCATGACGAAATCGGTATTGGTAAGATCGCCCACCACGCGATACGCATCCGTACCGCGAATACCGTCAAAGCAAGGATGCTTGATGAGATTGCCACTGAACAAAAGACGGGTTTGCACGTTGTGTTCCTCGATATAACGCGTCATGGCGTTGCGGTCAAGACCGCTTTCCGGTCTCACAGAGATCAGAAAACCGAACCACGAAGGCTCACTGTTTTCAGCAGGTTCGGGCAAAATCAGCTTGTCTTTCACCGAGGCAAGTGCCGCACGAAGTCTCGCCCAGTTATGGCGGCGACGCTCAATGAAGGAAGGGAATTTTTTCAGCTGTTCGCAGCCGATGGCGGCTTGCATATCCGTCACCTTCAAATTATAGCCGAAATGGCTGTACACATATTTATGGTCATATCCTGCGGGAAGTTGACCGTACTGTCCGTCAAAACGGTGCTTGCAGAAATTATCCTGACCGGAGGGGCAAATGCAATCTCTTCCCCAATCGCGGAAGGAAAGGATCAAGCGGTGCAAAAGCGGATCGTTGGTATACACACAACCGCCCTCGCCCATCGTCATATGATGAGGCGGGTAAAAGCTGGAGGTACCGATATCGCCCCATGTGCCGGTGAATCTCGTTTCGCCGTCAATGGTATAACGCGTGCCGAGCGCATCGCAGTTGTCCTCCACAAGCCACAAGTGATACTTGTCACAAAAGGCCTTAACCGCGGAAAGATCAAAGGGGTTGCCAAGCGTATGCGCGATCATGACCGCCTTAGTCTTTTCACTGCGCGCCGCCTCAAGCTTGCTCACATCGATGTTATAAGAGGGCACGTCAACGTCCACAAAAACGGGAACCGCGCCGTATTGAAGCACGGGCGTTACCGTAGTCGGGAAACCGCACGCTACCGTGATGACCTCGTCACCGCGGCAAACGCGACGCTCTCCAAGTTCGGGGGCCGTAAGCACCGAAAAGGCGATCAAGTTCGCGGAGGAACCGCTGTTGACCAAGTGCGCGTACTTCACGCCGATCCACTTGGCGAATTCTGCCTCAAAGGTGTCCGCAAAACGCCCGGTCGTCAGCCAGAAATCCAACGCGGAATCCACCAAAGAGCACATTTCTTTTTCATCAAACACGCGAGACGCGTACGAAATACGATCTCCCGGTTCAAATGCTTTCTTGTTTGCTTTATAGGTGCGATAATACTCCGTTACCGCCTCTAAAATATCTTTACGGGCTTCCGCCTCGTTGTTCCATTTTGCCATAATTCTGTCTATTCCTTTCCGAGCAAACTCGCCTTTTTTCTTTATTATGCCTGCATAAAAGCGCGAATTTGCGCTCTCATTACATCCGTTATATTTTCGCCGCCGAGCCAAGCGCGACTCCATTCCACGGTTTTTTCCACTGCGTCCTCGATATGCCAAACAGGTTTCCATCCAAACACTCTTTTGAGCTTTGAGCAATCAAGCTTCAGGAAATTCGCCTCGTGAGGCGCGTTTGCCTCGCTTTGGTTAATCCATGCGGCACCCTCTCCCCATTTTTCGCAAAAGAGGTTCACAAGCTCGCCCGTTGTCACACAGTCGCATTCATCGGGGCCGACGTTGTAATGACCGGCAAAGGATTTATCCTCATACTGCTTTGCCGCAATCATCAAATACACAAAAATAGGTTCTAACACATGCTGATACGGACGCGTCGAGTAAGGATTACGTACCGCAATGGCTCTTCCGTCCTTCATCGCACGCACACAGTCGGGGATGATACGGTCGTTCGCAAAATCGCCGCCGCCGATCACATTGCCCGCACGCGCGGTGGAAACCGCGGTGTCGCTTCCGTCAAAAAAGCTGCGGCAATAGCTATGCGTCACAAGCTCCGAGCAGGATTTTGAGTTGCTGTAAGGATCAAAGCCGTCTAAAGGCTCGTCCTCGCGGTAGCCCCACTCCCACTCATTGTTTTTATAAACCTTGTCGGTGGTCACGTTTAAAAGGCTCTTCACACATCCGTAGCGTCTGGCACATTCCAAAAGATAAACCGTTCCCATCACGTTGGTCTCATAGGTGTATACGGGATCGGCATAGCTGTCGCGCACGATGGGTTGCGCCGCCATGTGAATCACGATCTCGGGGCGGTGCTCTTCAAACACCTCGCAAAGCTTTGCGAAATCTCTGACGTCGCCCTTTACATGGCAGATCTCCTTTTCCGCACCGTCAAGCGCAAACAAGCTGATCGGCTTTTCGCGGCAAGAAGAATAACCGATGACTTTTGCGCCCGCATCGACCAAAACACGGCACATCCAAGAGCCCTTAAAGCCGGTATGTCCCGTCAAAAGAACCGTTTTGCCTTTGTAAAAATTCAAATCAAAATGTTTCATTTAGTCCGCCCAAACCTTCCAAGGGGCTCTGCCCTCATTCCACATCTGCTCAAGTTGCTCTTTTTCGCGCAGTGTATCCATGCACTGCCAGAAACCGTCATGCTTGTACGCCATCAGCTGACCGAGCTTTGCCACAGTCTCAAGCGGTGCCTTTTCTAACACCGTGCTGTCGCCCTCAATATAATCCAAAAACTCGGGCTGGCAAACCATATAACCGATATTGATGAGGTTGCCGTCATTTTTCGCCTTTTCGCGGAAATCGGTGATGCGTCCGTGGGAATCGATATCGAGAATACCGAAACGCTGACCGCCGTTATAAGCGGACATGGTAACCATTTTACCGTGAGACTTATGGAATTCTACCAATTTTCTCACGTTCAAGTCCGAAATACCGTCACCGTAAGTGATCATGAAAGGCTCTTTCCCAATATAGTTGCGCACGCGCTTCAAGCGGCCGCCGGTCATGGTGTGAAGCCCCGTATCCACCACCGTCACCTTCCAATGCTCGGATGTGTTGCGGTGCACAATCATATCGTTTTTCCCGTGGGTGAAGTCAAAGGTAATATCGGAAGTATGCAGAAAATAATCGGCAAAATATTCCTTGATCACATGCTGTTTATAACCCGCGCAAATGATAAACTCATTGAATCCGTGCGCGGAATAAAGCTTCATGATGTGGCAAAGAATAGGAATACCGCCAAGCTCCACCATGGGCTTAGGCTTAAACTGGCTTTCCTCGCTGATACGTGTTCCGAACCCTCCGGCAAGCAATACTACTTTCATAAAGCAACTCCGTTCTTTTCTAATAAGATATATAGCTAAAAGTCCATTTTTACATAATATCTCTATTATATAATTTACCATATCCGCCCTAAAAAGTCAACCGTTTTTGTAAGATTGCCTTGAAAAACAAGAAAAGCTATGTTATAATATCCAAAAGAGTTGCGCAAAGCATCAATGCTAAAGCAATAATCAAGCATTTTTTGAAGAAGGGACATTTAATATGAAACAAAGCATTCTACCGCAAATTAAAACAAAAGGAAAGGCCGTTTGGCAAGTTCTCAAAAACACCGATCGCCCCCGTTGGTTTGACCTTCTGCTTGTTATCCCTATCGCTGTCTTCTGCTTTTTCTCTTTTCAACATTCTGATCTGCTTTGCACAGCATCTCACGGCAGAGATATGTTGGATTGCATTCTGTCGGGAAACTTTTTATCGTTTTACGATTATACTCGTTCGACCGCCGTTTATTCTATAACCATTTATCTCGCCTTTGCCATTTGGTCCATCCCCGTAAAACTGATTTATGTTATCTTCGGCTTAACGCCATGGGAAGTTACGGTTTTCGTCGATATGCCGTATGCAGTCAGCATGTGGTATAAACTTTTGCCCACTCTTGCCTATCTCGCCATTGGCTATTTAATTTACAAAATTCTTTTAGAAATTAAAGTAAACGAAAGCACAGCAAAATGGGCTTGCTATCTCTTCTTGGCATCTCCCATTGCCATGTTCAGCCAATTCGTATTTGGTCAATACGACAGCTTAGGACTCTTTTTCACCGTCCTTGCGCTCTACATGTTCATCAAGAAGAAATTCTATCTTTTCTCTGTATTCTGCTCCATTGCCATCACCTTTAAAATGTTCGCGCTCATTTTCTTTTTCCCTCTCATTCTGTTAGCGGAAAAACGCATTTTGCATATCGCAAAATACACCGTTATCGCATTTGCGGGCTACGTGCTTTGCGCCGTTCCGTTTCTTTCGAGCACGGGTTATCAATACGCGATGGGCTTCAGCGGCGGCATCATAATGCGATTATTTGATGTAGGCATCAACACCGCTATGGGCAATTTTTCCTTTTTCACCTTTGCCATGATCATCCTTTGCGTCTATGCTTATACAAAAAAAGCGGCAAACGATGCCGACTTTCACGCAAATGCCATCTATCTCGCTTTTCTGATCTTCGGTGTGCTCTTTGCCTTTATTGTTCTTTGGCATCCGCAATGGGTTCTCTTCTTAACGCCGTTCATGGCAATGGCATTTGTGCTGAACCGCAACTCCAACACATCCCTTATTTTGATGATCGCCATGGGGCTCGGATATTTGTTGGTTACCATCCGCAGTTTTCCCGGGAATGTTGACGCAAACATGATGAACAGCGGTATTTTTGCTCAAATATTCGGTGTCAATCCTTCTGTTCCGCCGATCCGTGATCTACTTGGCATCACCCATATGCAAACGGCGAGCAACGTAGCCCTGACTTGCTTTGTCGGATCCATTCTTATCCTCTTCTATTTTTATTCTCCTTTAACCAAAAACGGCTCTCTCTTAGAGGAAAATTCCAAAAAAGGATTTTTTGTAGGAGATCGCATTTTCTTATGGGCACTTCCTTTGCTTCTTGTTCCGTTCATTTTGTGCTCGCTCGTTGCCTTTTTCTAAAAATATGATTTTTGCCGGGGCTCTTCTACGTATGCCCCGGCAAAAACTTTTCAATCCTTTTTTCGCCAAAATATTGAAAAAATGCTTTCTATATGCTATAATAAAAGTATCTTTTTAAGGAGGTTCTACTATGAACAAGTTTTCTAAGCTTTTAGGATTCGATCCCCAAGCAAAGCAAACCAGTGTCAGAACGGAACTCGTCGCGGGTGTAGTCACCTTCCTTGCGATGGCTTACATCCTGACAGTCAACCCCAATCAGATCTTCGGCGCAGGTAGCCCCTATTGGGCATCTGCTTTCATCGCTACCGCTTTGGGTGCGGTGATCGGTACCCTTTTGATGGCATTCCTCGCTAAAATGCCTTTGGCGCAGGCTTCCGGTATGGGCTTAAACTCCATGCTCGGCGGTATCATCGGCGGCTGGGGCGGTTATGGCAAATTCACCCCCGGTCAGGCATTTATGCTTGTCCTTATTTCCGGTCTTATTTTCCTTCTTCTTTCCGTTGTCTCCATCAAAGGCAAAACCTTCCGTGAGCTCGTGTTCGACGGCATGCCCGTATCGGTCAGAAGCGCGATCTCCGTCGGCATCGGCCTTTTCATTGCATACATCGGCTTCCAAAACGCCGGCATCATCGTCTTCAACGGCTATACGCAGGTAGGCTTTGTTGACTTCACCTCGTGGGGTGAGCAGACAGTCAACTTCTTCAATCCTCCGGCTGTAGCGGCTAAAACCGCTGCTGTAGCACTGATCGGTCTCTTTTTGATCACCATTTTGGATAAATTGCAGGTCAAAGGATCCGTTATCATCGGTATTTTGGGTGCAACCGTTGTCGGCATTCCCTTGGGTGTCACCAATCTTGAAACCTTAAAGGGCAACGGCGCGATCTCTTGGAAATTCTGGGAGAACTTCTCGAACTTCTTCAGCGGTGAAAACAGCGTATTCGGTTCCTTCACCGATGTATTCAGCGAAGGTCTCATCCCCGCAGGCGTATCTATATTCACCATCATCATGATCATCATCACCCTTTGCATGATCGATATGTTTGATACCATGGGCACCATCGTTGGTTGCTGCGGCGGCAACAGAATCCTGTCCGACGAAAACAACAAGCCCCACAACTACGACAAGATCATGATGTCCGACGCAGTCGCAACCTGCGCGGGTGCTATGCTCGGTACTTCAACTGTTACCACGTTCGTAGAGTCCGGCTCGGGTGTTTCCGCGGGTGGTAAAACCGGTTTGACCGCTTTCACCACCGCTTGCTTGTTCATCCTCTCTATGTTTGCTCTGCCCCTGTTCGCAACCATTCCCTCCGCGGCAGCAGCTTCCGCGCTCATCTATGTGGGCGTTCTCATGATGAAGAACAACATCAAGAGCGTAGATTTCAGCACCGCCATCAACGCGACTTCCGCGTTCTTGACGATCTCCGTGATGGTTCTTTCCTACTCCATCACCAAGGGTATCGGCATCGGTATGCTTTCCTTCACCGTTATGTCCATTCTCGCATACCTTGTTGAGCTCATCGTCTCTCTCGTAAAGAAAACCGAAAAACCCGTTTGGAATGTTTCCGTTATCACCATCGTAGTTTCTATCCTCTTTGCAATCTACTTCTTTGTTCCCGCTTCCCTGTTCTAATTGAACGGAAAAAGAGCAAGAATGGAAGGATTTTTTCTCCTTTTATTCTTGCTCTTTTTTGTATGGCATCTTTTAATTTCTCTCGAAAGCAAGAGAGCATCAGCGCGGCAAGACGAATACGAACGTGGCTTTCGCATCGGTTCTGCCACCGATAAAGGAATCTTCCCTCTTTTGAAGAAAAATCATGCTTTGGTATAAATAACGCAACTGCACATGCAGGGATTTCCGCACTGTGGGCACAAATATCCTTCTTTTTTACTGGATTCATACCAATACTTTGCAAGCTCGATCTCTTTGGTAAAACCGAGATTCTCCAAAACCGAACCGATGTTGATCACACCCGCATGCTTCCATGCGGTGCTAAGAAAGCAATTCACACCTTTTTCTTGCATATCGGAGATGCTTTTTTCGATCAAAGCACTTGCCAAGCCCAACTTTTTAAAACCGTCTTTGGTGGCAACCGTGGCTATATAGCCGATCTCTCGGGCAAACATCATGTTTCTGAACGCATATCCGCGCCCGATTTTTTTCGCTTCCTCATAAGTGATATGATTATAAAGGCAAAACGCAATGATGCTTCCCGTAGCATTTTGCACCGCCACCAAAATTTCATCGGACGCATTCTTATCCAGTGTTTTTTCCAAGCGTTCTTTGGTTAAATAGTCCTCACCCAGCTGTGCGTCCGCAATTTTGATGATACTCGCAAAATCCGCAACATTTGCTTTTCTGACGGTGTAATCCTTGTATTTCCGTTTAAAGATATATTTGCCGGATGCCAAGGTATCGTTCGCGTTATCGTATCCTGCCCAAAAGCCCTCCAGCGTATTGGCATCCACAATATTGAGAAAAAAAGTGCCGATGCCGTCATCGATATCCGATTTCGCAAAATAAGTACCAACCAGACGTTTTTTCCCATGCATGCGTGCACGGATATCCCAAGCTTGTGACGAGCCAAACCATGTCTTTCCGGTTATAACACCCAAAAATTTCTTCAAAACAACCGGAGCCCGACGCATAACCACATGCCCATCCTCAACGTCCTCATAGTAAGACATATATTCGTCGCTGATCTTGAATTTTTTAAGAGAATCGCTTGCATAAATGGGGGGTTCTTCTACCGTCCGTCGTCTTTGTAGCATGGCGCTCAAAATATCCAAACGGTTCGATAAGGTTTGCTCGGAATACTCAATCGCCTGAAACATTTTTACAACCTCCAAGTCCTCTCTCAAAGGTTCCGGATAGGCAAAAGACTCTTCCTTCAAAACAATAATATTCAAATTATGTTCTATCGCAAGAATGATTTCTCTATAAACCCAGTCGTTATCGTCTTTGCACCGATCAAGTGCACCTTTTGACAAAATCAAAATATAATTCAAAGAAGAAGTCAAATGATGCGTCAGCTGTTCGTCAAAACGGCCGGAACTCATCCCCGTGATATCGTAGAACGGAGCATATCCCTTCAATTTGAGATAATCATACACCCTCGCGGCAATCGCACCGCCACCGGCGCGCCGATAACTGATAAAGGTATCAAACATTCCTTTTCCTCCCCAAAACGGTTGCTTTTTATGGCATGAGTAGTCTTGCTTCTAAAATCAGGCAAAACGAATCCTAAAAGCGCGCACGCCTTTCACATCCTCTCTCTCCAACGTATAAGAGACGGTTCGCGCAAGTGGTGACGAAAGGGTATATGTCTCAACCAACGTCTCCCCGTCGTGCGGATCAAACATAGCGTGATGAAGCTCAATACATCCGTTGTCCTTCGAGTAGAAAAACTCGAACGACCGCAAAGCATATCCCTCTATAGCCAAGAGAACCTCATCATCACGCATCAAAAACGCCGTATCTCCTCCGAAATAGAGGTAAAAAAGACGGCCTTCCAATAAAATCTCGCCCTTTCTTTCTTCGGGTTCGATCAAGCGTTCGCGGCGCGGCGGCAGTTTTTTCGCCATAAGTGCCGCTTGTGCTTCAAAGGCTCGGCAATGCTCCGAAAAACGCTTCCCATATTCCTCGGGAAAAGGAACCTTCACTTTTTTCTTTGCTCTTTTAACACGGTCATTGACCGCATTGACACGCCGTTTGTCTCCGCCGTAAAGCACAAAAGCCATCACGCGAAAATAATACACATCATCCGCGCAAGCCTCGTTATAATCCTCTTCAAAGAAGCGAACAAAGGCGGCCCTCGCCTTTTCTTTGCCCTCTAAACAGCAAAGGCAGTCGGTCATCCACTTCTCCATAAAATCTTCGCGATCATGATAACTCTTTTGAGGAATCCCGAAGCGCAAAGCGCAAAGCATACCGCGCGCCGCCCACGGCCATCCTTCCTCGTTTTTCAAAACGATATCCAAGAAAGCCTGAGAATGTTTGGCACAAACGGCATAATAAGCATAGTTAAGAAAGTCCTCTCGGTTCATCTCGGCGTGAGATAAAATCTCTTGCATAAGGTCCTCATAAAGAGAACGGGAGATTGCAAACGCCTTTTTAATATGCGTATGAAGCAATACGCATTTTCCGTCCGCACGCAGAAAAAGAAAATCATCCAAAAATTGCATTAAAAGTCTGAAATCCAATCCCGACCACGAAATCCCTTTCTGCATCAGCAGATACCGCAAGCTTTCTTCGCTAAGACCGTCACGGGAGGCGCAAACATAATCAAGCAGCATCTTCGCCGCCTCACCGCCAATGTATTCACACGCGGTGCGTGCCAAGAAAACACCCATATCGCCAAGTGTCTCGGGGCAGGCATCGATCAGTGCCTTTTGATAAGCGGTGATCGCCTCCATGCCGCCGCCCTCGGCGGCGATGCGCTCAAAATCGCTGCGTTGCATGATGTTAAGGCGCGTCAAAAGCCACTTCAAATGCAAGGGATTCTGCGATTTACGATCAATCGCGGCAAGCACCTCGGGAGCAAGCTCCTTGCGCGAGGCGCGGATCATATGCATCGCAATATGCCCCTTATCGAAAATATCCGCCTTAATCGGAAAAACAGAAGGAATGCTGAGATTCTCTTCTCCGTAAAAATCCTCGCCAAAGGGCTCCCCGATCACAAAGGAAACGTTTTCGGGAAGCTCATCGGCAAAGAAAGGCATTTGGGAAAAGGCGGCTATACCGCGGCCATCCGCCACCCCAAGCGCATCAATAAAGATCTCAATCTTATAAGGCAGTCCTTCACAAACAGAAAAAGCCTTGGAAATCACCGCACGATACTCTTCCGCATCTTCCCATGCGGGCAAACGTGCCGAAAAATTCACCCTACACTCGCGGCTCAAAAAAGCGAGAATGTATTCGGCGATCGAAAAAACATCCACGCCACTCGGCTGAAGACCGCAAAAAACAGGCAATACGTGAACGCCTTTTTTCTGTCTCTCGATGATCAGCTTGCATAAAAGGGCTGTTTTACCGCATCCTGCCGTTCCTCGCACGAGGAAAAAGGGCATGTGATCCAACAAATAATCACAAAGAGCAAGCTTGGTCGAACGGCTGTAAAAGCTTTCGGCACGCTCCTTCGCATAAGAAAGCGCGTATCGGTATTCCCTCTCAAACGCCGACAAGCCCTCCGCTTCTTTCCAATCCTCGGAAAGCAGCCCGCACAAATCCCGCGTGATACGCTCCGAAAGAGCATCGTAAGCGGAAGCGGTATCCCGCCCCCAAGGAATCTCATATGTATAAACATGTGCGTCGGGGCGCGAAGCGATCCTTTTTTTGAGTGCGTTCAGTCTTTCTCGCGCCTCGTCGTTTTTTTCGGCGTATTCCTGCGGCATGCCGACAGAGGGCGCACGGAAATAAAACAAGGTCCTCGCAAACTGATCGGGATGTGCAAACGCACCGTATTCAATTTCAAGTGCCGTCGCGCTGATGCCGTAATCGGAAAGAAAAAAGGAGGGGCACGTATCTACGGCGTGGCGCAAAAGGTCCTTACCCGGCCGCCAGCCGTAACGCTCGCCGAGAAAAACGATCATATAAGGACGGCAGTTGTCGATCTCATAAAGGCAGGCGTTCAGAATCTTTTTACCCGACCGTTCCTCGTCAAGACCGCCCGTGTCAATACCCCACCTCAGATCACTGAAGGAAACGCAATCCCCATGTTCTTTCGCCACCGCGTTCACCGCGGGAAGCACTCTTGTACTAAGCAAATCGCGTTCTGTCTGCATATCCGAAAAAGTGCTGGAGATAAATACCGTTTTCATATACATCTACACTCCGTTTTTTAGGAAAAAGAGGACAGAGAGCGCAAAACATTCTCTGTCCGAACACATCAAACCGACAAAATCAATCTCTCCACTTAATGTAATCGTCATATTCCTCTTTGCTATGGAATCTCGCTTCATCGTGATAAGGATTGGTATCCGTATCGGGACGCGGTACGATGGCAACGTGCCCGCGATTTACCTTCCATGTGTTGCCGTAATCGGAAAAATCATAGGAACCAAGGCTGACTTTTGTTCCTTTTATAGGAAAAGGAACAAAGGCACACTTGTCAAAATGGTCGGCATAATACCCCACCACTTTTTTCCCCATAACAACGAAATTCTCTTCGGTCAAAGCCTCGTAAAGCGTCTCGCCTTCATAATCATCCGAAGCGCCCCGTTGGCTTAAATTTCTCGCTTGCCATTGTTCGCACAACCTAAGAATCTCTTTTTGAAGTTCCGCGGAAACCTCCGCTTTGGGAGTGCTGTCATGCGCAAAAGTTTGCCCTTTTTTCAAAATATAACAGTTCATATTCGATACATCCTTTCTCTAAGAAGTACCCTTACGGCAGTTTTATGATAGCACAAAAGCCCGGGTTTGTCAACCGTTCGAGTTGATCTCTCAAAACCCCAAATCCATGCCCCCGCCGCCTTTGCCCGATTCTCTTCTTCCTGCTCGCAACGCTTTTCTTCGTAGGCAGCTTAGCCTGAGCAAAACAAAAAAGCACCCGCAAGGGGTGCTTTTGTGTTTTGGTGGAGCATGCCTAACGAAAGTTGAACCGGTTATTAAACATCTGTTATTTCTGAAGGTTTAAAGTTGGACTTTCCGTTCTTAAAAGATAGCATCTTCTATCGACTTAAGAGCCGCCCTCATTTTACTGTTATTTAAAGTCAAAAGGGGTTAATGATTTTACCTATATATGAGGGTCGCACCTTTTGCTACTATAGCAGTGGGGGTGCGAGGTTGCGGTACTTTACCGGGGAGCCGACATCTCTCACAAAGGTAAGGGGGTTGACGGTTGCGGTACTATAGCAGAAGAGTCTAACACCGAACGAAATATAAAGGGTTTGACCGCCGTTTCCTATATAAGAGTGGTTGTACTTCGTTACTATATATACGGGGTACACACCCTTTCTATTTATATGTACCCTCGCACACCGACCGAAAAAGCTATAAAAACAAAAAAGAAAAAGGAGACAGAAAAAATGAGTTTTGCAAAGTATTTTGAAGACAACATGGAAATCGTCGAGGAGCGCTTTACACTTCGGCAACAAGAGAAGAACCCCACCCCCATTTACCGTGTAACGCAGGATGTTAGCAGCAAGATTTATCTCGTAAGCACTAAGGTAGTCGAAGTAAAACCGGAAGCTCCCAAAAAGAACAAGAGGAAGAAGAAAAAGATCGTGTGTTGCGACTGCCGCGAGACATTCCTATTTACAGGCGGAGAGCAAAAGTATTATGAAGAGCGAAAGCTTTCGGAGCCTAAACGCTGTCCTGCTTGCAGGCAAAAAAGGAAAGAGCTATTTAAGGCTTTTAAGAAAATCCAGGAGGTTTGATTATGAACGAAGAATTTGAGTATACATCCCCTGAGGAAGAAGCTTTACTCAGCTTGATGCGTGAGTGGACGGACAAGCTCCCCAAGACCAATATGTGGATCGCGCACCCACGCAACTATCCGCGTGCAATAAAAGCAATCGACCGTATTCTTGAGGTCATACATAAAGAATCCCCCGATTCAGAACATAAAATCGTGTTTGATGAACTAATTGGAACGGGAATATCTTTAATGGTCAAGGATTGGGTATATAGCTTCTATGGTTGCAAAGAGATATCCGAAGTCATCGCATTGGCAGATACCTTTGATATCGAGGCAACATTGGACAGCGAGATTTGGTTACACTTCGGGTTCAAAAACGTGCGGACACCAATCTTTATCAAGAATGAAGAGTGACCGTCAAGGTTGATATCAGTATAACTTTAAAGGAAAACTAAGACATTTTAAGTAATATCGCGCATTTTATACCTTTGGCACCGAGGCGTGTGCTTGTCTTGATATGAGGCGATCGCCTCCTGCTGCGATCCGGGCATTTGCAAGGAAATGCGCCGCGATATCGCAAACGGCACGGGTCACCGTGCGACACGGCTTTATTACCTCTCCCCCAAGCCCTACAAGGTGCGCAAGCGCGAGAGCAAGTATGCCATCGCCCGTGCCTTGGGACTGATATGACAAAACAAACTTTTTTAAATACATATATAGAATATTTCCATTGCTTTTTGGCTAAAAAACCACTATACTAAAGAAAAAAGCCTCATAAGGAGACCCATTATGAAAAGCTTTGCAGAGCTGGCGCTGGAGGAATATAACAGCGCCGAGAAGACCGTACGACGCGGCGGCAAGGAGGGCAAGCCCTTTTGGAACATCAACGCCTCGCAGTTTATGTTCGTGCCGCAGTTTTCCTTCCCCTTGATTCCCGGTGCAAAGAGATATATCTACACCGCGACAGACGAAAAGGGCGGTGTCTACAGCTTTGAGGCGGACAGCCCCACAGCTCCCCTCACTCCCATTTGGAAGGATATCCCTGTCGGCTTGGTTACGCTGAAGGTTGATGCCATTCACGAGCGAGATGGCAAGACTTACGTAACAGGCATGAGGACCTTCTATAAAACCGCACCCTTCCCCGGCAGGGAAGCATATCCCCCCGCCGCGCGATCCTACCGTGACTGCGCGCTTCTCGCCTTTCGCTTTGTGTTTAACGACCCCACCACGCGCTATTGGTTAGAAAAGGGGACGCCCGACCCCGATTATTATCACAACGTTTACCCTTCCAAGACTATCTCCGCCATCATAAACGCCGCGCTTGCCTATTCCGCACTTGCGCCCGAGGATGCAAAGGACGCGATCACGCTTGCCAAAAACGCGGCGAACTATCTCATCTCCATCACCTACGGCGAGGAGTCAAGTCTCGCGGGGCTTCCGCCGACCTATTCCTTCAAGGGGCTTAATAAAAAGATCGTTGACGATAACGCTCCTGCCGCCGAGGGCCGTAAGGACACGCTTATGATCATCTACCCCGCTTCGGTCGGCTCTGCCTACTTGTACCTTGAAAAGGTAACGGGAGAGGTCCGCTATTTTGAGGCGGCAAAGCGCATTGCGGAATACTATGCCGCGCACGTGCAAGAAAACGGAAGCTGGCCTCTGCTCATCCATGAGCCGACAGGCGAGCCTATTTCGACCAACAGCTGCCTTCACATTGCGCCCTTGAACTTCTTAAGCACGTTTTATAAGCGCACGGGAGAAGAGCGTTGGCACACCCTTGAGCGCAACTACTATGAGTACATCATCAAAAATTGCCTTGAAAATTACAACTGGGAGGGGCAGTTTGAGGACGTTGTACTTGCGGACTATTATAGCAATCTCACCCACTTTGCCGCTGATGCGCTCGTTGGCTACATTGCGCAAAACCACAAGGATGATGAGCGCATGATGAAGGACGCCGAGGAGTTAATGCGCTACATCGAAGACCAGTTCGTAGTCTGGGGTGAGCACGCGCCTTGGAATCCCAGCCGCTGGGACAACGCTTACTGGTATTCCCCCGCAGGTCTTGAGCAATACAAATGGTATGTCCCCATCGACGGCAGCAGCTCCACCATTATGCGCGCCTTCCTCGACCTATACGGTGCGACGAATAACGAGCTGTATCTCGAAAAGGCACGCGCCCTCGGCGACGCCATCACCCGCATGCAGGACTCCGAAAAGGGCGTCATCCCCACCCACTGGATGTCCAAGGAATGCACCAAGGAGCTATTTAACTTCTGGATCAACTGCCACATCGGCACCGCCTTCCAGATGCTCCACTTTGCAAAGCTCTTGGGGGAAATCTAAAAGCTACAGCACGCGGAACTCCGCCGCGCTTCTTTGACGTGGGTATGACCTCAAGGGAGAAGCGCAAAAGGCCGGCAAAGCGAGAAACTAAAAGGTTTTTTCGTAGGCGGCTACGGCTGATCAAAACACAAAAGCACCCGCAAGGGGTGCTTTTGTGTTTTGGTGGGCTAACTTGAGAGCTATCCGAACCAATGTAACTTTCACTTTTTAACTCTTCACTATTACCTATTACTTCAAAATTCTCGGGAGCGTTTTTAGTGAAAAGTGAAGAGTGAAGAGGTAATAAGTAAAAATTCTCGGGAACTTTG
>JAZNND010000030.1:0-27995 GCA_045580085.1 Eubacteriales bacterium
AATGAAATTCGCCTTTCATATTTGCGAAGCAAATATTTCACAGCGGAGCTATTTCACTTGGCGGAGCCAAATTTCACTCGCCGCAGGCGAATTTCGTTGAAAAAAGAGAGCAAGTCTTTCGACTTGCTCTCTTTTTTCTGGAGGCGCCACCCGGAATCGGACCGGGGATGAAGGTTTTGCAGACCTCTGCCTTACCGCTTGGCTATGGCGCCGTTATTCGAACATTGGTATTATAGCACGATAAAATGCGTTTGTCAAGTCTTTTTTCAAAAAATACGAAAAAACCGAAATAGCGACAGCGTCTGTATGCCCAATTTGATTTTTTTCGGTTTTCTTGAAAAACGCCGTCAAGAAAATTCTCCTTTTTTTAGCAAATTAGACTTTTGCAGAGAAAAAGTTTTGTTATAATATAGTAGGAGAAACCCAAAAAATAAAACAATTTGCGAAAGGAAATCTTTTATGTCATTTCTATCTTTAGCGTACGCACAGGAAAAGATGCTCAAGGGGGATTATGCCGCGGCAAGTGCCTATTACGAAAGAGCGCGCCAAGAGGGCGTGTCGTCTTCGGTGGTTGATTTGCGGTATTTAACCAAGAATTACTTGGTTTATCCTTTGGAATATGAAAACTCGGGTATCTATTTTGATCTTTTGTCGGAGCTTCACGGCATTGCACAAAGAAACGAAGAATACGCGAAAGAGTATGTGTCGGCACTCAAGTCCTTGCTCGATTTAAAAAGACTGTTTTTAAGATCGGTATCGCTGTTTTATTTTTCGGATATTGCCGTTTGCTCCGAGGATTCGGTGGTGTTGCGGGAAATTGCCGAGATTCAAAGATGCATCAAGGTAAAAAAGGAAGATATTTTGGAAAAAGATATCTATGAGATTCAAAAATTCGTTCCTTCCTATAATAAAAAACGCTTTGCACGTCATTTGAATGAAATTGAAGCTTTTTGCATGAATATTCTTTTATCTTATACCGCAGAGCAGCATAGCGTATATCAAGGCAAACGCTACAGCGCAAAAACGGTGGATTACGGCTATTTTTACAGCACCACGGTAGAGTCGCACGACGATTATTACAATTATGCCAATATCAAGCCTCGTCTTTTCATCCTGGGATACAGAGCCTATTATAACGACATTTTGGCGGTTTACCGCGAAAAGCTGAAGGAGCTTGGCGATTTTGACAGCCCCAAGGTTTTGCGGGAAGAGCTTACCAATCTGATCAAATATAAGGATAAGTCGGATGAGAGTGCCAAGGAGTTTATCCGATATGCCAAGCTCTTTGTGAAAAACGATACCTCGCAAGAATCTTATCTCGATTTGTTGAACAAATTCAATCCTTTTTCTAAGTTGAATTTCTTAAACTTCATCATTGATAAAAGATACATCGGTTCCTTTGAACTTGATGTTCCCTTCCCGAGAAAACGGCTCAGCGGCGTTTGCAGCATGATATCGGCAGGGCAGGGCTGGCATTTGGATACCACACGGTGGTTAACTATTTTGGTGAGCTGTCTCGGCGTTGGCGTTTTTGCCTATATCGGTTTGGCGATTGCCATGCGATGCGGTGTTTATTTCGGCGTTACCGTAGAAAAGCCTTAATCGGTTTGCTTATATTAAAAAGAAAGAGGGATGCTGCATGAATTATTACATAGCCGATCTTCATTTTGGGCACGCGAATATTTTAAAGTTGTGCCGCCGCCCGTTTTGCTCGGTACAGGAGATGGATGAGACCATCATTCGAAACTGGAACGAACGCGTCAAAGGGAATGATACGGTTTACATTTTGGGCGATATTGCATGGGATAAGAGCAAAGCTCCCGCCTATCTCTCGCGCTTGAAGGGAAAAAAGGTTCTCATTCGAGGCAATCACGACAGCGCGTGGGAGGAGGGCGCGGAAGCCTATTTCAAGGGTGTTTATTCCTATCATGAGATCTTTGCCGACGGCCATCCGCTTTCCTTCTGCCATTATCCCATGCTTGAATGGAGAGGGAGCCGCAAAACCGGCTCGAAAAAGCTCGGATATCACATCTTCGGGCATATTCACAACAAGACAGATGCGTTCTACCGCCCGATTTTTACTGCCTTTCACGCCTTGAACGCGGGCGTGGATATCAACGGTTTTCGCCCTGTCACCTTCGCGGAGCTGGAGGAAAACAACGAGGCGTTTAAGCTGGAAGCTCTCGAGAGCCCCATCGATCGTGCCTATCTTTTGGCGAGCAAATACCATGCGCTTCAATTTGATAAAGTGGGCGTACCGTATATTGAGCACCCCTTGGCGGTTTCGGCGCGCTGTGAGGGGGTGGAGGCAAAGACCGCCGCTTTGCTCCACGATATTTTAGAGGATACACCCCTTCCCGTTTCGGTTTTGGAACGGCATTTTTCGCCCGCGGTGGTTCGGGCGGTGAAGCTTCTCACCCATCCCGAAGGGGAGGATTATTTTGATTACGTGCGCCGCATCGGCAAGGATCCCTTGGCGCGAGAAGTCAAGCTTGCGGATCTTTCGCATAACAGCGACCTCAGCCGCTTCAAGACGGTGAGTGAATGGGATCTAAAGCGCAATGAGAAGTACAAAAAGGCGATGGAAATATTACGAAAAGAATTTTGCTGATTTTCTCTTGACGCGCACCCCGTTTTTGTGTTACAATAAAAAAGCAAACACCGTCTTAAGACGGTCGGACGATGAAAGCAGAGGAATGCTATGGCAGTGAAAAAGCTGGCGGTCACGGGTGGACCGTGCGCCGGAAAGAGCTCGGCACTGAGTGCGATCGAATGCCGCGCCAAGGAAAAGGGATATACCGTTTTCGTGCTCAAGGAGTGCGCCACGGATCTTATGGAATGTGGAATCACTCCCAAAAGCTGTGCGAGCAATCGGGATTTTCAAATAGCGCGTATGCGCTTGCAGATTGAAAAAGAAAGAATCTATGCCGCCGCCGCCGAAGGGCTTTCTGCCGACGTGCTGATCCTTTGTGACCGCGGACTGGCGGACGGCAAAGCCTATATGACCGAAGAGACTTGGGAAGAGTGTCTTAAGATGCTTTCTCTTTCGGAGCAAGAGGCACTCTGCGGATATGACGCGGTGCTTTATCTCACCTCTGCCGCCGTCGGTGCCAAGGAGGCGTATACCTGCCAAAACAACGCCGCGCGCGGCGAGAGTGCGGAAGAGGCTGCCGCTTTGGATGAAAAGACGTTGCGTGCTTGGCAAGGGCATCCGTGCTTATATCGGGTGGGGTGCTACCCGACCTTTGAGCAAAAGAAAGAAAAGATTCTTTCGCTCTTGGATTCGTTTTTTATTTAATACATATATAATATAAAGGAGAAAAAACATGACAAAGAGTACAAAATCGATTCTGCGCCTTGTGATCAGTATCGTTTACATCATTTGGGGAATTGCGTCGCCTCTTACCATGATCAAGTCCATTTTAGCCCTCAGCATTCCTGCTATTCTTTCGGCTGCGGTCGGCTTGATTACGCTTTTGGCGGGTGTCTTTGGTCTTTTGGGCATCAAAAAGGACAAATGCCGTATTTTCGGTATCGTCATTTTCGTGCTTGCCGTTGTCAGCTTTATTACGGCTTTGCCGTCGATTTCGGTCAACAGCATCATCAACGGCGTACTTGCGTGGCTGTTTATTACTTGTCTTTAAGAAACGGGCTAACTCATGAAAATGGGTTAGCTCCTTTTTATGCAAATAGACGAAATGATTGCCATGCGACAAAAAACGCTTGAAAAACGGTAAAAAGTATGCTATACTACACATGCAGGGAAATACATGTATACACCCCTGAGTAAGGAGAAAGAATATGCTTGAAATACGCGACATAACCAAGATATATCGCTCAAAAACGGGCGCACAGGTCACAGCACTCGACCATGTGAGTGTCACCTTCCCCGAAAGCGGTATGGTTTTCATTCTCGGTAAATCGGGAAGCGGTAAATCCACGCTTTTGAACGTCATCGGCGGTCTTGACGGTGTGGATGGCGGCGAGTTTATCATCAAGGGAAAATCCTCGAGGGAATTCGTCGGCTCGGATTTTGATGCTTACCGAAACACCTTTATCGGTTTTATTTTCCAAGAATACAATATTTTAGACGATTTTTCGGTTGGCGCAAACATTGCCCTCGCGCTCGAATTGCAAGGCAAAAAAGCCACTAATGAGCAGATCAATGCCATCTTGAAGCAGGTGGATCTGTTAGACTACGCCAAGAGAAAGCCCAACGAGCTTTCGGGCGGTCAAAAGCAGAGGGTTGCTATTGCCCGCGCCTTGGTGAAAAACCCCGAGATCATTATGGCGGATGAGCCTACGGGCGCACTCGATTCCAACACCGGAAAGCAGATCTTTGATACCTTGAAGGAGCTTTCGAAAACAAAGCTTGTCATCATCGTCTCGCATGACCGTGATTTTGCGGAGCGTTACGGCGACCGTATCATCGAGATGAAAGACGGCAAGATTGAAAGCGACCATACCAAGCACGAACGCATGGCAGAGCCTCTTTCAGAGGGCGTGACGCTCGTCAACGACGGCATTTTGAAGATCAAGTCGGGCTATGAGCTGACGGCTGAGGATCTTGTGCGCATCAATGAGTATTTGAGACGGCAGAGCGTGGATGTTTTTGTGTCGGGCGACGGGCGTGTTAACAATTCCATTCGCACCGCTGCGGGCATCACCGCAGAGGGAAAAGCCTCCAGCTTTGATCATACCGACGCGGAAAAGGATGTTCCCGTCAAGTCTTACCGCAAGGAGGACTCGCGCTTTATCCGTTCGCGTTTGCCCATGAAAAACGCGCTCAAAATCGGCGCGGGGAGCCTTGGGCACAAAAAATTCCGTTTGGTGCTCACCATTTTCCTTTCCATGATCGCTTTTGCGCTCTTCGGCTTTGCTGATACCATGGGTTCTTACAATAAATACGTTGCCGCCACCGAATCCATCATTGATTCGGATATCCGCAACGCGACCTACACCGTTGGCGTTCGCCATGAATGGGACTATGGCGATGACATGCATTACTCTTACGAGGATGTCGCCATGAATGACGAGGACATAAAGCTGTTGGAAGAAAAAACGGGGCTTTCCTTCCTTCCTGTCTTTAACGGTTCGAACAATACGAGAGCTTCGATTTCTCTGACGCGTAATATGAAGGATACGAGTGACATCGTTTCCTCGGGCTCGATTTATACGGGCAGTCTTTCCGGCTTTGCCAAGATGGATCAAGCAACGCTTGATAAGCTCGGGTTCCGTCTTACGGGTGAGCTTGCGCGCGCGGACGATGAGATCGTTATAAGCGAACTGCTTTACCGCGAGTTTAAACACACCGGCTTTTCGGGCGCGGAAAGCGGAGAGAGCGTGGAAAAGGACCGCTTGACCATGGATCAAAACGGCTCTGCCGATTCCATCATCGGCAAACATATCGAGGTTGAAATGAACGGTATGTCGCGCGTTTACCGCATTACCGGTGTAATCGACACCTTGTTCGACTATGACCGCTATGCCGATTTTGCGCCTTCCGACCGTCAGTCGACGGAAAAAAATGACGGCGGTATTCTTGATATGGTGCTCGGCATGGAGCTTGCGAACACGCTGAATTACGGCTATCACACCTTAGCGTTTACCTCCGAGGGCGGTATGGAAAAGCTGTTCCAAAGCGTGCATTTCTATACCCACAGCGCGATCGGTGTCGGAACCATGGGCAATTACACCCCCTTCGTTCGCTACACCGATGCACACGGCAATGAAATGACTACGCATTTTTACCGCATTGCGGATGACAGCTGTCTTTCATCTCTGGGCAATATTATCTGGTTGAACGGTAAAAATGCTACCTCTCTTGGCGAGGGCGAGGTTCTGCTTCCTTTGTCCGTTTTGCAAAATCTCTCTCTTTCGAGCGATTATACCGAAAAGGTCGCCAAAGCCTTGCGGGATATCTACGGCACCTCTGCCGAAACGCGTTTCCGTCAGAACGGCTATAGCTTATATAGCCTTTTGGAAGAAGAGGTCGGCTATGACAGTACGGCAAAAAGTGCCGCCGCGAAGCAGGTCTTTCACGCGGTGTTCGGAGATGTCTTCGGCACCTCCTTCTCCGATGAATTTTATTCCGCCATCATTTACGATTACGGCATTCTCTCCGATCACTCCGGCGAAGGTTTTGTCAGTCTGTCGGTGGACGATGTTCGCAACATTATCAGCCGCACCTTTGATACGGGCAAGGACGGAATGATCTATTACGACAGTACCGCCATGCAAAAAGCCATTTCGCTCTATTTCACCCTGACGGGTGAGAGCGTGGACTCCTTGGCTTCGCAACTTTCCTCTCTTGAGCTTATGCTGGCTACTTGGGATCATCAAACCGGTTCCGAGAACCAAAAAAAGCTCGGCAATTACACGGTTGTCGGCTTCTATGAAGGCTTTGAGGGCGAAAATCCTTTTGTTTCCAACACCTTCTATCAGGAATATCTCGATTTCTGCGAAAAAGAGGGCTATGGCATCGAAACCGTATATCCGCATGAGGCGGGCAAGTATGCCTTTGTGATTGCGCCCATGCCGAGCGACAGCGACACAATTCGCAAACTGGTTGAGATCAGCTACGATGAGAGTGCGGGGCTTCGCTTCGAATTGCAGAATATGGTTATGGATTCGCTTTCTTCGTTCAACGAATTCATTGAGATCGGTTCTGTGGTCTTTTTGTGGGTGGGTGTCGGCTTCGCCGTATTCTCCGCTTTGATGCTCATGAACTTTATTTCGATCTCGATTTCCTATAAGCGGCGCGAGATCGGTATTCTCCGCGCGGTCGGCGCGCGTTCTTCCGACGTCTTTAAGATCTTCTTCTCGGAGGCGGCGATCATTGCGCTGATCAATTATGTTTGCGCCGTTGCCGCGACGGTTGCGGGTGTGATCTTCACCAATCGCTTTATGAGAGGCGAAGGCATTAATGTCACACTCTTGAACTTCGGCATCCGCCAAGTTGCCCTGATGCTCCTCATCAGCCTTGCGGTCGCCGCTGTCGCAAGCTTCCTTCCCGTCTACAACATTGCGAGAAGAAAGCCTGTTGATGCTATTAAAAACAAGTAATTTGTAAAGAAAACATTATAAAAGGGCTGTCTCGAGAGAGACAGCCCGTCTTAATTTTATAAATAGGTATTTAAAAACTTTTCTCTTTCGTCCTCGGGAACCATACTGCCGCCGGTTGCCCAGGCAATGACGGTGGCGTTTTCCATAGATACGCCGCAGGCATCGAAATAGTCTTTGGCTTCGGTAAGACGCGCCGCGCTCGCAAGGGCGGCACAGGCGGAAGGCTCAATAAAGATACCGTCGGTATCGCGGCAGAGAAGTCTCAAATAATGATAAAGCGAGGCATCCGCGACCGTAAAGATGCCCGAGAGATGATTGGTCATGATGCGTGTGACAAGCGAGGACGGCGAAGGGCAGGCGAGCCCGTCGGCATGGCTCATGCCGCAAAGGCCGTATTCGCGGACACTGACTTCTTCAAAGCGACCGGTATCGATGCCGAGGAGCACCGAGGGGAACATCGTCGGTTCGGCGAAAAAGCAATGCACGTGATCACCATAGAGCCGTTTGAGTCCATATGAGACGCCGCCGGGCGCACCGCCCACCCCTGCAGGGATGATGACGACCAAGGGATGAGAGGCATCCACGGAGATATTTTGCTCGCGCAGTTGGGAAGCCAGTCTCTTTGCCGCGGTGGCGTAACCGAGGAAGAGATCTTTTGATTTTTCATCGTCGATAAAATAGCTGAAAGGATTCTTTAAGGAGGCTCGTCTGCCTTCCGAAACGGCATGGGAATAATCATCCGCATATTCAATGACATGAACGCCGACGGAGCGAAGCTTGTTCTTTTTCCATTCCTTGGCATCGGCGGACATGTGGACATTTACGCGAAAGCCGAGTGCCGCGCTCATCATACCGATGGAAAGTCCCAAATTTCCCGTGGAACCGACTTCCACCGTATAACGTGAGAAAAAGGCGCGCATCTCATCGCTGTCGAAGCGTTCGTAGCTTTCTTCTGTGCGAATCATGCCGGCGGCAAGGGCGAGGTCCTCAGCGTGCTTTAAGACTTCATAAATACCGCCTCTTGCTTTGACGGAACCCGCTACGGCAAGATGGCTGTCCATTTTTAAAAAGAGACGGAAAGGAAGCTTTAATGCCTCGCGCATGCGTGGAAGTGCTTGGAGGGGTGACTCGATGATACCGTTCGTTTTTCGGGTTTCGGGAAAGGCGCGGCACAAAAAAGGTGCGAAACGCGCAAGTCTCTTTTCCGCGTCAAGAATGTCCGCATCACTTACCGCCAGTTCGGATAGCCCCTTGACGACATTATAGGGAAGCTTATAGGGATTGAGCCAAAGCAACTCTTCCATCGCCGCTATGCGGTCATAAAACAGTTTGTTCATGGCAGTTCCTTTCTTACTATTTAGGGGTTGAGCATTCACTCAGCCCCTTTTGGGTCAGTTTTTAAATTTCACATCAAATACGCAACGGCATTTGAAACGGCTTTGCAAGGGACATTCAATGCAAGTAAGCTCTACCTCCGAGCCGAGAAGCTGTTCGGCAACGCCGGTGCAATACCCCTTGATGAAACCGCAGATCTTGCGTTTTTTGGCATGGTCGACGATAAAGGCTTCGGAAATGCTGATGGTACCCGAAACGCTGTCGTTTTCCTCGTCGATGCGGATATCGGCGGAGAAGTGGCCCCAGCCGACAGCGGAATCGAAGCGGCACCATTTTTCAAATTTGGCGCGAATATCTTCGGCACTGAAGCCGGTATCCCAAACGTTAGCCATGCGCTCGGCAAAGTTTCTGCCGCTGACATAGCCGCTGTCAAAAAAGATTTTGTGCGCCGTTTCGGCATCCAAGAGCTGGTCTACCTTTTCGTATATGCCGCCCATCAAATTGATAAAGGTATCGGTGCGGAAGCTGACGTTGCGTTGATGGTCTTCCGGGTTGATCATGATACCGCGCTCGGGCTGATACTCAAACACCGTGGTTGAAGCGGCAACGCGCTCGGCAGGTTCTTCCTTTTTAGAGGGGGCAAAAGTGCCTTCCGGCAGATAGGGAAGCATGGCTTCCAAAATTTTACTGAAGTAAACCGAAAAATCTTCGGGGTAGGCAATGATCCATTGCTTTCTGCCGAGGTAGTAACGGTAGTCGTCGCTCATAGTGAAATCTTCGATGAATATGGGCAAAAGATCCTTCTTTTTTCCGACGATGGCATCCACCTCGTTAAGCACGTGCTCGGAGGCGTTGATGGCATCGGAGGCAATGAGAAGGACCAAGGAGCACTCGTCGATGGCATGCATGAGATTGGCGGCATACGGTCTGCCGGGATCCACATCGCGCGGTGCGATGAAGCATCCAATCCGTTTGCTTTCCAAAAACGAAACAAGGGCATCCGCCTTTTCCTTATCGGGGGTGGTGTAGCTGACAAAAACCGTTTTTTTCATTATGTAATATCCTTTTGGGTTGGTATCTTGTTTTTTTAGTATAGCATAACTTTTACGGTTTGAAAAGAGGTTTTTAAAAAAAACATCGAAATATAGTAAAAAACGCTAAAGAAATAGCATATATCGCTATTTTTTCGGTTTTGCCTTGATTTTCGTATCGTTATTTGCTATGATAAGCCATGATCAAAAAAGATATAAACGGTTTTATCCATTTCGATTTTATAAAAAAAGAAGGTGACTTTATTGCAGATCCTTTTATATGGAGCCTTGCTTCTCAGTCTTCTCGGTGTCAGCGGAAAGCAATATGCTATGAAGCGTTGCGGCGCGATCGCACCGGGGCTGTTTAACAGCGTGTGCATCAATGCCATGCGCGCGGCGATTTGTATTGCGGTCAGCGTGGTGATTTGGCTCAGCACGGGCGGCGGAGCCACAAACGGGCTCGGGCATATTTGTATTCTTTTGGGCGGACTTGGAACCGCTTGTAATCTTTTGGCGTGGATCCTTTCTTCCCGTTTGGTGTCGTTGATTCTCATTGAAGCGGTCACTGCGGTGACCACAACAGTCATACCCTTGTTGTTGGCACCCTTGCTTTATAACGGAGAGCGCGCCACGCTTTTGCAGTGGGTTGGCTGCCTGATGATCTTAGGTGCTATATTCTGCTTTGTCAGCGTAAGCGGCGAAAAAAAAGAGGGCTCTTTGCCCTTGAAGATTCTAACCGTCGGTATCTGCGCCTTGGGCGCGGGAGTTGCATCGGTTAGTAAAAAATACTATTCTTATTATGTCGAAAGTGCGGGGAATGGCTCCAATGAGTATTACACCATGATGAGCTTTGCGGTCATCCTCGTTACCTTCGCTGTTTTGTTCGCCGTGTTTTACCGCAAGGAAAAAACAGCGCACGGGGGCAAGATAGAGCTTCCCTATAAAAAAGTTTGGCCCTTTATTTTGATCGCCGCCGCCATGCTCTATATGTATGAGCTTTTTGCGGTTTATGCCTCAGCACTTCCTTCGGCAATCTACTATCCTCTCACGCGCGGGCTGACCGTCGTCTTTGCTTTTGTGCTGGACGTATTGGTTTTTAAAGATAAGATCACTTTCAAAAAAATCGTCGGGCTTCTTTTGATCACCGTTGCGGTGGTTTTGATCAATATTTAAAACAGAAAGCGGAACGGTGCCGAGGTAAGATCGGTTTCTGTTCCGCTTTTTGTAAACAATTATTTGCTTTTTCCTCTTGCTGTTACGGCAAGTCTGCCGCTGACTTTGCCATCTTTGATCAGATAGATCTTGTCATACAGATTGACGGTAGAGCAACAGTGCCCCGGGATAAGCAGCAGGTTTTCGCCGCGCTTTAACGGCTTTGAGGGCGCGTTCAGCACAAAATGTTCCTCGTTGCATCCGATTTCCGTAACCGAAAAGTCGGTCGGTACGGGAGTGCCTTGGTCCACGCCGCAGCTTTTGACGCCCGCGTCAACCACGGCGCGGTCATTCGATACGCTCAGCACGGTGGAAAGGATAAAGAGGGAATTTTCAAACGGTACGTCCAGCGCGCGGTAGGTTGCGTCCATAAAGAGATAGCTTCCCGCTTGCAGTTCGGTGTAAATCCCTTCTTCGATCTTTTCGCGGGAGGTTCCCGTACTGCCGCCCGAAAGCTCACGCGCGGGCGTGCCCGCTTTTTCAAGCTCTTGGAGCAAAAGGCGCAGATCGGCACCGTTTTTCTCGGTGAAGGCGCGGCGTTGTGCGGTGCTTGCTTCATGCGAAATGTGGCCTGCGTAGGCTTGGATTCCGTCAAAGGTCAGCCCCTCTTCGGCGGTGATGGCTTTGGCAAGGGCGAGCACTTCTTGATGGGTGGAAACACCGCAACGGCACATGCCGATGTCATATTCCACATAGCAATGGATTACACTGCCCGCATGGCGTGCCTCGCGCCCCAGCGCGCGAATGTTTTCGGCATCGTCTACGCAGACGGTTAAGCGGCAAAGGGAGGCAAGTCTTGCCGCCTTTGCAATCTTTCGGGGATCGGTCAGCTGATTGGCGATGAGAATATCTTCCACGCCCGCGTCGGCAAGGTCCTCCGCTTCCGAAAGCTTGGCGCAGGTCATGCCTTTTGCGCCCATTTCGATTTGCTTTAAGGCAAGCGCGGCGCATTTATGGGATTTGTAGTGAGGACGAAGCTTGGTTTTTTTGTTTCTCAGCATTGCCGCCATCGCCGCCATATTTTTTTCCAAAATGCTCTCGTCAATGATGAGAGCAGGTGTTTCTATCTGGTGTAAAAGCATCTCAAATGCCCCTTTCTTCGAATGCGCCGCCGTGGAAAACAGCAATAGAAGAGATGCCGTTTTCTTTGAGCAGACTGCATGCTTCGTCAAAATAATAAATGAGGTTGCGCGTTTCATGGCTGTCCGAGCCCAAGACGAAGACGCCGCCGTGCGCCTTGATCTCGGAGAAGAGATACGGTGCGGGATAGGGAATGGGACGGTGCCCTCTGGCGATCGCACCCGTGTTGAGCTCGATATAGGGCGTCACTTCCAAGGACGCGATCAGGGCTTCTTTTGCATAGGTAAGATAGCGGCTGTCGCTTTCATCGGTTAGGCAGAATTTCGAAACCAAGTCGAAATGCCCCAAAACGTCCGGTTTCATGCATGCGATTCTTTCGGTGTATCCTTCAAAATAGGCGCGCGCGAACGCGGTATAATCTCCCGCAAACCAGTCGCGGCAGAGAGCTTTGTGCCCCTCAAGGCAGTGGTCCACGCTGAAAAAACCGCCTTCGGTTTTAACGTAATGGCAGTCGCCGAGCAGATAGTCGTAGGCGGCGCGGTTGGGGATATCGGAATAGCCGTCGAGCTCAAGCCCGATGGAAACATCGATTCTTCCCTCGTATTCTTTTTTGAGCGCGCGAAGCTCGGCGAGGTATGCCCCTTCGTTCTCTTTTTTCATGCAATAGCTTAAATCGTATAAGGTGTAGCTGTGGTCCGAAAAGCCAATGCCTCCCATGCCGAGAGAAAGAGCTGCCTCTATGTTTTCGCGCGGGGTGTTCTTGCCGTCGGAAAAGACGGTGTGTGTGTGAATGTTATAATATTTCATGGCGTTTAAGACGGCACGGGGATACCCGTGCCGTTGTTTTTAAAAGAGATGTGTCCAAAGCATCATAAATCCGGTCAGAAGGAACAAAAAGCCGAAATTAAATGCCGAGAACATTTTGACGTAGTAGCCTGTTTTCCCGGGATTGTTCTTGGTGTATTCGCGGAAGGTGATCAGACTGGCGAGTGAAGAAATGAGTGTGCCCACGCCGCCGATGTTGACACCGACTAAAAGCTCTGCGTAATTTTCGGTGAACTGAGAAAGCAGAATGGCGGAGGGAACGTTACTAATCACTTGACAAGAGAGGGTGCTGAAAAGCAGGGTACTCTTGCCAAGCAAGAAAGAGAAGAAGGTTCTGACGACTTCAATGCGCGCCATGTTGCCCGCGAAGATAAAGAAGAACACAAAGGTCAAAAGCAAGGGATAGTCTACCTTGGCAAGTGCCTTTCGGTCGGCAAACAGAAGCACGGCGGGAATGACGACAAGACCGATTTGATAGGGGATGACGCGGAACACGATGACGATGGAGAGCGTGAACAGCACAAGGTACAAGAGCGTGCGCCATAAAGGAAGGCTCAGTTTTTCGTCCTCCACTTCCAAGGGTTCGGGCTTGACAAACACGATACAGCATACCGTGATGAGAAGCACCGAAAGCACAAAGGGAGGAGCCATAATCCCCATGAATTCAACGGTCGGAATATTGAATTCGGTGTAAAGATAAAGGTTTTGGGGATTGCCGAAGGGGGTAAGCATACCGCCGAGGTTGGCGGCGATGTTCTGCATGATGAAGGTGAACGCCATGTACTTTTGCTTGCCCGTTGTGGTCAAAACGAAGAAACCGAGGGGGAGGAAGGTAAGCAATGCCATGTCGTTTGCGATCAGCATGGAACCGATGAAGGTGATGTAAACGAGTGCGAGAACGCTCATGCGTGCGTTGCGGAAGCATTGCACGATCTTTTTGGCGAGCATGTAGAAGAAACGAATGTTTCGAAGCGCGCAAACCACTGCCAGCACGCAGAAGAGACAGGTTAGTGTTTTGAAATCAAAATATCCGAGGTATTCACGATCGGGCGGTACGATAAAGCTCGTGATGATGGCGGCAAGGAGTGCTACACACATCACAACGTTCTTTCGGATAAAGCCCACGAGCCATTGCCCAAAAGTTGTTTTTGTCATGATTTAGTCGCTTTCTTTCTCCGTGATGCGTGCTTGGCGGATGCCGTTGCGTACGCAGTAATCATAAGCCGCGGAACCTTCATCGCAATAGATGGTTACGATGTTTTCACAGCCGTCAAACAAGCCCCAGCCGAGTTCCTTTACGCTGTCGGGAATGATGACGCGCTCAAGGCTGGCGCAACCGCGGAAGGCGCAGTCGTCGATTTTGACAACGCTGTCGGGAATTTCAAGCTCGTCGAGCAGTGCGCAGTTGCAGAACGCGCCTTCGCCGATCTCGTTGACACTGTCGGGAATGGTGATACGGTTGAGCTTTTTGCATTCGCAGAACGCCCAATCGCTGATGACAGTTACACTGTCGGGAATATCGTATTGTACCTCACGGCTACTGGCAGGGTATGCGATGAGGATGGATTTGTTCTTGTTGAAGAGCACGTGGTCGTTGCCCTCACGCTTGTTGGGCTCGGATTTGAAGTGCTTGTTTTTGGGCTCCACGCGGATGGATTTGAGGGATTCGCAACCGCGAAAAATCGCGTCGCTCATGCTGGTGACCGATGCGGGAATGGTGATCTTAGAGAGCGTTTTGCAATTTTTGAAAGCACCCTTGCCGATCTTTTTCAAGCCCTCGGAGAGCTCAACTTTAGCGAGCGCGGTACAGCCGTTGAATACGAGATCGTCGATCTTGGTTACGGTTTCGGGAATCTCGATGGATTCAAGCCCGATGCAATCCGAGAAAGCACTTTCGCCGAGAATGGTGAGGTTTTTGGGAAGAGTAATTCTTTTGAGGCTCTTACAGCTGTTGAATACGCCGCCGTAGATCTCGGTCAAGCCGTCGGGAAGTGTAATATCGGAGAGAGATGCGCAGTTTTCAAACGCTCTTTCGCCGATCTTGATGCAGCTGTTGCGCACGGTGAGCTTTTTCATGCGAACACAGTCGCGGAATGCACTCTCGCCCACGCGTACGGTGCGCTCGGGAATATCCATTTCTTCCAAATTGGAGCATCCGCGGAAGCTTTCGAGCTCGATTTCTTCAAGAGAAGAGGGAAGGGTAATTTGATGGAGCGCGCGGCGATCCTTGAAAGCACCGGCGCAAACGGTGACGATACCCTCGTCGACCTCAATGGTCTTACCGTTGTCTTCGCATTTTTCAAGTTTGCCGTCCGATGTGGTCAATCGGTCCATGGCGGTGGCGGGAAGGTCTCTGATCATCGAGCGAATCAATTTATCCATATTCTCCGTTGTACTGTGATGTGTGTTGGCAAGCAGAATTTCAAATGCAGGAGGAACGGCGGCGTCATCTAAGTAAATGGGGTACAAACGCTTTCCGTTTTCTCTGGCAACGATAATTTCCATGCCGCAAAAGGGGGATGCCATGGATGCGGCGGAAACGAACAGAACGACTGCCTCCGCCTTTTCGATGCGGTGACGGAGTTCGTCGCGGAAATCGTTGCCGTTTTCGCAAGAGTCATCGTACCAAATGCGGTAGCGGCTGTCGTACAGCGCGTCAAGAATGGGATATACTTTCAAGGTGTCGCGGTGGGAATAGCTGATGAAGAGATAGGGCTCTTCTCCCGTATAGGCTTCGAATTTTGTGGAGATATTGGGATAGGATTCCTCAAGCATCTCTTTTTGCTTTTGGTTGGGCATAGTATTCTCCTTTATAAATAATGTAGAAAAGCCTTGGCGGTTTCCATGCCGAAAGGCTTTGCCGTAAAAGCGTCTTTGATGCCATTCTATCACAAAGTGCAAAAAACTGCAATAGAATTTGCAAAAAAAGTTGCCGAATTGTCAGTATTTGCGGAAATACAGAATTTTGAAGGATGGAAAAAGGAGCTGTCTCACGGTTTGTGAGACAGCCCCCAAAAGAGAACTGTTTTTGCGCATCAATCAAGCACGGTGATGGTGTGCTCGCCGTCGTAGCGTTCGCCTTTTTCGAGGCACATGATGGCGGTTTTTTTGGTGATGTCCCCATCCTCATCCACAAAGTCGGGAAGCCCCGCCCAAGGCTCAAGGCAGATATAGGGGGCGTTGGGTTTATGCCAAAGCAGAAAATGGGGGGCGAAGGGGAAGTCCAAGGTTACGCCTCTGCCGTTTTTGCGGTTGCGCAGGGAGACGCTTCTCGAACGGATGTTCAAGAAATCCAACGCGTCGATGGTGAAATATTTGTCGTAAAGCGGAAGCACTCTTGCGTTTTTCAGCATGGGAAGCTTTTGGTAGGAGAGCATGTTGCCGTAAAGGACGTTGGCTTCGAGGTCCTCTTCTTTTTCGAAAATAACATCGTAATCTTCGATGCCCTCGGGGGTGGCATAGCCTTCATGCGCACCGATGGAAAAATACATTTTTCCGTCTGTTTTGTTGTCTACGCGATAAAGGATTTTGATGCCTTTTTCGGTCAGAGTGAAGATTACGCGCAGCTCGTAATCAAAGGGATATGCGGCGCGGGTTTCCTCGTTCGACACATGCAAAAAGACAGCCTCGGTATCGCTTGCGCGTTCCACTTCAAAACGGGTGTACTTGACGTAGCCGTGCTTGGTCAGGGTGTAGCTTTTGCCCTCGTAAGTGTAGCTGTCGTTTTTCAGTCCGCCGCAAATGGGGAACAGAATGGGGGAGGAGTTTGCCCAAACCTCTTTTTTGCCTTCCCAGATGAATTCTTCGCCGTCTCTTTGAAGACTTTTGAGCTCAGCTCCGATCTCATCGATCGATGCGGTCATGCGTGCATTTTTTAAAACAACCATAATGTCAACTTTCCTTTGCTTTTAATTGAATTTTTGAGAAAAATAAGCATCTAAAATAGCGTCGGCGGAAGAGGCGATGATGGCATCCTCGGTCAAAAGCGAGGGGAGAATCAAAACGCCCGACTCTCTTGCCACCGCCGAACGGGCAGAGAGCTCTTGCTCAATCAAGGGAAATAGCAGTTCTTGCCCTTCGTTCAGCTCCCCGTACAGCACGATGGCCTCGGGGTTTAAAAGATTTACAAGCCCCGAAAGTGCTTGCGCGAAAAGGCAGGCGATGTAGGAAAGCGCGGCTTTGCCGTTTTCATCGCCCCGTGCGGCGGCGAGAAATGCTTGGCGATGGCTTTCAAAGCCGAATTTTTCCCGAATGGATTCGGCACTTACGGCTTTTTCCAAGCATCCGCGGTTGCCGCATGCGCAGAGCGCGCCGTCCTTTTGCACCGATATATGCCCAAGCTCCCCCGCATAGCCGTTTTTGCCGCGCAAGAGCCGTCCGTCTGCGAAGGAGGCAGAGCCGACACCATCGGTGACGACGATGAAGGTCCAGTTTTTTAAGCTCTCGCGCCGCAGTCTTTTTTCATGCATGGCGAGAAGCGTGGCGTTGTTATCAAGAAAGATGGGAAGCGATGTTTTTTGCGCGAGATATTCTTTGACGTGCATGCCGTGAAACAGCGAAAGCCCCGGCGGATTATGAATGATTCCTTCCTTATAATTTAAAGGTCCCGGTGCGCTCACACCGACGCCGATGAGCTTTTCTCCTTCGACGTTATGGCGGAGGCAAAGTGTATCTACGCCCGCAAAAAGAGCATCAAGTGCCTCTTCGGCGGAAGAAAAGCTTGCGGTGGGGAAGGAGAGCGTATCCACGCTTTTGAGCGAAAGGTCGATGAGAGAGACCGAGAGGCGGCGGCGGTGTAAAACCATTCCCACGGCATAGCCATAGCTTGCCACAGGCTCCAAAGAGGTGCGCGGCCGCCCTACCCCCGTGCCTTCGGTGCCCGTCTCTATGACAGCACCCTTGGCGATCAGCTCTCCTATAATGGAGGTTACGGTGGCTTTGGAAAGCCCTGTCAGCTCAACGATCTGCGCGCGGGATACAGCCCCGTAGAGCAAACAGCGAAGCACCAAGGCGGTGTTGTCTTTTTTGATGCTTTTGGTATCGGCTTTTTTCATGCCACGCCCCCTTTCTTCGCCAAGCGATCCCGTTTTTTAAAAATACTCTTTCTTTTATTGTAGCATTTTTTTTGAAAAAGTCAAATAGTAATTGACAAAATCATAAAAATATGCTAAAATCCAATTAGTTCAAGATTCGAACTAATTGGAAGGACGCATTGGGAAAGATGAAATTATATATTTTTGAAAAGGGATTCAACTATTCCGAGGACGGAGAGGGAAATCGCTTGGTCTATCATCTGTCGGCGTGTAACCTGTTTTGCCCATGGTGCTCCAATCCCGAGGGGATGGAGAAGGGCGGCAAGGCGTATGATACCGACGAGGTACTAAAAGAGATTCTTTCGGCGCGCCCGATGTTTTTTGACGGCGGCGGCGTTACCTTCACGGGGGGTGAATGCACTCTGCAAGCCGATGCGCTTTTGCCTTTGCTTGGCGCACTTTCCCAAAACGGGGTTTCGGTTGCGGTGGAGAGCAATGCCGCAACGGCGGATTTTTTACGTGTTGCCGAAGCTTGCGATATCGTGATTGCGGATTATAAATCGGCGGATGCGGAAACCTTAAAACGCGTCACGGGTGCCGATCTTTCCCGTGTGGAAGAAAACATAAAGGCTATTTTAGCAAAGAAATATTTACATTTGCGCATTCCTTTGGTGCATGGCTTTAATGACAGCACAAAGGATTATGAAGGTTTTGCCGCCTTTTTCGAGCGTTTGCCGCGCGACCGTTTTGATGTGGAGATCTTGCCGTATCATGAATACGGCAAGGAAAAATGGGAGAGGTGCGGCAAGAGCTACACCGTTAAAAACGGTCATGTTTCAAAAGAGACGGTGCGCGCGCTTGCCGATCGGTTGAGCGCGTCGGGTATTCGAATGATTAAAACATAAGGAGAAAAGATATGAACCCAAAACAGACAACAGCACTTGCCAAAGCACTTTTCAAAGAAGAAAGAGCCTTGAAGCGGCTCGACGGCTGGTTTCTCATCAAGGAGATTCGCCGCGACAGCGACGAAGCCCTTTCCTCCCTCTCACCGGTGGAAAAGGCAGGGGAACAGCTTAAGGTGATTGCGGAAAAATTACCGCTTTCCATCAGCCCCAACGCGATTTTCGCAGGCACCCAGCGCGACGCGTTTGCGCGCAGCTACGCGCTGATCAATCCCTCCTTCAAGGTCGAGGGATTTTCGGGCTATTGCGATCCCACCGCCGTATACGGCGATATCGAACCCAATGAGGAATTTACCGCAGAGCGCATCGAGAAGATGCGTGAGTACGATAAAAAAAGCGAGTTTGTTACCTCGCTCTCCCGCGTATATCGGGAATGTGCCGAATTTACCGATGAGGTGGAGTTTTTCGTGGAGCAGGTTACGGGGCATGTGATCCCCGATATTCGCCCGATTTTGAAAAACGGCGTTTATGCCGTGATGGATGCCATTCGCTCAAAGCTTCCGTCGGACAGCGAGAAGCAAGCCGCACACCATAAAGGCATGCTTTCGGCTTTGCAAGCGGTTTTGATCCTTGCCGAGCGTTATCGTGCGCTTGCGCTTGCTCTTGCCGAGAATGCCTTCGGTGAAGAAAAAGAACGTTATCTTCGCATCGCGGATGCGCTTTGCCGAGTGCCCGCCCACGGCGCGCGCAATCTTTTTGAAGCGATTGAGAGCTTTATGTTGGTTTGGCAAACCATGTGCATCGAGCAAGCCCCCAATCCTTTTGCCTTCTCGGTCGGCAATGCCGATCGCATCTTTGAGCCGTATCGCGCGATGGAAAACACCTCGCGTGAGGAGACTGCCGCCATGCTTTCGCACCTGCTCGTCTTTTTCAATGTGGGCGACAGAAGCTGGGCGATCTCGCAAAATCTGATCATCGGCGGCAGAGACGCGGAGGGAAATGACCTATCCTGCTTGACCTCCTACGCGCTTTTTGATGCTTATTATGAGATGAATCTGCCCCAACCCATTCTTTCGGTTAAACTGCATAAAAACACCCCCGACAGCATTTATGAGGAGATGGGACGTTTCTTTTTCACCCCCGGTTGCTTGACGCCCTCGCTTTTCAATGATGATGCTATGTTTGAGGTGCTCACGCGTGCGGGGGTAAAAAGAGAGGATCTTGCCGACTATTCCATCGCGGGATGCCAAGAGCCTCTTATCATGGGAAAAGACAGCGGTAACACCACCAACAGCTGGCTCAATCTCGGCAAGGTGCTTGAGCTGACACTTTCTTCGGGCATCTCTGCCATCAGCGGCAAGGAGATCGGCAAGACCGAAAAGATTCCCGCTGATGAGCTTTTGGCACATATCCGCCCTCATTTTTATGAAAGATTGCAAAAAACCGTGCGCCGCATGACCGAAGCCGCCAACGGTGCTTCCTTGGCTCTTTCGCATCTGCCCGTGCCTTTCTTAAGCACCTTGATGGGCGGTGTAGAAAGCGGTTACGATATGCGTGACGCAAAGGATCAAGGCACACCTTACCACGGTTCGGGATGCCTGATTCACGGCTCATCGGTCGTGGCGGACAGCTTTACTGCCATCGACGGCTATTTGGCGAATCATGCGGGAGAGGGAGAGAGACTTCTTTCGGCTCTTCTCCATAACTTCGAAGGGGAAGAGGCGTTGCGCGCCGAGCTTCTCTCTTATCCGAAATTCGGAAATAACCACCCTGCGGCGGACGCCGAGACGGCGGAGCTGTGTTCTCGCGTGGCGGACATGGTGCGGGCAGAGAAAAATTATCTCGGCAACCCCTTCCGCCCCGATTTCAGCACCCCTTCCACCCATCTTTTGTACGGATATTGGGTTGGCGCTTTGCCCGACGGCAGAAAGGCGCGCGAACAGCTCAATTACGGCATCGATCCCTTGCACGGAGATGCGGGGCTCGGGCTCGGTTTCCGTACTCTTTCCTCCATGAAACTGCCGCATGCCAAGATGTGCGGCGGCGAAGCGTGCCATCTCGGACTTGCGCCCAAGTATTTTAAGGGCGAGAGCTATGCCGAGCGCGGCATGGAGTTTAAGCGCAAGGTCATGACACCCCTTTTCTTCAATGAGATGACGGAGGATATCCCGCCGTTTTATGTATACATGAACGTCACCACTCCCGAAATTTTGCGCAAGGTGCTTGCCGATCCCAAAAAGTACGCGCCGAGTGGGGTTTATATCATGCGTATTCACGGAACTTTTGTTAATTTCCTCGATCTTTCTCCCGCGATTCAAGAGGATATTATCACGCGCCTTGATCCCGCATCGACGGTTTGTTGAGGTGGCGTATGTATTTGGGACTTGATATCGGTACCACCTCCGTTTGTGCCGTCGTGCTCGACGGAGAGGGCAAAACCGTCTATACCGCCACGCGCCCGAACGGTTTCGCTTCGTCAAACGGCAGTGAGCGCACGCAGGACGCGGAAAAAATAGCCGCACTTTGCCAAGAGATCACACGGGAAGTGCTCCAAAATCACAGCATCGTGAGCATCGGTGTCAGCGGACAGATGCATGGGATTCTTTATCTGGATGCGGACGGATGCGCCCTCTCTCCCCTCTATTCTTGGCAGGATGAGCGCGGCAATCTCCCTTATAAGGACGGCACGTATGCTTCGGTACTCTCGAAAAAAACGGGCTATGCCATGGCAACGGGCTTTGGCGGCACCTCTCTTTTTTACGATGTGTGTAAGAATGCGATCCCCGCGCGTGCGGCTTGTTTTGTAACGGTCGGGGACTATGTCGCCATGCGGCTTTCAGGCAGAAAAACGCCGTTGCTTCATCCCACGAATTCCGCGTCTGTCGGACTTTTTGACATAGAAACCGGCGCATGGGATGAAACCGCCATCCGCGCGGCGGGGCTTCCGCGCCGCCTTTTTCCCGAGATCGCGCAGAGTGTTTCTTTGCTTGGTAAAACCGAAGAGGGAATTGCGGTTTATACCGCCATCGGTGACAATCAAGCGTCGGTGTACGGCGCGGTGAAGGATGAGGATTCTTTTTTGGTCAATGTCGGTACGGGCAGCCAAATTTCGGTGATTTCGAAAAAATTCGTCCGTCCGCCCGTGGGCGAGGTCAGACCTTTTCTCGGCGGCGCGTATCTTGTGGCGGGTTGTCCTTTGTGCGGCGGTTATTCTTACCGCCTTTTGAAGGAGTTTTTCGAAAGTATCACGGGCGAGGCGGTGGATTATAGTACGATGAACGCCTGGGCGGAGGCGGCATGGGGAAAGGATGCCCCCGCCGTTGTGCCGCAATTCCGCGGTACGCGTACCGATCCCGGCGCGCGCGCTTCGATTACGGGGCTTTCGGAGGCGAATTTTAATGCCCCTGCGATCACATTGGGGGTTTTAAGAGGGATCAGCCGTGAGCTTGCGGATTTTTATACCGCTTTTGTGCCCCTCATCGGCAAACGCGCCCACCTTGTCGGCGCGGGCAATGCCGTGCGTATGAATCCTGTTTTGCGCAAGATCATAGAGGAAGACTACGGGCTTCCCCTTTCGGTGCCCGTGCATACCGAGGAGGCGGCGTTCGGTGCCGCGCTTGCCGCGGCGGAGGTGCAGGAGGGAAAGAGCTTAAAGCATTTCATCCGATATATGTAATGGCAATTCTTCTTTTCTTGAAAAAGAAAGCGAAAAAACTTAAAATAATTTTGAAATAGGTACGGTCAAACATATGGAAAGAATAGAGAAGATCATAAGTGAGCCGATTTTTTTTGAGCGAAACCGCGTGTTCCGTGTGTACACGGGCGGTATGCCTTATAAGGCGTTTTTCAACGATGAAGGCGGATACGATGACGGCACAGATAATTATTTCCCGGAGGAATGGGTTGCCTCAAGCGTCAAAGCGATCAATGAAAAGAGCTTCGGTGAGCGTGACGGTGTTTCCCGCGTGAAGGGAACGAATCTGTTTTTTGATGACCTTTTGAGGGAGCATGCTGAGGCACTTTTGGGAGACCGCCGTTATGACTGCTTGGTCAAGATTTTAGACAGTGCGGTGCGCCTACCCTTCCAAGCCCATCCCACCAAGGAGTTTTCACGCAAGCATTTCGGCAGTGATTACGGCAAAACCGAGGCGTGGCTGGTGCTTGGCACGCGAGAAAACGCGCGCATCTATTTCGGTTTCAAAAACCGCATGACAAAAGAAGAAATCGCCCGCCTCGAAGAGGCGAGCGACGGCGATAAAACGGTGTTTGACGAGATTCTTTCGTACGTGGAGCCAAGCGTCGGTGACGTTTATCTCATCCGCGCGGGACTCGTGCATGCCATCGGCGCGGGATGTATGATTTTGGAGGTGCAAGAGCCCACCGATTTAACTGTTCAGCCCGAGCGTTGGTGCGGTGACTATCATTTGAATGAGAGGGAAGAGTTCTTGGGGCTTTCCAAGGATGTCGCTCTCGATGTGATTGATTATGAGCTTTACGGCACCGCCGCCACCGAGAGCGCAAAGCTTTCCCCGCGCACCGTCGCTGAGCGAGAGGGCTATCGCAAAGAGGAGCTGATCGGCTATGCCGATACCCCTTGCTTTGCCGAAAACCGCCATACGCTGACGGGGGGATCCTTTCGGATGGATTTTGCGCCCGCGGTTTACCTTTGTACCGACGGAGAAGGCACGGTTTTTGGAGATGGGTACGAAAGACCGATCAAACGCGCAGACTATTTCTTTCTCCCCTATGCCGCCGAAAACCGCTTCGGCATTCGTGGAGATTGCACTGTGATTGAGTGCAAACCAAGTAAAATGTAAAGAATTATTTGAAATTTATGGGGCTAGCTCATGACTAATGAGCTAGCCCCTTTTTGGTTTACTTCTTTTTCGGTGCGCTTAACTTGTTGAGATCCACCACGGCACCTGCTTTTTCAAGCAGTTCCTTAGCGGCGCGCGCATTGACGGCACTCGTTTTCAAAACCACCACAACGGAGAATTTGGTTTTGTCTAACATTTCTTGCACTTTGGCTTGGCGTTTCCCGGTCAAGGAAACGATGCACTCTCTAACGGCGTTTTCTTGCGATTTATCGTAGGAATGCATCACGACCTCGACGTTGCCCGAAGCGGCGCGCAGGATGCGCCCCAGCGGAATATCGGCTTTCTTTTCGGCGGTATTCGTTTTGACTAACGCGGCAAAGTCAATGCGCAAGCGGTCGTTTTCTTTTTCTTTTTGGTACTTGTTGACTTGCTCTTTGATTTTTTGTAACAAAAGAGCGAGAGCACCGTAGTCAATGCCCTTTTCCTTGTATTCTTTGCCGCCGATGCACAAAGCATTGTCGCACTTGAGATCCTCATACCAAGCACCGCAAGTCAGCTCACGCGTTTTGGGATCCCTTAACAGAAAAAGCGGAGAGATCAAAGCGGCTTTTACAAAGGGTACTTGCCCCTCCAAAAGAAACACTCCTTTTTCGGTAAAGAGCAGGTCGCGTCGAACGGAACCTTTTGTTTTATCCTCGATCAGCATGATCGGTTTTTCTTCGGGAAGCCGGTCCGAGATGCGGTATTTTTGGATATAGTTTTTGAAGGTGAGGTCCCCCTTGAAGGAAAGCTTGAAGCCGTCTTTTTTCTCGTCGATCAGGTTAGGAGTGTTGGTTTTGCAGATTTTTAAAAGTTCTTTGGTTTGCATTTGCTCTTCGGTGCTCTTGCCCGTGATGGCGTTTTCGAGGCGTCTGTCGGGCACTGTTTTGTCGCTGATATACGAATCAAAAGATATGTTATTGTCGATGCAAAACTCCGTTAAAGCTTTTTCAAGCGCCATAATGCGGTCGAAGGTGTTCGCTTTGTTGAACTCCTTGGCAAAGGCTTTTACCGTTTCTTCGATGGGCTCTTTGACGATGCGGTCAAAGGAGATGTCCTTGTGCTTGGCACGCGCACTTCTTTGATCGTAAAAATCAACCATGGAATCTTGTGCTTGCGGTATAATCTTTTGGAAAGAATCAATGAGCTTTTCTTCAAAGTCCGGATAGATTTTTCCGACGGTTGCCGTCATGCCGCGGAAAAAGGCGATTACATCCGCTTCGATATTGTCCTCTCTTTCCCAAATTTCGTAAAAACGCATACGGCTTTGGGATAAGTAGAGCTCAAATGCCTTGATGAGTTTTTCAAGAAGAAGGCGTCTTTGCCCTTGGCAAAAGGCTCGGTCGAGATCTTGCGGTTTGATGCCGCGCAGGTCTTGCGGCAGAGGGTAGAGCAGAACGTGGGGCAGTCTTTGCTCAAGCTCGTGATAGCAGGCGATCAAGTCGCCCGCTTCGGACTTTTTTGCAGCTATGGCTTCAAAAACATATGCGGCACTCAAAATTTGAGCGTTGGAGGCGGTGTTATAGTCTTCGTTTACCAGCATCAAAAGCAGTTTTTGCGCCGTTTCCTTTTCGCCGAGAGCCATATAGTTGAGGGCGCAGATTTGCAAAGCGTCGAGCGCGTTGCCGGCGGAACGGTATGCCATATCCAAAAGCTCTTTCTTTCGGCACGCCATTTTACCGCTGTCTTTTTCTGCCGAAAGACCGCATTCTTCTTTCATGCTCAAAGCGGCTATGTATTCAAAAACGCACTGCGTGACGGTCGGATCTTCGCGCAAGAGTCTGTTTTCTTTTTTGGACAGCTTGATAAAGGCATCAAAATGCCTTTCCGCGTTTTTGATGTGCTTGATCGTGATAGCGTTTTCCGTTGCCGCCGTTGCCGCTTGCAAAGCGGCAGAGCCTTGATGGTAAAGAAAAGGGGGATATGCCTTGAAATGATCTTCGATAAAGGAAAGTCTTTGGTAGCGGCGAAGGGGATTGGGATCTAACAGAATTTCATTATACTGTGTGATGCGGCGTTCGGTTAAGCGCAAGTCGTCGGCAAAGCCGTAGCTTTCTGCCAATCGCCATGCCGTTTCGAAAAGCTGGCGTCTGAGCCCGTGAAGCTGTTCGAGGGCAGAGCGTTGCAACTCCCACTCTTTGCGTTCGCGGTCAAGCTCGATGTTTGCTTTTTCCTTGCGGAAATTCATATATCCCGTGCCCACCGAAAGTGCCAAGGTTGCCGCCATGCCCCAAAGCCCTGCGCCGGCACCCGAAAAGATGACGCTCGGACTCGGTATGGCACTCCATATCGCGTTTTTCGCACGGTGACGGTATTCCTTTTCGAGCATTTTCCGTTCGCCGTCCTCAATGCGGAAATAGGAAATGACATCCAGTATCTGTTTTAAAATATCAAGAAGTGCCTCGTCCTTGGGCATCATTTCAAGATTGAGGTTGTTTAAGATGTTCTCGTATTCTTGCTCCATAAAGCGCAAGTCGCGGTATTCGATAATCTGCGAGACAGAAACGGTACAAAGGTTGAGCGCGTATGCCGCACGGCGCTTTTGGTCATCGGAATATATTTCTTCTCTTTTGATTGATTCAGCCATGTTTTTGTCCTTTCCTTTGGTTTACACAGAATTTTTTAAATCGACTGTCATGATGATGGGCACGTGGTCGGAGACTTGCTCGCGGTATTTTTTAAAATCGTCTTTGTAATATTTTCTGACGGCATCAATCCTGCGAGCGCGGATTGATGTGCCTTCGAATTGTTCTATTTCGTAGGAAAAATGGTCGTAATCGTGTGCGTAGCCGCGGATTTTGTCGTCTTCTTCAAAAGTTTCACCCTCCTTGGGAACTTTTAGAGAGGTCAATTCATGCTGTACGGTTTTGATGCGTTTGCCGTCCCATCTTTCCGCAATGATGATATCGTTTGAGTCGGTGGAGAGAAACGGTCCGTCTTGGTAGGTTTTCCACGGACGCTTTAAGCATAAATTGTAGTCGCCGAGCAATACGGTATAGTGGGGCATGTTGTTGCCGTAGACTTTGTCGGCAATTTGCGGGTATACCTCGGTCAATAAGAGTTTTAGCTCCTCTTCTCTTTGAAGCTTGTCCGCTTTGGCATCGGAGCCGAAATAGTTGTGAATGCATATTAAGCGTAATTCTGCTCTCGCGCCGTCTTTGGGAACAAAGCGTGCGTAATAGGGCTTGCGCGAGAGGGGTTTGCTTGTCTTGATGTTCAGCATGCGCGGATGGGAGATTCTGAAGCCTTTTTGTGTTTCGGTTTCCGCAAGATCCAGTTTTTCGGTGTTCCAAAGGAAAGCATATCCCTCCGCCCTTTGATCGGAAGAACCGTCACCGTCCGCTTTTGCCCATTTAAATTTCCAATGCGCCCCCAGCTCTCCCAAAAAGGAGGTTTTGACACCTTCGGGGTGCAGGGTAAAAGCTTTGCCTTCGCTGAGTATTTCTTGGAGCGCGACCACATCAAAGCCTTCCCTTTTGATGATCCTTGCGATGGTAGCCATATCGCGGCTGTGTTTGCCGCACAGTGCTCCTTCGTTGAAATTCTTTAAATTAAACGAGCCTATTTTATAGCTCATGAAATTGCCTCCTTTCTGTTCTTATTGCCATCATATCACAATGAGTGTACCAAAAAAAGTACACTCATTTCGTTTTCAAGATTTTTGAGATTCCGAAGAACTTTTTGCAAAAAGTTCTTCTGTGGGTTTTTATGCCTCTTGCGCTTTCACCCAAGCGAGAAGAGATTCGTAATCCATCTCACCTGCCGCGACGGCGAAGCCGACGCGTGCAACTTCCGATACGGGCGGATGGATGGGCATGCCGTTGACGGCAAGAAACACCATAAGCGAGAGCATGCCGATGCGCTTGTTTCCGTCGGCGAAGGGGTGGTTTTTCATCAACGCGAATCCTAACCTTGCCGCTTTTTCCGATGGGGTGGGATAGAGTTCTTCCGCACCGAAGGTAGCAAAGGGAGACAAGAGGGCACTTTCAAGGAGCCCTGCGTCACGCAAAGAGGGATCGCCTCCCGTTTTGCTTGCGAGCATATCATGCATGGCGAGCACTGCCGTTTTGGAAAGAGCTTTCATTTTGCTAACTCCTCGAATGCCTCGCGGTATTTTTCGAGAATCTCCTCTGCCGCCTTTAAGACTTCGGTGTCTTGGGCTTCGGTGGGAAATTCCTGTTGGTTCATGGCGATATCCGATCCTTTCTATGAAAAACAACCTTTGCGGGTATTATATCATAAACATGCCGCAAAATCTTCGATTTTGTTCACGGAAGCATAACTTCCGTCTTGCGCTCTGCGCAAGCGGCATATTTCCGATGGTAACCGCGCACGCGCTTCGCGCGAGTCGTCGCACAAAGTGCGACTATGGCGGCAATGCCGCCTGCGGGTATTATATCACAAGTAAAAATGCTTGCTTGCAAGGGCATTTTTACGACTTGATTCAATTATGCAGCCGCACAAGGTGCGGTAGTGCGTAGCACAAAGGCTTGCATCGCAAGGCTTTCTGCATACATTATATCATAAACATGCCGCAAAATCTTCGATTTTGTTCACGGAAGCATAACTTCCGTCTTGCGCACCGCGCAAGCGGCATATTTCCGATGGTATCCGCGCACGCGCTTCGCGCGAGTCGTCGCACAAAGTGCGACTATG
>JAZNND010000031.1:0-25266 GCA_045580085.1 Eubacteriales bacterium
CTTCGCCGTTTCCGTCGCCTTCGCCGTTTCCGTCGCCTTCGCCGTTTCCGTCGCCTTCGCCGTTTCCGTCGCCTTCGCCGTTTCCGTCGCCTTCGCCGTTTCCGTCGCCTTCGCCGCTTCCGTCGCTTTCGCCGCCTTCGCCGTCGTTGCCCTCATCGGAGGGATCGTTGGGTATGTTCTCGTTGCCATCTCCTTCGTTAGGCTTACCTTCTTCCTTGTCGGGATCGTTATCTTCTTCCTTATCGACAGGATTGTCGGTATCCTCGGGCTTTTCTTGGTCGGAGGGATCGTTCTCGCCCGGGTTTTCGTTGGGATCATTCGGATCGTTGGGATCCTCGGGATCCTCGGGTTCTTCGGGATTCTCGGGATCTTCGGGTTCTTCCGGTTCTTCGGGAGTCTCGGGTTCTTCCTCCGGGAGGTCTTCGGGAGGTGTTTCGGAGGAAGAGTTGTTCGTTTGCTCTTCGTTCGGTGCGCTGCTTGCCGGCAGTTTCTCTGCGGATTTATCGCCTGCGATAGCACCGACGATCAGGGTTGCCGTCAGGGTAACGCACAGAGCAACGAATACGATCAAAGCCGGTAGCATGATCTTGCGCAAACGCTTCATTTTGGTTACATATTTTTCGTAACGCATGCATTTCCTCCTTTTTTATTGGGGCGGAAGAACCGTCAGTTTTCCGTAATAGCACGCAATCTCATAATTATCCGTGGTGTCGGTTTGATTGCTGCCGTTTTTTGCATAGATACGGATGGAAACAATTTGGTTTTCGCTCTGTCCGTACATAGTCTGCGAGCCGCCAACGGCGACTTCGATATACTCACCCTCGCAAAGGGTACCTGCTGTGAGTGCCCAATCGGGGTTTGTCAAGGGGGTTCCGTCATAGATTTTTTGCGCATCTGCAGAGGTGATTGTCAAAGGTCGCGGTGTTACGGTCAGCGTGCCGTGTGTATACACCAAGCGGTACTGATTGGTTACGTCATTGTTTTGCAAATCCATAATGGATACCGATATCAAATTCAAGCTTTTGCCGACGATGGTTTGTTCGCCATATGCCTTTAAAAACATGACATGACCGTCGACCAAAGTGCCCTCATCCAAACTGCAATTTTTTTGGATTAAGGGTGTTCCGTCGTATATTTTTTCGCTGCTCGATGAACTGACGTACAGAGGGCGCGGATCTACGGTCAAGGTTCCTTCGTTGAATTCGAAAATATAACGGTCCGTGACATCTACGCCGTTTTCATCCAAAACAAGTGCGGTTGCGGTGTTGGGAGAGGTGCCGACAAGTGTTTGCTTGCCCGTGCAGGTGACGGTGAGGGTGTCTCCGCTTCGCAAGTGCCCCGAGAGAATGTTGTATCCGTCCGCCGTCAATGCTTCGCCGTTATAGAGCCCTGTGGCACTGTCGGTGCGGATGCTGATGCGAATGGCGCGCGGGTGGATCTGCTCCACAAAAATGAGGATGAAAAAGACGCACAAAAGCAGAGCCACTGCCGCGGCAAAACCGCCGGCGATATAAGTTGTAATTCTTCTTTTCTTTGCGTTCATGAGAAAAGTCCTTTTTAAGCGTTATCAATAAACCGTCCGATATAGGCACGGCACGCGGGCATGGCATTTTCACCGAAAAGGTCGGTGAGCGTTTGCAAAAGCCCCGGTGCCGAGGCGCGTACATAGATGGGATTTAAGACTTCTAATTTGCGGAAAAGTTTTTGTGATATCATATCGTCCAGTGCGTCAAGCTCTTCGCCGCCGCACATGACATACAAAGGAACGTAGCGTTCGATCTGTTTCATGATACGGTTGCCGAAGGTGACGTGGAAATTTTCTACCAAATATCGGTCAAGCTCGGAAAGGTTTGCCTTTTGTTCTTCGGAAAGTTTGTGCTTGCCGAGAGCTTCGGTGACGAGCGTTTGCCAATGCGCGAAGGAGATGTATACACCGTCGCAAGGCGGTGCTTTGAAGGGCTTTGCCTTGTGCTCTAGGTTCATGATCATGGCGCGGTCATACACCTTGTCGGAAATGGCAAAGGTGGAGTCATCGTTGTTCGCCGTGCCGATGTACCACATGTTTTCGGGAATAAGCAGTTTGCCGTTTCTTAAGAGATGGGGATCGGTGCGCCTTGTTTCCGAGGTGACGGTCAAAAGGCGGTCTTTGGGATTGGGGAGCTCCAAAAGAGAGAGAAAATCGGCAAAATAATACTCTACCCGTGCGATATTCATTTCGTCGAGCACGGTTAAGCACATATCCTTGCTGTAGTGTGCTTCGTAGAGGGTGGTTAAAAAGCCCGTTTCATTGAAGCGTTCGGTAAATTCGTTGAAATAGCCCAACATGTCCGAGCGTTCCTTCCACATGGGTTGAACGGGAATCACGGCGGCATCGCGGTGCACGAATTTGCCGAAGGCGCAAGCCAGCGAGGTTTTACCCGTACCGGACATGCCTTGCAAAATGATGATGGGAGAAACGCCGAGTGCCGCTATAAACTTGCGGATGTCCGAGATATCGTAATAGAGTTTCAGCTCCGTGGCGGCAAAAGCGCGAAATTTTTCGCAAAGGGTTTCCAAGGTGAGCGTGTCGTCATACGCGGGATAGGTATACTCCTTTCGGTCAATGGCGGAAAGGGTTTTGAAACGCGTGGTGTTTTCCTCGGTTTTTGCCTTTTCGAGAGAGGCGGGTTTGGTGAAAACGATGGAGGAATCGGATGAACTTACGGTGACATGCTCCATCGGTGCCGCGGAGGGTGCGGAGACGGAAGGGGGGAGGATGCCCGAAAACTCGAGAATCTCTTCTTCTTGATCCGCTTTGCGCGGCTTCAGCGCGCGTGCAAGACACCAAACGGCGATCGGGAGAAGTGCCATCAAAACCAAAATGATGACGGTGCTCTCCGCGCTGACGCGCGCGGTGGAAAAGTAATCGTCGAGGCCGTGATGCCTTATATCGTCCGGCAGTAAAAATGCGACGATGGCAAGCAAGGCGGATGAAACAGCGAAAAAGCTCCATAAGAGGATGCCGAACAGATGCTTTTTCTGCTTTTGCGATTGTTTCATGTGGCTTAAGATACCTTTCTGTCGGAACGCGTTACGGTTTTTTGTCTTTTTTGGGTTTGTCCGACGGTTTCTTTTTGGACCATAAAATATCCTTGCGGATCTTTTTCTTGGTTTTTGCCCATTCCTTGTTGAAAAGGGAACGGAAGGCTTCGTATTCGGTTTCGAGCTCGTTCATAGCGTCTGGCTCTGTATAATCCTTGTTTGCGCCGCCGCCCGTTTTGCGGAGCAACAGATCATAGCGCGCTTTCATAATGTGATAGAGCTTTTCGTAATCCCCGCCCGCGGCTTCCTGCATGATGTCGGTGGGGGTGATGCCTTGCGCGGTTTCTTCTTTTTCTTGCACGGTCTCTTTTGTTGCCTCATCCTTGCGCGCTTTTTCTTCCCGTGCTTTTTCGGCGGCTTCTTTTATGACCTCGGCTTGCTTTTTGAGCTCTTCTTTTAAGCGTTCGATTTCCTCCGCGGCGGCGGTGCGCGCGGTATTGAGATCGGCTTCGCTGAAGGCGAGTTTCTTTTCTAACTTTTCAATGGTTGCCGCTTGCTCTTCGCCGAGCGCAACGGCGGTGTCATAGTTTTCTTTCAGTGCCGCGTGTTCCTCGCGCAGAGCGCGAAGGGCATCGCTGTCCTCCAAAAGGGCGGCGTTTTGCTTTTCGAGCAACAGCATATAGCTGTCGGGCGATTCGCCTTTTTCCGCAATACGTCGGCGAAGGTCTTGCAGCTCTTTTTGGGTTCTTTCCAAGGCGAGCTGACGCTCTTGCTCTTTTTCCGCAAGATAGGCGTCTTTGAGTTCATCCTCAAAACCGCCGTGTTTGTAGGTGAGGAAGGAAGAAAGGAGAATGATCTCCGCAATCTCATCCGCGGTGTTTTCGGAAAAAGGCGTGGCGGAGGTTTTGATCTCTTCCACCGTGTAGCCTGCGCCGCCGTAGGCGGAGAGATATTCGTAAAGCTCAACCGTTGCTTTGAAATGAATATTCATGCGCAGAATGTTGGTTTTGGTTATGGGGGGAGAAAGAAGGGGAGATTTGGCAAGTTCTTGCATCAAGGGCGTTGCCAGCAAAACGGAGGTAAAATGCAGAATCGAGCGCAAGCGTTCTACCGCTTTTGCCACATCTTCATCAAAGGCGATGTTTTCGTCTAGGCGGGTGGTTTCGTGCAATTCCATGGAAAACGACAGGTTTCGCTTTCCGACGATGGCGTTTTTACGAAGAGAAAGGTCGCCTTGAAAACGGCGCCAGGCTTTCTCAACCGCATCTAAACGGGAAGTGACGAAATCGTTGACATAGCACAAAGCCATGTACAAAAAGCGATTTTCATAAATGGCGTAGTTGGAGAGGTTTTCCACCATGTAGATCTTGTCGGGGATGAGCTTGTCGCCGTCCTCGGGCACATGGGTGATTAAATTGCTGTGCTTTGCCAAATGCTCCACCGAGCTTTTGGAAACGCGTTTTGCTTTTTCAATGGGGACGATCTCGCCTTCTTGGCGAATGAATTGCCTGTCCTCGCGGATGGCGGCATCGAAGTGCGCCAAGGATTCCTCAATCTTTTCGATCCAATCGGTTTCTATATGGCATTTGTATCGAACGGTGCACAGTGTGTCCTCCGTGAGATTGCTTTTCATCACGGATGCGCGCGCTGTGGCACTCTTTTTGTGCGGTACGGTCAGATGCCTGAGTTCTTCAAAGGCACCGTAATACAGCAGTTGCTGTGATTTTTCCTTTTTAGCCATTGGTTTGAGCGTTCCTTACTTACTTTATCAGGTCTTAAAAATCAGAGACTGTATTGCAACTTTTGCAAATAAGCTTTGCAAAGCGGCATTTTATCCGCGCCGAACAGCTCGTCAAGCTTGGAAAGCAATCCTTCGGTTGCGTTGCGGATGTAAATGGGATTTTGCGCTTCCAGTTTTCGGAGCACCTTTTTGGTGAAAATATCGTCCAACGCATCAAGCTCTTCGCCGCCGCAAGCAATGTAAAGCGGCACGTATTGCGCGATCTGCTTTTTGATACGGTTGCCGAAGGTGATGTGGAAATGCTCGATCATGTATGTGTCAAGCTCTTGCAGTTTTTTCTTGGTGCGGCGTGTTAAGGAGTATTCCTTAAGGGCGCGCTTGATTTCGGTTTGAAAATGCTCATAAGAAATGGGAATGCTTTCCATAGCTTCGGGGGCGAAGGGTTCTGCCTTTTTATCCAAATTGATGATCATGGCACGGTCGTACACCTTGTCGGAAATGGCGAAGGTGGAGTCGTCGTTGTTGGCGGTGCCGATGAACCAGACGTTGTCGGGAATGGTGAGCTTGCCGTCTTTGAGACGAACGGGATCGCCCTCTCGCATATCGGATACCACCTCAAGCCTTCTGTCCTTGCGGTCGGGAAGCTCTAAGAGCGACAGAAAGTCCGCAAAATAATATTCCACGCGCGCGATATTCATTTCGTCAAGCACCGTGATGTAAATCTCGGAGCTGTAGTCTGCTTCGTAAAGCTGGCTTAAAAGCTCGCCTTCGTTGAAGCGTTCGGTAAATTCGTTGAAATAGCCGATCATATCCGAGCGTTCTTTCCACATCGGTTGGATGGGGATGATTTTAGAATCATGCCCGATAAAGCTTCCGAACACCGATGCGAGCGAGGTTTTACCCGTGCCCGACATACCTTGCATGATGAGAATGCGTGAAACACCCAGACTTGCCACAAAGCGGCGTATGTCCTCAATGCTGTAATAAAGCCCTTGGTGAGAGGCGGCGTACATGCGCAGACGGTCGCAGAATTCTTCTAACCCGATTTTGTTATTGAACAGCGGAGGCTGATAGTTTTTCATTCTGCGATCGATCTCGGTCAAAGAGGAAAAGCGGAGCGCGGAGGAACGCTTTTTTTCGGATGCCGATGCCTTGGAAGGCTTGGTGGCAAAGGGCGCAGAAGCGGATGCGGGGGATGTTTTGGGCGTGCTCTCCTCCGCGGGAGAAGACATATCGGGTGCCGACACACCGGGTGTGCCGCCCTTTTGCACCAAAGAAACCACTCTTGCTTGAGAAGCGGCAACGGCTCTTAATGCCGAAACAATGAGAAGAACGACCGAAAAAAGAAGAATGATCAAATAGATCGCAATAGCGGTAGGGGAGGATAAATAGTATAAGAGATCCATAGATAGACATCCTTTACGTTAATCTTAGACGGCAGCTTCCGAAAGAAGCGTTGAAAGCGTGTCTTTTCCGAAAAGCTCGTCGGCAAAGCGGGTGAGCGACGAAAGCTTTTCTTCGTTGCCGCGGCAAGCCGTGCCGAGCTTTTTGCCGATGCAAAGAGCCAAGGCGTGATCGAGTGCCGCGAGCTCTTCTTTTGCACCGAAGAAAGCGAGTGCGAGGGAGGAACGGTCCTCAATCTTCAAAAGATCCTTGTTGCCGATTTTGACACCGAGCTCTTTTTCAAGGAAGGCAAAAAAGATATCGCATTTTTGCCATACCGCCTCGCTCAGAAAATGTTCTTCCAACGCTTCCTCGCACAAAAAGGCAAAGCGCACGTGGCTGATGGGCTTGGTTGCGCAGGGAAAATGGTTGATGATCGCATCGTTTGGCTCGGTTTCAATTTTAACCGTTGCCGAGAAAACGGGGTGCGCGGGGCGCGGAATATCGGTTTCCGTTTGTGCGGCGGCTTTGGTGCAGAAAAACCACATGTTGTTCGGAAGCGAGAATGTCGCGTTTTCGTCTAAATGCGCCAAGGGGATGGCGTTTGAGCCAAGTTTCAAGCGGATTTGCATATTCTTGGTGAAATTAGAGACTTCGGTGCCGAGGCTTTTGATAAAGGGATCAAGACACAGGTAAAGAAAGGTGTCGTTCACATCCTCAAGCAGGGTGACGCAAAGGTGCTCGGTGTTGTATTTCGCGCAATAAAGATCAAGAAGTATGCCTGTAGCACCCGGGGTGCGCGTGCCTTCGAGAGAACGCTCGACGCTGACACCGAGCATGTCGTATGTACTTTTCCAAAGCGGTTCGATGGGGGTGCGGTGGGAAACGCAATCGAAAAATCCGCTTAAGAGCTTGACGGTGTGCGCAACCGTTTCGGCGTCTGCGGCTTCGAGATAAATCAAGCGCGTGCTTGCCATTGCCATCAGAAGCTCCTCAACGGTCTTTAAAGACAGATGCAAGCCGCACAGCGCGCTGTAACGGTAGAGAGATTCGACCAGCGTGCCGAGTGAGTCGGTATTCTCTGCGGGAATGGATGTGAAGGCGCGGCGCAAGGGCAACGCGGGCGGACAAACGCCCGAGAGAAAACGCTCGCGCATCACACCTTCCGAACGGAAGGCGTGGTCAATCTCAAAAAGGTCGTCGTAATAAGCGAGGGAGGAGAGATTCGCTCTCTTTCTTTCGGCTTTGATGACGGGATCATCGTCTCTTTCCTTAATCGACGCTTTTGCCAGCTCTTGCAAGGAGATCTCGTATTCCGCTGCGCGGTTCTTTTGCACGACGTGCGGAATCACAAAGCTGACGATAAAAATAGCGGTTACCAAGATAAAATACGGAATAGAAGAGGTAATATCCGAAAGGTCTGCAATCAAAAAGCCGAAAAAGGCGTAGAAAAAGCAGAAGAGAAGACCGATTACCGTGATCCAAGCGGGATAGCCCGGCGGATCGTATGCAACGAGAGGGATGTTGCAAGAGCCGCATCTTCCGCTGCCGGAGGGATGAAAGGGGGTGCGCGCTCTGCAATTCGGGCAGAGGTCGCCTTTCTTTTTTCTTAATCTGATCTCTTGCTCATCCAAATGCATATTGGGGCGATTTTCGTTCATGACAGGACTCCGTTTTTGATATCTTATAAATTATTTGATGGAAAGTTACACGAATGCTATTATAGTATATCAAATAATAGAGGGTGTGTCAATGTTTTTTGCCGAGCTTTTTGCTCTTTTTTCATTTCTTTGTCAAATTTCTGTCATGTTTTCGCCGGTGTTGGCAATGAAAAGGGGGGAGGGGGGCAGAGAACGGCCGTCTAAGAGGTTATAAAAAACGGGTGCACCGTCCGAAAGCTGTATTCGCACCCCTTCAATATGCAAAAAACGCGCTCGGTCATAGATGTATTCCGAAAGAGGCCTTAAAAAAGCATCCTCCGAATGTGCCGCTACGAGGTACTCGCCTCCCTCTGCGCCCACTACGACAAGGGTGTGATAAAAATCCCCCTCGTTTGTGCCGAGCTGTATGAAATCCCCGATTTCCAGTTCGTTTCTTTCGATGGCAAAAGGTCCTTCGGCGGTGTTTTCAATCAAAAAACGGTAAAAGAAGGGGACGCCCGTCCACGCGGCGGCACGGTCGGCGTCGGAACGGTAATACCAACCGAAGGTGGGTTCGTTGTTCATGACGGGTGCTCCCGCTAAGAGACATTGAGAAGCAAAATTCGTGCAGTTGCCGCCGTAGGGAGTGTAGTCATTGAAAAGCGGATTTCGTGCAAATGCCCATCGTTTTGCATAGAGATAGGCGCGTTCGCGGTTGTAGGGGAAAGTAGCAAGCATAAATACTCCTTTTCGCTAAAATAATAACTTGTCTTTACATTTTATGCAAAAAACGGGGGAAGTGTGAAATAAAAAACAAGGTATTTTTGAAAAAAGGTTGCAAAAACAAAGAAAGTGTGATAGGCTGATAAAGGAAATACTTTCGAGCTCTTTAGAGAAAGGAAAGGGATAAAATGAAAAGAATTCTTGGCATCGAACTCGGTTCCACGCGCATCAAATCCGTTCTCATCGATGAGAACGCGAATATACTTGCCCAAGGCTCTTACGAATGGGAAAATATTTTGGTAGATGGGCTTTGGTCTTATCCTTTGGAGCAGGCGGAGGAAGGGCTTCGCGAAAGTTATGCGGCTTTGCTTGCCGATTGGGGAGAGCCGCTTGAAACGGTAGATGCCATCGGCATATCTGCCATGATGCACGGCTATCTTGTCTTTGACAAAGAAGACAAGCTCTTAGCCCCCTTCCGCACCTGGCGCAATACCAATACAGCCCGCGCCGCGCAAGAACTTTCGGAGCTTTTTCGTTTCAACGTGCCGATGCGTTGGTCGGTCTCGCAGTATTACGAATCGGTGCTCGAAGGGCTTCCGCATGTGAAGGATATCGCATTTTTGACCACCCTTTCGGGATACATCCATTATCGCCTGACAGGGAAAAAGGTTATCGGTATTGACGATGCTTCCGGCATATTCCCCGTGAAGGGCAGAGGTTATTCGCCCGAGATGATGGCGGCGTTTAACACGCTTTTGAAACAAAAGGGCGTGGATGTTTCTTTTGAAAGTCTGCTTCCCTCCGTTCTTCTCGCGGGGGAGGATGCGGGAACGTTGACCGAAGAGGGGGCTCGTTTCCTCGATAAAAGCGGCGTACTCAAAGCGGGCATCCCCCTGTGCCCTCCCGAAGGCGATATGGGCACGGGCATGATCGCCACCAATACCGTCTCGCCCCGAACCGGTAATGTGTCTTCCGGTACCAGTGCCAATTTGACGGTGATTCTCGAAAAACCGCTTGCGCATTATTATAAGGAAATTGACGTGATTGCCACGCCCGACGGATATCCCGCCGCACTGATTCACGCCAACAACTGCACCACCGAGATCAATGAATGGGTTTCTTTGTTTGGTGAGGTGCTCTCGCTCTTCGGCAAGACGGTGGACAAGGGAGAGCTTTTTGAAAAGCTGTTTACCGTTTCTTCCCAAAGTGACATGGAGGCGGGCGGTATGGTCACCTATAACTTCCTTGCGGGAGAGACACTCGCGGGAACCGAAAAAGGCGCACCCATGGTGGTGCGCAAGCCAAGCGGCGAAATGAATCTTGCTAATTTCATGCAAGCCGAGATTTACGGTGCTGTAGCGACGCTCGCACTTGGTATGGATATTTTGAAGTCGGAGGGCGTCGGTATGGATAGCGTGCTGGCACACGGTGGCTTTTATAAAACGCCTTTCATTGGGCAGAATGCAACGAGTGCGGTGCTGGAAGCCCCCGTTACGGTCATGAAGACCGCCGCCGAGGGCGGCGCATGGGGTATGGCGGTGCTTGCGCTTTACCGCACCGCAAACCAAAAGTCTCTCAGCGCGTTTTTGTCGGATATTTTTGCCGACGCCGAAAAGACGACCGTGATGGCAAGCGAAGACGAGCTTGCCAAATGCCGCGCTTTCATGCGCCGTTATCGCGCCGGCATCGCCGCCGAAAAAGCGGCAAGCGAAGCGTTTTGAAGATGAATTCTGCGTATAAAAACAAGTTATAACATAGTCGGAATTTGAAAATTCAAAAAAGGAAGGACTTTACATATGAAAAAACTTTGCATCCTTTTTTTGACGGTTTGTCTGTTCGGTGCCCTTTTGTTAGGCTTGGCGGCATGTGACGAAACCCCGGCGAACCAAGGGGATATTCCTTCGGATGAAAATCCGAGTGGCGATCAGGACGGCGAAGGCGGTGGCGAGAATAACGGAGATACGCCTTCGGGAGATGAAGTCCATGAGCATAGCTTCACCGATTGGATCGTAACCCAAGCCGCCACTTGTGTTAAGACGGGACAACGGTATCATATTTGCATGGTATGCGGCATTTCTCCGAGCGAGATCATACCCGTGGACGCAAATGCGCACGACTATGCTGCCGAATGGACGAGCGACGGTGAGAACCATTGGCGGATATGCCAAAACACGGGTTGCACTTCGGTTACCCCGTCGGAAGAGCATGCCTTCGGTGAGTGGATCGTGGATGCGAATGCTACCTGCGTCAGCACAGGAGAACGCCATCATATTTGCTCGGTTTGCGAAAAGAATGTGAGTGAGATCATACCTGTTGACGCAAATGCGCACGACTATGCTGCCGAATGGACGAGCGACGGTGAGAACCATTGGCAGGTTTGCCAAAACACGGGTTGCACGGCGGAGCCGAAGAAAACGGCGCACAGCTTGAGCGAAGAGAGCGTTTGCACCGTGTGTCGGAAGGATTTGTGCGCCGGTTTGACATTTGCGCTTAAAGGCGACGGAACATATGAAGTTTCGGGCTTTGACGGCAGCTCGACTGTTGTGGTTATCCCTTCTCTTTATAACGGAATTGCCGTGACCGGCATTGGTCAAAGCGCGTTTTATGAGTGGGGCTGCCTTGTGTCCGTCATTATTCCCGAAAGTGTTACGAGTATCGGATATGAGGCGTTTGCTTATTCTTCTCTTTCTTCTATTACGCTTCCCGACAGCATCACGAGCATTGGCATGGGTGCATTTTACGACACAGGATATTACAGAAATGAATCCAACTGGGAAAACGGTGTGCTTTATATTGGCAAGTATTTGATCAAAGCGAAAAACACGCTTTCCGGTTCCTATGTGATTCGGGACGGAACACTTGGTGTTGCTCCCGGTGCGTTTGCCGGCTGCGCTGACCTGATCTCTGTTACGGTTCCAAGCGGCGTGACATTTATCAGCTTTGATGCGTTCCGTATGTGCGAAAACCTCGCCACGGTTGAACTTCCCGAGAGCGTTATCAGCGTTGGAACCGACGCCTTCGAGGGCACAGGAATTTACAACGATGACTCCAATTGGGAAAACGGCGTGCTTTACATCGGGAAGTGCTTGATTCGCGCAGAAGAGTCGCTCTCCGGTGCCTATGCCGTGAAGGAGGGAACGGTTTGCATTGCCGGAGAAGCGTTTGGTTATTGCAATCGCCTTACCTCCGTTGCGATTCCTGCGAGTGTTGTGGAGATCGGAAGCCGAGCATTCATTTCATGCTCGAAGTTATCTTCCGTTACTTTGGCGGAGGAAAGCAAACTTGTGAATATTTCTTATCAAGTATTCTTGTCTTGCGCCGACCTTTCTTCTCTCTGTTACGGCGGAACTAAGGCGCAGTGGAACGAAATCAAAAAGGGAGATAATTGGGACCAAAACACCCCCGACTACACCGTTTATTGCATCGACGGAGAAGTGAGCAAATAATTTTTTCCCTGTAAAGATACATAAAAAGCAAGAGCGAAAAGGGAAACCGATCTCTTTGTGCGCAGAATATGGCGCAAAGGGGGATTCGGCAACCTTTTGGCTCTTGCTTTTTTAAATATAGGGAAGTGTCAAAGTTTCCTATGCAAGATTTTTTACGAGGGATTCAGAATGGAGATTTGAATATCTCCCGTAGTGGTATGAATTTCGCATTTGCCGCCGGTGACGGTGGCGGGGAGGTTCTTTTCACCCGTGGTGGTGTCGGCTATAAATATTTTTTCGGACAGTAGCGTGCCTTTGACGTCGCCCGTGGTTGCTTTGATGAAAAGTTCGGCGGCGTCACAGGCTTTGAGTGTGATGTCTCCCGTGCCTCTTTCTAAAGAAAAGCGTTCTTGCGCGAGCACACGGTGTAGGTGCAAGTCTCCCGTGCTGCCGTTTGAGATCAGGTTTTGGCAGGTGATGTTATATAGACCGGTTTTGCCCGTGCTCACATCCACCGTAACGTTGCCCGCGCAGGTGATTCCCGAGGCGGTCACAGACCCGGTGGTCAACGAAAGCGAGAGGGAAGCGGCGGATGCGTTTTCTATGATGATGCCACCCGTGGTCGTATGGATTTTGATATCTCCCTTGGCGGATGCATAATTGGTTATACTGCCCGTGGTTGCCGAAAGGTCGATGCTTTCAAAGAGAAAATCCTTGGCAATCTCGGTTTTTCCCGTGGTGGAATGCACCGTAAGGGCGGCGTAATCGCCTTTGGGAAGGTAAACCGTTATTTGGGGCGTTTTGAAGGAAAAACCGATGTTTTCATACCATTTTCTTGCGTCATTGGTTTCAATGACGAGTGTGCCGTCCTTGACGGAGACTGTATGCGAGACCTTTTCTTTTTCGTAGCACACGACCTCACATTTACCGTTTTCGGAAGGAGCGACGGTGATGGCGGCGGTGGTGGTGTGGATTGAGACCGATGTGAAAGATTCGGTGACCGTGTAATTGTTGGTTTCAAATTGGCTTACGGTTAATTCCTTGAAATCCCATTTCAGCATGGACATGATAGCTCCAAAAAGAGCGCATCCGATCAATATCAGAGAAGCCGCGGCAATAAGCCATATTTTTTTCGCTTCGCTCATTGTGCCTTCTCCTTTCTTACAAAACATTTTTTAGTGCCTAAGATCATTTTCCGGGTAAGCCAAACCGTGCCTTTGGTTGCCGCTTTGCACCCGAAGAAAGAGAAGATGGCGAGCCCGGCACAAACAAGACACGTGGCAATGAGGGCTATACCGCCAAGCGCACCGGTGGAAAGGCTGAGAGCGATACTCCCGAAAACGCCGACACTGCCGCAGGCGGCAAGCGATATAAAGACCGCCCATAAAGAAACGAGGACGGACCAAAGTGCGGCGTAAAGCGAAAGTGCCACGGCAAGGGCGGCAAGTGCCAACGAAAGCCAGATCGGTGAACCGAGTGCCAAAAGAACGATTTCCCATGCTTTGAAGCGTCTTTTGGGTTTGATTTTTTCTTTGGCGATCTTGAGAAAGGGAATGTCTTTGATGATCTGATCGGCTACTTCATCCACGGTGCCGATTTCCGACAGTGCCATTTCTTCCGCGATGCCTTCTTCGATTCGATCGTCTATCATTTCGCTGTAAAAGTTCAGGCGTTCTTCGGCTTCTTGCGTCGGTAAGCCGGAGAGCTTTTGGCGCAGTGCATTCAAAAATTCTTGCTTTGTCATTGAAAATCACCAAGCCTTTTTAAAGGCTTCCTTTCGTGTGGGTTGGAGAAGGATTCTTTTTCGCGCTCTTGCGGTTTCTTGGGGCGCGAAGAGGAAAAAGAGTGCAGAGATTTTTTTCATGTCATCTCATCCTCCTTCGTAACAAATTGATAAATAGACATGACCTCGCGCCACTCGTTTTTGAAGCTTTCAATGCGCGCTAAGCCTGCCTTGGTGATGTGATAGTATTTGCGCAATCTGCCGTTGTGTTCGGCACTTCGAACCGTCAGCATATTGGCGTTTTCCAGCCGCTTCAAGATGGTATACAGCGTGGATTCGGACATTTCCGTATACGGTTGCATATCTTTGATGATTTTGTAACCGTAGGAATCCTCTGTTTTGATTGCCGCCAATACGCATACATCAAGCAACCCTCGTTTTAATTGAATATCCATTCATACTCCTCCTTACGTAATACATCATATCACGAAGTATTGTCTTTGTCAATAGGAAAATAAAAATAATGATCGAAAAAGGGGATGGTGTCGGTAAAAGCGTACGCGCAAGATGAACTGAGCCAAACCCGAGTGATGAAAAAAGAGAGGACAAATCGGTTTAAAATACCGAGATGCGCTCTCTTTTTCCATTGATTCTTGGTTTGAATAGCTCTTGCCGTTATGCGTTAGCACGGCAAGAGCTATAGGGTATGGTGTTTTAACGGATGTGCTCTTTAAAAATGAGCTCAAAAGTTTAGACAAAAATAAATGTTATATCCCCGTCACACAAGATTGCAAAATGTGCAAAAAAACCGGCCTGAAATAAGGCTTTCAAGCCACTTGTAAGGCGTATTCTTCTGAACAATTATAACGGAACGCAACCTGACATTTTAAACTTTGTCAAAATATTTGCTGAAACTACAAAAAATAGCCTTGTCTCATTGACTTTTAACCTGAAATAGGTTATAATAAATTCGTTAAATGCAAATTTCGACATTTTGGAAAGGAAGGATGTTACATATGAAAAAGATTTTGCTTTGTCTTTTGGCAGTGCTCTTGATCGGTACACTTACTTTCGGTCTTGCGGCATGTAACGACAGCCCGTCGGACAAAGGTGATACTCCTTCGGGTGACAACAACACCGACGATGACACTACGGGTGATGACAATACCGGTGATGACAATACCGGTGACGACAATACCGGCGACGACAACACCGGCGACGACAACACCGGCGACGACAACACCGGCGACGACAACACCGGTGACGACAACACCGGCGACGACAACACCGGTGACGACAACACCGGTGACGACAATACCGGCGGCAATCCCGGCGATGATAATCCCGGTGGCGGCAATCCCGGCGATGACAATACCGGCGATAACAACACCGGTGAGGATGAACATGTTCACAGCTTTACGGAAAAGAATGTGTCCGACCTTTATTTTGTTTCCGCGGCTACCTGTAAAAACAAAGCACTCTACCATTATTCTTGCGCTTGCGGCGAAAGCGGCACGGAAACCTTCGAAGAGGGAAATTTTGCCGAGCATACTTTCGGCGAGTGGATTGTAGATACGGAAGCGACTTGTGTCGCTGAAGGTGAGCAACATCATGTCTGCTCCGTGTGTGGGCATTCTGTCGGTGAAAGTATTCCTGTCGATGGAAGTAAGCATAATTATGCTGCCGAATGGACAAGCGATGAGGAAAGCCATTGGTACATCTGCCAAAACACAGGTTGCACTTCGGTAACGAGCGAGGCAGAGCACACCTTCGGCGAGTGGATTGTAGATACGGAAGCGACTTGTGTCGCTGCAGGTGAGCAACATCATGTCTGCTCTGCGTGCGGGCATTCTGCCGGCGAAAGTATTCCTGCCGATGAAAGTAAGCACAATTATGCTACCAAATGGACGAGTGACGGCGAAAGCCATTGGTACATCTGCCAAAACAAAGGTTGCATTGTTACGACTGAGAAAAACGCACATAGCTTGAATGAAGAAAGCATTTGCACAGTATGTAATAAGAATCTGGCTGAGGGGATAAGATTTAAATTAAAATCCAATGGAACATACGAGGTTTCGGATTATGTAGGCAATGGCACTGCAGTGTCTATACCTTCGCTTTATAAAGGAAGTGCTGTCACGAGTATCGGTGACGGTGCGTTCTCAAGATGTAAGAGCCTTACAAGTGTGATGATTCCGGACAGTGTTACAGTTATCGGTCTTAGTGCGTTCTATTATTGTAATAATCTTACAAATATAACAATTCCGGGCGGTGTCACAGTCATTGGTCATAATGCGTTCGAGGATTGCAAAAGTCTTACGAGCGTAATAATTCCGAGCAGTGTCACATCTATGGGGACAAACCCCTTCGCAGGGTGTTCGGCATTAGAAAGCATTACAGTGGAAGAGGAAAATGACTTTTATCACAGTCAAAATAATTGCTTGATCCGTACTGCAGACAAGATTCTTGTCTCGGGTTGTAAAAACAGCATAATTCCCACAGACGGTAGTGTTACGAGCATCGGAACTGCGGCGTTCCATGAATGTTTCGATCTTACCTCCATCACGATTCCGGATAGTGTCACGAGCATCGACCGTGAAGCGTTTTCTTATTGTGGTCTTACAAGTATAACGATTGGTGACGGAGTCACGAGCATTGGCAATAGCGCGTTCTATAGATGCTCCAGTCTTACTTCCATCACGATTTCGGATAGTGTTACGAGCATCGACCAGTATGCGTTTTATAGTTGTGGTAGCCTTACGAGTCTGATAATTGGTAATAGTGTCATGAGCATCGGTAATAGTGCGTTCTATTATTGTAATAATCTTACGAGTGTTACGATTCCGGCAAGTGTCATAAGTATCGATGGTGATGCGTTTGGAGAATGCACTGCATTATATGAAATTGTTTTCGCAGAAGGGAGTCAACTCTCCAGTATCGGTGCTTCTGCCTTTTATCACTGCAGCAGCCTTACGAGTGTGACGATTCCGGATGGTGTTACGAGCATCAATTATAGGGCATTCTCTAGTTGCGATAACCTTACGAGCGTGACTATCCCCGAAAGTGTCACGAGCATCGGCGATGAGGCGTTTTCAATTTGCAGCAATCTTACGAGCGTTACGATTCCGAATAGTATTGCGAGTATCGGTAAAAGTGTGTTCGCGGGTTGTAGGAGCCTTACGAGTGTGACAATTCCCGACAGTGTCACGAGCATTGACAACGAGGCGTTCTATTATTGCATAAGTCTTGCCTCCATCCACTATGACGGAACTAAAGCGCAGTGGGGTGCGATTCGCAAGAAAACGGATTGGGACAAAAGCACCGCTGCCTACACCGTTTATTGCACCGACGGGGAAGTGACGAAGTAATTCTCGGCGGAAGCGATAAATCGTATCATATACAAAAAGAGCTAACAGGTTTCGATAAGAGATCTGTTAGCTCAATTTTTATACTCATTAGGCAAAGAGTTTTCGCCCGAGGGCGATAAAGCTATCGGTCATGTCGGTGAAATTATGGTCGGCACCTTGTACGGTGTCAATCGATGCTCTGCCTATGGCAGTACGTTCGATAGCGTTTTGCAAGAACGGAACATAAGGATGGGAAGGATCCTTTTCTCCGTAAACGAATATCACGTCTGCCTTGACCGCCGCCAAAGCGGCTTTGGTTTTGTGAAAGTTGATCATGAGGGGCATATTGATGAGCAAAAGCCGCTTGAAATCAAAAAGCTTTGCGGCGGCGGTGAGCCCTTGCACAGCCCCGTTGGATGCGCCGATGTAGTATAGCTTCGCCTTGCCCTCTGCCGCGCTGATGGTTTCTCGGATGACTTCGGCGTCCGCCTTTTCAAAGGAATCCTTCGTGGGATTGGAGGCACAAATAACGGTGCATCCGTTTTTTTTATGAAGCATATGCGCTATGCAAAGATACTTGTTTTCATGCCCGAGGTACGAGCCCCCTGCACCGGCTTTGATAAAAACGATTGTTTCGTTTCCGTTTATAATGCCGTATTTGACAGTGCCCCCATCGGGCAACAAAAGCGTTTTGATAGAATCAAAGTTCATTTTTGTTCATTGTTTTTTTCGTTATTTATAGGATGATAATGCCGAATGAGCGCGAGTTCCACATTCTTATAATCGGCGGTTTTATAAAAATACAGATGAACCGTTTTTCCCTCTTGGGAGAGTGCCAGAACGACTGTGTTCATTTTGCAGTTGGTTTTCTGACCGCCTTTATAACAATTTCTTGGTGAAATAATTCCGTAGCCGGAATGAAATCCGGTTTTGAGATTTCGCGCTTCTCCAATGTAAACGGGGCAGCCCTCGCCGTCCACAACCCAAGCGTAAACGCCCGCCGCAGCTTCCGCGTTTTTCAAACGGAAACGGCAAAATGCCGCACCGTTCTCTGCCTCCGGTAAAAGGGGAAGCTCTGCTTTTCGTTTGCATCTGTCTTGGGGAGAATAGGTATAGATTGCCTCTCCTTCTCGTTCCGGTACATTCGAAAATCTTTTTTGTAAAAAGCGGCTTGGAGTAAGGCTTCCAAGCCGCTTATAAGGCTTATTTGTTTTTTTAAGTGGTAACCGATGATACAAGCATTCTGCGGAGTTCACCGCAATCGTGCGAGAGATTTTTGACTTTTTGTTCTTCTACTATCTTTGCCTTCACAAACAATTCCAACCAATACTCTGTCTCATAACATTCCTTTAGTGCAATTTGGAGCTTTGAGAGAGTAGTGACCTTCTATTGAATTGGCTAACTCTAAGGCATTTACGTCAAAGAGCATAGACAAATCTGCAAGTTTATTTTCTCTCATAGTGCATTCCTTTAATGAAGTCCTAAAACGAGTTTTGGGATGAAATCACGTTGTGATGAAGTCCGCCTACGGCGGATGAAGTCGAAAACTGCGTTTTCGGTTGAATTAAATCCGCCCATCGCCGCAGCGATTTCATCCAAGTTGTGACGAGGATTTCATCTGCGTAGCAGATTTATTCCGCCGTTTAGGCGGATTTAATTGCATTTGCCACAGGCAAATGCCTTATTCCCACTCAATCCTAACTTTCTTAACCTAAACAATTTCGTTTAGATAATTTAGCTAAGATTATTTTAGTTATTCGTATTATCCATAACCCATTGGCTATCAGATTTTTTGTTGCCACAATGTTGCCACGATTATTTTTCAAAGCAACACGTCATCTGTATTTGTTTAGAGATTTTTTGTGATATATTAATTTATCAACTTCATATGTACGACTATATGTGCACTTGAAGAGGTCAGGATAGAAAATAGCTAAATTGGCACCTTTGCTGTGCATAGCACTTTTATACATAATTCCATCAAACACAGGTTGTCCTTCATCATCGGTTATTGACATTATAAAATCACAGATATACTGAGTAGGCAAATAATCAAGGGGACTATCACCTTTACGCATTGTTCTACTCATTTCTTCGTTGATTTTTGCTAAATGTTCCTTATTAATGGCAAGAGCTGTACAATCAATATCTTCGTTAAATGGACTGATTTTATCTATTCTTTGCAAATCCACTATATGGATCAAACGACAGGGTTTAAAAGTACCTATTGTAACATAATCATATTCTGCAGCTCTTATTTCATGAAGAGTTGTTGTCGGATCACTTGCTAAATAAAGACGACTAATTCCCGCAGAATTGGCACGCCCTTCGCTTGCCAAACCTTTACCTGGAGCACCCATATTAGTAGGTGTAAATCCTTCCTTTTTTTCGGAAATCCGTCCACGATAAAACCTTTGGTTGCCAACGGCGATATCTGCACTAATGGCCAAACAATATTCTTTGAAAAGATTCTGATCAATTAAGTTCGAGTGAAATCTATTCTTGTGCTTTATTGTCTCAACAAAATCCTCCCATTTTTTAGTGTGAAGGATTGAATGCTTTTGAAGATACTCAATATCATATTTTTCTGCAATACCTACGAGTTCCTCAAAAACAGCTGGATAATCTTCAACAAATGTAATGGATAATTCTTTTAGTATATTTAGAATCTGATCATCTGAAATTTCCTCGAAAATATCCCATTCAAATTTAAAGGCATCTGCAAGAGTTCTCAAGTCATCCTTGGGATAATCACTCGGCAAATCATTTTCAACAGTATAAACTGATAGTATATTATCAAATATACCCACCAGATGATCATTCTTGCCCGTATCATAAATAGGCACATTTTCACTACCGCAAATCGGACATGTTCCAATTTCGTTTATATCATTTATTATAGCCTTTATTTCAGGACTTTTAAAGCAATGACTACAAAAAATCATACATCAAACCTGCCCATCTAAATATCGTCCTATCAATTCAAGGTGATGCATTAAAGATAGCTTTTTTATGACACCAAGACCAGGATAAGACTGTTCCTCGTGTATTTTCTCAAATGTTTTCATTCCGATTGTATCAAGTTTGTGCTCTTTATTCCACTCAACAAGTTGTGTAACTGCTTCATAAAATTTTTGTGCAGGGTCGCTTATATCTTCGTTGGTATCCGAAACGAAATGGTGTATGCGTAACGATTTATCATTGTCGAAATAAACTATATGAATAGCTACAGCATGTGGAGCAAAACCTGATTCTGAGTATTCATTTCCTATAATTGAATAATCCGAAAAACCCATATATCCGTCATATGCATAATACATATGATCGTTAGAAAAGAACTCGTCAGAATCGATTTTATAATCTTGATTTCTTGTTTTTTTATTAAATTTATCATCTAACAAAATTCTGTTTTTGCGAATACGTCTAAATGCAGGTGCATAGGGCACAATTGTTTTTACGTCGGTACTGTTTTGAAATGCCGATTCGTAAAATTTTATCATATCGGGATTGTTACATATAGCTATAATATTGGAATCGGGTATCCCTTCCTCTCGCCACTTTGTAACAGCACCATTTGCATTTTTGTTTATAATAAGTCCTCTTTTTATGTTGCCCAATTCGAGAATTTCGGACATTCTGTCTTTATATTGCTTGTTCTTGGGGTTTCGTAAATCCGTGACAAAAGCTCCAACTTCGGGGTTCCTAATAATTGCTAATTCTCGGTTAGCATCTGAAAAGGCCTTTAAAGTATTAACAAATGTTGCCGTTAATTTTACGGGTTCAATTATCGGAATTATATTGCTACTTAAAACGGAATTGTTTAGTAATTCCTTAATAGCGAGCATTTCGTTCTGCCTACCTCTTAATATTGGATAATACATTTACTTCACTCCTTCAAATGGCTTACTCAAATATTTGTCAAGCTGTTCTATTTGTGTTTCTTGAAATTTTGAAAAGTATACTAAAAATCTTAATGCATAGGGTATGTCATATATATCAATTTTATCTATTCTATTGCGCTTTTTTAGTTCTTTTAAAAACAAACTATATAGTTCATCAATTTCTAAATTGCATAGAATTTTTTTGCATTCCCGATAGTATTTTACAGGTGTGACGCTTGGCAAGTTGTTTTGAATTTGTAATATGATATTTTCGTATTCTGGCTTATTTAATATCTTAAAAATTGACTCTTTGTCAAGATTGTCTCTGTATGCTTCTGGCTCTTTTACTCGATGCAAAGTATTTCTGTCGCTAAGTACATATACCCCTATCGGATCATTTGCAAATTTACTTAACAATTCTTTTGATTGCGATTCACTCGTTACTACGCAAACATGATCAAAAGCTTTATAGTAATCCGTCAATTGTGTTTCCAATCTATCAAAGGTATCCAATTCTGTTTTTATCTCATATACAACCGCTTTTCCGTTGATCATAATGAAGTCTGCTTTTGACTTAGCCACAGGAACTTCGGTCAAAGCTGTTGTAGTATTAATCCTATGAGCACCAATAATTAATTTGTTTAAAAGGGAGTTCTTATAAAAATATTCATTTCTATATGATTTTCCAAGATAATGATATATTTCAGAAATGATAGTTTCGTTTTTTGTATCATCATCGTAAGATATTTGATATCTCCTTACAACACTTGATAAAATCGAATCTTGCTCTTCGGGGCAAATAAAGCTTTTTAAAGAATTTTGCGTAAAAACACGGGTTAAAATCGAATTATTAGCATTCATTTGCGCACCTCCCTTCGATTTTATATACCTATTCAATATAATTATACCACAAAAACATTGAAATGTAAATGTTAATTTTAAAAAATATTAAAATATTAAAATGTGTTGCAAAATTGGATAATCAGTTATTTGCGATTTCTGCTTTTGTTCTTTTGCTAACAATACTCAAAACAATGGCAAAATAGCAAAGCACGATTATTTCCGCAATAAAGTGATAGATGTTTACTTGCAAGATATCTACCTGTGTGCGTAAAAAGGGTTCAACACCGCCAAGAACAGCGAAAGCACCTACCGCAAAACGATGAGCCTTGTGGATGAGCTCATCCTTCACAAGAGCGAAGATGATAAGCGCAAATCCTACGATATTCGCAAGGCTTGAAGCATCCTCGATAGAAACATTTATTGTAGAGAAAAGTTGATTGATGATATACGCATCTTGGCTCATTATCTCAGGCATAAATACGAATATCAGGCTACCGGAGATCTGACCGATAAATATTGACAGAGTTTCGCTTAAAAGAATTGTTGCGCAAGCAGCCGAGAGAAGCTTATTTTTACGTACTCTTTGATATTCATATCCGAAATATGTGAGGAAAATCAGAAGCGCAAATTTGATATAAATATCAAGCGTAGACATTATCGAAACAAGCTGTACGGCGGTTGCCTGCGATATTGCTGTGGAGTCAACAAAAATTACGCCGGCGGTGTAAACAGCATATATGAAGATTGTAATTACTAAAGAGATAATAGTAGATTTTGATATTGAGTTTTCGCTATTGTAACTACATTTTTCAAGGAATGAATAAAGGAGATACAGAAGTGCAACCTCTATGAAAGCTCCAACATAATATGCCAACGTATCCAAGAGGATCTTAAGAACATGTGCGGAATCCGGCGTTTTTATTGCAATGATTCCTATAAAAGATATTGCAGATATACCGAGGAAAGCTAATGCGCAAAGAGAAAGCTTGCCTATGTTCTTAAAAACGCCTTTATAATAATGGTCGCTGTCCATAATGGAATAGTTGAAATAAATATCATTCTTTCTGAAGCTGTAAACTACGTATATTCCAATAATGAAAAGCAACATATAGATAACACCGCTTGGACCGCTGTCGGCAAAAGTAAGAGGTTTACCGAGGTATAAAACAATGGGTATATCAAAAGCAAAAGCACCTAAAGATATTTTTATAAGTATTGAAGCAGCTTTCTTATAAAAACTACCTTGTTCTGCTTCAGTTCGTTCGTCCTTAGATATTATGATATGGCGAACGAGTCCAATAATCAGAGTGACAATCGTGCTAAAACAAATAATCACATCAGGAAGAGCAAACCAATAATAACGAACATCCGATGCGTTTCTTAACAAATTCACATAGTGAATTTCTGCAAGTATGAAAGTTATGGCAAGCGCTATAAGAATAGATCTTTTTGCTATTTTACCCTTAACATTTTCAATTCTTTCATCGTAAAACATTTCATTCCCTCCAAAATAAATCATTGAGCGTAACACCCAACTCTTTGCATATACGAATGCACAATTCTATAGTGGGATTATACACCCCGTTTTCGATCATATTGATCGTCTGTCGTGAAACTCCAATGTTCTTTGCAAGATCCGTTTGAGATAAATTTTTCTCAATTCGTGCTTGCTTCATCTTTTCGTTCATCAAGTCCTCCTGTCAAATATATTAGACAATGCACATTATATCACAAAGGGCAGAGATTGTCAATTATATTTGACAAATTTAACTGATAATATTTCAATGAGGGGTGCCACCATGAAGTAGCACCCCTTAACATTAGTCGTTAAAGCAAAGAAGCCCTTGAACAATAGTTTCTTCTGCGCTGGATTTAATACTATTCATCCGCTGCACCCATTTCAGTTGGTCTTTTACTTTCAAATCCTCGTTCACGCCCTCTCGTTTTGCGGTTTGCTCGATAATCAAACCAAGCATTTTCTTGGCTTGACGGTCAACGTCCGCAAGATAAGCATTCAATCTTCCCTCGGTCAGCAAAGTGGTGTATGTTCCTCGTCTATGTTTTTTGAGATAGTCGAGGTGTATCAGTCCGTATTTGCCGATGGGTTGCTCGTTGCTTTCGGGGAGAGCGAGGTTGGGTATAAGGTACCCGTTTTCTTCGCGGTAGGTTCCACCGTTTTGTTCGTAAAGAGATTCTTTCATTTTCATTCTTCCTTTCGTATATAAATTTATCTGTCGCTGCGTTCGTCGCGGCTTTTTCTCGGTATGCCAATCTCGTCAAATCCTCTTGACGTTAGCTTATAGTTGCGCTCGATATACTCTCGCCTTGCCTTGTGTTCCGTCTCAACCAGCTCCGCCATTACGCCTGAGCGTTCAAGCAGCTTTTTCATATCCGTCCTCGTTCTACGCAACGGCTTTAACTCAGCGGAGATGGCGCAGATTTGTTGCTTTACGCTCTCGATTTTCTTTTGGTCGGTTTCACGGCGGATACTGTTGTATAGAGCCTTGCGGTTGCGTTCAAGAGTAACGATTTTTGTTTCGGTACGTTCAAGAAAATCATCAACGTCCGCTTTTGTACCGAGCTTTTCTCGTCCCATAATGATAGCTTGGCGGGAATACATTTCAAGCTTTCGTGTGGTTTCTCTCATTTCGGGTGTAATGGGGTAATACTTTGGGCTTGGATTATCGTAGGCGACCAAATCGGGACCACCTATGAGATAGATGAACTCCACCAACAACGCCAACAACGGTGGCAACTGTTTTACCGCTTGTTCCCGATGATATTCAGCAGGCGTTTTCTTATAATATCCGTTACGGTTTTGCCACATATAGTAATACGCATTATACGATGAGCCTTGCGTGAATGGGAATCGTGAGTGATTTTCGTCAAGTCGCTCTTGGATATAATCGAGCGTGTATTCATCACCCAACTGATAAATTCGTGTTGCCTTGGTATCGTTGATTCGCTTTATCGTTGGGTACTTCCTGCCTTCGTTGCGATAAAATTGATACCCTTGATCGTATAGGTGTTGCTCAAAATCAGACCACCCGACAGAGAGTTCAAGTGCCTTTTCAATGGCTCCTCGCATTAAACTGTACTTGGTTGTCTGCCCGTTCTTCTCCGCAAAATAGATATTTCTCGGAGTCTTGCCCTTGGGACTTTTTATTACGGATTTATCAAATTGTTTGCATAAAATATCTGAGCGCGAACGCATATCCCAATACAATTTGTATCCGCTATCGAGCTTCTTTCCGTTGATGTGGGAAATCGGATTTATTATAAAATGATTGTGCAGATGTCCGCAATTCAGATGAGTGGCAACCATTACTTGATGTCGATCCCACGCCGTTTGTGCAAGGAACACGCCGATTTTATGACATTCTTCGGGTGTGATCTCACCGGGGCGAAAGCTCTGATAAGCGTGAAACGCCACGATAGAACCACGATTGCCGAAGTGATTTTGTACCGTCTGCATAGCTTCAAGGGGTGTGTCGCCCCAAAAATCGCAGTTGACGGCGGTGGTGAGATACACGGTTTCT
>JAZNND010000032.1:0-36300 GCA_045580085.1 Eubacteriales bacterium
AAGAATCTTTTTCAATTGTAAATTCTTTTTGTTTTTTCACTGTCTACTTGACAGGGGGCACATCATTAAGAGCTAGCCCCGTGTTTTATTCAGTTTTTATGAAAAAATTAGGATGCTTCTTTTTGTCTTTGAGATATAGGATGAAAAAGACAACACACTGAAGAATCGCGGTGATAGCCCAAGTGAAAGGGTAGGATGCCCAAAGCGCTTGCAAGTCATGCACGGAGTTTCCGTTTCGTATCAAAGGGTAAATGATGTAGATCCAAACGAGGCGCATACCGCAGATGCCGATAACGGCATTGACCATTGCCGCTAAGCTTTTTCCGTAACCGCGAAGCGCACCGCCCATCATAGACATCATGCCTCCGATAAAGACAAGGGGGAGAACAAGGTTGGCGCGCGTGTGAGCCAGCGCAATAGCTTCCGTAGCACTCTCGCTGATATAAAGCGAAAGCAACAAGTCAGAGCCAAGCAATATGCCAAAGCCGATGATGAGTCCGACTGTGATGGTAGTTAAGAGGGAAACAAGATAGATGCGGCGGAAACGGTAGTATTTTCCGGCTCCCTTGTTTTGACCGATAAATGTGAGAGTTGATTGGTTGAAAGCATCCAGTGCTGTATGCGCGAAGTTTTCAATGCTGGAAGCGGCGGTATTGCCCGCGATGGCTTCGGCACCGAACGCATTGATGTTGGACTGGATCAATACATTGGAAATGGAAAAAAGAGAGGATTGAATGCCGGCGGGTATTCCAAGAGATAAAATACGAATCAGTTTGTCTTTATAAATACGCAAAGATCGCAAACGCAGATGAAGTATTCCTTTTTCGCGCATTAAGTGTGCCACAATCAAAAACGCACTGATATAGTGAGAAACCGCCGTTGCAATGGCAACCCCTGCCGAGGCAAAAATAATATCATTTTTCCAAGAAAGTCCAAGAATAAAGAAGAGATTCAAAAGTACATTAATGAGACCGGAAAGCGAGAGGTAGATGAGGGGGCGCCTTGTGTCTCCCGAGGTGCGGATGATGGCGGCACCGTAGTTGTAAACAAGGAAAGCCGGCGAACCAAGAAAATAAATACGCAGATAAACCGTGGCAGCATCCATAACCTCTTCGGGCGTTGCCATAAGGCGCAAAATAGAGGGGGCAACAAATTGCCCGAGCAAAAGAACCAAAATGCCGAAAAAAGCAGCCGTTGTCATAGCGTTATGTACATGCTCGGAGGTGTTTTTATCGTCTTTTGCGCCGAGGGCGTGCGAGATGGCGATCTTTGCTCCCGTGGCTACCCCGATAAAGAAGTTAACCAAAAGCGAAATGAGGGAACTGCAAGCACCGACTGCCGCCAACGCTCCGTCAGCGGCGAATTGACCGATCACGATAATATCAGCAGCATTGAACGCCACTTGGAGCATACCGGTTAAAGCAAGAGGCAGAGCGAAGAGTAAAATTTTTCCAAGCACGGGACCGTTGATCATGTCCATGCTGTGTGCGTTTTTCATTGTAAGTCTTCTTTCTTCCTTGAATTCTATGAGTATTATACCACCCATGCAAAAAATGTCAAGCAATTCAAAAAGAAAAATTATATATGAGGATTTATATGCAATATAAGCTTCGAATTATGTTTGTTTGCCACGGCAATATTTGCCGTTCCCCTATGGCAGAATTTATTTTTAAAAGAATGCTTGAGGAAGAGGGGCTTTCCGAGGAAATTTTAGTAAGTTCTTCCGCAACGAGTAACGAAGAGATTCTAGGAAATATCGGAAATCCCATTTATCCTCCCGCAAGAGAAGAGCTGAGAAAACACGGCATTTCTTGTGAGGGAAAACGTGCACGGCGGCTATGTGCCGAAGATGCCGCGCACTATGATCTTTTTGTGGGCATGGATTCTGCCAACATTCGAAACATGCACCGCATTCTTGGAGAAAAAGCGCATGCAAGAATTAAAAAACTCATGGATTATACTTCGCGCGGCGGAGATGTTGCAGATCCCTGGTATTCCGATCGTTTTGATATTGCTTACCGCGATATTTATGATGGTTGCAGAGGGCTAATGGATGCTGTAAAAAAGATGTAAAAACAGGAGTCAGCGCATAAATAAGGTCAGCCGACTCCCGTTTTTTACGATTTGTTTAGTAATGGATCAAAGAAAAATTTCAGTTCTTCGAAATACGTTTCCGCATCAATAGGGAAGCATAATCCGTGCCCGGCACCTTTAATGGTAACCATTCGCTTGGGAGCGATGCAGGCGTTGTAGTTTTCTACGCTCATTTCATGCGGCACAAAGGCGTCATTGTCTCCGTGAATGAAGATCACGGGCACTTTGGCATTCTTCATGGCTTCGATGGGAGAGGTTTCGTCCACATCAAACCTGCCGAAAAGTTTTCCGCCGAGCCGAGCAAAAGGATAGAGAAAATCAGCAGGCAGATGCATTTCACGCATGATTTTCTTGATGATATCCTTGGCAGACGTGTATCCGCAATCTGCAAGAACACCGATTACGTTTTTGGGGAGCTCCTTGGCGGCGGTGATCATCACCGTTGCGGCACCCATGGAAACGCCTGTGAGAATAATTTTAGCATCTTTGTCGATGTTATGGATGATATAATCGATCCAAGCGAGACAGTCCCGGCTTTCGTTGATGCCGAATGTGATCACGCTTCCGTCGCTGCTTCCGCTTGCCCTTAAATCGATGATTAACGCACTTCTTTCAAGCGTATGACATCGGCTGACGCCGCCGCTTAAATCTCTTTCGGAGTTTCCGCGGTAGCCGTGCAGTAGAATTTCAATGGGAGCTCCCGGTTTGTATTCGTAATACTTTCCTCGCAAAGTCAATCCGTCAAAGGATGTAATTGAAACGTCTTTGTGGGGCATGGAACGCGTCAGCTTCATCCAACCGATCATCTCGTCTCGAAGCGGCTCGTAGATTTCTCCCTCGGGAATGCTGAATTCTTCGGGGTTGATCTTTCTTTTGGGCGAATAAAAAATTCTGTAAAAACAGATGAAGGAGGTAATCAATGTACCCACGGCGAGAAAAACAACCGCGGCAAAGAATATCCAAAGAAAAAACATACAAAACTCCATTTCGCTGAATATATTATTATTTTAACACTAAAAAATGCTTTTTGCAACTCCATTTAGAAAAAACTTGATTTTTTTTACTCCATCATATATAATGTTTTCGTAAAGGAGATTGACGCGGTGGATATTGAAGTAAATTATAAAAACAAAAAGAGATATAAGACAGCAAAATACCCCATTCGGCAACCGTTGTTTTTGATGTGGTTGATTCATTTTCTTTCCAAAATTCTTTTGTTTGGAAAAAAATACAAGATTGAAAAAATCAATATGGAGAACTTAAAGCCGCCTTATATGATTCTTTCCAATCACATGTATTTTATTGATTTTGAACTTGCCGCACTTGCCACCTATCCGCATCGGGTGAACAATGTGGTGCATATCGACGGATACTATCGACGCCCTTGGCTGATGGAGCTTATCGGAGCAATCTGTACGAGAAAATTCACAACCGATTATCATCTGGTAAAATCTATCAAAGAGGTCTTGCGGCGCGGAGATATTCTTTGTATGTATCCCGAGGCTCGGTACTCTCCTTGCGGCATCACATCGTATATTCCGGATTCTGTCGGTATGTTGATCAAGCGAACCAAAACGCCCGTGGTAGCTATTGTGCATCATGGAAATCATTTGCATACTCCTTTTTGGAATTTTAGAAAAAAACGAAAGGTTTCGTTTCACACTACCGTAACGCAAATTTTGACGGCGGATGATATTGAGCGTATGAGCATAGAAGAGATCAATCAGGCGGTCAAAAGTGCTTTGAGCTATGATGAATATCGCTACCAAGAAGAAAACGGCATCTTAATCACAGAACCGTACCGCGCGGAAGGGTTGCATAAAATTCTTTATAAATGTCCGCATTGCCGCGCCGAATCAAGGATGTCTTCCGAGGGCACCGATCTGTTTTGCAAGGCGTGCGGAAAACATTGGAATTTGAACGAAGACGGCTCTTTGACAGCCAGAGAAGGAGATACGGAATTCAAACGCATTCCGGATTGGTTCCTTTGGGAAAGAGAAGAGGTGCGCCTTGAAATCGAACGCGGTGAATACACTTTTGAAGACGAGGTTGATGTATATTCCATGCCGCGCGCATGGAGATTTATACATCTCGGCTCAGCACATCTTCGCCATGATCCCAAGGAAGGTTTTATCTTGGAAGGTGAATATCGAGCAAAGAAGTATTATATTCAGCGCACACCGCTTCAAACAAACAGCTTGCACATTGAATACGATTATTGCTATATCAAGCCGTTTGATTGCGTGGATATTTCCACCGAGAACGATTCTTTTACCTGTTATCCCAAGAAAGAAAACGTAGTCACAAAGCTTGCTTTTGCAACCGAGATTCTCTACGAAAAGCATATGCAAGGCAAAAGAAGAATTCGAACCGTCTCGACAGAAAAAGAAGTAAAATAAACCGACAAAGCAGTCAAAAATGCCCATTGAAAAGGTAGGATTGTTTTGCTAACATAATGGCATTGTATATGGAGAGGAATAGGTAATATATATGCTCGATTTTCGATTTTACGGTCTTGCGGACCGTGCGGCACGTTTTTTGCAAAAAGAACAACTTTCGGATGTTGTACTGTGGAGAAAGTTCGTAGATTTGTACCGTTCTCAGCCCGATGCGGAAAATCAAGGTTGGCGCGGAGAGTATTGGGGTAAAATGATGCGCGGCGCAGCACTTGTTTACGCTTATACGCAGGATGAAAGCCTCTATCAAATTTTGACGGATACCGTCAAAGATATGATGACGGTGATGGAAGAGGATGGCAGAGTATCCACTTACGAGCGTTCAAAGGAATTTGACTCGTGGGATCTTTGGTCGCGCAAGTATGTTCTTTTGGGATGTGAGTATTATCTTGATATTTGCAAAGACGAGACGCTTCGCAAAGATCTGATCAAATTCCTTTCCCGCTTGTTGGATTACATCATCCTGCATATCGGCGAAGGCGAGGGGAAAAAGTTCATTACCGATGCTTCTCGGAGTTGGTATGGGATCAATTCCTCTTCTATTTTGGAACCGGTTGTACGGCTTTATCGCCTGACGGGAGAGAAAAGATATCTCGATTTTGCTACGTACATTGTGCATTCAGGCGGCGCAAAAAATATCAACATTTTTGAGCTTGCGTACGAAAATAAGCTTCTGCCGTATCAATACGGTGTCAGCAAGGCATATGAGCTTACATCCTGCTTTGAAGGGCTTCTTGAGTATTATAAAGTAACAGGTATTGAGCGATATAAAACGGCGGTAGTTAATTATGCGTACGCCGTGCTCGCTTCCGAGTGCTCCGTTATCGGTAGTTGCGGCATTACGCATGAACTCTTTGATCACACCCTTACCCGTCAGACCGTTGTTCACGATGAGGTCATGCAAGAGACTTGCGTCACTGTTACTTGGATGAAATTCTGTGCAAAAGTGTTCGATTTGACAAAAGATGCGGCATTTGCCGATGCAATGGAATGTTCCTTCTATAACGCTTATTTGGGCTCAATCAATACAGAACATAAGACTTGCGACTACATACACAAGAAATATGTGGAAAAGCTTGGCGTAGAAAAGGTAATAGATACCTATCTTGCCTTTGACAGCTATAGCCCTCTTACCCCCGGAAAGCGCGGTGTAAAGGTGGGAGGTAATCAGCTTTTGCCTGACTATTCCTATTACGGTTGTTGTGCCTGTATCGGTGCGGCGGGTGTTGGTGTTTTTCTTGAAAATGCAATCCTTGCAGAGAATGGAAGCGTTACGGTTAATTTCTTTGAAAAAGGTGAGGGTGTTTGCCGCGTATCGGGTGTGCCTGTTCGTATGAAGATCGATACCGATTATCCTGTTTCGGGCGATATTCGTATCTCGCTTCGCGCTGAGCGACCTGTGAGATTCTCGTTGCGCTTAAGAATGCCGTCTTGGACAGGGGAGGAAGGTTACCGCATCTATGATAAAGAGTGGAGCGATGATACCGTTTCTCTCTCGTTTCCCATGCAGATTCGTTTCCATCATCCAATCCCGTGGGATAAGGATACCGTTTATACCGACATGTCAAAAAGCACCGCCACCGAACACGTAGCCGGTCCTTGTGTTGTTACTCATAAGCCGGATGATGATTTTTTCGTGGCACTCACACGCGGTCCTCTGACGCTTGCCGCTGATTCACGGTTGGGGAAAGCGGCGAACAGTATTTTCTCTTTTGCTTCAGAAGGGAAGCTTTGTTCCGACTGTATGATCGCTGATAACGCGGAAAGTGTTATCAAGCTTGCTTTTAAGGATAAAAACGGCGAAACATTCTATCTCGTCGATTATGCGTCGGCGGGAAGAGATTGGGAAAGCGAAATCGCCGCATGGCTTCCTATCGCATAAAAAAGACCGGGACCGGTTCGCCATTCGCGAGCCGGTCCGTTGCGTAAATTCAAAACCACAATATCAGTATATCATAAAATCCGGCACTTGTAAAGTCAAAAATAGTAATATTGAACAAATTCTGCATTTTAACCAAAAAATAATTGTTAAGTTTTTACAAATTGCCAATTGAAAAATCAAATGGAATTTGATATACTATAGGCGAAGAAAGGAAGGTACACTCCAATGGGCCGATAAAAAACGAACTTCAAAGAAGGCAATGAAAAAGTAGGCTTCAGGCGGTTTTGGGATAACACGGCGGTGTAACGCAGAAGATAGATGTGGAATAAGGAAGCTTACAAAAAAACAGCCTTCATACTCCTTTCGGATCGAAAGAACACCAAAACAGATCGGTATTCTCAATAGAGAAAACAAAAAAGAGTAGTGTTTATGCTGTGGATGAGTGATGAAAGGAAGATCGAAGAAAGAGAGGATAACCAAAAGATGTTAGATCCTGCACAACAGCAGAAATGACCTTTGAACGGGAAAAGAAACGTTCAAAGGTCATTTCTTTTTTTCTTAAAATTACTTTTAACTGTTGACAAACGTATTTTTGCATGTTATAATACATTCGTAAACCGTTGACGCGGAGATAAAGTCGATGCAGACCATACAGAGAGCCCGTGTTGCTGAGAATCGGGTGGGAAATCGGTCGGCAAATGGACCGCTGAGGGTGCAGTGAAATGCGATTTTTCGCAGAGTATTCTGCAACGTGTGGCATACGTCAGTTGCCGGGGGTATTTTTTTGTACCTCAAAGTGCATGATGCTGAATCATGAATCAAGGTGGCACCGCGGATAACGTTGCGCTTATAAAGCCAAATGTTTTATTCGTCCTTGACAGTGTTTTCTGTTAAGGGCGATTTTTATATTTTGGGAGGTTGCAATGGTCTTGTTGGTCAAACGATGGCGAAACTTAAAATAATAACTGTAAAAACATTGTAATAATATTTGGAGGAAATAGAAATGAAACTCAACGGCGTTGATTTTGATACTTATTTTAACAATTATCCCAACGCGGAAGGCTTTTTTGGAAAATACGGCGGTGTTTACGTCGATGAAAAGCTTAAAAAGGCAATGGCGGAAATCACCGAAGCGTATTATTCGATTTGCCAATCGAGAAAATTCATCGCGGAGCTTCGCCGCATCAGAAAAGAATTTCAAGGCAGACCGACTCCCGTGACGCATTTGGAGCGTCTTTCGGATGCTATGGGCGGAAAAGTGCAGCTTTATGCCAAAAGAGAAGATTTGAATCATTCCGGTGCGCATAAACTGAATCATTGCATGGGTGAAGCACTTCTCGCCAAATATATGGGCAAGAAGAAAGTCATTGCGGAAACCGGTGCAGATCAGCACGGTGTTGCACTGGCAACAGCGGCGGCATATTTCGGTTTGAAGTGTGATATTTATATGGGCACTGTCGATATCAAAAAGCAAGCACCCAATGTAGCGCGTATGAAGATTCTTGGCGCAAATGTTGTCGAAGTTACACACGGACTTCAAACGTTGAAAGAAGCTGTAGATGCGGCTTTTGATGCATACAGCAAGGAATACAATGACGCAATTTATTGCATCGGTTCTGTGCTCGGTCCTCATCCTTTTCCCATGATGGTGCGTGATTTCCAAAGCGTTGTTGGTGTTGAGGCAAGAGAGCAGTTTATCGATATGACAGGTCATCTTCCCAGTGCTATCGTTGCTTGTGTGGGCGGTGGCAGTAATGCCGCAGGTCTTTTCTCGGGATTCTTGAACGATCCTGTCGATATTTACGGTATTGAACCCCTCGGAAGAGGACCGAAGCTCGGCGATCATGCTGCAAGTCTTAAATACGGAACTGAGGGCATCATGCATGGTTTCAACAGCATCATGCTTAAAGATGAAAACGGCGAACCGGCACCGGTATATTCGGTAGCCAGCGGTCTTGATTATCCTTCTTCCGGTCCCGAGCATGCTTTCTTGCAGGAAATCGGCAGAGTAAAATATGATGTTATTGATGACGAGGAAACCATTGATGCCTTTTATAAGCTTGCTCGTCTTGAAGGTATCATTCCCGCGATCGAGAGCTCTCACGCTGTGGCTTACGGCATGAAACTCGCGAAGACGATGGAACACGGATCCGTTCTTATCAACCTTTCCGGCAGAGGCGATAAAGATATGGATTATGTCATCGAACATTACGGGATCCGTTAATGAGCAAAAATAGCGTATATATCAAGGCAGAATCGAAAACAAAGGCAAAAAACGCCCCGCTTTTGAAATATCAAAGGCGGGGGATTTTTATGTTTTGATCTCAAAAACGTTTTTCGTAGGTTGGCTTGGTGTCTTTTTTAGATGCTGCGTTTTTCTGAGTGACGCCTTTGGGAGCTAAGAGCCTTGTGAGCATGAAAACAGCAAGACCGATCAGGTACAAAAAGATGCATATGAGGATTGCCGAAAAAGTAGAAGCGGTTGTTTCAAAAGAGATTTTACCGGCGATAGAAAAGACAATCAAAAATGCGGCACCGCATGTAACAAAATGAATGAGGTAGCGAAGCGGCTTTGCAATCGGTATGCGGAAAAGGAAGGATGCCGCGGAAATGATGAAAGAGAAGAGAAAGAAGAGCGCATATTGAGAAAGCGTGATGGCAAGTGTTCTGCCACCGTCATCGGCGTTTTTGGCAAGTTGCGCAACGATAAAAACAAAAAAAGAGACAGCAACGCATACCGTGCACGCGCGAGTGAACAGCTTGACAATAATATCTTTAATATTGTTTTTCATATATAAACCCCTAAGACAATGTTTTTTACAAGTATAGCACAGTCCAAAAGTAAAATCAAGAAGAAACAAGAAAAAAGTACAAAATAATGACTTTGATGCGGCAGATTTTTTAAAACGGCATCTTTTAATAAATTAGCTTAAATAATCCGAAAATATTTCCTTTTTTTAAGTTGACAAGAAAGGAATTATGGGGTATAATTATCAGTGGATTATTATATTATTTTGTATACTTCGAAAAAACAAAGGATAAAAGGTATGACAAGAAGAGAAGAACGCGAAGAGACATTTTTGATGCTCTTCGAAAGCGAGTTTGATGTATCGCGTACTGCGGATGAGATTTATGAAACGGCAAAGGAAGGGCGAGATGTAGAAGAGTCCCCTTATGTTCGTAAAGTTCTCGGTGGATGCTTGGAGCATCGCGATCAGATCAATGCCATGATTGAAAAGTACGCCAAAGGATGGACGCGTGACCGTATCAAGGCAAGTGCTGCGGCAGTGATGACACTTGCCGTTTATGAAATGCTTTATATGCCTGACATTCCTTGCCGCGTTTCCATCAATGAGGGCGTTGAATTGATTAAAAAGTACGATGATGAAAAAGCGCGTGTGTTTGTTAACGGCGTTTTGAACTCGGTTTCGCGTGACGAAAGCATTGTTGCTTTGAAAAAGCCGAATGAAACATAATTACTTTTTGGGGATAGATACAAGTAATTATACCACATCCGTGGCAGTTGTTTGTGAGAAAAAGGTAATCGCAAACCTGAAAGCACCGCTACCCGTCAAGGAAGGGGAGTGCGGCTTGCGTCAATCCGATGCCCTTTTTGCCCATATTAAGAATTTGCCCGCTTTAGCAGAGCAGCTTCGTGATGTGCTTGCGGACAATACCCCTAAGGCTGTCGGCGTTTCTACGCGCCCGCGCAACCGCGAGGGATCGTACATGCCCTGCTTTTTAGGCGGCGTTGCCGCCGCGGAGACCGCGGCAGCCTCGCTTGGCGTGCCGCTGTTCCGCTTTTCGCATCAGTGCGGACATTTGCGTGCAGCTCTTTATTCGGCCGATAAAAGCGAGCTTGTGGGAGGGAGGTTTGGCGCGTTTCATGTTTCGGGCGGAACCACCGAAATGCTTTTGGTCAATCCGCATGAAGAAGGCTTTTATGCCGATATTGTGGGAGGAACCAAAGATTTAAACGCAGGGCAACTGGTGGATCGTGTGGGGGTTATGCTTGGTTTGAAGTTCCCATGCGGACCTGCTTTGGAGCGCATGGCTCTTGAGAATACCGCAAAAATTCCGCGGCGAAAAATCAAGACCGAAAACGGTTTTGTGCATTTGTCGGGGGTGGAGAACATGGCAGAAAAGTTATATAGAGAAAGCGGCAATAAAGAAGAGTGTGCGGCTTTTGTGCTACGTTATCTTGCCGATGCCATGATTGCCATGAGCCGTGATTTTCGCGCTCTGTATGGTGATAATTTGCCGATTGTTTATGCCGGCGGTGTTATGTCTAACAGCTTAATCAGACAAGCCGTACAAAGTGAGATTGAGGACGCCTTTTTTGCAGAGCCTGCCTTTTCTGCGGATAATGCGGCGGGAATTGCGCTGTTGACCGAAGAAAAATATAACGCACAATAAGTGCTTGGAAAGGATACTATGTCGAATCTGCTTCTTACGGAAAGAAAAGATGCTTTGTCTGTTACGCAGTTGAATACTCTTGTGCACGATCTGTTTGAAGCGACCGATATTTTTTCAGGGATTGCTGTGCGCGGTGAGATATCCAATTTAGTAAAGCACCGTTCGGGGCATTACTATTTTTCTCTCAAGGATGAGGGGAGCTTGGTGCGTGCCCTTATGTTTCGAGGAGATACCTTGAAACTTCCGTTTGAAATTGAAAACGGAATGAACGTCATCGTTTACGGTTCGCTTGGCACATATGTCAAGGACGGAAATTATCGATTGATTGCGCACCGTATTGAGCCTGACGGTATCGGTGCACTTTCTATGGCTTTTGAACAGCTTAAGCGGCGTTTGGCGGCAGAAGGCTTGTTCGATGCCGAAAGAAAAAAGCCGATTCCCAAAATCCCTTCGGCGGTCGGAGTCGTCACATCCCCAACGGGGGCAGCTGTGCGTGACTTGATCCATGTGCTTGGGCGAAGGTTTCCTTTTGCCAAAGTGATTCTTTTTCCTGCTTTGGTGCAGGGGGAAGGTGCACATGAGAGTTTGATACAGGGAATTGAGACTTTCTGCCGCATGAAAAATGTTGATGTAATTATCATCGGCAGAGGCGGTGGATCCGCGGAAGATCTTTGGGCATTCAATCATGAAAAATTAGCGCGTGCCATCGCTGCGGCTGATATTCCGATTATTTCTGCCGTCGGTCACGAAACGGATTTTACCATTTGTGATTTTGTTGCCGATCTTCGAGCCCCCACACCTTCGGCGGCGGCAGAACTCGCCGTTCCCGAAACGGAAAATCTAAAACATCGATTTAATAACGTGATTGATAGAATGTATGCACTTTGCAAAAAGAAAGCGGAGAGCTGTCGAAAAAACTTGCTCCAGATCAGCGAGCGACGTATCTTTACCGATAAGGATGCCTTTTTAAAACATCCCGGAAAAACACTTACGCTTTATACCGAAGCACTTATGCAAGCTATGCGGACAAGGCTTGCTCTTCAAAGAACGGTTTTTGAAAAATCTACTGCGTCTTTGAATGTTTTAAATCCTTTGCATGTCTTAACGCGCGGATATGCTGTCGTCAGTAAAGACGGAACGGCTGTGCGCTCCGTGAAGGATATTGCACCGAAAGATGAATTTGATGTCAGAATGAAAGACGGCGTTTTACATGCCGTTTGCACAGAGCGAAAGGAGACGGTTTAAATGGCAGAGAAAGAACAGAACTTTGAAACTTCTTTGGCGCGTTTAGAGGAACTTGTGCGTGCGTTGGAAGCGGGCAATACAGGCCTTGATGAATCGCTTTCGCTTTTTGAAGAAGGAATCGGACTTGTAAAATTTTGCAATGCAAAATTAGATGAAGCCGAACAAAAGGTCAAAGTTTTGATAGCGGATGCCGGCGGTATTCGCGAAGAGGATTTTGATGCATAAGTGATTTGCACAGAAAGGAATAACCGTAAATATATGAATATTGAGGAAAAGCTTGTAGCAAGCGCAGGAAAGATCGAACACTTTTTGGGCCAACTCCTTACAACGGATGATAAAGATCTTTTGCCGCTTTATGCCTCTATGCGCTACAGCGCGCTAGCCGGCGGGAAACGTGTGCGCCCCTTCTTGACAATGGAGACTGCGGCACTTTTTGGCGGAGAAGCATCCAAGGCTGTTTATTTCGCGGTAGCTTTGGAAATGATTCATACCTATTCTTTGATCCATGATGATCTGCCTTGCATGGATGACGATGATTTGCGCCGAGGCAAACCCACCAACCATAAAGTATATGGTGAAGCAACTGCGGTGCTCGCCGGTGACGCGCTTTTGACGGGAGCTTTTGAGCTCTTGTGTGCCGCTGATTTGCCCTCTGATACTGTTCGCACCGCAGTGCGCGTTTTGTCTGAGGCGGCAGGATCGGACGGTATGGTCGGCGGACAGATGATGGATCTTTCTTCCGAGCATAACGAAATCCCTTTGGATACGCTGATCAAACTTCATTCTTTGAAAACCGGAGCTATGATTACTGCCTCGGTGCGTCTCGGTTTGCTTGCGGCGGGTGTTTTTGATGAAGAGAAGCAAAATGCACTTTGTGCATATGCGCATTATATCGGACTTGCTTTTCAGATTGTCGATGATGTTTTGGACGCAAGAGGGGATGAGACTCGCTTAGGCAAAAACATTGGAAGCGATCAAGAGCAGGGAAAAGTCACATTCTTGAACTTCTTTACACCCGAAGATGCCATGCAATATGCGGAAAGGCTGACGGAAAGTGCGAAGGCGGCAATTGCCGATTTCCCGGGAAATGAGAATTTGAGTGAATTGGCAGACTATTTACTGAAAAGAGATCACTGATATGTTTAATGTACCTTTGATGTGCGCATTAGCCGGATGGTTTGTGGCACAGTTTTTGAAAATTATTATCGCCCTCATTCATGAGAAAACTTTTAAAGTCTCTTTGCTTTGGTCATCCGGCGGTATGCCAAGCTCCCATTCGGCTTTGGTTACCGCGCTTGCCTCTTCGATTGGATGTATTTATGGCGTGAGCTCCGCTGTGTTTGCACTTGCGGCAATCTTCGCTTTTGTCGTTATGTACGATGCGGCAGGGGTGAGGCGTGCGGTTGGCGAGCAGGCTAAAATACTGAATAAAATCAATGCTGATAAAAAAGAAATGACTTTTGAAAAGGTTTTGAAGGAGCTGATCGGTCATACGCCGCTTCAGGTTTTTCTCGGCGGTGTTTTGGGGATTACAATCGGTATTTTGATTCCGATTTTCATGGGGCTCGGTGCTTGATGCGAATTGATGTTTACCTTGTCGAAAATCAACTTGTTCCCAGCCGCGCCAAGGCGCAAGAAATGATCAAAAACGGTGCTGTCATTATGAATGGGAAAACGGTTTCTAAGCCTTCCGTTGACGTTGCGCCGACCGATCTCATTGAAGTTGTTGAAAATCCCTTGCAAAGATATGTAGGACGCGGCGGATTGAAACTGGAAGCGGCACTTAAAAAGTTTTCCGTTTCGGTAAAAGGTCGGGTAGTGCTTGATATCGGTGCTTCAAGTGGAGGTTTTACCGACTGCCTTTTGCAAAACGGAGCTTCCTTCGTCTACGCGGTTGATTCGGGCAGCGGTCAGCTTCATCCGTCTTTGGCGGAAGATTCCCGTGTGTGTAATATGGAAAATACAAATGCTCGGTATCTTTCGAGCACCGATTTTTCTCTTTTGCCCGAGATGGCAGTCATGGATGTTTCCTTTATCTCTCAAACCCTGATCTTGCCGTCTGTGGCAAACATATTGCCTTTGGGAGGCACTCTTGTAACGCTGATTAAGCCCCAATTTGAGCTTGATAAATCTGCCCTTGGGAAGCACGGTATTGTGAAAGAACAGCGACAAAGAAACAAAGCGGTTGAAAAGGTGAAGGCATGTGCCGAAATGCTTGGATTTAATCTCGTCGGAATAATGGAATCCGTGATTACCGGTGGGGATGGCAATGTCGAATACATGGCAGCGTTTACCTTGAATAAAAAAATATGAGGTTTTGAAATGCAGAAAATTGTTTTAAAGCCCAATCGGCAAAAAGATGTAGGGCTTGCTCTTTCTAAACGCGTTTTGAAGGTTTTAAAAGAGTTCTGCTCTGAAATTTGCGTGGAAAATAAATATTCTGAACTGACGGAATGCGGTGCTGTTGGTTATGCGAAAGATGCTTTTCCGCAAAATGCGGATCTTATGATCGTTCTCGGCGGCGACGGCTCAATGTTGCGTGCCGCTTCTGAGGCGGTTACATATGATATCCCGATGCTTGGTATCAATATTGGCAGAGTGGGGTATTTGGCTTCGGTGGAGCCGGATGAAATCGGAGATCTTACTTTGTTAGCCAAAGGGCCATATACACTCAAAGAGCATATTATGCTTGCTGTCACAATGCAAAAGAAAAGCGGTGAAGAGCTTTTCCTCGGACAGGTACTTAATGATGCCGTGGTAAGCGGAAAAGGCCATTTGGCGGATATGCGCCTTTATAATGGCGAGAAGTATTTGGATTATCGCGCAGACGGTTTGATTGCCGCTACACCGACGGGCTCGACGGCATATTCCTTTTCGGCAGGAGGGCCTGTGATGGAAGAGGGAATGGATGCCATTTGCGTGACGCCCGTTTGTCCTCGCTCCTTTTTTTCGAGATCTCTCCTTTTTTCTCCGTCCTCTGTTTTACGTATTCTCAATACGAGCACACGTGGAGGAGATTTGGATGTTTCGTTGGACGGACAGCTTCACTATCCCCTTGCGTACGGCGATTCGATCGTGGTGCGTCGTTCGGAAAAAGGGATTAAAATTCTGGAGCTGAAACCACGGAATCTTTTGGAAGTTTTGCACACAAAAATGGACATGCACCATTTTTAAATCAAAGGGATAAGGGGTTTTTCTCATGGTATTGAAAAAAGCGCGTCAAGAAAAAATATTGATGTTGATTCGGCAAAATGATATTCAAACACAAGAAGAAATGATCTTGCGTTTGGAGGAAAGCGGATATCCCGTTACACAAGCAACGGTATCAAGAGATATTCGCGAGTTGAATTTAGTAAAGGGAATATCGCCGCGCGGCATATACCGCTATACCTTGCCTTCCAAAAAAGAAAATAATACAGTAAAATTCAGCCGCGTTATGAGCGACTCCATTACCGTTATTGATTATGCGGGGAATATGGTTGTTGTTAAGACTTATCCCGGCATGGCGAGCGCGGTTGCCACTTGTATCGATTCCTTGAGCTTCCCCGAAATTGTAGGATCCATAGCAGGGGACGATGCTGTTTTTATCGTGGTAAGAGATGTGGTGCATGCTGCAGCCATTTGCGAAAAGCTAAAACAAATGATCGATCCGCTTTCATAAAACGGGAAAGGATACTGTATGCTTCAATCGTTGCATATTGAGAATATGGCTGTCATTCGGAAATTGGACGTTGATTTTTCGGATGGCTTCACTGTTATTACAGGTGAAACAGGTGCGGGAAAGAGTGTCATGATCGACAGCTTACGGCTTCTTTTGGGCGCGAAAGCCGAAAAGGATATGATTCGCCACGGCAAAGAAGCGGGGGAGGTCGGTGCGCTCTTTTCCCTTTCGTCACCGTCTTTGCTTTCTTCGCTCACTGCCATCGGTATAGAGCCGGATGAGGAAGGCTTTTTGTCGATGACAAGAAAAATTCAAAGCGACGGTAAAAGCATATCTCGCATTAACGGAAGAACCGTCAGCCTTTCGCTTTTACGAGAGGCTATGCAACATTTGCTCCACATTCACGGTCAAGACGATACTTCTTTTTTCAAACAGGCGGGAAGTGAACTTGCTGTGCTTGATTCTGCCGCGCACAACGAAAATGAGAAAAAAACGTATCGAGCGTGTTATCACAGCTTATTGGATGCTAAGCGAGAGCTTGAAAAGCTTCGCATGGATGCTTCTGAAAAAGAGCGTATGATGGAAACATTGCGTTATCAGATCGATGACATCGAAGCAGTTTCGCCGCAAGAAGGGGAAGAAGAAAAACTTTTTGATGAAAAACTGAAATTAAAAAATATAGAAAAAATAGCCAAGCAAACCAATTTCGCTTATCGCGCCTTGCGCGGCGCGGAAAAAGGCAATGCTTGCTATATCATTGATCGAGCGATTGCCGCTTTGCAAACCGTAGAATCGGTTTTACCCCAAAGCGCAGAGCTTTCTTCGCGCCTAGAGGAACATCTTTCAGAGATTGAAGATATCGCGGAACGAATTAGAGATCTAACCGAGTTCGAAGGCGATGATCCAACCTTGGCGTTGGATCGCGTTGAGAGCCGTATGGCGGCTATTGCATCTTTAACCAGAAAATATGGCGGCAGTGAGTCGGCAGTTCTCGCTTTTTTGCAGAACGCACGTACAAAACTTGCGGAGCTTGAAGCTTTGGAAGAGAATTTTAACAGTGCCGAAAAAGTATACAAAGAACGCTATCGCAATGCTTTAGATGCGGCAAACGCCCTATCAAACAAGAGAAAAAATGCGGCAGAAGATATAAAGCGCGAGATTTCAGAAATGTTACATGCCCTTGATATGCCTAATGCCGATTTTTATGTTGCCTTTTCAAAAAGAGAAAAGGATCAGCAAATACTTTTCGACGAAAACGGATTTGAGGATGCCGAGTTTATGATTGCAATCAATAAAGGCGAGCCTCATGTTTCGGTCACGAAATGTGCGTCCGGCGGAGAGATGTCGCGTATTATGCTTGCGATTAAGAGCGTTATTGCCCGCCACGATGGCATGCCGACCTTGATATTTGATGAGGTTGACAGCGGTGTTTCGGGAAAAACATCTCGAAAAATAGGTTACTCTTTGAAAAAGTCATCAGTTGGTGCGCAAATACTCTGCATCACACATTCGGCACAGATTGCCTCTTTGGCGGATGATCATTTGCTTGTCTCAAAAATAGAAAAAGAGGGAAGAACGGAAACACAAATTCGCATTCTTACCGAAGAAGAACGTGTAGAGGAGCTTGCGCGTATCCTCGGAGGCATTCATGTGACAGAATCGCAACGCATGGCGGCGCGAGATATGCTTGCTCGCACGGAATCATAAAATTTAGTTTTTTTCATATAGTATAAGCATAGATCTTGAAAATGCATATCGCTTTTTGGAGGATTTATGCGAAAATTACGTGAGTTTTGTCTCAAAAAACAGGTTGCTGTTCTTTGGGATGTACCGATGGCGGATTATACCTCTTTCCGCATAGGCGGTAAGGTGGATGCCTTGCTCTTTCCGGATACCGAAGCCGAACTTGTTTCCCTCCTTGCTTTTTTGCTGGAAACAGAGATTCCTTTTCGAGTGATCGGAAACGCGACCAACCTTTTGGTTTCGGATCACGGTTTCCGCGGCGCTCTTGTAACAACGCGCCATATCCGTTCAGTTTCGGTTTCGGGAACCACAGCGCGCGCCGCGTGCGGCACCCCGCTTAATGTTTTTTGCCGCACGCTTGCGGAGTTTTCTTTAAGCGGCGTAGAGGATCTGTATGGGATCCCGGGAACGGTAGGGGGAGCTGTCTTTATGAATGCGGGTGCCTTTGGTGCCTTGATATCGGATAACCTTTCCTTTGTTTCTGTATTGGATGCAAGGAATGGAGAGACTGCGGTCGTTTCGAGAAAGGAATGTCATTTTTCCTATCGGGATAGCTTCTTTCGGGAAAATAAACATTTGATTATTCTTTCTGCGGATTTTACCTGCCGACCTTCGAATTGCGGCACGGTGCGCGAGAAAATGAAAAACGTGCTTAAAATCAGAATGGAAAAACAACCAACTGCTTTGCCCAGTGCGGGAAGTGTGTTTTTGAAGCCGAAAGGGCATTATGCGGGGCAACTTATCGAGGATGCCGGTTTGATGGGGGCACGTGTCGGCGGTGCGGCGGTTTCGGTGAAACATGCGGGTTTTATTGTTAATTTGGGCGGTGCGACAGCTGCGGATGTCTTGGATTTGATTGCATATATCAAAAAAGAGGTTTTTGCCCGTTTTGGAGTTCGGCTGGAGACGGAAATCGAATATATCGAGAATTAAAAAGGAATACATATGGCTTTTTTGACGGATATTAAAAATGAAATATGCGCACTCCCTCCCAAATCGCCTTGCTGCAAAAGAGCACTTCTTTTGGGTATGCTTGCGGCGCGTGGGTGTGTGGATGATAAAGAAACGGTTATTTTACGTTTGAGTGATCGATCTTCTTCAGCGTTGGCAATAAAATTGATTGCTGAGCAATTCGGTAGGCAGGCAGAGCAAATGCCGCAGAAGCATGGAGGAAGAGTACATGAAGTGCGTTTTGTAAGCCATTCGGCAGCAAAATTTTTATCGGAACTTGAGAATCGATTTTTAAACAGTCCTTTGCCCAAACAATGCTCTCAATGTGCCTTCTCCTTTTTGAAAGGTCTGTTTTTGGCTTCCGGGCATATTACCGATCCCTCAAAAGCCTATCATTTAGAACTTTCTCTCGGCACTCGCGCTGAAGCGATGGCTTCTTTTTTGGAAAGAGAGTATGGTCTTGTTCCCAAAATCGCAAGAAGGCGTAATGAGGTTCTTTTATACTGGAAAGATTCGGGGACCATGGAAGAGATCATGACCATGCTCGGCATTAACGATGCCGCGTTTGCGTTTATGAATTCAAAAATAGAAAAACAGTTTAGAAATGAAGCCAATCGCAGAACCAATTGTGAGGCAAGTAATATTAACCGTTCGGTTATGGCGGCTTCACGCGTGGTTTCCGTGATAGAAAAACTATACCAAGAAAAACTGCTTTCTTCCTTGCCTGATGAATTGGAGGAAGCGGCAAAACTCAGATATGAACATCCGGAAGCAAGTCTTTTGCAACTTGCCGCAATGATGACACCGCCTTTAACAAAATCGGGCCTCAATCATCGATTGCAAAAAATATTGGATTATGCCAAACGTATGGGAATTGAACCAGATTCACAATAACAAAAGAAAGGGGAAATAACGGTGAGTGGTTTTGTACATTTGCATTTGCATAGTGAGTTTAGTCTTTTAGACGGTGCTTGCCGTATTTCCGATATTCCAAAAGCGGCAAAGGCGGCAGGTCATACGGCTGTTGCTATTACCGATCACGGTGTTCTTTACGGCGCACTTCGCTTCTATAAAGCGTGTAAGCAAGAGGGGATTAAGCCTATCATTGGATGTGAGGTCTATGTTGCAAGACGTTCCCGTTTTGACAAAGAAGGCAAGCAAGATACATCAGGATATCACCTTGTTTTACTTGCAAAAAATGATATTGGCTATCGCAACTTGATTAAACTTGTTTCCCTCGGCTTTACTGAAGGTTTTTATTCGCGCCCCAGGATCGATATGGAGCTTTTACGCAGATATAGTGCAGGTCTTGTTGCGCTTTCGGGATGTGTGGCAGGTCAAATACCGCAGTTAATTCTTGGCGGAGATATGAAGGGAGCACGGTCGCTTGCTCTTGAAATGAAAGAAATTTTCGAAAAAGACAGTTTTTATCTCGAGATTCAGGATCATGGCATCGAAGAAGAGACAACGGTAAAGGCGGCTTTGATTGAACTTTCGCAAGAAACAGGGATTCCTCTTGTCGCAACGAACGATGCCCATTATATTAAAAAATCCGATGCACAAACGCAAGCCGTTCTTATGTGCATTCAAACCGGATCGGTTTTGGCAGACGGACGGCCTCTCGGTTTTGAACAGGATGAATTTTACTATAAGAGCACCTTTGAGATGCAAAGACTCTTTGCCGATTGTCCGCAGGCGATTGCTAGTACCGAAAAAATCGCGGATCTTTGCAATTTTGATTTTGCGTTCGGACATTTTGAGCTTCCGGTTTATCCGGTAGAGGGAAGCACTCCCGAGGCAGAACTTCGCCGTCTGGCGGAGGAAGGGTTCGCTCTTCATCTTCAAAAAGGCGATCTTGCGCTCGATAAATATACGGAAGGCGACTATCGCTCACGCATAGAATATGAGCTTTCCGTGATCCATAAAATGGGCTTTGACGAGTATTTTTTAATTGTCAGCGATTTTGTACGCTATGCCAAGAGTCAAGGTATTCCCGTCGGTCCCGGCAGAGGTTCGGGAGCAGGCAGTTTGGTGGCTTATTTTGTGGGTATTACGACCGTTGATTCTTTGCGCTATGATCTTCTGTTTGAAAGATTTTTAAATCCGGAGCGCATTTCTATGCCGGATTTTGATATTGATTTCTGTTATAATCGCCGTGATGAGGTAATTGCATATGTGCGAAAAAAGTACGGTGAAGATCGGGTGGCTCAAATCGTAACTTTCGGAACGCTCGCGGCACGCGCCGCGGTGCGCGATTGCGGACGAGTTCTTGGTATGTCTTATCGTGATGTCGATGATATTGTCCGCTTTATTCCGCGAGAGATCGGTGTTACCATTAAAGACGCACTTTTGGGAAAAGAATTGCGTGAAAAATATGAAGAATCGGACGAGATTCGCCGTTTACTTGATATCGCTATGGCATTGGAAGGTATGCCGCGCCATGCTTCGACGCATGCGGCAGGTGTGGTTATTACCGAAAGTAGCGTTGATAGCTATGTTCCGCTTGCCGTGAACGGCGAGGCAACGGTTACGCAGTATGATATGGATGCGGTAGCGGAACTCGGACTTGTCAAGTTTGATTTTCTTGGCTTGAGATATCTGACAATTCTTGCGGATGCGGAACGGGAAATCAAACGCACGAAACCTGATTTTTCTCTTGAAATGATTCCGCTTGACGACGCTTCCGTCTATCGTATGATCGGCGATGGAGACACCATGGGCGTCTTTCAGCTGGAATCCGGCGGTATGCGTCAAATGCTTATGCAGCTTCAGCCCTCTGACATTGAAGAAATTACCGCTGCAATCGCTTTGTACCGTCCGGGGCCTATGGATTCGATTCCTTCTTTTATTGCCCGTAAATTTGGCAGAGAAAAAGTAGAATATGATCTTCCGCAAACGGAAAAAATTCTAAGTGTCACATACGGATGTATTGTATACCAAGAGCAGGTTATGCAAATTTTCAGAGCCCTTGCGGACTATTCCTTGGCAAAGGCAGATCTTGTGCGCCGTGCGATGGCAAAGAAAAAAGCGGATGTTTTGGAAGCGGAGCGTGAGTGCTTCTTTGCCGGTTGTGCCAAAAATGGCATCGATGAGGTCAAAGCAGGCAAGATTTTCGATGATATGGCGAGCTTTGCGAACTACGCGTTTAATAAAAGCCATGCTACCGCATATGCGATGATCACTTATCGCACCGCATATTTGAAAAAGCACGAACCTGCGGCATATCTTTGTGCGCTTTTGACTTCCGTTCTCGGTAACCCGACTAAGGTGGCGGAATATATCGCGGAAGCAGGGAAACGCGGTATTCGCGTTCTTCCTCCCGATATCAATCAAAGCGAGGTTTATTTCCATGTTTGCGGAAAGGACATTCGTTTTGGTCTTTTGGCACTTAAAAATGTCGGAATTCATTTTGTTCGCCAACTAATCGAAGAACGCGAACGCGGCGGTGTCTACCGTTCTTTCGAAAATTTTCTTTCGCGTATGGCTGATTTTGAACTGGGGAAACGTCAGGTGCAAGCACTGATCAAAAGCGGTGCCATGGATTCACTTGGCATCTATCGCAGTCGCTTGCTTGCCACAGTAGAGGAGCAGATTGACAACCTTCTCGCTCGAAAAAGGGGAAGTATTCCGGGACAGATTGACATTTTTTCCTCGCTTCTGCCCGAAGAAGCTGAGGTCGCTTTTCAATACCCTGATATTCCGGAGTATTCTGCCAAGGAATTGTTGCTTTTAGAAAAAGAAAGCTCCGGTATGTATTTTTCGGGGCATTTGCTTGATGGCTACAGCGAGGATATTGCCGGTGAAGCTCACGATGAAATCTCCGATATTTTGGCTTCTTTTGAAGACGATGCGGACAAGCCGCGCTATCGTGAACGGCAACGAGTCGTTCTTTGCGGTATGATAACCGCAAAAACCGTGAAAAATACGCGTAGCGGTTCCGGTATGGCATTTTTGACTTTGGAGGATCGTTATGCTGAAATTGAAATCATCGTTTTCCCCAAGCAGTATGAAAAATTTCAAGCGGAATTGCAAGCCGATACTGCTGTCCGCGTATACGGCAACATCACCGAAAGGGAAGACGATGGGGTAAAAATCATTGCTTCCGAAATTTCGGCATTGCAGTCGAATGAGGATCGAGCTTTGCATGTCTCTTCGGTAAAGGAAGATCTTAAAACGCTTTATCTTCGTGTCGACTCTCTGTCGGATGAAAAAACCAAAGAAGCTCTCGAGATACTCAAGTTCTCAACAGGAACTACCAAGGTTCTTTTTTATGAAAGTACCACAAAGAAATATGTTGCTCCCAAGGGTGTGCGTGCCGACATCAGCGATTTGACACTCGGTGCGCTTCGCGCCTTGTTAGGAGCCTCTAATGTCATATATCAATGAGTGAAAGGGATAAAAAATGATAGCCATTATTTTAGATATTTTGATCTTGGCAATTCTTGTTGTGCCTATTGTTTTGGGTATCGTAAAAGGGTTTGTATACACCTTGCTGCGCTTTGGCAAAAACTTGCTCGCGCTGATCATATCTTGCAGCTTTGCAAAGTTGTTGGGCGGATGGATTAAAAAGAAATGGATGTACTCCTCTGTTCATGAGAATATTACAGAGCTTTTTGCCGAAAAAGCCGGAGAAGCCGCAACCGAAAGCGAACTTGTCACCACTCTTCCGGGAAGTATCCAAAAAACACTGAATATTTTTGGCATGGATGTCAATCAAATGGCAAGCGAAGCTGCGGCGAAGGGAGAAGCTGTAAAGGAAAGCTTTATCGAAAGCGTTTCTCACGGCGTTTCCGGTGTTATTTCTTTTGCAATCGCATTTACGGTGCTGTTTGTGGGATGTATTTTGCTCATTCTCCTTTTGCGCCCTCTTTTGAATTGGCTTGCTACTCACATCCCCGTTGTAAAGACTTGCAATAGACTTTTGGGTTCGCTTTTCGGATTCCTTTGGGGAATCATAACCGCATGGGTCGGTGCACAGATTATCGTCGGTCTTTTGGGACTTTTGGCTTACTTTGATTGGACGAATACTATTTTTCTCTCCTTCTTCTACCGAATAACGCCGCTTAAGTGGTTATTACAAATTGTCGTACAGAGCATTGTAAGCATTTCGGTTCTTTAACTTGCAAATAAAAGGGTGATACTTAATGGAAAATAAAATTCAAATGTGTTCGCGTTGCCATAAACGCATTGCTGTGGTCTTTATGACCAAAATTGAAAACAACGAAACGATCCAAGAAGGGCTTTGCCTCCAGTGCGCACGCAGTCTGGGGATTAAGCCTGTCAACGATATGCTTGCCAAAATGGGGATATCGGAAGAGGATATCGACCGCATGTCGGGCGATATGGAAAACATGATGGAATCTCTTATGCCTGCGGTTGATTCTTCTGATGAAAATGAGGATGGCGGTGCTCCTGCCATCAATTTACCGGAGTTTTTTCAAAATCTTGGATTTCCGCCTATGCGCCCTCCGCGTAAAAAAGATGAAAATTCCCCTAATAAAGATAAAAAGGAAGCAAAAAAGCCGGAGTATAAGTTCTTAAAGACTTATTGCCGCAATTTAACAGCGCGCGCCACGGAAGGCAAGCTTGACAGCGTTGTTGGCAGAGAGCGTGAACTTGATCGTGTAATTCAGATTCTTTGCCGCAGACAGAAAAATAATCCTTGTTTGATAGGCGATCCCGGTGTCGGTAAAACGGCGATCGCGGAAGCGTTAGCGCAAAAAATTGTCAAAGGGGAAGTGCCTTATCGATTAAAAAATGCCGAGATCTATTTGGTTGATTTGACGGCTATTGTAGCGGGTACTCAATTCCGCGGACAGTTTGAATCACGTGTGCTCGGCCTTATCAATGATGTTAAGGCTGCCGGTAATGCTATTCTGGTCATCGATGAGGTGCATAATATTGTCGGTGCCGGTGATGCGGAAGGCAGTATGAATGCTGCCAATATTTTAAAGCCCGCCCTCTCTCGCGGTGAAATACAAGTCATCGGTGCAACTACACTAAATGAATACAGAAAATATATTGAGAAAGATTCTGCACTTGAAAGACGTTTTCAACCTGTTACGGTAGCAGAACCTTCGGTTGCCGATACCATTGAGATTTTGCGCGGTATTAAAACCTATTACGAAGTGTATCACGGTGTCAAGATCTCGGATGAGGTTGTCCGTGTTGCCGCCATGCTTTCCGAGCGATATATCACCGACCGTTTTCTTCCCGATAAGGCGATTGATCTTTTGGATGAAGCGTCCTCGCATGTCTCCCTATCCTCTCATGAATTGAATGAAAGACGTGCACTTGCCGATGAAATGAAAGCGCTTGCACAGAACAAAGCGGATTTGGAGGCAAAACTTGCCGAAGCAGGGGAAGAGCAACCTTCGGAGGAGCTGTATAGAGCACTCGCAGATATAAAATCCCGTGAAATGCAACAGCAAGCAAGGCTTAGCGAATTGGATGCTCTGTGCGAGACAGTTGCGCTGACGGTAGAAGATATTGCCGATGTTATCGAGATTTGGACCGGGATTCCCGCGAGCAGCATTCGCGCCGATGAATTCGAAAATCTCTTGCATTTGGAAGAGCGTTTGCTTTCGCATATTGTAGGGCAAAATGAGGCGGTCAAAGCCGTTGTACGCGCCGTGAAGAGAAAACGGGTGGGTGTTTCTTATCATAAAGCCCCTGTTTCCTTTATCTTTGCCGGACCTACGGGAGTGGGTAAAACAGAACTTGTAAAGGTTCTTGCCGAGGATCTTTTCAAGCAACCGGACAGTTTGATTCGTCTTGATATGTCTGAATTTATGGAAAAGCATTCGGTTTCCCGTATCATTGGTGCGCCTCCCGGATATGTTGGCTTTGATGAGGCGGGACAGCTGACGGAGAAGATTCGCCGTCGCCCCTATTCCGTCGTTCTTTTCGATGAAATTGAGAAAGCGCACCCCGATGTTATGAACATTTTGCTTCAAATATTGGATGACGGTACTGTAACGGATGCCCATGGCAAAAAAATTAATTTTGAAAACACGGTTATTATCATGACCACAAACGCAGGTTCGGAAACTTCCTCTGCGATTTCCGGTTTCGCGGCATCCAAAGAACAGCAGAGTGAAGAACGTACGCAAAGGGCGCTTTCTGCCTTTTTACGCCCGGAATTTCTGAATCGAATCGATGCTGTGATTACCTTCCGTCATCTCAGCAGGAAAGATTTTGTCTCCATCGCTTCCATTCAAATGAAAAAGCTCATTCAAGCTGTCGCCGAGCGCGGTGTTACACTTTCTGTCAGCGAAGAGGCATTAGCGTTGATTGCGGAAAAATCCTACTCCGAGAAATACGGCGCGCGCAATATGCGCCGCTATATTCAAAGAGAAGTGGAAGACCGCTTGGCGGAACTTATGATTGAACATTACGAGACTCCTATTACACAGGCAAAGATTCAAGTAAAAGACGGAAAAATCGATATTTTATGCTTGTGATGGGGGAAAGGAATTTATGAATGCGTGAATTTGCACAGTGCGACGTAGAGTATGTAGAAAAAATACTCCAAACATCGGCAAAAACAGGGCTTTCATGTAACGATGTCGAACGCCATCGTCAAGAGTGGGGCAAGAATGTTTTGCTTCCCGATTACCGTATTTCTGTCCGACGGTTTATGTCTCGGCTTGCTCATAAGATATCCGTATTTTTTATGCTCTTTTCGCTCATACTTGCTGCGTTTTTCTTGCCGCTTTACGTTGCTTTGGCAGTAGGATGCGCGTATGCTTTGTTTTTAGCGGTTTTATTTGTCTTTTTCGCCTATCGCGAAAAAGAATATCGCAAGCTTGCTTTGGCATCTTTGCCGTATATACGTGTGATTCGCGATGGTAAGCTTTTGCGTATCTCTCCCGAAGAGTTGGTTGTCGGCGATCTTTTGAAGTTAACCGCCGGAGATGTTTTGTATGTCAATGCTTATATTGTTTCCGAGGCGGCGGTGGAGGCTGTCTGCGAAAGAAACGGGAAGCGCGATACCTATGTAAAGCACGGCGGGCCTTCTTTTGAAGAAGGGGAAGCTCATAATTTGCTTTTGTTTGGGGATGCTTTGCGTTCAGGCGAATGCCGTGCCATTGTAACCGATGTTTCGCATGCGCCGGTGAGAAACGAGTGGGAGATCATGTCTCTTTCGGAAAAATCCCAAACGCGCCTTTGCCGTATGAGTGTGAGACTGTCGGTTGCATTTTCCGGTATCGGTTTACTTTTTGCTTTCTTTTTTGTCAGAGATGCCGCGATGCTTGTCGGTATACTCTTGTCGATTGCCGTTCTTCTGGCTATTTCGCCGGCGTCTTGGTGTGAGCTTTTATTCGATTGTATTTTTCTTTCACGCAACAGAAAAATGCTTTTAAAAAGCGGTGCACTCTTTTCCTCGGTGCAAGTTACCGAAAACGTAGCACAAGGCAATTGCTATTTGCTTCCCACAAAATCTGTTTTTCGCGGTTCCAAATATGTAGTACGTTCCTTTGAAAGCGGAACAGGTGTAAAGATTTCAGAGAACTCGTCGCAGAACACCCAAGAACTGACTTTGATTTCATCTGTGTTGCTTCAATTGCGTGAAAAATATGCAGTTCCGTTTTCCGAGAAGCATTTTATGGCATTTTGCAAAAAACATTTGATGGAATCTTTGAATCTTGAGATCGGTGCTTTGGCGTTTTCTAATCAGCACGACGGTATGTCGATCGCGGCTGTCAGAAATTTCAGCGATGGCAGAGCATTTTCCTTTGTCGGCGCAGATCCCGAAGATCTTTTGCCTTATGTAGTATCCGTCAGTGAAAAGGGAAGAACCCGTCTTTTGGATAAGCAAAGCAAAAATGCGATGCTTTCGTCTGTTCGAAAGCTGAAAAAAGAAGGTTATGAATTGATCGCCTACGCCGAGACGCAAACGCGTGTTTACGGAAGTGATTTTCCTGCCCTTAATGCGGATATGAAGCTTCTTGGCTTTTTTGTGCTTTCGGAATTGCCCGATAAAAAAATAGAGCTTGCCCTCTCAAAGATCGTTCAAGACAAAAGTAAAGCGTTCTTTTTCCATAACGGCGATGATCCGTCTTGGATCATGGAAGCTGTTCCGCTGTTAAAGGATGCTCCGGTGATCGATGCCAGAGACTCTCATCTGCCGGAAAAGATTATGGAGTATATCTCATCTTCGGATATTCCGTTTGCGATCGGTATACATTTTTCTCCGATCGATCAGTCTAAGCTGGCACACCTGTTAGAGAATGCCGGTTATACTACCATGGCATACGGTTCCTCTTTCGCAGATCATCGATTGATGTGCGCCTCTTCCATTGCGGTAGCACCGCCAAAAAATGCGAATGGCGAATGCGTCGGCATCGTTCATTCTGCCGCTGATGTTTATGCGTCGGAACATATTTCTTCTCAAACGGTTTGCGTAAGTGAAGCACGTACAATGCTCCATGCTTTTGATGTTTCTGCCGCGTATTTTTGTGTTTCTTTGCTAGCGCGCAGTGTAATCTTTCTTTGCGGTATCCTTTTAGGTGTCTTTTTGCTGAATCCTTTATCTCTTGCCATTCTTTCTTGCGCACTTGACATGTTGGCATATGTTTTTTTAAGTCACGTCGTTTCAAAGCAAGACGGATCTCCCGATATTCTTTCTGCTCGGAATAGAAATTTAGGGCTTTTCCTCGGATCCTTTTTGGGAGCTTTGGCAATCGGTGTATTAGCGATCGTTATGACCGTTTTTCCTCAGCGCTTTGGATTTGGTGTGTCATCCTTCGTATTTCCGGCACTTTTGCTGATGCTTAATGTCGGTGTTTTCCGCTTTTCGTCGGCTCGTTTTTCCGTACATTCCTTTTTGTTCGCCCTCTTTTCCGTTTTGGCGATCGTGCTGTTTTTTGCCATCGATTTTTGGCAGAGTGGTGTTCTTTTCGGAGGAGAGTTGCCTTTTTGGGTTTTGATCCCTACGGTTGTCCTCTTTACAACCGGAAAAATAATGGAAAGTATTTTTATTTCAAAAAACAAATTATCATAAAGGAGTTTTATCATGAGTGAGTGTAATCATGATTGCAGTAATTGCCAAAGCAAATGCAGCAACGAGCAGTCCAAAGAATCCTTTCTCGTCCCGCAAAACAGTGCCAGCAATGTGAAACATGTTATTGGCGTTGTAAGCGGAAAGGGAGGTGTAGGAAAGTCGCTTGTCACATCCATGCTTGCCGTTGCTATGCAGAGGAGAGGCTATCAAGCCGCTATTTTGGATGCGGATATCACCGGTCCTTCTATTCCTCGTGCATTCGGTCTGAAGGATGTTGAAATTTTCGGCACCGATCTTGGTATGATCCCTCCCAAAAGTAAAACGGGAATTGAATTGATGTCTTTGAATCTTTTGGTGGATGAGGAGACCAAGCCCGTGGTTTGGAGAGGTCCTGTTATTGCAGGTACCGTAAAGCAGTTCTGGAGCGATGTTGTTTGGAACGAAGTGGACTATATGTTTGTGGACATGCCTCCCGGAACGGGTGATGTACCGCTTACGGTATTCCAGTCCCTGCCTTTGGACGGTATCGTTATCGTAGGCAGCCCGCAAGAACTTGTTTCTATGATCGTAGAAAAAGCCGTTAATATGGCAAAGCTGATGAACATTCGTATTTTCGGTCTCGTTGAGAATATGAGTTATCTTGTTTGCCCTGATTGCGGCAAAAAGATTTCCGTTTACGGAGAATCCGGCATTGATTCCTTGGCAGAAACGCACGGTATCCCTGTTCTTGAAAAACTTCCCATTGATCCGAAGCTGGCACATATGTGTGATACCGGCACGATCGAACTCATGCAAGACGAGTATATGAAAAATGCGGCTGATGTACTGGAAGAGCTTTCGAAGCAGTGATGTCGGTGTATCTTTCTTAAGAGATGCAAATTCCATAAAAAAACACGCGCCGAAAAGCGCGTGTTTTTTACCGATTATTGCTTAAAGACCTAAGCAAGCGGCACCGATGATGCCTGCGTCATTGCCAAGTTCCGCAATAACGACTTTTGTTTTCTTTCCGTTGGCACGGGTATATTGCTCGTGTTCGACTTTCTCCATCAAAGGCTTCAAGAGATAGTCGCGTTCGTTGCAAACACCGCCGCCGATGCAAAGAATTTCAGGCTGGAAGATGTTGATGACATTAGCAATACCACATGCAAGATGGGTAATATACTTATCAACAACTTCTTTGCCGGGGACATCGCCTTGTTTCATAGCAGCAAATGCGGTACGAGCAGAAACTCTGCCGTTAGTTTCATATTCGTCGATCATGAGGGAGGGGATCATCTGCGCTTTGCATTCCAAGACTTTTTCTTTGGTCATGGCAGAAAGTGCTGTAGCAGAGGAGTAAGCTTCCCAACAACCGCGTCTGCCGCAAGAGCAAAGTCTGCCGCCTTGGCGGATAACGATATGGCCAAGCTCACCTGCTGCGTGATTAAAGCCGGAATACACCTTACCGTCAAGTACGATACCGCCGCCAACGCCTGTGCCGAGCGTGATCATAACGGAGTTGCGGCTGCCTTTTGCGGCGCCGGCAACATGCTCACCGAGTGCAGCGGCATTTGCATCGTTTGCTACGTAAACGGCTTTGACAGGAAGATATTTCTTGAAATATTCGGCAATCGGAAAATCGCGGAAGGGAAGGTTGTTTGCATATTCAATGACACCCGTATCGCAGTTTGCCGTACCGGGAGATGCGATGCCGACATAGGCAACATCGTCTAATGCAATCTTAGCATCTTTTAAAAGCTTTTCCGCCAAGCTTGCCATATCTTTAATGATAAGTTCGCCTTCTCTTGCGGGGTTCGTGGGAGTGCTGCCTTTTAATACAATTTTTTTGTTTTCGTCAACGATACCAATGGCAATATTGGTGCCGCCGAGGTCTACGCCGATATAATACATGGTCGTTCTCCTTTTTTGATGTTGGAAGTTTGTTTTCCTTATTCATTATATAGGGAATTATCTTTTTTGTCAAGCGATATAACGTAATTTAACATCTTTTTTGCTTCCTGTAATTAAAGATGTAAATTTCCGCTTTCCTCTTGCAAAAAAACGAAAATCGTTATACAATATATAAAATGAAGAGAATTACGTTTTTTAGAAAGGGATCATTATGAAAAATAGAGTATTGCTCGGCATGAGTGGCGGAATAGACAGCACCTATGCTGTGCATGCTTTGCGTCAAATGGGTTATGAAGTAGAAGGCGCAATTATTCGCATGCATGCGTATACGGAGCTTGAGGAAGCCAAAGCTTCCGCACGCGCACTTTCGGTTCCCTTGCGTATCATTGATGCCTCGGATGCTTTTGAAAAATATGTTGTGGACGGGTTTTGTTCTGCTTATCGATCGGCGCAAACGCCTAACCCATGCATTGTTTGTAATGAACTCGTGAAGTTTCGCTTTCTTTATGAAGAAGCAAAAAGGGAAGGGTTTGATCGAATAGCTACCGGACATTATGCCAATATAGCGCGTTTGGGAGAACGGTATGCGGTTGCCCATGCCAAGGACGGTAAAAAAGATCAAACCTATATGCTTTACCGTTTACCGCAGGATATTCTATCCATGCTTGTGTTCCCACTTGGTAATTCTATCAAAACCGAGATTGCCGCCCAAGCAAAAGAAATGAAGCTTGAAGCGGCTGAACGCTCTGAAAGCCAAGAAATATGTTTTGTGAAGAATGAAAATTATGCAGATTTCATTGAACGCCGCACAGGTTCACTGCCTAAAGGCAATTTTGTAGATCAAGAGGGAAGAGTGCTTGGCGAACACGAGGGAATTATAAGGTATACGGTCGGACAGCGTAAGGGATTGGGGATTTCCGCCGCAACTCGGTTGTTTGTACAAGAGATTGTACCCGAACGCAATGAAATCGTATTGGGAAGTGAGGTGCGTAGGGAAGAATCTTTTGCGATCGCAAATACGGTTTTTTCCGGTATGCGAGAAGAGGATTTTCGTGACGGAATGCTTCTGTCGGCGAAAATACGCTATAATGCGCCCCTGACGCAAGTGAAACTTTTCAAAGAAAATGATGGCTTTTTAAGAGCACATTTTGTAGAAAAAGCGATGGGCGTTACTCCCGGTCAGTCTGCGGTCTTTTATCAAAACGGGGTGGTTCAATTCGGGGGAATTATACAAAAGCCCCATAATTAACCATAAATAGGTATTATATGGTTTATAATGGTGAATTGTGGCAAAAACAAGAAAAAAAGCCCATTTTTGTGCAAAATGCCAGTGCGTAGAAAAAAAACAGCTAAATTTGTGCAAAATGACAACAAATTTGCTGTTTTTGCAAACCAAAAGATACTACTTACAAATGCCAAAAAGGTAAGGGCTAATTACTTTTGCCAAAACTTACTTTGAATTTCTTTTAAAATACAATAATTTATGTAAATTTTATTTACATTCGCAATTTGAACAAAGAAAAAATAAGTTTTTTTGAAAGTGAAATGAAAAAAAGCAACGAAAACGGATTGGTTGAAGATGGAAAAAAAGGATTTTCTCTCCGGAAATCCTTAAAATCATTTGCTTGACATTTTGCTTTAAATATGATAGTATTAGAAAGTAAAAATGGTGTTCGTGTGTCGGAACGGTGTTATTCATTCGAGACAGACATCACATTTGCAAAAAAGATTTTTGTATCCAGGGAGGAAAGGTTTGATGAAAAAACGCGTAACTAAGATATTCGCAGCGTTTTTGGCCCTGTTGATGCTCTGCGGAGGAATTTCTATTCCTGTTTCTGCTGATGCTGACGATTCGACCAAGTATCAGGAAATTCTTGCGGCATTGACGGCTGATTCGTATTCCGAATATCTCAATGGTGTCATTCAAGACGGTGCGGTTAAACGCCCCGGTATTGAAATCAGTGTCGACATCTTTGATCATGAAAGCTCAGGCATGCTTGAGGGGGATTTCGTTCAAGACTTGAAGAGCGATTCTACAGATCCTGCCGACATGATTTTTGACGCAAACAAAAATGCGGTGGACTGTGTTGTTTTGCCCAGTTCCGGTGAAGTTAAATGGAAGGTTAATATCAGTGCGGATCAAGCCGGTTTGTATGGTATTCGCATTGAGTATTATCCTCTTGATGGCTCTACTTCCACAATTGAAAGAAAGCTTTATCTTGATGGTAAAGTTCCTTTTGATGAAGCAAGAGCTCTCTCCTTTACCAAGGTTTGGAAGTACAACTATACCGATAGTGAAGGGAAACCTATCGAAGACGAAAACGGTAACCATTCATTCCGTGTAGATGATGCCGGTAATGATATCCGTGCTGCGATTGCGCAAGCTCCTACGTTCCTTACATATGAGTGCAAAGACACGGACGGCTTTTATAATGAGCCCTTCCAGTTCTACTTCGCCGAGGGTGAGCGTGAGATCACTTTGGCAGCAGGAAAAGAGGCATTTGCCATCAAGTCGATTACCCTTTTCCCCGTAGAGTCTTTGAAGACGCTCGATGAGTGCCGTGCGGAATGGGCTGCCAAGGGTTATACAAAAGCGTCCGGATCTTCTTCGATTTATCTGCGTGCAGAAACTCCCGATGCAGTTTCCGACAGTGCTGTATATCCTTCAACCGACCGAACCTCTGCGATCACCAGTCCCATCAATGCATTTTCTCAAAAGATCAATGTTATCGGTGCGTCCAGCTATAACACTACAGGTCAGTGGGCATCTTACACCTTTACTGTAAGTGAAAGCGGTATCTATAATATTGTGTCCAGATTTAAGCAGAGTGCGTTGCAGGGTATGTTTGCGAGCCGTGTTATTAAGCTTGCCAGCAATGATGCTGCCGCGCATGGCGGTGTTCCTACGTATGGTTATGCAGATGGTACTCCCAGTGTTCCTTACGCCGAGTGCTACAGAGCGCGCTTCAACTATTCCGATGACTGGCAGGTCGAGGCAATGAATACCAACGGTGCCGGTACGGAACTTGAGTTTTATTTTGAAAAAGACGTTACATACACTTTGCAAGTGGAAGTAGGTTTGGGCGATATGTCTGAGGTTATCAACACGCTTGAAAATACGCTTTCCACAATCAACAACTGCTATCTTGAAATCTTGAAGCTTACCGGTGCGGATCCTGATGAATACCGCGATTACGGCTTTAAGAGAATCATGCCTCAAACGGTAGAGCAGTTGGGCATTCAGTCCGATGTTCTTTACTTGCAGGCTGATAGAATGGAAGAAATCTGCGGTTCTTCCGGTTCTAATATTGCAACGCTTCGTACCATCGCCGACTTGCTCGAAAAGATGGAAGATGAAGACGAAATCGCAGGAAACCTTTCCAACCTCAAAACATATATCGGTACGCTCGGTACTTGGATCAATACGGCTAAGTCTCAGTCGATCACCGTTGACTATTTTGAGATTAAAGCTCCCGGTGCTAAACTCGGCAAAGCAAATGCCGGCTTCTTCAAAGCACTTTGGTTTGAGCTTAAGTCCTTCTTTGCAAGCTTTGTTGTCGATTACGACGCAATGGGTGTAACCGAGGAGGCTACTGCGGGTGCGAAGTCTTCTATATCGGTATGGCTTGCATACGGTCGTGACCAGTCTCAGATTTGGAAGAATTTGATCACCAATGACTTTACATTTTACAATAAGATCGCTGTTGACTTGAAGCTGGTTGCTGCCGGAACGTTGCTTCCGTCCGTACTTGCGAAACAAGGTCCCGACGCTTACATCGGTCTTGCTGCTGCCGATGTTATCAACTACGCTATCCGTAACGCTGTTGTGAACATCGAACACCGTGAAGGTTATAAACAAGTTCTCGGATATGACAGTTATGATACGTCTTTCCCCGTGCTTGATGAAGAGGGAAATACGATTGCGTACAAAACCGTATATAAAGATGCGGCAGGGAACATTATTACAGATCCCAAGCAGATTGCCTTTAATGCGGCAACGATGATCCCGATCAGCTTGAACGGCAAGACCTACGGTTTGCCCGAACAGGCTAACGTGCAGATGATGTTCTACCGTAAAGACATTCTTGCGCAGCTTGAAATGGATATTCCCAAGACTTGGACGGATGTTCTGGAGCATATTCCCGTTCTTCAGGCAAATAACATGCAAGTCGGTCTCGGATATGAGTCCGCGATCAATATGTTCCTCTATCAGTTTGGCGGAAATCTTTGGCGTTACTTAGACGATGAGGAGTATGCCGGTGCCGCTATCGGTCTTGATACCGATATCGCGCTCAACTCCTTCCAGTATTGTACACGTCTTTACACCGACTATTCTTTCCCCTTCGCGTATGACGGTCCTAACCGTATCAGAACGGGTGAGATACCGCTGTTGCTTGCGGATTACGTTACTACGTACAATCAGCTGACTATTTTCGCAACCGAAATTCGCGGTTTGTGGGAATTCACATCGATTCCCGGAACCATTCGCGATGACGGTACTGTGAATGCCGATTCTATTGTAACTGTAACAGCAACGGTTATGCTGAACGGTTGTAAGGATGAGGCGGCAACCTGGAAATACATGCAGTGGCAGGCTAAGGGCGATGTTCAAGCACGCTACGGAAACGAAATGGTTGCCTTGGTTGGTCCTGCAGCTAAATATGCAACGGCTAACTTGCAAGGTATTCGTGAGCTTTCTTGGAGCTCCTCTGAGCTTTCCGGCCTTCTTGACCAGTTTGATAACCTTGCTGCTATTCCCAATTACCCCGGAAGTTATATTATTGCACGTTATACCAAGTTCGCATTCCTTGCGGCTTATAACGACGGTGAGGATCCTGTCAATGCAATGCAGGATTACATCAGTATCATCAATCAGGAAATTTCCCGTAAGAGAAAAGAGTTTGAACTTGAGGTTTTGAAGGACGGTCAAACGCCCGAAGAAGCCAGATTGGAAAAACAGACTGATCAATGATGCGATTAGCGTTAATATTATATAAAGGAGAAAAAGTACATGCCGCAAAATGAAGCGAAGCGCCCGGTATCCCGTAAAGATATGACGATGGCGCAGTGGACATGGAAAGAAATGAAGCGCAACAAAGTAGCTTATATTATGTGCGCGCCGTTCTTTATCCTGTTTTTCGTCTTTACCGTATTGCCTGTTATGCTGTCGATCTTCTTCAGCTTCACAGAGTTCAATATGCTTGAGCCGCCTGTGTGGGTTGGTTTCGAAAACTATATTCATCTTTTCCTTGAGGATGATATCTTTATTATCGCTTGCAAAAACACGCTTGTTTTTGCAGCGGTAACCGGTCCTGTATCTTATTTGATGTCCTTCCTTGTTGCGTGGTTCATCAATGAGTTGTCGCCGAAGATCCGTGCCATTGTTACCTTGATTTTCTATGCACCTTCTATTTCCGGTGCGGTATACATGGTTTGGACATTCTTCTTCTCGTCCGATGCCTACGGTCTTGTAAACGGTATGCTTTTGGAGCTCAATTTGATTGACGTTCCGATTTCGTTCTTCCAAAATGCCGATTGGGTTATGCCGCTTTGTATCGTTGTTGCTCTTTGGACTTCGCTTGGTACCGCCTTCCTTTCCTTCATCGCAGGTCTTCAAACGGTTGACCGCAGTCAGTATGAGGCAGGTGCCGTTGACGGTGTTAAGAACCGTTGGCAAGAGCTTTGGTACATCACTCTTCCGACCATGCGTCCTCAGTTGATGTTCGGTGCCGTGCTCGCAATCACGCAGTCTTTCGGTTTCGGTGCAATCGTTACCGCGCTCTGCGGTATGCCCTCCGTTGACTATGCCGCACATACTATCATGCACCATTTGGACGACTATGGCGGACAGCGTTTTGAGGTAGGTTATGCATCCGCAATTGCGGTATTCCTCTTCCTCATCATGCTTACATGTAACCTTGTAATTAAGAAAATGCTTTCGAAGGTGGGACAGTGA
>JAZNND010000033.1:0-21655 GCA_045580085.1 Eubacteriales bacterium
GGAGATCGACACACAAAGTATTATCCCTATTCTTGTATTAGGACTTCTGAATACGGGCATCGGTTGTTATTTTTATTTCTCGTCCATTGGGAAGCTGCCCGTGCAAACAGTCGCTATATGCGGATATCTTGAACCGCTGTCTGCGGTCGTATTCTCGGTGATATTCCTGAAGGAAACAATGTTTCCCATACAGATCATCGGCGCAGTGCTTATCATCGGAGGAGCAATGCTTGGGGAATATAGAAAACGGCAAACATAAGGTTGAGGGCTGACCAATGGTCAGCCCTCTTTCGTTATGCGTTCTTTGCTTGTTTTTTCATCTCGGCGATTTCGGCTTTCATCGTCTTTATCAACTCTGCTAGCTTTTCCTCGCATTCCTCTGGTGTCTTAGCGTATACGTTCTTGGATATGCGTTTGCCGTTCACTCTCGGCGTGAACCGATGATATAGCATTCTTGCCGAGTTATTCGAGCTTGCGAGAATTACTCATTTATTCAGAATCCTATCATTCCGGCAAAAAAGATATCAACTACTTCAGAAAAACGACCATTTAGCAGTTAAACAACAAATTCTACGTTTTTTCTATTATGTCTTTGATTACAGAATATCAACCATTTGATTATTAAGTGCCTTGTTCATGCTTCGCACCGCACAGAACTTTCCGCACATCGAGCAGGTATCGTCGTGTTCGGGCTTGCGCTCGTTACGAATACGCTTTGCCGTTTCGGGATCAAGAGCGCACGCCCACTGCTCTTCCCAATCGAGCTTGCGGCGGGCATCTCCCATGCGGTCGTCTATATCTCTTGCGTGAGGGATCTTTTTTGCAATATCTGCCGCGTGGGCTGCAATCTTGGATGCGATAATTCCCTGTTTTACATCGTCCACATTGGGAAGTGCCAAATGCTCGGCAGGTGTTACATAGCAAAGGAAGGCTGCTCCTGATGCCGCTGCAATTGCTCCACCGATGGCAGATGTGATATGGTCGTAGCCGGGAGCAATATCGGTGACAATGGGACCAAGCACGTAAAAGGGGGCACCCATACAAATAGTCTGTTGCAGCCTCATATTGGCTTCGATCTGATCCAGCGGCATATGTCCGGGACCTTCTACCATTACCTGCACATCGCGCGCCCAAGCACGTTTTGTCAACTCACCGAGGCGCACAAGCTCTTCGATCTGACACACATCACTAGCGTCTGCAAGGCACCCCGGACGGCAAGCGTCGCCGAGAGAGATGGTCACGTCGTACTCGCGGCAGATCTCAAGGATCTCATCGTAATACTCGTAGAATGGGTTCTCCTCACCCGTCATGCACATCCAAGCGAAAACAAGAGAACCGCCGCGAGAGACGATGTTCATCTTCCTCTTGTGCTTCCTGATCTGCTCAATAGTTTTACGGGTAATGCCGCAATGAAGGGTGACAAAATCAACTCCATCCTCCGCGTGAAGCCTAACCACATCGATAAAGTCCTTTGCGGTGAGGGTTGCAAGGTCGCGCTGATAGTGTATAACGCTGTCATACACGGGAACAGTACCAATCATCGCAGGGCACTCGCTTGTGAGCTTCTTACGGAAGGGTTGTGTGTTTCCGTGTGAGGAAAGATCCATAATGGCTTCCGCGCCCATCCCCACTGCCGCCATAACCTTTTCTATTTCAATATCATAGTCCTTGCAATCTCTCGATACACCGAGGTTTACATTGATCTTGGTTCGAAGCATTGAACCGACGCCGTTAGGTTCAATGCAGGTATGTAGCTTATTGGCACAAATTACAACCTGTCCTTTGGCTACAAGTTCTCTGATTTCTTGCTCGGTTCTGTATTCCTTGGCAGCGACCGCTTTCATTTCGGGTGTGATGATGCCCTGTCTTGCGGCATCCATTTGTGTGGTATAGTTTCTCATTTAATTCGATTCCTTTCAAGCAGTATTATTTAGCAAATTGGCTCTTTAGATCAAAAGCGTGATTCATAGGTCCTGAACCCTGTCCAAGGTCGAGCATCGCGCCAAGTGCGCCCGAGATATAATCCTTTGCTCTCCTGATAGAGGTTTCAAGGTCATATCCCTTAGCGAGGTTTGATGCTATTGCAGACGAAAGCGTACAGCCCGTGCCGTGCGTATTGGGATTGCTAATCCGCTTACCGCTGAACCATTTGTAACTACCGTTTGCATACAGAAGATCATTTGCATCACTTACGCTATGACCTCCCTTAAGAAGCACAGCGCATCCATAAGTATCGCCAATGAGCTTCGCCACACGTTCCATATCTTCCTTCGTGTGAACGGTCTGTTCTGATAAAACTTCTGCTTCGGGAATATTGGGTGTCACAAGAGTAGCGAGAGGAAGAAGCTCTCTTGTCAGCACCGATACTGCATCGTTTTTCATCAATTCAGAACCGCTTGTGGCAACCATCACGGGATCGACAACAATGTTTTCTGCTTTGTAGTAGGATAATCTGTCTGCAATTACACAGATCAGCTCGCTTGATGCTACCATACCGATCTTGACGGCATCGGGACGAATATCCTCGAATACCGCATCGATCTGATCTCTCAAAAATTCGGGAGTTGCCTCCTGAACGGCTCGGACGCCGGTCGTGTTCTGTGCCGTCAGTGCTGTGATCGCACTCATGGCAAAAACACCATTCATCGTCATTGTTTTCAAATCTGCTTGAATACCGGCGCCTCCACTGCAGTCGCTTCCTGCAATGGTCAATGCTGTTTTCATTTTCATAGAATGCTCCTTTCGTTTTTCAGCATCGTTTTATTGAGCGACATAAGGTGGTGCCCCCAATCTGCCGCTGTATTTTATGTTTTTACGGGTTCATAATCGGTAATAAACATGGAATCGACGAGCGTTCCGTCAAAATCAAATATTGCACCCTTTATCATATGATTCCAAGTTCCTTTGCTCTTACCTTGAGCTCTATTGTTGCCATTTTCGGACTCTCGGCTTTCATAATAGCAGAAACAACACAGATTCCTGCGATGGGAATGCCTGCGAGAACATCAATGTTATTTTTGTTGAGTCCTCCTATGGCATTGACAGGAATTGGAACAGTTTTGCAAATGTCAGCAAGTGTTTCGGTTGATGTGAGAACGGTTTTTACCTTGGTTGTCGTCGGATAGATCGCACCGACACCGAGGTAATCAGCTCCACCCTCGTATGCTTCAAGAGCCCAAGGGACCGTCTTTGCGGTCGCTCCGATGATGAAGTCATCACCGAGGATTCTTCTTGCGGTTGCGATGGGCATATCCTCTTTTCCGAGGTGTACGCCCTCTGCTCCTACTGCAAGAACGACATCGATTCGGTCATCGATGATCAGCGGAACATTGTATTTTTTTGTCAGCTCGTGAACCTTCTCGGCAAGCTCGATGTACTCCATTGTGGATTTGTTTTTCTCACGGAGCTGAAGAATGGTCGCGCCGCCTTTAAGTGCTTCTTCCACACGGCGAAGGAATTCTGCTTCCTCAAATCCCGTGGAATCGGTTATAAAATAAAGTTTAGTATCAAAGTTTTTCATACTCGCTCCTTATACATAGAGGTAGTCGTTCAGCACGGGCTGAAGTCCTTCTCCCTCAATATCCTTATACATCTTGTCAAGACTGCGGTTATCGTCAATTTCAAACTGCTCGTCGCCTTGTACCGCATCGCTTTCCTTGCCGCTGTATTTACTTTCGTGGTCGCCGATACCCGTTGATACGCCTGCCGACACCTTGGTGGCGGCGATTTTTACGATGCCGTTACGGAACTCCGCGCTCTCACGGGAGGATACGGTGATACCGACAAACGGCAGGAAGATGCGGTATGCGCAGATGATCTGACAGAGTTGCTTTTCGTGAACGTCAAGGGGATTTATCTTGTCATTGTTGATGATGGGACGAAGTCGGGGGCAAGACAGCGACATTTCTGCGTGAGGATACTTTCTCTGCAAATAATAGACGTGCAATGCGCTTGCCAAAGCATCCTTGCGGAAGTCCGAGAGACCGAGCAATGCCGAGAACGCTACACCTCTCATACCGCCGCGCAAAGCTCTTTCCTGTGCATCAAAGCGGTACGGCCACACACGCTTGTGTCCGAGCAGGTGGAGCTGTTCGTATTTGTCGGTATCATAGGTTTCTTGAAATACGGTAACGTAATCCGCACCGCATTCGTGGAGATATTTATACTCATCGGTGTTGACGGGATAGATCTCAAGTCCGACCATGCGGAAATATTTTCTTGCCAGCTTGCAGGCTTCGCCGATATACTCCACGTTGCTCTGCGCACGGCTCTCACCCGTAAGAATAAGGATTTCTTCCATTCCACTGTCGGCAATGACCTTCATTTCCCTTTCGATCTGCTCCATAGAGAGTTTCATACGGTTGATGTGGTTATAGCAGTTAAATCCGCAATATACACAATAGTTTTCGCAATAGTTAGCAATATAAAGAGGTGTGAACAGATACACGGTATTGCCGAAATGCTTGCTTGTTTCAAGCCTTGCTCTCTCTGCCATCTGTTCAAGAAACGGCTCTGCCGCAGGTGACAGAAGTGCCTTGAAGTCCTCTATTGAGCAAGTGGTGTGTTCAAGAGCTGCACGGACATCTCTTGCCGTATATTTGCTGTAATCGTAAGAGTTCATCTGCGCCATAACCTGCGAGCATACATCCGATTCGATAATCTCCATGCCGGGCAGATATTCCATGTGATTCTTACGACTCGTGGGATCGGATTCAATACGATGCTTTTTGGCAAGTGCTTCGGGGGAAAGATGCTCCGAATCTACAAAGAATTGGTTTTCCATTGTATTCACCTCAGTCACGCAGGAATCCTGTCAAGGGATCGGATGCGGAGGCACCACGGGTGAGAACTCTGCCAAGCCCCGAAAGGTATGCCTTACGACCTGCTTCAATCGCTTGCTTGAATGCCGACGACATCATGGGAAGATCACCTGCGGTTGCAAGGGCGGTATTCGCCATAATTGCCGCCGCCCCCATCTCCATTGCCTCACAAGCCTGCGAAGGTCTGCCGATACCGGCATCCACGATGATGGGCAGATCGATCTCGTCAATGAGTATCTGTATAAATTCCTTGGTTGCAAGTCCTTTGTTTGAGCCAATGGGAGACGCAAGAGGCATAACACTTGCCGCGCCTGCATTTACAAGGTCACGGGCGGTGTTCAGATCGGGGTACATATACGGCATGACCACGAATCCTTCTTTCGCAAGGATCTCGGTCGCCTTGATGGTTTCGACGTTATCGGGAAGCAGATATTTGGAGTCGCGCATAATTTCGATCTTCACGAAGTTACCGCATCCAAGCTCACGGGCAAGGCGAGCGATACGAACTGCTTCTTCTGCACATCGAGCACCCGAGGTATTGGGAAGAAGCGTAATTCCTTTTGGTATGTAGTCGAGGATGTTTTCGTGTTCCTTGGTGTTAGCACGGCGAACTGCCAAGGTGATGATCTCTGCCCCTGCATCCTTTACCGCCGCCTCGATAAGCCTCATTGAATATTTTCCCGATCCGAGTATGAATCGAGAGTTGAATTCGTGACCGCCGATGATGAGTTTGTCGTTATTCATTTCTTTTTCCTCTTTATTCTTCAAATTTATTTGCTAAAATTCTGAGCACTGTGTGCGCCTCGTGTGCCGCGCAAACCATAACTCGTGACGATACAAGCCCGATTCCGTCCGCGATATCGCTTTTTTCATCTCCGCACAGATAGAATTTGCTCGTTACTTTTCTTGTCTTGATGCGATTGGCATCGTAAAGCCCCGCCATGCCCGACGCGGCAATAAGATATTGGTCGGGCATCTCGGAAAGAACAACATCCGTCAGCATTGCTTTACATTCCGCATCGTCAAATGCTTCGCAGATGATGTCCGCATCCGAGAGAAGAGCCACAGCATTTTCTTCCGTGATACGCTCTGTATAAACTTCAAGTGAGATGTACGGTGCTATTTCCTTAAGGTTCTCGGCAAGTGCTTCGGTCTTAAACATACCGATCTGATCTGCCTTATACTGCTGCCGGTGAAGATTTGTAATATCCACACGATCAAAGTCACAAAGAATCAGCCGTCCAACCCCTGCTCTTGCGAGAGCTATAGCGATATTTGAGCCCAAACCTCCAAGGCCGCACACGGCAACCGTAGCGGAAGAAAACGCTTTGTGCAACTCTTTGCCATGGCGTTCTTCCAAGGCATTATTCCATTCTTCTTTTGACGGAATCACTTAACCACCTCCCACGAAGCTAACGATCTCTATGCTGTCACCGTCCGTAAGTACGGTATCAGAATAATTAGCTTTCGGAACAATGTCGCCGTTCAGCTCGGTCGCGATTCGCTTCATATCGTAATTTGTTGTCACAAGATACTCTGCAATGGTCTTGCCTGCAATATCTTTTGGTTCTCCGTTTACCTTTACCATTTTCTTTTCCTCCATAAAAAAGCAACAAAAAAGGAGCTACCGATTCGGTAACTCCAAATTTTTTTTGGTTCCTCCCAATATCTTCGTATCAGGCATCCCTACGTTGGCATTATCCAAATCAGGTTCTCGGTCGAAGGTCACACCTTCCTCTCAGCCTGTATACAAGCTCCCGTTTATTAAATTGTGCTTATATTATACATCTTTTCTGTGAAAATTACAAGAGTTTTTTGGAACTTTCTTAAATTGTTATGCAAGCATCTTCATCAGATCGCCGAGTGCCGTTTCAAACTTTGCTCCGTACCAGTGGTCTGCATCTCCTTGGGTATTGATAATGCATTTTACCGTATAATCGGCGGCAATCTTTGCCGCCTCGAAGATATCCTTATCGTTCAAAAGCGCGCCTGTAAAGGCAGAGGCATAGATATCTCCCGTGCCATGACAGCCCTTCGAAATCTTATCGTGCTCATAATAACGAATCGCACCGTCCTCATAAACGATAACGCCGGTTTTCTCGGGAACATAGCCCACACCTGTCAAAACAATAGTCTTTACTCCAAGCTTTGAAAGTCTATCGAGAAGCTCCTTTACGTAGCCCTCGTCGTACGTCTCACGGTATTCCACCTCGGCAAGGAAACAAGCCTCGGTAATATTGGGAATAAGAATATCCGCAGATGCGCAAAGAGTACGCATGGCTGCCACATATTCATCATTAAAAATAGAATAAAGCTTGCCGTTATCTGCCATAGCGGGATCGACGATGCGAATGCAATCATTCGTTCCCATCGTGTTGAGAATATTTCGGACGTATCCGACCTGCTTAACGCTTCCGAGATAGCCTGTATAGATCGCCTTGAATTTGATATTTTCCTTTTGCCAATGCTTTTGAATCTCGGGCATATCATCGGTAAGATCACGGAAGGTAAAGCCGCTAAAGCCTGCGGTATGCGTAGAAAGCACAGCAGATGGAAGAATGCAGGTTTCAAGTCCGCAAGCGGAAAGTATCGGGAGCGCAACCGTCAGCGAACACTGACCAACGCAAGATATGTCTTGTATTGTGAGAATTTTTTTGTATGCCATTTTTATTTTCTCCTTGCATTTTTGTTGATTGTATTATATAATATTTTTGTTCATATAAAAATAGTCAGAATAGGAGAATTTTATATATACAGATGAAATATAGCATCAACAAAAGCAATCGCCCCGTTTATCTGCAAATATACAAGCAAATACGGCAAGACATTATTGCCGGCATCTATCCCTTCGGTGCAAAGCTTCCATCTATTCGGTTGCTCTGTGTTGAACTTTCGGTCAGCACAGTCACCGTAAATCATGCCTATGCTCTACTGTGCGATGAGGGCTACATCGAATCACGCGAACGCAGCGGATTTCTCGTGATTTTTCGCAAAGATGACAATTTTGCCATTACAGCTGATATTGCATCAATGAGGATGCCTGTTGAGCATAGCGAGCACGACTACCCTGATTTTCCCTTCTCTGTACTCAGCAAAACAATGCGTTCCATTCTCTCCGATTACGGAAAAGATATTCTTGAACGCTCACCGGGAACTGGGTGCTTACAGCTTCGAGAAGCGATACGGCAATACCTTGCACGTAACAGAGGCATTCACATCTCTTCCGAGCAGGTTATCATTGGTTCCGGCGCAGAATATCTGTATCATATCATTATTGAGCTTCTTGGAAAACATAGAATCTACGGAATCGAATCCCCCTCCTACAAGAAGATCGAGCAGATTTACCAAGCGGCTGATGTGCGATACGAACTACTGTCGCTATCTCATGACGGTATTGACAGTGCTGCATTGGCTAAAACAAAATCGAGCGTGATGCATACCACGCCTTACAGAAGCTTTCCAACGGGTATTACCGCATCTGCAAACAAGCGTCACGAATACATCCGTTGGGCAAGTAAAAGCGGACGGATCATTATTGAAGATGATTTTGAATCGGAGTTCTCGGTTTCCTCAAAGTCGGATGATACACTGTATTCACTTTCCGACTATGACAATGTGATCTATATGAACACCTTTTCCAAAACCATCTCGCCCGCGCTCCGTGTGGGATATATGGTTCTGCCCAAACATCTTGTGAGCGAATTTGATAAAAAACTCGGTTTCTATTCATGCACAGTGCCAACCTTTGAACAGTTTGTGCTCGCGGAGCTTATTAATAACGGAGACTTTGAAAGACATATCAACCGCGTTAGACGAAACTTGAGAAAAAAGCATTGAATACAAGCTATGTATTGAAATTTTGATCAAAATCTTTTCTCTCACCGAATCCTCCGTAAAATTAAGGGCTGACAGATCGTTTTCTGTCAGCCCGATGATAGTTGTGCTTATTCGAAAGTCCAAAACACTTCTCTACTGTGAATCGCCCTCGCAAAGCGGGGTGATGATATACTCAAAGTATTCCGTGAGTTCTTCCGGGGTTTCTTTAGAGCCGTGATGGAGCCAAAAGCTCACCATTTCTACAAAGGATGCGGAAATATGATTGACTAAAAATTCCTCAGGAAGTTTGGATTTTTTAAATTTTCCCATATCGGCAAATTGACTTTTAATCAGCTTTTGAAGATTGGTTTTAAAATAGCGCAAAAAAATTTCGTTATTTTGCGAAGAAAGCAAAGCTAATATATTATAGTCATTCTCTTGCATATGTTTGAGCAGATGTAAAAATACAGAGTCGGTCTCTATGCCGCAAGAGTAATGATAGTGGCTGTGCGGCAAGCCCATGGCAGTATCAATGATATGCCCAAACAGCTCTTCACATAACGCCTTTAAAAGATAATCTTTGGTTTCAAAATGCGCATAAAAGGTAGCTCTGCCAATATCGGCTTCGTCTATGATGTCTTGCACCGTGATTTGATGATACGCCTGCTTTTCCAGCAAACGCGTAAATGCGCCGAAAATCGCATCTCTTGTTTTTCTTTGCCGTCGATCCATATCCTTCTCCATACAAATTTTTAAAATTGTTCGATAATTGACATTTCATTTGAATTGAATGTTGATTTTTCCAAGATTGGGCGATATACTATTACCGTACAAAGTGTTCGGTATTAGATATATTATACCGAAAATAAACACATCTGTCAATAGAAGATAGAAAGGTTAAGTAAAAAATGAAAAAGATCATTGGCTTCTTATCGGAGATTCCGATGACCGTTATCAGCGGTGTTTTTCTGGTACTCAGCTTTATTCTCTCTAAACTTGGCATCACTCTTTTGGTCGATCCCGCATGGGTATCGGTGGTGATCAGCGGTATTCCTCTTCTTTACCTCGCCCTTTGGCGCATCATCTATAATCCGGGCATCAGCAAAATATCCTCAGCTTTGCTCATTACAGTTGCTATGATTGCGGCTATCATCATCGGCGATCTCTTCGCGGCAGGCGAAGTTGCCTTTATCATGGCACTTGGCGAAATTCTTGAGGACATGACAACCGATCGCGCCAAACGAGGGCTCAAAAAGCTGATTAATCTCGCGCCCACACAAGGCAGAAGGATCAAAGACGGAAAGGAAGAAACCATCCCTGCCGAAGAGATAAGGTGCGACGATATTCTGCGCATTCTTCCCGGCGAGAGCATTCCTGTTGACGGCAAGATCGTCAGCGGTGAAACATCGGTGGATCAATCCATTATGACGGGCGAATCTTTGCCTATAGACAAAGCCGTGGGAGATGAGGTGTTTTGCGGTACGATCAACCGCTTTGGCGTCATTGATATCCGCGCCACCAAAGTCGGAAAAGACAGCTCCTTGCAAAAGTTAATCCGCATGGTCAAAGACGCCGAAGACAAAAAAGCACCTATGGCTCGCATTGCCGACAAGTGTGCAAGCTGGCTTGTGCCCATAGCCATGCTGATCGCCATTGTCACAGGAGTTGTCACAAAAGACATCACCAGAGCCGTTACCGTTCTTGTTGTATTCTGCCCTTGTGCCTTAGTATTGGCAACGCCTACCGCCATTATGGCGGCTATCGGTCAAGCGACCAAACACGGTGTTATTATCAAGTCGGGAGAAGCGTTAGAAAAAATGGGCAAGGTCGATACCATTGCTTTTGATAAAACAGGAACTCTGACTTACGGTAAGCTTGAAGTTTCGGACATTATTTCTTTCAAAAATGATATAGACAAAAATACGCTTCTGTCTCTTACCGCCTCCGCGGAAGCAAAGAGTGAGCATCCTCTCGGCAAAGCCATCACGGCATATGCTAAAGAAAAAAACGTCTCCATCATTGAATCTAACAGTTTCACAATGACGGCAGGCAAAGGAATTCACGCCCAAGTGGGGGAGAAAACACTTCTCTGCGGCAGTGAAAGATTCCTTACGGAAAACGGCATTACAATTGAATCGGAAATTGCATCAAAATCGGAAGAGCTCCACGCACAAGGCAAGGCATCTGTGCTTGTTGCAGACGGCATTACTTGCATCGGTATCATAGCACTTTCCGATGTTCTGCGCCCGGAAGCAGAGAAAATGGTATCCAAACTAAAAAGTATGAACACCTCCTCGGTGCTTCTCACAGGTGATAACAAAATGACAGCCGATTATTTCGCCGCGAAAGTCGGTATTTCCGAAATTCGATCTGAGCTTTTACCCGAACAAAAGGTAGAAAACATTCTTGCGTTACAAAAAGAGCATAGGAAAGTCTGCATGATCGGTGACGGTGTAAACGACGCTCCCGCACTCAAAACAGCCGATGTCGGTGTTGCAATGGGAAGCATGGGAAGCGATATCGCGGTAGAAGCTTCCGACATTGCTTTGATGAGCGACGATATTTCACGAATCCCGTACCTCAAACGTCTCTCCACAGCTACGGTAAAAACCATCAAGTTCAGCATTGCACTATCGATGTGCATTAACATCTTAGCCGTTGCGCTTTCGGTGCTTGGAATCCTCAATCCCACGACGGGTGCTCTGGTACATAACGCAGGCTCTTGCTTTGTTGTATTGATCGCAGCTCTCCTTTATGACAGAAAATTTGAATAACAAAGATAATTTTCCATCTAAGCATATTTTTACGGGGCTGCCGCATTGTGCGACAGCCCCGCATTGCTGTTTCATTTATTCTCTTGTCTATCTCGAAAAGCCTTTTATCAAATACGCTTTTTCTTTGCGAAAAGAGATGTCATTTCCTTACAATCCGCGATTTTGGCATCAATCAAATGCAAGCCCAAAGTAAGAAGGGAGCGTTGATCTATCCGAGGATAGCGGAAGATACATTGAAAAAGACTTCCCTTTCGCGGGTACACGGAACACACCATCCTCACATGCAAGTGCGCTCACAATACCGGCGGCAGCGTCACAATCGCCCAAAAGCTCTATACCGTAAAGATGCTCACTTTCGCACCGTGCCGCCAGCAAAAAACCGTCTCCCGTCCAAAATGTCGCTTGTGTTTGCAAAAAAGCAAGGTTTTCATCTTCTTGCAATACTCCGCCCAATGGCAAAAAGGAGCGTCTGAGTTTTGCATATTCATCCACACCGATTTGCCGTATTGCTCTTTTCTCTGCCGCAGGAAGGCAATGAATTTCCCCAATCTCGGTACAACGCCGATAACCAATTTTTTCATAAAACGAGAAAAGCGATTTTCCCCCCGGCACCAAAAGCGCGCCGACATATCCGTTCGTTTTTAAATATGCATGCGTGTCACGCATGAGCGTTGTGCAAAGTCCATGCCCGCGATAAGCTTTCGCTGTGGCAATCGCGTAAAGATATGCTATCTTTTCTCCTTGACAAAAACAATCAAACCAATACAAGGCAGCGACCGGCTCATCTGCGTAAAAAACACAACGGCAACGGCTGACGGAAAAGGCAGTTTTTTCAAAGGCATCTAAAAATTCCGAGCTATCCCCAAAAGCTTCTTGCCACAGAGTGCGAAGCGACGGAACATCTCTCGGGGCGGGTGCATCAATCCTCATATTTATAATCATTCCTTTCTGTGAAAAAGGTCTCAAAAAAACAAAGGCAGAACACTTGTTTTCAAGTTTTTATTCCAAGCATGCCCGATATTTGATCACCATATGATGAGGATAATAACTGCGTTTGGCTTTGCGCAAGCCTTCCACGCCCATATCCTCTTCGCGATTCAAATAGCGAACTGTCGGATATTTTTCCCGTATATAACGTGCAAATTCAAAATTGATGACGGCATAGGCACCTTGAACATGCGGTAATGCTTTTTCAAAATGCACATCGAAAGTATCTTCGCGCAAACGGCTTCCCAACGTAAATGCAAGCACATCGTCGCCATCCAAAACAGCTAAACCTTCTAATCCCAACTCACGATACTCACGCAGAGCTTTTGTCAAAGCCTCGTGCTCCATATGATACCCTGCATGCCCATCTTCGCTTAAACGTGCTTTATACCAATCATTTGACATGCATATCACTTTCGAAATATTATTTTCATCAATTCTTTGCACGGTGAAACAAGGGAACGCTTTGCGAAAACGATTTAAATGATTCCGCTTGCCATCGTATTTTTTGCCTTTCAGCTCTGCCAAGTCATCGATGTTATAAACATAGTCAAAGGTACCTTCATCGGAAGAAAAACGGAATTTTTTCGGATACAGCTCTTCCAAGGTTTTTTTGGCTGTCTCTCCGAGCCCCGTAAGACAGAAAGGGATTCCTCTATCTTCAGCGTCCTCCATGATACAGTCTATCACCGCTTTGGTATCGCCTTTACCCAAAGGATAAGGATAGATATCCCGACCGTTAAAATGGGAAAACAAAACAATATAGTCATGCAAAACGGCAAACTGTTGCCTTCCCCATAAATATACGTTAGCAAATGAGAATTCACATCCTCGCTCCTTATCTGCCGAAAGATATTCCTCATAAAGTGCTTTATCTTGCAACGAAAAGGATTTAAAATCAATTTTAGTTATCGTTTTTGTTTCAATCATAACACCATTTAGTATCTAATTTATTTTATTTTTAGTTTGTATACTTTAAGAGAAACCAATACCGAAATTTCAAACGCCGTAAAGAATATGAAGATTTCGAATATCGCCTCCGACGATCTTATCATTTACCGCATAGGCATGCCCTTCCATCTCGCCGCCCGAAAAATCGGTTAACTTTCTTTCACGCAGTTGCGAGACGATCGACTCTTCAATTTCTTCCATCATTGCTTTCTTCTTTAAACTTTCCTCTTCTGTATTCTCGTGAGAGATTAAATATTCAAGCGGTTCATGCAAGAAAGAAAGAAGAGGAAGCTCTCGCAAGGCACGAAAAGTCCATTTATAATACGGCATATAATGCTCATTCAGCAAAAAGATCACATGCATCGCGCTTTTCGCAAATTCAATGGCAGAAAGTTGCGCCGCCGCCGTATCCGAACGAGCAACCGCACGGCTATAATTATACTGCCCTGACTGCCCCATCAAAAGCAGGTTGCCTGCTAATTTTTTTAGGCAAACATCTTTAGGAAAATACGAAAGTCTCTCACGCACAGCACTCAAGAGACCGAGATCATCACGGAACACCTTGCCGTTGGTTGCCTCGGCAAGTGACTGCTCAGGCAAATAAAACCATTCCCTCCAAGTAAGATCACCGTCTGCTCGCCCGGTTTTATCGGAAAAAAAGTCACTGATACGGATCACGCCGTGACGGTTACCGCCGACAGGCGACAGTTGATTTCTTCGAACGCCCATAAATTCCATCGGAAGCTTAGCATATGCACGTTCTAACGCAAAGGCTTGCTTGCGATTCACTTGATCTTCATCAGGTAAAAACAGACAAAAACCAGGCTCAAAATCATGATCTCGAGACACCTCATCATCATACCCAAAGCACTCCGAGCCGCTTCCCGCAAGTGCCACCGCGATCAAGCCCTCTATTTCAGGAAAAGACTCATGAATCAAGGGTGCGCCGTATTTAAGATAAAATTTTTCGCAGAGTTCAATTCCTTTCATAAATCCTCTTTGCCCGTTCTTTCAATTCATTTTCATAAGCAAAATATCCGTAATACCCAAACACGGAAGCACATTTTTCACAAACGAAGGCATAATCTCCGTCTTGACCTGAAAAATTTTCCAGCAAAGCCATTGCTTTGGCAAGATACGCTTGGATGAGCTCATCTCCTTCAAGCAGCCCGTATTCGCTTTCCGCGGCACTTGCCATATTAAGATAGGTAATGGCAACTTGTGGTGCGCTGCCTTCTTCTTTCTCCATCACCGAGATCGCTTTCAAATACATATCTTTTGCCTCGGAATACCTGCCGACATCCACAAGTGCAAGTGCCATGTTATTATAAAGCCCTCCAAGCCTTTTATCAAAAGGATCAAGCTCTCTTTCATATATTGCTTGCGCTTTTTCAAAAAGAGGAAGAGAGAGACTTGCTTTCCCGAATGCCTTATATACGGTGGCGGCATTCAAATATGTGGTTGCCGCGCCAAGCTGCTCTTCTATATGGATCTGCTTTATTTTTTCAAGCACCGATGTCACGCTCAGAAGTGCTTTTTCTTCTTTTCCGATCTTGCGATAAATTCCCATCAATTCATTTTGAACGAGTATCTCTGTGGAAAAATCACCGTTTACCCTTGCCTCATCCAACCAATACATTAAATGCCTTTCGGCGGAAATATAATCATTTTTATGCAAATAGGAATCTAATTTTTTCAAAATGCGATCGGCATCAGCTCTCTTTTGTGTCATAAACACGAGCATTCCTTTCCTTGCAAAGATCCGTATTTTAAAAAATCTCTCTAAGCTTCAGGCTCGGAGAGATTTTTGGGATATTTTAAAGAGTAAAATCAATGGTCTGGTTCAGTTCTGCGGAACGGAACGCAAGCTCCATCACGCGCAAAACTTTACGCATTTCCGCATGCGTAACCATTTGTGTTTCTTTTCCGTCAATGGCGGCACAGAAATTACGATAGTAATTATGTACATCGGAAAGAGGCTTTTCTTCGAAAAACTCCTCTACGGTTACCGCATCACGAGGTGCCATGGTCTTGGTCAAACCGGCTGCGGTTTCTACCGGAACAACTTCGCTTTCATGCCAATAATTGCACTTAACAACCTTTGCGCATTCACGCCAGTCGGAAATCAAAGCGGTTCCCTTTTCTGCTTTCAGATAGAAGCGAGGCAGAGGAATAAAGTTCAGCGTACCCACCTCAATATAAGCTTCAATGCCGGAAGCAAACGTCAAAGTTAAATAAAAACCGTCATCTACTTCTTTGTTGGTATAATTGGTCACGGTACAATGTACTCGCTTGATGGGTTCCTTGAAGATCTGAAGAACTTGGTCAATCAAATGAACGCCCCAGTCAAGGATCATACCGCCGCCGTGTTCCTTCGTGCCGCGCCAATCGCTCGGAATACCGCGCGAGCCGTGAATACGTGACTCAATGCGAAGAGGTTTGCCGATCTTACCATCCTCAACGATCTTTTTCATGGCGAGATAATCGACATCGAAACGGCGATTTTGATGTACCGAGAAAATTTTCCCGTTTTTCTCGGCCGCCGAAATCATCTTATCAAGGTCTTCCATAGAAAGTGCAACAGGCTTTTCACAAAGAACGTTTTTGCCGGCCTCAAGTGCACGAACAACAATATCAAGATGCGAATCGTTGGGAACGGCAACGGTGACCATATCTACACGGTCATCGGCAAGCACCTCTTCCAAAGAAGAATATGCATAAATACCGCGAGAACGGGCGAGTTCATTTTTCGCCTCGTCAATATCATATACACCAAGCAAGTGAACCACATCACTGCTTAATGCATTTTTTACATGGAATCCGGCACCCATACCGCCGTAACCGATTACTACAAGATTTTTCTTCATAAGGATATCAAACCTCCGCATAGGTATTAAAGCATTGTTTTGGGAGACTCCCCACTTAGCCTATTATAGCACAGAACTTTTGGAAAATCAACCCTTAAAGCAAGATAAATCAAAGATTTTAGTCAAACATGGCGATACAAAAAAGCTCTGCCCTTTTGACCGCATTTTAAGACGATCCCCATTCTTACAAGAACGCTCAACAGAGAAACCGAAACGCGTTCGCCTGTTTTGGTTGCTTTTCGAAATTCTTTTGCCGTAAAATCCCCCACAAGATCTCTCGGAAACAGCTTATCATAAGATGCACCGTCCGTCAAAACCATCTCATCTTTTAGGGCGATCGGAATGCGATCATATCGCTCAGATCCTTTTTTTCCGTCTCGACTCCAACCATTTTGCAAACGATACTCTTCCATGTCAATCAGCATCAAATGTATCCTGAGATGCGGATGTCCGAGATAAGAAGAAAGTGCCCATATCTCACGGCCTGCATCAAAAAATGTGCCTTTTTTGGGGCTTTTGTGACGCGAAAGTATCTCACCGGTCACAGGATCCATCCACGAAAGATACTTGACAAAAGGTATGGGGTAAACAACATCTACGGTATAATTCGGCAAAAAGGCGTCAAGTTTTTTTCGCAAATTGCCGAGAGAACGTGTTTGTATTTCTGTAATATGTTCCCCTTTACAAATATCTGCAAAATGCGTTCCCACTTTGATCTCGTGAAACGCATGATCGGATTCAAAATATTCTTTCAGCGTAGCATGCACCGTCTTTTCCGCCAACAATCCTACGGATTTTCGTTCATAATCCAAGCCGATCACCCGAGCACACGCTTCGGCAAAACGAATGGTATCCACACAAGACTCCTTTCGATTTGATGATATTATTTTAGCATATTTCGAAAAAGGTGTCAACCAAAACAAAAATATATTTTCTCAAAGAACGGAGTTAAATGGAGAAAAATAGCCGTTTTTACCGATACCCGCCGCCAAACGTGAAACAAAACATGGCCATCACAAACTTTTTTCATATGCACGGATTGACAGAAAATATTTTATCTGCTATAATTATTGTATTAGTTTGCAAGCAAAGGAGGCAAAAGAGCAAAAGATGCGGCGTTATATGGATTTTTTATACGGAAACAGAGAATCCAAAGAAAGCCTTTGCCATGCGGCAGAGAAAGACGCCTTTCCTCATGCTCTTATCATCGAAGGTCCCGAAGGCAGCGGAAAGAAAACCTTTGCCAAAGGTCTTGCCGCAGCTCAGCTTTGTGAAAACAAAACAAACACTGCATTCGATCTTCCTTGCCGATCATGCCGAAATTGCCGCATCATTGAAGACAGAAATGCTGTTGATGTCAAATGGATCACCAAAGGCGATAAAGCGACGATAGGCGTTGATGCCGTAAGAGATGCCAAGCGCGATATGTATTTATCCGCGACCGAATTTGACTACAAATTCTATATTTTCGATGAAGCCCATCTTTTAACCGCACAAGCGCAAAACGCATTGCTGATCGTTTTAGAGGAACCACCTCCCAAGGTTAAAATCATTCTTTTATGCGAATCGGCAGATGCGCTTTTGACGACGGTGCGTAGCCGTGCAAGGCTTGTGAGAATGAATAAGTTTTCGACAGAGGCGATCTATGAGTGGTTAGAAAGCCATCATCCTTCCGAACTGCAAAATTATGCTTTAAAGGAAGAAGAACTCGCCGATGTTTTGGTAGAAGCCGACGGCTCTATCGGAAAAGCGATTGCGCTCCTTTCTCCCAAAAACACCGATAATCTTTTGAAAGATAAAGAAATTACGCTTTCTTTGATTGAGGCATTCGCATCCCCTTCTTTTTCAAAATTACATGCGGCGTTTTCCAAACTTTCAAGCAAACGTGACGAACTCATCGAAGATTTGGAATTTCTTTCACGCGCGTTGCGGGACTTGATTTTGCTCAAAAAATCTGCCGATGCACCGCTGTGTTTTTTTGGAAACAAAGCCACAGCGCAAAAAAACGCTTCTCTTTTCCGACTGCCGTTTTTACTCCGCGCACAGCAAAATGTAGAAGATGCTATACGAAAGCTCGAACGGAATGCCAACGCGGCAACTGTTCTTAATGTGCTGAAATGTTCCTTCAAAAAAGGATAAAAATCAAAGTTACTAAACAAAAAGGAAGCCTTTGCGAAAGCACAGGCATGGTATTATGATGAACGAGCAAGAAATGAACAACCAAGAGGTTTCTTCGGAAGCGCAAGAACCCGCCGCTATTACCGTTGTAGGGGTTTGTTTCCGAAACAGTACCAAAACATATTATTTTTCTCCCCAAGATCTGATCGTAACACCCAAGGATTATGTTATTGTCGAAACGGCGCGCGGTCTTGAATTTGGAAAAGTGACCATGGGAAATCGCGCGGTCAGCTCTTCTCAAATTGTCTCCCCTTTAAAAAATGTGATACGCATCGCCACAGCCGAGGACATCAAACGAAATGAAGACAATCGCATTGCCGAAGAACGCGCACGAACGATCGGTGAAGAAAAGATTGCCAAGCACAAGTTGGAGATGAAGCTTGTAGATGTAGAATATACCTTTGATAATCAAAAGCTTCTCTTCTATTTTACCGCCGATGGGCGCGTTGATTTCCGCGAACTTGTCAAAGATCTCGCCTCTGTTTTCCGCACAAGAATTGAGCTTCGTCAGATCGGTATTCGAGACGAGGCAAAGATGATGGGCGGTCTTGGCATTTGCGGCAGACCGTTTTGCTGTTCCTGCTTTTTGCCGGATTTCGTGCAAGTTTCCATTAAAATGGCCAAAGAACAAAGCTTTTCTCTTAATTCTGCCAAGATTTCAGGCAGTTGCGGCAGACTGATGTGTTGCTTGCGCTATGAGCACGAAGTATACGAAGAAGCCTTAAAAACAACGCCTCCCGTCGGCTCCACCGTCTCTACCGCGAATGGCGAAGGGTTTGTGATTGAAGCGCGTCCTCTGGCTCAAGTTGTTAAAGTCAAGCTTTCCGATTCCAACGACGCTCCCAAGCTTTACGCTTGTTCCGACGTTACTTTACTGACAGTAGGAAAAGGAAGACGCCCCAAAAACGAAGAATGCGAAAGTGAAAAAGAAGAGATTTCTGACACAGAAGCTTCGGCAAAAAAGCCATTTAATGACAGAAAAGGACAGAATTCTAAAAAATAACCCTTCTTTTTTGCAAAACAGCGTATCTTTTTTCAAAAACATCTTGATTTTTCTATGATTTACTGCTACAATATGAATAGAAATTTTTTATGGAGGTAAATAACATGGCTTACAAAATTACTGATGATTGCGTTGGATGCGGTTCTTGCGAAAGTGAGTGCCCCGTAGGTTGCATCAGCGAAGGCGACGGCAAGTATGTCATCGATGCCGAGCAGTGCATTGGCTGCGGTTCTTGCGCAGGCGTCTGCCCTGTTGACGCTCCCGTTGAGGAATAATTCCGTAAAACAAAAGCGGAACGGATGCAAAAGTTCGTTCCGCCTTCTTTATTTTATAAGGAGAGTCTTCTCGCAAAGATGACCGTAATGAAAGAAACACGCTTACATGAAAACGAGCGATTAGATGCCGTAAACGACCGTTTGTGCTTGATTCAAAAAACGGATGGTCTCACATTTGGCACCGATGCCCTTCTCCTTGCCGCCTTCATTGCCAAGTCTGGCGAAAAAGCTTTAGAGCTTGGCGGAGGAAGCGGCATTATCTCTATGCTCCTTTCTACGAGAAATCGTTTTACGCATATTACCTGCGTTGAGGTACAAGAAACTTTTGCACAGCTCATAGAACGAAATGTCCGATTAAACGATCTCACTTTAAAAATCTCTCCCTTGTTGGCAGATATCAGAGAGACAGAAAAGCTCGGAGCACTTGGCACATACGACGCTGTTTTTTCCAATCCGCCCTATATGACCGTTTCCAGCGGCGAAGGGTGCCGCAACGAAGGGAAAAACATCGCAAGGCATGAGCTTTTCGGCGGAATTTTTGATTTCGCCGCATGTGCCTCTAAAATGCTTAAGTTTGGCGGAAGCTTCTATACCGTTTACCGTACCGACCGTATGATAGATTTAATAGAGGCATTGCGTTCCTATAAATTAGAACCGAAACGCATGACATTTGTGCATGCGCGAGCTGAGCTCCCGCCTTGCATGGTGTTGACAGAAGCTCGGCTTGGCGGAAAAAGCGGGCTTAAAATCACACGCCCGTTGATCTTATCATCCGATGAAAGAAACACCGCCGATTACGACTATTTACTGCAAAATGGGATTTTGCCCAAGGATTTTCTTTAAAGGGGGGATTTTTATGTCGAGTTTCGATGATATGATTCAAGATGAAGAAAAGAACAAGATCCTACCTCATACGCTTTATTTGATTGCCTCACCTATTGGCAATCTTGCCGATCTTTCGGCACGAGCCTTAAAAATTTTAAAAGGTGTGGATTTTATCGCCGCGGAGGATACACGCAACACGCAAAAGCTCCTCTCTTGCTTTGATATTCACGGCAAAGAATGCATCAGTTACTTCGAGCATAACAAGCGTGAGCGCGGAGAAATCATAGTTAAAAGACTGGCAGACGGAGAAAGCTGTGCTCTCATCACCGACGCAGGTACCCCTGCCATCAGCGATCCCGGCGAAGACTTAGTTCGTCTTTGCGCCGAGGTAGGAATCACTGTAACGGCGGTTCCCGGCTGCTGTGCCGCAATCAACGCGCTTTCGCTATCCGCTTTAGCAACCGGTCGTTTTGCTTTTGAAGGATTTCTTTCCACCAATGCGGGAGAGCGAAAAAAGAGACTTGATGAGATCAAACATGAACATCGTACCATGATCTTCTATGAAGCTCCTCATAAATTGCGTGCCACGCTTGCGGATCTGTTATCCTGCTTTGGTGACAGACATATTACACTTTGCCGTGAAATGACAAAGCGAAATGAAGAAATTATGCGAACCACACTCTCCAAAGCCACTCAGTATTATGAGACTACCGCCCCCAGGGGCGAATATGTGTTGGTGCTGGAAGGTGAGGATGAGCTCCCTGCCGAACTGCGTATGTCAGAGGAAAGGGCATGGTTTCAAAACCTAAACGACGAGGAACATGTTGCACATTACGAAGCACAAGGTCTCTCTCGTATGGACGCCATCAAAGCCGCCGCAAAGGATCAAAAAATCTCAAAAAGTGAATTGTACCGCCGTTTGAATTGCGACGGAAAGTAATGCAAACAACGCCAAAACCACAGTGAACGCATCTTTTTATATTTTTTCCATGTACAAAATGCGATGGGTTAGCTCTTCATGATATAATCCCCTTAGAGTATACACTCGAAAAAACAAAAAAGTTTTCGAGAATACTTTAAGGGGATTTTTTATGTATAAATACGATTATGCATTCAAGAAGAAAATAGTAGAGATACACAAACGAACCGGGAAAGGTTG
>JAZNND010000034.1:0-40262 GCA_045580085.1 Eubacteriales bacterium
CTCGTATGCAGAACATTTCAGAAAATTATTGAGTAAGTAACAAATATTATTCGTCACCATTGCTTTTGTTTCATCGGTTACTTGGAACGGATTTGCATCCCAACACCAATCTCCGTCAAGAAATACACTATTCGGTAAATCTCGTTTTAACTGTTGGCACACAGTTGTTTTTCCAACTCCCATAGTGCCACCAATCATATATAAAGTTTTCATCATTCACACCTACAAATTCAAGTTTATCGATTAGTTAGATTATACCATAAAAACGGCAAAAAGTAAATAGGACGGCAACTAAAAGTGAAATATTCGGCTTTCGCCGAATGTGAAATAATTCCCTTGCGGAAATTGTGAAATATCTCACTACGTTCGATGTGAAATGAAATTCGCCCTTCACATTTGCGAAGCAAATATTTCACAGCGAAGCTATTTCGCATGGCGAAGCCATATTTCACTCGCCGAAGGCGAATTTCGTTGCACCCCAGTTCATCCAAGAGATAACAAAAAGCACTCCGCGTGATGCGAAGTGCTTTTTGAAGTTTCGACCAAAGGTCGAAATTATCTCTTGGAGAACTGAGGTGCGCGACGAGCGCCTTTGAGACCGTACTTCTTTCTTTCCTTCATACGAGGATCGCGGGTAAGGAAGCCTGCCTTCTTGAGGGCGGGACGGTTTTCAGCATCGGCTGCAACGAGTGCACGGGCGATACCGTGACGGATAGCACCTGCCTGACCGGAAAGGCCACCGCCGTTTACGTTTGCAACAACGTCGAACTTGCCGCCGTTTTCAGAAACATCGAAGGGCTGAGCGATGATGAGCTTAAGGGTTTCAAGGCCGAAATACTCATCAGCAGTCTTACCGTTTACGGTGACAACACCGGTACCGGGATAAAGGCGAACGCGGGCAATAGACTTCTTTCTTCTGCCGGTGCCATAGAAATAAGGCTTAACACTGGTATACATACTTCTCTTCTCCTCCCTTAGTCAACGAGCTCGGGCTTTTGAGCCTCTTGGTTGTGCTGTGCGCCTGCATACACCTTAAGACGGGTGAAAGACTTCGCGCCGATGGTGTTGTGAGGGAGCATACCCTTCACAGCGAGCTCCATTGCGAACTCGGGACGCTCTGCCATGAGCTTACGATAGCTAACTGCCTTCAAGCCGGAAATGTAACCGGAGTGATGGTAATAAACCTTCTGATCGAGCTTCTTACCGGTGAGAACGGCTTTTGCCGCGTTGATGATGATAACGTATTCACCGCAGTCAACATGAGGGGTGAACTCAGGTCTGTGCTTACCGCGAAGAATCGTTGCTGCTTTTACAGCGGTCTCGCCGAGAGGCTTACCTGCTGCATCAATGACATACCATTTACGGGAAATGGTCTCTGCCTTTGCCATAAAAGTGGACATTGCAATTTCCTCCATTTTGATTGTTCCTTACGGAATCTTTTTTCAACGCTTGGTATTATAGCATAACTGTTTTGGCTTGTCAAGGGGGGAAAAGAAACTTTTTTCGTTTTTTCAAATTTATTGCGGTACTATCTCTCAAAAGCTCGTTTTTTCTCCGTTTTTCTCTCGTTTTCAAACTTTCAAGTTTATAAATTTAATTTTAAATTTTTTATGAACTTCGAAAAGGGCGAAAAAATAATTGACATCTTCTGCGATAAGATATATAATATAGGTAGTTTTTTCTTACATTTACCGTTAAGGAGGCTCTCATGGATTTTACACCCCCGCCCATTACCAATTTTCCGGAACCGAAATCTCATAAAAAAACGGTTATTATCATTGTTGTTGCCATTGTTCTTCTTTTAAGCTTTTGCATTGGTATTGCCGGATGCATCGCTTGTTTTTCCGGTGCAAGCAACTCACAAAACGCACTTACACTGCCCGCGGAGAACTATGTCGGTGTGCTCCACATCGAAGGAACGATCGCTGCCGCCACAACCACCAGCTTACTCTACGGCACGGATGGAAGCTACAATCACGACTATATCTTAAACGCCATTGAAGAAATGAAAAACGATGCCAAAAACCAAGGTATTTTGCTTTACATTGATTCTCCCGGCGGTGAAATTTACGCAACGGATGAGGTTTATACGGCTCTCGAAGGCTATAAAAAAGCAACCGGGCGTCCGATTTACGCTTATTTTGCGACCTATGCTTGCAGCGGCGGTTACTATCTCGCCATGGCGGCAGATGAGATATACGCCCACCGTATGACCACGACAGGTTCCATCGGTGTAACGTACGGTACCCATATTGATCTCAGCGGTCTTTGCGAAAAGCTCGGCATCAAAACCGAGGACATTACCAGTGGCGAAAACAAAGCCATGGGCAGTTATTTTGCACCTTTGACCGAGGAACAAAGGGCCATCTACCAATCTCAGTTGGACGAATACTACGGTTATTTTGTGGATGTCGTGGAAAAAGGCAGAGGTCTCACGGAAGAGGAAGTCAAAGCCCTGGCGGACGGACGCACCTACACAGCAAAGCAAGCCTTAGAGATTAATCTTATCGACGGTATTGAAAGCTATGATGCTTATAAAGCCAAAGTGCAAAGCAAGTTTGATTCCCCCGTCTCTTTCTTTGATATCGAATATGTCATTGACTATGACGCTGTGCTCTCTTCCCTCGGCTACAGTGCAAGCGAAACGCTGCCCGCCTCCGAGATCAACGCGGTGATTGCCGCCCTCAAACCTCTTTCGGGAGTACTTGCTTATTACAGCGGTCACTAAGCAAACATAAAAAAACGGCGGTATGATTATAAAAGTGTCATACCGTTTGTTTTTCGTCATGAATAATTCACATTTTTATGTTATAATAAGGAATAAATGATTGATATTGGAGGTTTTGCCATGAACGAGAAAATTATCATTGCCAGCGACAGCACAACCGATTTGAGCCTTGACTTGATTGAAAAAAACAATATAAAAATTCTGCCCCTCACCGTTACACTGGGAGAGGAGCATTACAAAGACGGTGTCGACATCGATCCTGAAATGATCTATGCGCATTATGAGCAAACCAAACAACTTCCCAAAACCGCCGCGCTGAACATCACCGAATGTGCCGACTTTTTCCGTGCGCAAACGGGCGAAGGAGCTTCTATGGTTTTCTTCACCATCAGCTCTTCCATGTCCTCGACTTATCACAATGCCTGCCTTGCGGCTGAGGAATTTGAGAACGTCTATGTGGTAGACACAAAGAATCTCTCTACCGGCGGCGGTCTTTTGGTGCTTGCCGCATGCGACATGCTGAAAGAAGGAAAGGATGCCAAAGAAATTGCCGAAGCATGCTCCTTACTTGCGGACAATGTCAGTGCTTCCTTTGTTATCGACAGCCTTGAATTTTTGCACAAGGGCGGCCGTTGCTCGGCACTTGCGGCATTCGGCGCTAACTTGTTGAAACTCAAGCCCTGCATCGTTGTCAAAAACGGTAAAATGGGTGTCAGCAAAAAATACCGCGGTGCCTTCGCCAAGGTGCTCGCTGAGTACGTGAAGGATCAAGTGCTCGATTATGAGGACATTGATCTCTCTCGTGTTTTTGTAACGCACGCCGGTTGCGACGAGGAGATCGTCAACGTTTGCGCCGATGCGGTAATGGGCTACGCTCCTTTCGAAGAGCTCCATATCACCCGTGCCGGTTGTACTGTTTCTTCGCATTGCGGCAGAAACACCTTGGGCGTTCTTTTTATGAAAAAGAGTGCTTTGGAATAATTGATTTTAAAAAAGCGGAATGAGATTTGAAGCTCATTCCGCTTTTTTGCGGTATTCCGCGGGAGACATCGAAAATATCCTTTTAAAATTACGATTAAAGGTACGCAAGGAATTATATCCGACATCAAAGGCGCACTGCACAATGGAGGCATCGGTATTATCGAGCAAATAGCAAGCCTTGTTCAGGCGATAACGATTGAGATATTCGGTGAAGGAAAGGGCTGTGCTCTTTTTAAAATAGCGCGAAAGATAGGCGTAATCATAGCCGAGCACTGCGGCCAAGTCTTGCAAGGTGCATTCTTCCCGATAACGCTCTTCTACGAAAGCAAAAATGGAAGAAAGAAGTTTTTTTCCGTCGCCCTCTCGTTTGAAATAGCTTGCTTTTTCATCAAATGCGGCGCAAAGCAGATAGAGAAGCCCCTTTTTTCGGATCACATTTGCATCTTCGCCCAGCCGATCAAGCGCATCTATCAAATCAGGATCGGGCAAAAACAGACTTTCTTTCGGTAGCATTTTTTCGATTTTCGCACGGTAGGCACTGACAAGATCGGGCGAAAAAATACACAGCATATGCCGAGAAGAAACCGAGGAAAGCGCATGCAACTGATTGGGAAAAATCAAGCACCCCTCTCCCGCCGAAAGGTGATACTCCTTTCCATCAACAGTCACCGTCATCTTTCCTTCAAACACCGTAATAAATTCAAAAGAAAGATGAATATGAGGAGGAAAGCTAAAATTCTCATTATATTCCTTTAAAAAGTAATCGCCTTTCCCCAAATGCTTATACTCGTAGAACATGTTTGCCTCCAAAAAAGCAAATATTGTCTTATTATTATATATTTTTTTACAAGAAAAGTCAAGAAAAATACCGTATAATATAAAAAAAGAAAAGAAGGAGCCTTAGCATGAAAAAATTCTTTGAGAACATACCGCAAATCCAATATGAGGGTAAAGGCAGTCAAAATCCGCTTGCCTTCAAATTTTACGATGCTGAGCGCATTGTACTGGGCAAACCGATGAAGGAACACCTCCCTTTTGCGATGGCATGGTGGCACAATCTCTGCGCGGCAGGCACCGACATGTTCGGGCGTGATACAGCCGACAAATCCTTCGGAGAAGAAAAAGGAACGATGGCGCATGCAAAAGCGAAGGTGGATGCCGGTTTTGAATGCATGCAAAAGCTCGGCATTACCTATTTTTGCTTTCATGACGTAGACCTCGTGCCCGAAGCGGACGACATCAAAGAAACCAACCGCCGTTTGGATGAGATCAGCGATTACATTCTTATCAAGATGAAGGAGACAGGCATTCGGTGCTTGTGGGGCACTGCCAATATGTTTTCCAATCCCCGTTACATGAACGGCGCGGGAAGTACCAACTCGGCAGAGGTATACTGTTTTGCCGCGGCTCAAATCAAAAAAGCACTGGATCTGACGGTAAAACTTGGCGGCAAAGGGTATGTTTTCTGGGGTGGCCGCGAGGGCTACGAAACGCTTCTCAACACCGATATTCAATTTGAAGAACAAAACATCGCGCGTTTGATGCACATGGCTGTGGATTACGGACGGTCCATTGGCTTCACAGGTGATTTTTACATCGAACCCAAGCCCAAAGAACCGATGAAACATCAATACGATTTCGATGCAGCAACCGCCATCGGCTTTTTGCGCAAGTACGGACTTGACAAGGATTTCAAGATGAACATCGAAGCCAACCATGCCACACTTGCCGGCCACACCTTCCGCCACGAGCTTCGCATCTCTGCCATCAACGGCATGCTCGGTTCCATCGATGCCAACCAAGGCGATCTTTTGCTGGGGTGGGACACCGATGAATTCCCTTACGATGTGTACGAAACGACCATGTGCATGTATGAGGTACTAAAGGCAGGCGGGCTCAGCGGCGGTTTGAATTTCGACGCAAAAAATCGCCGTCCGAGCTATACCGCCGAGGATATCTTCTCTGCCTTTATTCTGGGCATGGACGCTTACGCCTTAGGCCTTTTGAACGCCGCCAAGATCATAGAGGACGGCCGCTTAGACGCTTTTGTCAAAGCGCGTTACCAAAGCTTTGAAAACACTGCTATCGGCAAGAGCATCCTTTCGGGTGAAGCGACACTCGCCTCTCTTTCCGCCATTGCCGAGGAAATGGGTGCCCCCACGCTTCCCGCAAGCGGAAAGCAAGAACATCTTGAAGGCATTGTCAATCAGATTCTTTTCTCATAAAAAGGAATGTTATGCCCCCGGATTTTGAAAAAAAGATTTCCTCATTTTACGCCTTAGGTGGCACAAATTGCCGCGGGGCTGAGTCATTAACTCAGCCCCGATTTTTTATTTAATAACAAGTATGCCGTTCTTTTCGCAAAGGCGCGCGCAACTCAATGCGCCGCCGCTTGTACCGAAAGCCAACAGCTCCCCGCGGAAGAATACCAATCGGCTGTCTTGCACTTCGAGGGGCAAGAGCTGCCAAGAAGCATTTTCTCCCAAAGCATAATACCCCTTTCCATCCTTTTTACCGACAAAGATCACACCGTTCGGTGTGACACAGGCAAAAAGATCTTGCATACCGTCCGCAAAAGGAAGAGGAAGGGCTTTTTCGAAGTGCAAAAGATCAATGCTTTTTGCCATATAAGCTTTGCCGCCTTTTGTATACAAAAGGTGGGGCTCACCTCGAAGAGAAAGTGCGCAAACGGAATCTAAAGCGGCATTGTTTTCGCCGAGAATATCTATATCAAGCCCTGTTTTGATATACGAAAAACCGTCATCCGAAACGGCGCACGAAAGTGCTCTGCCACTGCGATAATCTACCAAATAATAAAGATAGGTTCTTCCGTCTACCGTGATAGGCGACGCGCCGACCATTCTTTTTTCTTCGATGCTATCGATCGGAAGAGCGATGGGCGCGGAGTGAATGCTTTCGCCATTCAGCGTGAAGAGCGCACACAAGCGATTGGCACCCATGCCACGCTTGGCTTTTCCGCCGCGCCTTTCATCAAGGTAAAAAACATGCAATCGATCATGAATCACGGCGGGAACGGGCGAAAGAAGTGCCATATCGTTCCCAAAAGGACGAAATCCTTCAAACGTGGGAGCAACATCCTCAACGATCGCGCTTTCGGGCATGGAATGATATTCATATCCCGCTTCAAAATGCATAAAAGAGCCAGCACTGACCTCGGCACCAAGATAATCAAGGGGGGTAAAGAAGAAATCCTCATCGGTAAGAACTCCGTTCAGATAGAGCCCGTATCGCGCATAGCTCGCGGTAAGAATGACTTCTTTTTTAGCGGCATCAGCGGCATATAAAACAATTTCTTCCCCTTCATCGCAAAGGCGCGCGACCACACCGCCATCGCCATCGAGAGACAAAGAAAGCAAAAGCCTTCCGTCTTTTTGCAACGTTACATCTCCGTCCATCACATCCACCACCAGCATAAAGCGCGAAGAGGGTGCTTCGGTGAGAGTGAGGACTGTATTTTTGGCTATTCTCATAATTTAATCGGTACTGCGCTCTGCAAGACGGTTAACGTGGGCGTGATAGAACTGTTCAAAGCATCCCGCATCGAGCGCGTTTCGGATACGTTGCATCAGCTCATTGTAAAAATAGAGATTGTGGAGAACGCAAAGACGCATGCCCAAGGCTTCTCTGGCTTTGAACAAATGGCGAATATAGGCACGGCTGTAATGACGGCAGGCGGGGCATCCGCAATTCTCATCGATGGGCTTTTCGTCATCAAAATAACGTTCGTTGTTGATGTTCATTTTACCGTGCCAGGTGAAGAGATTACCGTGGCGCGCGTTACGGCTTGGCATGACACAGTCAAAGAAATCCACGCCGCGATGAACCGCTTCCAAAATGTTTTGGGGAGTGCCGACGCCCATCAAATACCGCGGCTTATCCTTCGGCATATAGGGCTCAACCGTTTCGATGATGTGATACATCACATCCGCCTCTTCTCCGACTGCAAGCCCGCCTATGGCATACCCGTCAAGCGGCACCTCGGCAATGCGGCACATGTTTTCAATTCGAAGATCCTCATAAGTCGAGCCTTGGTTAATACCGAAAAGCATCTGCTTCGGGTTGATGGTATCGGGGCGCGCATTAAGGCGATCGAGCTCTTCCTTTGAGCGCAAAAGCCAACGAATGGTGCGCTCATGCGATTTTTTGACATACTCATAGGTTGCGGGATTTTCGACGCATTCATCAAACGCCATCGCGATGGTAGAACCGATATGCGATTGAATGCGCATAGATTCTTCAGGTCCCATGAATATGCGCTTGCCGTCCATATGGGAGTTAAACCATACGCCTTCCTCCGAGATTTTGCGAAGTTTGGCGAGGGAAAACACTTGGAATCCGCCGCTGTCGGTCAAGATCGGTCGATCCCAGTTAAAGAATTTATGCAAGCCACCCATGCGGTAGATCAAATCATCGCCCGGACGAATATGCAGATGGTAGGTATTGGAAAGCTCTACTTGGCAATTAACATCCAAAAGATCCTGTGTGGAAATGCCTCCCTTAATGGCGGCACTGGTACCGACATTCATAAAAACGGGGGTTTCAATCACACCGTGAACGGTGTGAAATCTACCGCGGCGTGCCTTTCCTTCTTGTTTTAAAAGTTCAAACATAGTTAAATTCCTTTTTATTTCAATCGGTCAAAACGGCGGTCAAGCTCGTTCTTGGTGAGGTAAAAGGCAATCGGTCTGCCATGGGGGCAAACGGTAACATTCGGAAGTGCCAGCACCTCGCGTACAAGCCAATCAATATCGCCCTCATCATAGGCGCGGCCACCTTTGATCGCAGCCTTACAAGCCAGCTGATAAAGAAGCTTCTCTCGGCGCATTTCTTCCCCGATCTGCGGTTCGGGTTCATGCAGAAGCGACATGAATACCTGCTCCGCCTCGGGCGGTGTCAAATCAGCGGGAATGGAGAGCAAATAAGCGGTATTCCCTTTTATTTCGTATAAAAAGCCCAAGGAGGCTAACTCACGGCTTCCTTCCTCCGCCGCGGCAACCTCCTCGGCAGAAAGCGACAGCGAAAGCGGCAAAAGGAGCTCGGCGGAAACGATGGGCGCGTCTTTTCTTTCACGCTTCATTTCTTCAAACAGAATGCGCTCATGGGCGGCATGCTGATCAATCATCAATGCTTTTCCCTCTTCGAGCTCTACCAAGATATAGCAGTGGAAAAGAACGCCGACAATACGGTATGAGGGAAGGGGCTCTTTATGTTCGGTGTGCGGAAGTTTTCCCACCACGGGAGTGGGGGGCATTACAGGCTCTTCTTTTTTGATCAAAGCTTCAGCAAGCGTTTCTTCCGTTTTTTGTTTCTTTTCTTCTCTTTCCGCACTTTTTTCGAGGATACGCATGGACTCTTCGGGCGAAAGAACGGTTTTTTGAGAAGGGATATCCGCATTCGCTACAGATGCCACAACCGCAGCTTCTTGCTTCGGCATCGGTGTCGGCATCGGCTCCGGGATGCGAAAAGCGTGAGGTTCTTCTTTTTTGGGAAGCTCTGTGCGGAGCATGGGCGGCATTTTGATCTGCTCGGTTTTTTCGTTTTTACCAAACGTATGGATCAAATCTTCTTTTTTATCCCGCGCCGACTCCTTCACCATAGAAAAATACGGGCGCGAAGTATCGTTTTCAAGTGCGGTTCGCACCGCATAATAAACCGCTTCAAAGACAGCTCGTTCATCCGAAAACTTCACTTCAAGCTTAGCGGGATGGACATTGACATCCACGGCAAAATTCGGAATATCCAAAAACAGAACTGCTACGGGAAAACGCTCGGGTGCCATATAAGAGGTATAGGCACGCTCAATGGCGGCAGAGACGGTTTTGGAGCGCACATATCTGCCATTGATGAAAACATTCTGGTGATTACGATTGTTTTTGGCATTATCGGGCTTGCCGACATAGCCGCTGACACGCACCTCACCGACGGAAGCTTCCGCGCAAAGAAGCCTCGAAGCGAAATCTTTGCCAAAAAGAGCGTGCAAGGTATGCAAAAGAACGCCGTCTCCGGGGGTAGAAAACTTTCGAATACCGTCGGCAACAAAGGTCAGCGCGATATCGGGACGCGAAACGGCGATTTTTTCCATTACAGCGGCAACCGCTTGTGTTTCCGTGCTGTCTTTTTTGAGAAATTTACGGCGCGCGGGGACATTTTCGAAGAGGTTTTCCACCATGACGGAGGTGCCGTCTGCGGCACCGACTTCACAAATTTCTTGCACACTACCCGCATGCGAAACCAACATCATTCCCGTTTCCGCGGTTTTCGTTTTGGAAATAATGGTAATATCCGATACAGCGGCGATGGCGGCAAGTGCTTCTCCGCGAAAGCCGAGCGTGCCGATAGCGGAAAGATCGTCCGCTTCTTTGATCTTGCTGGTGGCATGGCGGCGAATGCAAACGGGAAGATCCTCAGCTTCCATACCGCATCCGTTGTCGGTGATACGAATCATAGAAACACCGCCGCGGCGAATTTCCGCGGTAATTTCGGTGGCACCTGCGTCTATGGCATTCTCAAGGAGCTCCTTGACCACCGAGGCAGGGCGTTCAACCACCTCGCCCGCGGCAATCAGGTTTGCCACCTCAAAGCTTAATTGGTTTATTTTCGGCATAGAGCCTTAATCCTTTCCGACGGTAAGAGTCTTTTTTAACTCATAAACGAGATTGAGTGCCTCAATGGGTGTAATGGTATTGAGGTCCAAACGGCGCAATCTTTCCGCGACCTCCTCGGCTTCCGAGGCGGCAAGGGCGGTGAGCATATCGGGCACTTCGTTTTCCGATATTTTGGGTGCAAGTGCTCTTTTTGGGGGCGGTAATTCACTTCCCTGTTCGATGGAGGCGAGAATTTCCTTGGCGCGAGAAACAACCTCATTCGGCACCCCGGCAAGCTTAGCAACATCAATACCGTAGCTGTCATCGGTGGCACCGCGCACGATGCGGCGAAGGAAGGTAATACTGTCACCGCGTTTTTTAGCGGCTACATTGTAATTGATTACGCCCTCAAACTCATCCTCTAATACCGTGAGCTCGTGATAGTGAGTGGCAAAGAGGGTTTTGGCACCGATCTTTTTACCGAGGGTGTACTCAAGCACCGCACGGGCAATCGCCATGCCATCATAAGTAGAGGTACCTCTGCCTACCTCATCGTATACGATCAAGGAACGGCGGGTAGCGGTTTTAAGAATATGTGCGACCTCGGTCATCTCCAACATAAAAGTAGACTGACCGGAAGCAAGGTCATCCGATGCACCGACGCGGGTAAATACCTTATCGATCACGCCGAGGCGCGCACTTTTGGCAGGCACATAGGAGCCAATCTGTGCCATAACGGCGATCAAGGCAACCTGGCGCATGTAGGTGGATTTACCTGCCATATTGGGGCCTGTGATCAGCATGAGGCGGCGGGATTTTAAATCAAGCTCGGTATCATTGGGAACAAAGCATCCGCCATCTACAAAGCGTTCCACCACAGGGTGTCTGCCATCCTGCACGGAGAAATCGCCCGAAAGATCAATATCGGGGCACACATAACCGTTTTGGGTTGCCACTTCGGCAAAAGAAGCATATACGTCGCATTCGGCAATAAGAGAAGCGGTTTCTTGTATTCTGCCCGACGCTGCGGCGATTTTTTCACGAAGATCGGTGAAAAGTGCAAACTCAAGAGAGCAAAGCTTGTCTTTCGCCCCCAGAATGGTGGCTTCCATATCTTTGAGCTCTTGGGTAATATAACGCTCACAATTGGTTAAGGTTTGCTTTCTGATATAGCGATCGGGAACCTGCGAAATGAGAGATTTGGTGACTTCGATGTAATAGCCGAACACCTTGTTATAGCCGACACGCAAGGTCTTGATGCCGCTGGCTTCCCTCTCTCTTTCCTCAATATCTCGCATCCACGCTTCACCGTTGTTTTCGATATTGCGCAGATAATCCACATCGGAGCTGTAACCTTCGCGGATCATACCGCCCTCTCGGACGGTGAAAGGGGGATTGTCTACCAAAGCACTGTCTAAAAGTTCCCTTAAGTCCTTCAAGGTATCAAACTTCTCTGCGAGCATCTTTACTCTTTCCCCTTTGAGAGAAAGAAGCGTTTCTTTGATGTAAGGAAGCGGAGCCAAGCTTTGCGCTATAGCGCGCAGATCTTTTCCGTTGGCACTTCCGTAAACGGCTTTGGCAGTCAAACGCTCAAGATCAAGAATTTCGCCGAAAGCTTCGCGCACACCGGTGCGTGTCATATAGTCGTTATAAAATTCGGTAACCGCTGCTTGGCGATGGGTGATTTGTGCGGCGGAAAGCAAGGGCTTGACGATCCAAGAACGCAAAAGGCGCGCACCCATGGCTGTTTCTGTTTTATCTAATACCCAAAGAAGCGAACCCTTCTTTTCTTTGGTACGCATACTCTCGGTCAGTTCAAGGTTGCGGCGGGTGTTTTGATCGAGATCCATGTACTGCCCATCGGTGTAAACCGACAGCTCTCGCGTGAAGGTGGGATCGCACATTTGCGTTTCACGGATATACGCCAAAAGCGCACCGACAGAGGAAAGAAGCGCGCGGGAATCAAGCTCTCTGATCTTCTCTCCAAAGCACTCACTTGCCAATGCGTGTGCGGTGGTCTCATCGAACAAATTACTTCTTGCGTCCGTAACGATGGCACCGAGTACAGAACGGGCGTATTCCGCGATAGATCCCGTGGCTTTTTCCGAAACATTGAAAAGGATCTCTTTCGGCGCATAGGCACCAAGCTCATTCTCAACGCGCGCGTGCACATTATCCCCGAAAATATGAGTAGCATTGACCTTACCGGTGGAAATATCGGCAAACGCAACGCCGATCCCGTTTTCGGTAAAGGCGAGGGCGGCAAGGTAGTTATTGCAGCTATCGTTGAGAAGCCCCGCATCGGTAACGGTACCGGGCGTAACCACGCGAACAACCTCACGGCGGACGATGCCTTGGGCTTCCGCGGGATTTTCAGTCTGCTCACAAACGGCGACCTTGAATCCCTTTTCTACCAATTTGCCGATGTAAAGATCCACCTTATGGAAGGGCACGCCGCACATGGCGGCGCGTTTCCCATCACCGCAATCGCGCCCTGTCAGCGTCAATTCCAGCGTACGCGAAACGACAATGGCATCCTCGTAAAAGCATTCGAAAAAATCTCCGAGGCGGTACATGAGAATGTACTCGGAGTAGGCATTTTTAACATCCAGATACTGTTGCATCATGGGTGTTACACTTTTTAAGTCACTTCTTTTCTCGATGACTTCCATAAGGGCAGTCCTTTCTTATTTTTTGGAGGAGCAATCGGCAGAACAGCTTGAGCAATCGTGGGTGCAAGGACGTTCGCCGAAGGCATAGAAATTGATATCGGAATTGACGGTCTGCATCAGGGTGTTAACACGCTCTTGTGCGACGTTCAACGCCTTGTATTCTTCGCTCTCCATTACTTGGGTGTAAAGCTCATCGATGCGTTTTTGGAGTTTATCGATCAAAGTAGCATCTTGCATGGCGGTATCCTTGGTAAATTCCTGACCGAGGATCATTCTTTGTGCGCCATACTCACGAATGGCTTTTTGAAGTTCTTCGTTGGATTCGTAATTCTTTTTTGCATTTTCAAAGGCGACGACCGCCTCATCTTTGGCAATGGCTTCTCCCAAAAGCTTTGCGCATTCACTGACTGTCATATTATAAATATCCTTTCATTTATTTTTCTACCAATGTGCCGAACAGCGCAAACGCCTCGGCACGGTCAATATGCACCGTGCGGAAACGACCGATATCGCTTTCTGCCGCTTCCACATGAACGAGCTTTCCCTCATCGGTTCTGCCGCTGTAAACAGCTTCGTTTCCTTTGGAAACCCCATCAATGAGAACTCTGACCTCTTTCCCGACAAAAGGAAGATTTTTTTCTTGCGCTATCTCCGCTTGCGTATCCAGTAAGCGTTTAAAACGTGCGCTTTGCACGTCGGGCGAAACGGCATTTTCCATTTCAGCCGCCGGTGTTCCCTTACGAGGAGAATAGATAAAGGAATAGACACTGTCAAACTTCACGCGGCGAAGAATGGCAAGCGTTTCTTCAAAATCATCCTCTGTTTCACCGGGGAATCCCACAATGATATCACTTGTCAACGCCACATGCGGAATGGCAGTACGCAATTTCTCCACTACAGAAAGATATCGCTCAATATTATAATGGCGATTCATTGCCTTTAAAATACGGTCACTGCCCGATTGCAAAGGTAAATGAAAATGCGGCTCCACATGGCGCGCTGTGCTCATGACCTCGATCAAACGATCGGAAGCATCCTTCGGATGACTGGTCATAAAACGAAGAATATAGTCTCCGTCGATGGTGTCAAGACGCGCAAGCAATGTCGGAAAATCGATGTCCGAACGATAGGAATTGACATTCTGCCCGAGAAGCGTGATATCCTTCACACCGCTTTCGACAAGCTCTTTTACCTCGCGGATGATGTCCTCGCTCGCACGGCTGCGCTCTCTTCCGCGTACATAGGGAACAATGCAATAGGAACAAAAATTATTGCATCCGTACATAATGCTTACCCACGCACGGTGGCGCGAAGCACGGGCAATGGGAATATCCTCCACCACCGTATCGGGCGCACCGAGAGGAAAAAGGCGTTTTCTCTTGGCAAGCACCTGTGCCACGGAAGCAGGAATCTTATGCAAAGCCGCCGGTTCAAGCGTAAAGCTGACGTAGGGATAACGGCGTTTGAGTTCCTCCACACGGTGCGCTTCCGCCGACATACAGCCGCACACACCAATGATAAGATCGCTGTTTTTCTCTTTGACGTGCTTATAGGAACCGATAAAAGAAAGCGCTCTTAATTCCGCATGCTCACGGATGGCGCAGGTATTTAAGATAATTAAATCCGCCTCGTCTGCCGTTTCGGCAACGGCATATCCCATAGCATCCGCCATGCCGCGGATTTTTTCGCTGTCCGCTTCATTCTGCTGACAACCGAATGTCATAATAAAGGCACGCAGTTCCCTGCCCTTTTCCCGCATGCCGTCACAATAACGGCGAACGGCGGCAACAGCGGCAGATTCTTCTTCAAAACGCAGCATAATTTCTCCTGTTTTTGAATTTTCGGCAACAATGCGCCATAATAATTTTATCTTTACTATTTTATCACAAAGGGCCGAAAAAGTCAATATTTTGCGTCGAAAACCGCAAAAAACTACATCTCTATATAATTCCTTTTTTTCCGAAAAGAAGCATGTTTCTTTGCTCTTGCTGTGACACAAACTGAAACTATGATAAAGAAAAAAGGATTGCTCTTATTTTTTTGTTTTTTATCCATACTACTCCTCTCGCCCAAGAGTCAAGCGTACAGCGCCAAAAACGAGTATGCGCGCCAATTTGCTTCACTCTTTCCCGAAACCAAATATTATGGCACATTAAGCGAAAGCGGAAACAGAGTGCGTATTCTTGAAGCGGAGGACAAAAAACATTTTTGGATCCTCACCAAGCAAGGCGAACGAAAGAAAGTGGATTGGGAGGCACTTATACCGGAAGAAACCGTCACCCCTGCGCTTAACGCGGTAGACGGAAAGACGGTTGCGTATTTCGCGGGAGCCATGGGATTCAAAAGTGACACGGGATATTTTTTATGGACCGATCTTTCGAGGCTGAAGGTGTATGTGCTTGAATACGGAGACGAAGGATGGAATATGCTTCGTGCTCTCCCTTGTACGGCAGGAGACAGTCATCATCCAACCCCCACGGGAAGCTATTTACTGGATTACAAATGCACTTGTATCGGAAAAGAAAACATGTATTTGTGCCGCTACGCCATGTGTTTTTACGGCAGTTATATGTTTCATTCGGTTCTGTATGATTGGGGCGGCAAATCGGTGATCGACGGAAGGCTCGGCGAGCGTGTTTCCCACGGTTGCATCCGTCTCTCCCCCGACGACAGCCGTTGGCTTTACACGACCGTTCCCGTCGGAAGCACGGTTTTGATTCGATAAAAATAAGTGTCCGTTTTATCGGACACTTATTTTGGTATACTGTAGATACAAAAGAAAGTGAGGACAACAAGTTTGAAAATAAATTTTCAAACTTGCCTTTTGCGGCTTCTGTGCCGTAGAGTATGGCACAGATTTGCCGCAGGCAAACCGCCGCAAAAAGGCAACCTTGCACAGAAAGGAATGGTCATAAATATGACGAAATATCAAAGATACACCTTTGCAGGTTCGGTGAAAGATTCTTTCTCCCGCATTCTTTGCCACGCATGGCACGGGGCGACCTATGCCATCAGCGAAGAAAAAGCCATGAGCAATCTTACTTATCAGTTCAAAAAGAGCGCAGGGCTTGCCTCTTATTCCCGTGTTTTCTTAGACGGAAGTCTGCTGGTCGGATAAAGCTGTTTTCCGAAGTCTCTTTCGAAGAACGAGCAAAACGCCGACAAAACAAGCAACCCCCGTCAACGTCCAAGAAATCGGATAAGAAAGATAGATCACTTCAAGCATAAACAAAGCTTTAAACACCGTATAGATCCAAACGATGCGGAAAAGGCATGTGCCGATCAAGGTGAGCACAGCGGCAGTCGTGGATTTTCCAAGTCCGCGCAAGACCGCAGTACCGACATCCATAAAGCCGTAGGTGAAAAACAAGGTCCATTTACAAAGTATGCGCGTGATAGCGGTATTGTACGCCAACATAGCGAGCGCATCCCCTTGGATCTCTGTAACCTTATACAGCGCAAGCAACGGGGCGCGAAAAAGAATCATCAGCCAAGAAATCGCAAGCGCGACACCGATCTCGACGAAAAAGCACCAACAAAGCACGCGCTTAACGCGATCGTATTTTTGCGCACCTGCGTTTTGCCCCGTGAACGTCACTGCCGCTTGATGAACGGCGTTGACCGTGGTGAAGGCAAAATTCTCAAGACTGGAAGCGGCTGAATTCCCCTTGACAACGGGAGCGTACGATGCGCCCGTGGGGGTAAGGGCATTGTTTACATCCAAAACAGAGGACTGGATCAAGAGATTGGAAACCGAAAAAAGCGCGTTTTGGAGCCCCGCGGGAAGCCCTATGGCAAGGATATCAAAAAATGCTTTTTTCCGGATCCGAAGCTTGCGGAAGGAAAAGCGGCAAGGGCCCGTATCACGCATGAGGATCAAGAGCAAAGCAATGCCGGAAAAGACATTGACGAGCAAGGTAGCAAGCGCAACCCCCGCAACAGACATACCTAAAACAAAGACGAAGAAGGAATTGAGCAGCACATTCAAAACGCCCGCCGCGGTATAGATCAAAAGCGGTGTGCGCGTATCTCCTTTGGCACGAAAGATAGCACTGAGATAGTTAGAAAGAGAAATGAAGGGGATGCCTGCAAAATAAATATAAATGTAGGTAAGAGCCAAATCGAGAAGTTTTCCTTCATTTCCCATCGCTATCAGCACCGGGCGCGAAAGAAGAATACCGATACCTCCGCCCAAAACGCCAAAAATCATGCTCATGCAAACGGTGGTATGTACAGCACTTTCGATTGCCTCTTCCTTTTTTGCGCCGATCGAACGTGCGACAAGCACATTGGCACCGACCGAGAGTCCGACAAAGATATTTAAGATCAAATGCGTCAAAGCAGACGTTGTTCCCACCGCCCCTACCGCATCCTCTTCACCCGAAAAGCCAACGATCATCATATCGGCTGCATTGAAACAAGCTTGCAACAAATTGCTGATCATAAGCGGGATAAAAAAGCGCACGATAGCGGTCAAAATCGGCCCTGAGGTCATATCGATCTTCTTTTTACCGATGGCGTGCAAACAAAACACCTCTATTCATTATTTTCTCCACTCCCTATGAACGGAAATAAAAAAGGGATGTCGCATGGTTTATGCGACATCCCGATGCATTATTTCTGAGTCAGCTTTGCAACCTCAGCAGCGAGGTCGTCCTCTCTCTTCTGGAGGCCTTCGCCCTTATCGTAGCGGTAGAATGCAACGATCTTAATGTCGCCGCCAAGCTCCTTAGCGGTAGCCTTGACATAATCAGCAACCTTCTCGTTGTTCTCGGCTTTAACGTAAGCCTGCTCTACAAGGCAGTTGGTCTCATAGAACTTACCGAGCTTACCGGTGATGATACCCTCAAGAACCTTAGCGGGCTTGTTAGCCATCTTAGGATCCTGCTCCATCTGCTTCATGAGAATTTCCTTCTCTTCAGCAAGAACGGATGCGGGAACAGCATCTCTGTCAACATATTGGCAAGCCATAGCGGCAACCTGAAGAGCGATGTTCTTTGCAAACTCTGCAAAACCGTCCTTATCGGCTACATTGGTATCAAACTTCACGATAACACCGGTAGCACCGATACCGTGTACATAAGTGGAAACGGTACCCTCAACAGTGAGGAAACGGCGAAGCGTGAGCTTCTCGCCGATGGTGAAGGTCTTCTCTTGGAAGGTAGCCTCAACAGTGTCTGCGCCGCCATCGAACTTGCAAGCCATAAGAGCTGCTACATCGGCAGGGCGGTTAGCAAGGATGGTGCGGAGAAGTCCGCGAACGAACTCACGGAAGCTTTCGTTCTTTGCAACGAAGTCGGTCTCGGAGTTTACTTCGATCATAGCGGCGAGATCGCCCTCGGTAAGGATGTCAACGATACCCTCGGCAGCGATTCTATCCTGCTTCTTTGCGGCAGCAGCAACGCCCTTCTCGCGAAGAACCTTGATTGCCTTATCAAAATCGCCGTCAGCCTCGACGAGCGCGTTTTTGCAGTCCATCATGCCGCAACCGGTTTGCTTTCTCAGTTCGGCAACATCTTTAGCGGTAAATGCCATTTCTTTATTCTCCTTTTTTAATCATCGTTGAACCGAAATTATTCGGCGTCGGTTTCCTCGGTAGCAGTCTCAGCGGTCTGCTCTGCGGGAGCGTCGGTGAGCTGTTCGCCGCCCTTGCCCTCGATTACGGCATCTGCAAGTGCGGAACCGATAAGCTTGATAGCGCGGATAGCATCATCGTTACCGGGGATGATATAGTCAGCATCGTCGGGATCGCAGTTGGTATCAACGATAGCAACAACGGGAATACCGAGCTTCTTTGCTTCCTGTACGGCAATGTGCTCCTTGCGAGTGTCTACAATGAACACTGCGGAAGGAAGGGTATCCATGGTCTTGATACCGCCGTAGTTCTTCTCGAGATCTTCCATCTCTTTCACCATCTTTGCAACTTCCTTCTTGGGAAGGAGGTTGAAGGTTCCGTCAGCCTTCATTCTCTCAAGCTCGTTGAGACGGTTGATGCTCTTGCGGATGGTTTTGAAGTTGGTGAGCATGCCGCCGGGCCAACGAACGTTGACATAGTACATGCCGCACTTAAGAGCCTCTTCCTTAATGGTATCGGAAGCCTGCTTTTTGGTGCCGATAAAGAGAACGGAACCGCCCTCAGCCGCAACACCGTTGATGAAGTTGTAAGCTGCCTCAAACTTCTTTACGGTCTTCTGAAGGTCGATGATGTGAATGCCGTTTCTCATGGTGAAGATGTACTCGGACATCTTGGGGTTCCACTTCTTGGTGGGGTGACCGAAGTGCACGCCTGCTTCAAGAAGCTGCTTAATGGAAATTTCGAACATTTTTATGTTCCTCCTTGGTTTTTCCGCCATAGCACCTTGCTTCTCCGCAACCGCATTCGCGGCACCGGCGGATTCCGATGCTATGTGAGATTTATTTGTTCTGCGTTACGCAGACAAGAAGTAATATAACATATTTTTCTTATAATTGCAACCCCTTTTTCAATATTCATAAAAAATTTACTTTTTATCTCCCTTTTTTCTTGCCGGGCGGCGGCGGAGGCGGCAAAAGCCCCGAAGCATCGACCAGAATAACGTCTTCTCCGATGCACTGAATACGCTCCCACGGAATGCAAACTTTATCCTTGCACCCCATACCGAAGAAACCGGTTCCCAACGGCACAACGATAGCAGTCAGCCGCCCGTCGCAGGTGTTGAATTCCACCTCCGAGACCGAGCCGATGCGTCTGCCGTCCGATACATTGATCACATCCTTTTCGCGAAAATCTTCACTGTTACAGCGTTCCATACGGTTGACTCCTTCATTTCTGTATTGTAAATATATTCTATGCGTGCTTTTGTTTCAAAATTTACAAGTTAGGGGTTTCTTTTTTGTTCGGCACGTGCTATACTGTATTTTAGAATGTTTTTTCGGAAAGGAATTTGTGTTTTGACAAAGCTTATCAAAAACCATCCTTATATTACTTTTGGTGTCATCATGCTGTTTTTCATGGTACTTGAGACAGCACTTACCCCTCTTATGACTTTTTTGGCAGACGAGGGCTTTGCCGTTACCGTACCCCTTGGCTATTTTTTAAAGGCACTCGCTTACATCCCGCCCTTCTTAATGATTGGTGCGGTGGCAAGAAAAAGCGTGCATGCCCCTTTTTCATCGGCGCTGATCTATTTTGCTATCTTTGCTGCGGCAGATCTCATCGGACAAATTCCTCTTGCCTACGATGAATACACCACCACGATTTCTTCCCCTTTTTGGTTCTTATTGATTGTATATATGATCATATCTTTGTTACATTCCTCCTTTTTCTTAGTTCTTCTCTTCCTCGGTTATTTACTTTTCACCAAGCGCAAGGAAACGGCGGAAGAACGCTTTTTCGGCTTAGGCGGAAGCGATGTACATATGTCACTGCTGGCTATTCTTGCCATTGCCGTGCAAGATCTTGTGGTTTTTGCTTTCTCCTTCTTTGAGTACTTGGATAGCAAACTTTTCCTCATTGACGGCATTGATATTTTGCAAGGTGTCTTTTCTCTGTTTTTTGTTCTTTTATGTGCTTTTATCGCCTTTTGCTCCGCGCGCTTCGGTGCCAAAAATTTCGGTGCGGCGGAAAATTGATGTTTTTTGCGGAATATCTCGGTTTCCCTTGAGATATTCCGCTTTTTCTTGCTTTTTGCAATTGACTTTGTTCTCTTTTTATGTTAAGATAAAAACAGTTTTAAAACCTTCTAGACGAAAGGATAAAAATGATGAAACGTTACGCTACCTCTTCTACGATTTACGTCAGCGAAAAATACGGCGACGACATGTATTCCGGTCTTTCCCCCGTTTGCACGGCACAAGGCGACGGCCCTGTCAAAACACTTGCGCAAGCCATGTCCATGATCGGACAGTTCCGCTATGACGGCATTCTCCAGCCCTATACCGTCAAACTGATGGACGATACCTTTTATCTCTCGGATACGCTTCGCATTTCCGCGCGCGTAGATGCACGCTATTGCGAAAAAACGCCCTCTTTCTTCACCGTTGAGCCTTACGGTGACAAGCCTGTCACCATCGTTGGCGGCGAGCGCATCGAAGGTTGGCAGCATGATACTTTTATGGGGGTTCCCTGTTTTTCCGCCGATGTACCTGCCGTAAAAGACGGCTGGCGTTTTACCGATCTTTACGTGGACGGTGACCGCGCAGAATCCACACGCTACCCCGCGGAAGGCTTCCTTACGCCCGAAGACGTTGAAAACCACAATACGCACTTGATGGGTTCTTCGAATTGGTTTATCGCCAAAGAAGGGGATATTCCCGAAGAAGCGGACCTCTCCAATGCCGTCATCTCTTTTGGGCATTACTGGATCGACGAGCACAGTGCCGTCTCGAGCTACGATCCTGCCACCCGCCGTGTTACACTGGCGGCGGCAACCCGCTTCACCGTAGCCCCCGAGGCAGGTGCCAGCGCACGCATGGATTACTACATCGAAAACCTGCCCAACAATTTCAAGAACCCCGGCGAATGGTATCTTGATACCAAAGAAGCCAAGCTTTATTACATTCCGAAGAATGAAACACAAACTCCCGAAAGCATTACGGTTTACGCGCCGAAGGTATCCGTGCTCGTAGACATCATCGGCACTCCCGACGACATTGCAGACTCTGTTTGCTTCCGCAATCTGCGTTTCACCTGCACCAAGGGCGAGTATGAGAGCATCGGCTTCCCCCGCACGCACGGCGGCGATGATGCCGAAGCGGGCGGATCGGGCAAGGGCATGTTCATCCCCGGCAAGGCATACGCCTCCGATTTGCAAGCTTGCTCCGATATGCACGGTGCTATCAAGATGGTTTATGCCGAAAACTGCCGTTTTGAAAACTGCGACATCTTTGCGGTCGGCAACCACGGCATTTATATGGACGACGGATGCATCGGAAACCGCATTGAAAAATGCCATTTCTACTGTCTCGGTGCCGGTGCTGTCCGCATCAGCGGCGGTCTTTCAAGCGATGCTGTTTCGCAAGAAACCCACGGCAACATCATCACCAACTGTCACATCGAAGACGGCGGCAGACGCTATTTTGCCGCTTGCGGTGTTGCCATCATCCACGGACACCACAACGAGGTATCCCACTGCGATATCCACGATTTCTTCTATAGCGGCATCAGCTGCGGCTTCGTTTGGGGTTATCACAAGAGCAATTCCCATCACAACCGCTTCATCCGCAATCATATCTACAATCTCGGCAAAGGCAGACTCTCCGACATGGGTGGCATCTATATGCTTGGTCCACAGAAGGGCTCGCAGATCGAAGGCAACATCATTCATGATGTTAAATGCAAGGTTTACGGCGGTTGGGCACTGTATACGGACGAAGGTTCGAGCTACATCACCATTGAAAACAATATTTGTTACAACTGCTCTTCCAACTGCTATCATCAGCATTACGGTCAGCTGAATATCATCCGCAACAACATCTTTGCGGCAAGCGGCGAAGCACTTCTCGTCATGGGCAGACGCGAGGCAAGACTCGGCTTGATCATCGAGAACAATATTTTCTATTCGACGGGTTCTGCCGCACTTGCAAACTGCACCCCCGCCATGTTCACTTCCGACCGAAACCTCTTCTGGTGTACGGGCAAGGAGCCTCTCTATATGAGTGCCAAGGAGGGCGAGGTCCTCTTTGCCGACCGCGCGGTGAAATTTGCGGCGGACGAGCACAGCGTTTACGCCGATCCCCTCTTCTTGGATGCAGAGAATGGAAATTTCACCCTTTCTCCCTCTTCTCCTGCTTTCGCGCTCGGCTTCAAGCCGATCGACATCTCGGATGTTGGGTGCAATATCTAAATAAAAAAAGGCTTTTCTCTGCGGAGAAAAGCCTTTTTTTATTTGATCATTACAAAAGCGCGGGAATACCGGTGCAAACCACAGCACCCGGAAGCTCGCGCGCTGCGGCGTTTGCCTCTTCTTCCGTTTCGAACACACCGAAGACGGCAGTGCCGCTTCCACTCATCATTGCGCCTTTGGCACCGAGACGGCAGAGCTCTTGACGCACCTCATCCGTTTCGGGAGAAGCCGGCAAGACAACGCTTTCAAAGACGTTATACATGCCAAGCACGGGATCTTCGACAAAGAAGGAAAAGAGGGCATCGTGTAAAGCTTCGTTTTCATTTTCATAGTTATCAAACGCTTCATCGAGCATGCGATAAGCACGCGGTGTTTCCATTTTAGCGGCAACGGGCGGAACGATCACAAAATAGGCATCATCAATCGGATATGCGCTCATCTGTTCCCCTTTGCCACGGCAAAGACGGGTGCCGCCAACGATGCAAAAAGGAATGTCCGAACCGAGCGTCGCACCGAGGGCGCAAAGCTCATGAACAGACAGCGGATTACCGAATGCCATATTGAGTGCGCGAAGAACCGCGGCGGCATCACTGCTGCCGCCACCAAGACCTGCGGCGGATGGAATATATTTTTCAACAGTGATATCCAATGCGGCACTTTTGCCTGTTTTGTCCAAAAATGCCTCGGCGGCAAGGTAAGCAAGGTTTCTTTCATCTGCGGGGATATCCGTGTTTTTCATATGCAAAGTGATGCAGGAATACTCTGCTTTATCAACCTTAACGGAGACCGTGTCTGCCAAAGAAACCGTATGCATAACCGAACATATTTCATGAAATCCGTCTTTTCTCTTGGCGGTGACATCTAAAAAAAGATTGATCTTGGCATAAGCTTTTTCGTTAATTTCCATTTTTTTGCGTTCTTTCTTTTCGTTTTTGGCGATTTTTATTATATTGTAGCGCATATTTTTAAAAATTGCAAGTTTTTTTGAAAAAAACTGCTTTTCCACTTGCAAAATCATTCATTTTGTATTATACTACTAAAGAATGATATTTTTGCTCTCAAGTGGCAAAGAAGGGAGTTTCGATGTTGCCTTTTAAACCAAACAAGCGATATACATCCATCGCACTCTATGCGGGTGCTGTTTGCGCCATCACGGTTGCTGTCACGCTTTTCTTGTTCCGTTTTACAGCCATTAAAGAGGCAACCGCGCCTTTTTTTGAAGCACTTTCGCCGCTGCTGTTCGGTTGTGTATTTGCCTATCTTTTGCGCCCGCTTGTCAGGCGGCTTGAAATTTTATTTTACAGGCTTTTCAAGAAAAAAACGCCCACCAAGCTCTGCGCCATCGCGCTTTCCTTTGCCATTGTATTCACCGCGGTCTTTCTCTTTATCTTTTTCTTATTACCGGCATTGGCGGGCGATACCGGCAATCTCGGCATGAAATTAGCAGATATTTTTGTGAAGGCTGAGGATTGGATTTCTAAATTAATCCAAGACTATCGCATCCCCACCGATGCTTTGGACAATCTGGCGCAAACCGTTGCTCGCTATTACTCTTCTCTTGTTTCTTTCGTTGTTACGCTTTTGCAAGGCATTCTCAGTGCGACTTATAAAATCTTCATCGGTATCATTCTTTCCGCAGCAATTCTTTTTCACCGCGATGCCATTTCAACAGCCTTCCGCCGTTTTTCCGTTGCGGTATTTTCCAACCGTGTTTGCCACTTTTTGCAACGCGTGATCTCCTACGCCGATCATACATTTGGTAAATATCTTGTCGGAAAGATCGTGGAAGCTCTGATTATCGGTACCATTTATCTCATTATTTTGCCCCTCATCGGCATGCCGTATCCTTATTTGGTTGCCGTCATCATGGTCATCACCAACTTCATACCTGTGGTCGGTGCATACATCGGCGGAATCCCCTGCGGCATTTTGATTTTGACGGAAAACCCCGCTATGGTTTTATGGTTTATCGTGATTTGTCTCGGTGTTGAGCAGATCGACGGTAACATTGTCGCACCGCGTGTCATCGGCTCAATCTTAGGCCTAAAGCCTGTTTGGATTATGGTCTCCGTTGCACTGTTCGGCGGTTTGTTCGGCATCATCGGTATGTTTTTATCCGCGCCCATATTCAGCGTACTGTATATGCTGGTACGCGATTTTACCAATACACGGCTTAAAAAGAAGGGGCGTTCCATCGCCCTCTCGGAATACGAAGAGCTTTTCGCTTCGCAAGCGGCACCGCGCAGGCACACCTTGCATGGTAAGCTGCAAGCATTGCGCACCAAAAAAGAAAAATCGGATCAAAATCCGAAGTAAAGGAGGGAACGAAGATGAAACCGTTAAATTCCAAATATTTCACCATAGCGGTATACGCTTTGGCGGTGATCGCTTTCACCATCGTTTTTCTCTTGCTCGGTCTTAATTTCGGTCAGTTTTATATCATGCTCGGTGATCTGATCGGAAAAATAGCATCGCTTTTCTATGCTGTTGCCTTTGCGCTTATTCTTTTACCCTTTGTCAAGATCTTTGACCGACTGTACGGCAAAGTTTTCTGCCGAAAAAAAGAACATCCTTTTTTGGTCTCGCTTTTTTCTATCGCGACGGTATATTTGCTTTTACTTGCCGTACTTTTTGTTTCCGTCCGTTTTTTGATCCCTGCTGTCTCGAGCAATTTCAAGGAGCTCTATGTCAGCATATCTGCGCTGGTTCGCGAATATTCCGAAAACTTTTCAACCGCGTCTCCCCAATTTCAAGCATGGCTTGCCTCTTTCGACGAAAGTAATTCCCAACTGATTTCGGACATTATTCAAGGCTTGCAAGCCCATATTCAAAATGCGTTTTTGAATACCGAAAACGCAGGCGCACTCGCCTCCGCACTCTTTGCGTTTGCGTCGGGCCTCGTCTCACAGCTTGCCGATATCTTCCTTGGGCTCATCATCTCGGTTTATCTGTTGGCTTCTCGCCGTTTTCTTTCCGCGATCTGCGGCAAACTCGTGGTGGCGATCTTTCCTGAAAAGTTCGCGCTTAAATTCGTTATTTTCTTTAAACGCCTTTATATGGACTTTTGCGCATTTGCTTCCGCACGAATTGCCTTTTCTTTCATCGTATCCGCCGTTGTGTTTGTGTTTTCTTGGATCTTCAAAATACCGCTTTTCTCGGTTTTTGTCATTCTTCTGTTCCTTTTCCAACTCTTCCCCGCCATCGGAACCGTGTTTGGGGTTGTGATCGCCTCGGCTATTGTAGCGATTTTGGCACCGATTAAATCTCTCATTTTTATCCCTGCCCTCATCGCAACGGAAATTCTTGTATCCCGTTTGTTTATGCCCCTTTTCATACAAAAGAAGCTTCGCCCTTCTTACGGGCTTTCCACGGTGCTTGTGATCATCGGCTTCGCACTTTTCGGCCCCATCGGCGGTTTTCTCGCTGTTCCGATCTTTGCAACGCTGAATGTTGAAGTGAGAAGCCTTTTGGCACACCGTCTGGCAAAAAAGAAATTGCCGATTGCAAGCGACATTTACGCGAAACATGACTTTGAAGATGTTTTGCGTATTGCCGATGAAATAGAGAGATTTGAGAAAGACAGCGTCGATGCAAGTGACGGATCCGACGGCACGTCCGGTGCTTCGGACGGTTCTGTATAATATTCAAAAAAGCACTTATGTCCCCAAAAAAGGCATAAGTGCTTTTTACATGCAAGTAGTGATTTATAAACCGAGAATACGCTTGGCGTTACCGCCGAGAATTGCCGTTTTTTCTTCTTCGGCAAGGGGAAGCGCGCGGATCGCTTGCAGCTCCTCATCCGCGCGGCTCCACGGAGAATCGGTACCGAAAAGAATGCGATCTGTTCCGTGTGCGCGAGCTATGCGCATAAACTGCTCGGTACCGTAATAAGAAAATCCCATGGAAGTATCTAAATACACGTTTTCCCCAACGAGGTATCGCTCCACACCATCCCACTCTTTTTGCCCACCAAGATGTGCGACAACCAACGTGCCTCCTCGCATGGCTCGGGCAATATTTCGAAAGCGTTCGGGGGAAGAATGGAAAGGCGGTGGGAACGCCGGATCGAACCCTGCATGGTGCAAAACAATAAGACCTTGCTCAAAAGCATAATCATAAATACGGAGCATCTTCGCGTCGTCCACGATAAAATGCTGATACTCCGCGTGAAATTTCAAGCCGCGAATGCCCAAAGAAACCACAAAATCAATATCTGCTTTATAATCTTCGGTATGCGGATAAATACCGCCAAAAGGAATGATTCGATCGGATTCGGCGTTTTTCGCCCACTCATTGAGAGAACGGAGTTGGCTCGCTTTGGTGATAACCGGTTGAAGAACCGAAACGTCGATCCCAAAGGCATCCATATTGTTTAAAAGCCCGCCGAGCGTTCCGTCGGAGCAAGGAGGGTAGGCACCTCCGCTTCCCTTTACAAGCGATGCAATGGCACGCGATGCGATGGCATCGGGAAAAGCGTGGGTATGAAAATCAATGATCACGATATCACTTCCTCATAAAAAATTCTCTATTATTATACCCGTCTCTTTCGGGAAAGTCAACCGTCAAAAGTGCAAAAAGGTTCCCTAATTGTTAAAAAAATAAAAATTTTAAAAGGTCGTATTGACAAAGTGCAAAAAGTATGGTAGAATAATTTGGTGATTTGGGCCGGAGACGGCTCATCTCCTTGCCGCGCAAGCGGCCAAAAGTCCAAAAGGAGGTTAAGAAAATGGAGAAGAAAACTTGCATTTATGAAACTCTGTTTGTGGTAAACGGTTCTCTCACCGAAGAAGAGATCAAAGCCGCAACCGAGAAGTTCACCACTCTGATTGCCGAAAACGGCGAGATCATCAAGATCGATGAGTGGGGCAAGCGTAGACTCGCATACCCCATCAACAAAGTGAATGAGGGTACCTATGTGCTTGTCACGTTTACCGCTGCACCCGAGTTTCCCGATGAGCTCGATCGTCTCTTCGGCATCAATGATGCCATCCTGCGTTCGATGACTCTCAAGCTCGAAAAGGCTCCCGAGGCTGCTGCTCCCGCTGCAACCGAAGAGACCGCTGAGTAATCAGCAAAAACAAAGAAAGGCATGGATGTAACATGGCAAGCTTCAACAAAGTTATTTTGATCGGCAACATGGTTGCAGACCCCGAGCTGAAGCAAACAGCCCAAGGCACGTCGGTTTGCAGTTTTTCCATCGCCATCAACCGCCGTTCCGGCCGCAACGCTGACTCGGCTCAGCAAACGGTTGATTTTATCAATATCGTCACATGGAGAGAACGCGCGGAATTTGTTTCCAAGTATTTTAAGAAGGGCAAGCCCATCCTCATTTGCGGTCAATTGCAGACTCGCACATGGACGGATCAGCAGGGCAATAAACGTTATGCGACCGAGGTTATTGCCGATGAGGTTTCTTTTGTAGAAAGCAAGAGTGCCTCTGAAGCGAACAACAGCGGTTCTGGTTATTCTCCCGAAGCATACGGTGCCCCCGGCTACAAGAGTAGCTCTACCCCTGAATTTGAAGAGGTTGGCGGCGACGACAGTCTCCCCTTCTGATCTTCATCGGTTTTGTGTGCACTCACCGCGCAAAACAAACTTTTAGTGAGAAATATGAAATAATGAGGATAAAAGAAAATGGATAGAAATGATACCCAACGTTCTTTTCGTCCCAATCACAAGCGTAAGAAGGTCTGCGCTTTCTGTGCTGAAAAGGCAGAAATGATCGACTATAAGGACGTTGCAAAGCTCCGCAAGTTCATCTCCGAGCGTGCAAAGATCCTTCCCCGTCGTGTTTCCGGTACCTGCGCACAGCATCAGCGTGATCTGACGACCGCTATCAAGCGTGCACGCCAGATGGCTCTTCTTCCTTACGTTGCAAACTGATTGGACGGAACGAAGAAAAACTTTCTTGAGCTTCCCGCAACCGGGATAAAACTCAAATGAATCTTTCTAAAGATATAAAAACGGCAGTCTCATCGAGACTGCCGTTTTTATGTAAAAGCGTAAAAGTTGTTCAATAAAAAAGCGGTGGCGGCGGTTCCTCACCTGCAGGAGATGCCACAGGGTTCTGCTGACCGCCCGCTTTGCGAGGCGGGAAATCAAAGACGACATTGCCGGCATCCAGCCGCAAGGATGCTGAAAAGCTCTTCCCCGTTTTTTGCGAAACAAAGCCATCAAGAACGGGTGTTTTCCCTTCTTGAAGAAGCGTCTTGACGGTTCCGACTGTGATAAGCTTACCGAGGATCTTTTGCTTCACGGAGAACTTGCACCCTTCCTTGTATCCACTGCACCCATACCCAAAGGATGTACGGTGCATTTCTTTGCCGCAAAGAGGACAGTTTCCCACAACATCGCCGAAATATCCTATTCCATCCGTTTCCGCGGCGGCACCTTCGAAAATGCGGCGGATCTCTTGCGCGGCAAAATCAACGCTTTGCTCCACCGTCATCTCTCCGCGGAACACTTTTTTGAGTGCTCTTCCCAACTCGCATGTCTTATATTTATCCATGCGAATCTGCATATCCTCCAAAGCCTCAATGAGTTGAATACCGCCGGGGAGAATGGTATAAACATCTTTTTTCAGTTCGATATAGCGGCTTTTGCGCGCGTTGTCGATGATGCCCGTGCGCGTGGCTTCTGTACCGAGCTCGACACCTTCAAGCATGGCACGGTATTCCTCGCTGTCGTCATCCGTTTCTCCATTAGCCTCTTTTTCCTTTTCAGCGGCTTTTTCCTCTTTAAAAGGATTTTTAAGGTATTGGTTCAAGGTTTCTATGGTATAATGCTTTGGAGGCGAGGTTTCCTTTTCGGTGGGTTTGAAGTCGATATTGACGGCATCCCCCTCCGAAAGCTTGGGCAAGATTTTATCCTTTTGCGAGGCATCGTCGTATTTGGTCCAACCGGGTGTCAAAATAGACATACCTTTGAGTACAAACTCCTCAAGATCGCCGACAGCGATTTTAATTTCCGTCTTAGCGGCGGTACATTCCTCCGCACAAAAGACCGCCACAAAACGGCGCATTACGGTAGAATAAACCTGCTTTTCCGTTTCGCTGAGGGATGTGGGGTTTGGAATTTTGTAGGTAGGAGTAATCGCAGAGTGAGACTCGATCTTACTGTCATCAAAAATGGTTTTCCCATCCTTGAATGCAACGGGATAACCGAGCTTGGCAACACCGGACAAAATTTGCTTGATCTTATCCTTTTCGGCAGTAGCCAAATACTCGGAATTGGTACGGGGATAGGTCAAATACCCTGCCTCATAAAGCTTTTGCACGATGGCAAGGGAATCCGACATGGACATTTTATATTTTTTACCCAGCACGCTTTGCAGTTTAGAGAGCGAATAAAGCTTTCCCGGTGCGAGCGTGGTTTTTTTGTTTTTCACGGAAACCACTCTTGCTCCCGTTTGGTTATACAAAGCCGCGGTTTCTTCGGCTTTGGCAAGATCGTTTTTGGGAAACTTTCTTTTACTTGTTAATTCTACCGTTTCCCCGTTGGTTTCCGCACGGCTGACAAGGGCGTAATATTTTTCGGGAACGAAATGAGCGATTGCCATATCACGGTCATAAATCGCGCGAACGATGGGAACAATGACTCTGCCCACGCGGAGCAGCGAACCGTTGCGCAATGTTGCATAGCGTGTGAAATTAACACCGTAGAGCCAATCGATATAGGTACGGGCGTAGCCTTCGCCCGCCAAAAGATCATATTCCTTATCTTCTTTCATTTCGCTCAAAGCCGCGCGCACCGTTTCGGGCGTTTGATCGGGGAGCCAAAGACGGTAAATCGGCTTAGGAGACTTGAGCGCACGATCAATGCAAAGGCGGACAATAATCTCCCCCTCGCGATCGGCGTCCCCCGCATTGATGACCGCTTCCACATCGGGGCGATTGCAAAGATCGGTTAAAAGACGGAACTGTTTTTCCACACCTGCATCCCGTTTTCCGTCGCTGTCGCGGCGGAGCTCAAAGTCAAACTGCTTGGGAATGCACGGAAGCGTTTCTCGGCACCATCGGCGCGAGCCGTCCGGATTGGGCGCGTAATGATCGATATCGGAAAGAGAAAAGAGATGACCGAATGCCCACGAAACAAGATATCCGTTGCCTTCCAAATAGCCGCTTTTGGCAGACATTCCGCCAATGGCAGAGGCAATGTTTCTGCCAAGACTGGGCTTTTCAGCAATGATGAGCTTCATTTTAATCTCCTTTCTCTCCTGTATTTTACATCGATTTTTTTATTCGCCATTCTATTAAGAGAAGCACCCAACCGCATGCGCATTGCGTTTTGTGCGAAGCGGCGTCTTTTTGTATTGTATCACATTTTTTGCGCTTTTGCAATAGAAAAAACGAAGTATTGACAAATCCTGCTTTTTGTGGTAGAATATACGCATACATAAGGAAACCGTTCCTTTGAAAAGACCAAAGAGGAAACACAATGAATACTTGTGCCATATGCAATATAAAATTTGAAGCGGAATCACCCGCCATTTTATTTGTCAATCGTTACGGCTCAAAAAAGCCGCTTTGCGAGGAATGCGAAAAGTTGTTGGACCTCGCAACCTCCCCGGAAGAATCCGAAGAAAAAACGCAAGCGGAAGCGGCGATCATGGAGCGCGCCGAGAACATGAAGGATCCCGATGCAATGGATGCTTTGCGCGGTGTTTTAGCCGGCGAGACCTCTGCTGAGATTACGGAAGAGGACTTGGAAGCAGAAAGGGAATGGAAAGAAAATGAGGAGGAGGATAACGAGGAAGAATCCAAATCCGTTTGGCTTGACTATGTTTTGCCCATCGGCGCAGGCGTGATCTTTGCCGCATTTATCTTTTGGTTCTTCTTCTTCCGTTGATATGCTGTTGTTTTTTATCGGCTTTCTCTTTGTTTTCTTGGATTTTCCCATGACATTTGGGACAGCCACCATCAATTTTATTCCCGATTTTATCGGTTACATCCTGATTCTCTTTGCTTGCCGCACACTTGGCAAAGAGAGCAATCATTTTTTCCCCGTTCGCATTTCGGCAACGGTCCTTGCCGCATGGGGCATTGCTACTTTTGTTATGGACATTGTAGCCTTCCGCATGAACAATTTTGTGGATATGATAGCGGATATTCTCGCTACACTGTGCGCCCTTTATTTGACCTATGAATTTACCGAAGGAATCAAAGAATATGAAATGGGCATTGGCAAGCCTATCGGCGCGGCTCCGCTTTCCTCTGCTTGGATCCTTCTTTGCATGGGCAATTTGATCTATTATTTTTCGCTGTTTTTCGAAAGTCTTGCTTTGATATGTATTTTGTTGCAGATTCTCTCTTTGATTTGGTTTGAGCATTCTGTTTTCATGATCTATCAAAACTTAAAAAAATTAAAACGCTGATAAAATGGGCTGTCGCTCTTGAGAATGAAGTGACAGCCCATTTTCATTTAATTTTCGGTTTCTTCCGTTTTCGCATCCTTTGCATCGGCATCCGATTGCGCCTTTTTTCCACGCTTGCCGATACCGACTACGCTTTCTACAGGAAGGGTGAAGGCAATGCCCTGCGCTTCGGTATTTACACCCACCGCATCGTACAATGCCTTTAAAACCGCATCCTTGATCCTTTCGACGGCAAGTATCATCACGATTTCTTTTTCGGGTTGTACGGTGATGTTAAAAAGCTTTTCGGCGTCTTTGGAAGCAGTACCTCTGCCGTGCATGATCGTACCGCCGCGTGCGCCGGCAGCGCGGGCGGCATCCATGGCGTGTTCCGAAAAACCGTTATTCAAAATACAAAAAACAACTTCAAACTTTTCCATGGCTTATTCTCCCTTTTTGAGTGCGGTCGTGTTGTTGCTTAAGAATTGATAAACCGATACGCCGATTAAGCTATTCATGCCGACGGTAAAGGCTATTCCCTTTCCGCCTTTTACTTTTTCGAATTTCTCTTCCAGCGTTTCCAAAACCGCTTTGACGTTATCCTCGCGCAAGACCGAAAGAATGATTGCTTTATCGCTCTCCACAAGACCGAGATACATTTTAGAATCGGCAGTACCTTTTCCGTAAATCACAGTTTGCATATTGATCTCAAACTCTTCGAGAAGATCGGTATAGAAGAGGGCTTTGCTACGGTCCACAACCGTAATTAGGATCTTCAGCTTTTTGAGCGCCGGGTTTTTGGTTTTTTTGTAAGGAGACTGCGCAGCTGTGGGCGCACGTCTGATGGATATTCTACCCATATTGATCCCCCTCCTTATACGAATTCAATGATCTGATCGTCATTCTCCGTAAGAATACGGCGCATGGCGATTTTTTCTCTGACCCGCCTAGCCACAATGGCACGGAAGCCAAGGAACTGAATGGTGATAAGCGGTGTCATGGCAACCATAGCAACAACGCCGAAGGCTCCCGACAAAACGCGGCTGCCGTCAGGAAAGAGCATCATGGAAGCTCCGATGGCGAAAGGTAAAATAAAGGTCGAAGTCAAAGGTCCGCTTGCAACGCCACCCGAGTCAAAGGCAATGGCAGAATACATTCTCGGCACGAAGAAAGAAAGTCCGAGCGAGATGAAATAACCGGGAATAAGATAACAAAGGACAGAAAAATCAAAAATAATACGCAAAACGGAAAGACAGATGGAAACGCCCACACCAATGGAAAGGGCGAGAAGCATCGCACGCTTGGAAATATTGCCGTCTGTGATATCCTCAACCTGCTTGGTAAGAACGTGAACGGCAGGCTCGGCGAGAACCACCACAAGACCGATGACAAACCCCGCTACAGCAAGGAGTGCCGGATGGGTTTGCGCCAAGTTGTTTCCCATTTTATAACCGATGGGCGTAAAGCCGACATGAACCGTAGCCAAGAAAACGACAAGACCAAGATAGGTAAAGAGAACACCGACAAGGATCTGCACAATTTTTTTCTTCGGGAGCTTCAAAAACAGGAAATTGATGACAAAGAAGAAAAATACAACAAGACCGAGAGCAAGCAGAACCTCTGCGGCAACCGAAGCAAAAGAGGAAAGGAACGCCCCAAAGATGTTATCGGCAATGCCGTAATCGGGAGGGGGGTATTCCAGCGAATTTTTCGCAAAAATGCCGAGTGCCATTACCGCGAGAATCGGACCGACCGAACAAAGAGCAATCAAGCCGAAGCTGTTTTCCGCCGCATTTCTGCCGCCGACGGTAGACGCGATACCGACACCGAGTGCCATAATGAAAGGAACGGTGATAGGACCTGTTGTAACACCGCCCGAATCGAAAGCCAAAGGCAGCAAAGCTTCGTTACCGTTCATCATCACAAGGGACGCGAGGGCAAAAAGAAGCATATAGAAAAACATAAGAACGGATGACAGCTGAAGCTTAAAGACGATCTTTAAAATAGCAATTACAAGGAAAAGCCCTACGCCAACGCCAATAGAAACGATGAGAAGCAAGGGATTCATGACCTTTTCGACCTGCTCGGCAAGCACGGTAAGATCGGGCTCCGCAACGGTAATCAGAAAGCCGAGTGCAAAACAAACGAGCAATAGCAAAGAAAGACTTTTACTTTTGGTAAGACCTGCACCAACGTGCTCTCCCATAGGCGTCATAGCAAGATCCGCACCAAGATTGAAGAGCGCGATGCCGACAATCAAAAGGAGTGAGGAAACAGAAAAAACAGCAATTTCTTTCGCCGAAAAATTAACGAGGGGTGTAAAATTCAAAAGCACCACGATCACCGAAAGCGGTAAAACCGAGGTTAAGGCTTCTTTGAATTTTAAAAGAAATTGTCTTTTCATGCGCATCTCCGTTCTGTTTTATACCTATATATAATTATACATGGGTAAAACAGAAAAGTCAAGCGAAAAAGTATATCTCCCTAGAAAAAGCTACCGCCGACGGGCGGTAGCTTTTAAATAATATTACGAGAAAGAAAAGTCAGTAAGAGTGAGAGTGCTATTCGAAATAACGGCGGTGGAAGGATTCTGCACTTGGAAGGCGATGTACCAGCCGGAGCCGGAGGTTGCCTCGGTTAAGTCGAAGGTCACTGTTTTAGTCGCGCCGTTTGTGGCGGGATTCAAATCGTTTTTATTGATCGAGCTCTGCCAAGCACCGCTACTGTTTTTCCAACGGCACACGATTCTGCCAAGGTTATCCGCTTCGGCTGACATAGTAAAGGTTACCTTGGTATAACCTGCGGCACGAAGCTCTTCGAGCATCGCGTTCGAGAAATTCAACTGAGCGACGCCTGTGTTTTTAATGATTGCACCGTCTATAAAGATAAAATCGGATGATTCATTGCTGATGATAAGATTCCATTCGCCACTAACCAAACGCTCTGCATCCGTCGGCTCCGATTTAACGGAAGTGACGCCTTCTGTTCCGTTTTTAAGGAATGATATCTCAGAGAAGGTAAAAGTAGCGGTCACTTGGTCGTGTGAACCCGTGTTTACTTTTCCGTCCACGGTATAATCCGCACGGGAGATAAACTGAAGTGTCGTAGTATCGGCACCGATGGGAAGCGTTGCGAGAGCATAGATCACTCCGTCAGTCGTTGTAAAGGCGGTATATTTGGTTTCATACTTTACGCCATTCATGCGTACACAAATGAAGCCCTCGGTCACATCATCAGCGAATTCCACTTTGACCTTAAAGGTGATAAATTGATATCCGGCAGCAATTGCCTTAGCAAGATTCGCTTCTTTCACGATAAAATTGCCACTCGAAATAATCTGAATAGGCTCTCCGTTCGCGCTTTCAGTAAGAGTTCCGGTCGGCAAAAGCGTATCATACGCGCCGCCGTTCACGCCCTTGACGTATTCCTCATTGGGATCGGGTGCGGGATGGTTATCAAGTGCGCCCTCCGTGCCACTCTTGGAAAATGAAACGCCCGAAATAATAAAGGAATCGGCAGCAACAGCCGTATAGCTGGTGGTGATGACCTTATCGCCCGAAATTTCGCAAGAACGAGTGATCAACTGGAGCCCTGTGGTATCATTAAGCGCAATAGTAACCGTTGCCATCACTCTTCCATCAACAGCGGTCAAGGCAGAATAGAGCTGTTCGTATCTCTTGCCGCTGTGGCGAATAGCAAGACAGCACCCGGTTGTACCGTCGGCGAAAGTGACATCCACGGTAAAGGTAATATGCGTATAACCAAGAGCTGTGAGCTTAGCTATATTATTGGTAGAAACGGTGAAATTCGCACTTGTGACATCCAAGATAGGATCGCCGGCTTGGCTGATGCTGTTGGTTCCGGTGCCAAAGAATGCCTTATAGTCACCGCCCGAGACCTCATCTACCCAAGAAGAACCGACTCTGTTAAAGGAAAACTCGCTCAAAACGATTGTTGCGTTTTCGGTAGAAAATACAACAGTGCCATTATTGAGAGGAACGGTATATACACCATTTCCGGAAACTGTTACAGCCGAAAGAAGACTGCCTGCTTTATCATAAACCGTGTATGTTACACCCGCAGGAATACGAACGCTTACGCTCTCATAACCTGCATTGTAGAGTGCAGCGGCGATGGCAGCGGGAATCTCAAAAGAACCGTCGGAATTTACAGTCACCTCACCGTTTGCCGCTAGGGCATCCGAGCCTTCAATCAGTAATGCGTAATCGCCCGCGAGAATGCTATCGGCAATTTCGGTGGCAAGATCTGTTTCCAAATAAAAACGAAGTGTTGCGCCATCATCAAATGTAATGGTACCTATACCGGCAAGCACACTGTTTTCGATCAACTTATCACCAAAAACGGTCAGGCAAGAATTTTCATTATCGAAGGAATAATCAAGCGAAACACCCCCAACCTTGACCGAGGCAACATCGGTAGAATTACGCATCACAAAGGAGAAGGTAAAGCTTTCATCGACCTTGCTGTTATAGGAGATATCACCGTTTTCCTCCTCTGCAAAATCGTAGACAGCTCCGCTTTGCGTGTTGATGGCTTGAATATTGGAAATCTGAGCCTCGGTAAAACCATAGGCTTCCTTAAAGGCAGTTTCAAACTTTTCTTGCAAAGTGGTACCGCTGTATGTTTTGAGTCTTGCCACGGTGGAGGCGTAAAGGTATGCGCCGTTGTCATAACGGTAGCGGTAGCCGAAGATTGCAAAGGAAGTCAGCTCGAGGTCAATGGCAAGATCTTCCTCAGAAGCACCGCACAAGCCCGAGAGCATAAAACCAACCGTACCCGTACGGTCCGCGCCGCCCCAGCAATGCATATAAATGGGATAGTTATCGTAATCGATGAAAGTTCGCATAGTCTCGGCATACGAGGAATTAAATGCGGAAAGGAAGTTTCCGATCGCACAGTTTTTCCAAGTAACACTGCTTCCAAGAGGTGAGCTTGTACCGTAAGCACCGTTTTGATCAGCGGCACGGAAATCAAGATCTGTTTTGATGCCGAGTACATTCGCCATCATATTAACGCCCGCATCGGTGATCTGAAGGCCGTGTGAGCCAACAAGATTGAGCTCACTGCCGCGGTAAACGAGTCCTTGATTGAGCCCGTTCCATCCACCGATATCGCGCACATTACGTACGCCGTCAACATAGATCCAACGAACAGTGTTTGCCGTTTCAAAGGTGGAAGCGGAGCTTTCGTAAGAGAAGCCGTCTGCAGTGACAGCTTTTACCTTCCAATAATAGGTGGTACCCGTCAAAAGATTATAAACATCCACGCTTGTTTCACTCGCCGAAACGGTGCGAACATTCTTGGTGAACGAAGCATCGGTGGCAAGTGTCACGGTATATGTAAGGGTTTCGGTTCCCAAGGCCGTCCAAGAGAGCGTTACGGGAAGCGGACGGTCATTATAAGCAGAGCCCGACGTAGAATAATTAGAAATGATAGAAGTGGTATAATCCGCATATTCCGCCATTTTATAAGCACTTCCGGCGGCGGTGACATAGGTCTGCGGCAACGCTTTTTGCAAAGAAACCGCCTCGCTTATGGCAGTAAGGATTATGGGTTCTTCCACATCGCGCACCGCTTCACCGCAAGTATTAAGCACGGTTCTAAGAGTCTCACACTGATTATAATAGTAGGCCTTGACTTGACTCTTGCTGTAATCATTGACGAAATAACGCGAAAGTTCCAGTGCCGAGGTCGCGGCACCGTAAGTAGAGTTTTCAGCACCGAAGAGAGTGCCTTCCGCATAATCGTACAAAACCGTCTGATTGCCTTCGCTGTCCGTTACGGCAACAAAGCCGGCATAGACAAGCTCAATGCCGTATTTCTCGGCACTGGCATCGGCATAGGTTGTAGTATAGGCAAAAGAGGTATTGCTGTTATCTAAGTGCTTTCCGTTCACATAAGACGGCTCACCCGTTGCATAAACCACAACGGCGGCGGCATTGGCATTCGCTGCCGTATAGCCGTTCAAAAAATCACCATTCACGGCAAGAGAACGGGTGGTATTGATAGCTTGCCCTTTATAGTTTCCAATGCCCATTACGGCACCGTAAACAACGGAATAACCGCCCTCTTCCAATGACGATACAGCGTCCTTGTCAACCATATAGACAGAACGAATGCCGCCATATCCCTTGACACGCGCGGAAAGTCCGTCATAAGTCAGGACATTCTCCATATTGGTTTGCGTACTGTCTTCGGCAAAAGTCAATATTGCAAGCAGTGTAAGCAGCATCACGATCATAACCGCCATGGCAAACACGCGTTTTATTTTACGACTTTTTTGATTTTTCATAGTAAAATCCTTTCATAGTAGAGCGATCAAAGCAAGCCGCCAAGAAGATCGTCTATGCTTGTTTCATTATCGGTCTCGTCGTTTTCGGTAGATGCGAGGAAAAGATTAAGATCCATAATATCCTCACTTTCGGGTAAAAGGCATTCCGCCATTGGGGGAAAATACATAACAGTCTCCTTTTCAGCAGTCGTGTTTTTCGATACATTACAATATAATTTTCGGCACCGCATAACATTGCGCATTGAATAATCCGAAAAAAAGAATTGCATTTTGAGAACATTTATGCTATAATGACAACGAAGCAAAATGCTATCCGATTTTCATCGAATTAATACACATTTTCATTTTACTGTTTTTTAGAACAAAAGTCCATTGCATTTCATCCAAAAAACATTGCAAAATGTACAACAAGTTCTACAACGAAAGGAAGCCTTGCGCAAAAAGGCATGATGTTTTTATGAAAAAAGAATTGCATGTCCTTTCCACGCATCTGTCAGATCTTCACCCTTGCGACCTTGTCCCTGTTAAATACGGTCATACCCAATCAAAAAATCCGATACTTTATACCCCTCACTGGGATTACTATGTGATTCACTATATCTTTCATGGTAAGGGAACGCTTTTCATGGGTGATGTCCCCTATCCTGTAACCAAGGGAGAATGCTTTTTGATTTGTCCCGGTGACAAAGCGGCATATATCGCCGACAAAGATGACCCGTGGCATAGCGGGTGGATCGGTTTTCGCGGAGAAGCCGGCAAACAGCTTACCAATCTTCCCTCACCTGTTTTTTCGATGCCTGCGGATTTATTTCAGCCTCTTCTTTTTATGAAAAGCGCAAACGATGCGGAAGATTATCTTCTTCTTTCTATCCTTTACAAAATGTATGCCGCGCTATTCGCCCGTCCTCAAACAACATCAAATTATGCCGAAGAGGCTGAACTCTATATCCGACAGCACTTTCACGAATCCATTACCATAGCATCCTTGGCAACCCGGCTTGGCATCACTCCACGGTATCTCTCGGCTCTCTTTAAGCAAAACTACGGAAAAACCACGCAAAGTCATTTAATGGAGGTGCGGCTTACGCACGCACGCAACCTCCTTTTGCAAGGATACTCAGTCTCCAAAGTCGCCTTTGAAGTAGGATACAGCGATCCTTTTGTTTTTTCCCGAGCCTTTTGCCGTTATTTCGGTATCCCACCGAAAAGTTTTATAAAAAAAGGCGATAAAATGCAAGGCCAAAAACAAAAAACTTGATATTTTTTGAGAAAAGGACTTGATTTTTCGAAAAAATTGTGCTACAATACTTAAGTCATCAAAAGATATCACTTATAGGGGTATAGTTCAGTCGGTAGAACACCAGTCTCCAAAACTGGGTGTCGTGGGTTCGAGTCCTTCTGCCCCTGCCAAGAAAAAAGCCATTCGCAAAAGCGAATGTCTTTTTTCAGTGAAATTCGTTCCTGCGGAACGAGTGAAATACGCCTACGGCGTGTGAAGGAACGAATTTTAGTTCCCATTGCGACCAACGAGAGCAATATTTCACAATTCACGAAGTGAATTATTTCACATTCGCCGTAAGGCGAATATTTCACTTGATTAAATATCGAATTTATGATATAATACCCGCAGGCGGCAATGCCGCCAAAGTCGCACTTTGTGCGACGACTCGCGCGAAGCGCGTGCGCGGATACCATCGGAAATATGCCGCTTGCGCGGTGCGCAAGACGGAAGTTATGCTTCCGTGAACAAAATCGAAGATTTTGCGGCATGTTTATGATATAATACC